>JARXRR010000148.1:0-1166 GCA_033792355.1 Chromatiaceae bacterium AAb-1
GTCTTACTTACACCACTTTTGTGGTTAAAAAAAGATATAACTTTCATGCTTAATTATCCCTATCATAGTACCCATGTAATTTATAACCGCAGTTTTAATATTCCTGTATCAATTAAGTAGCCGTGAATTCGGCACAAGATATAAATGCTCTTTGCAACACTCAAAGTCAATATGGATTTTCACAAGAATTTTGAAATTAACGAAATCTAAGTCAGATCGCAATGTACGCCTGAATGCTGGTGTATCCGGTGCTGAACAAGTAAAAATCGGGAGCAGAACTCAAGTTATTCATTTTTGGTCGCGAATGGAATCGTACTCAAATACTTCTTTATAAATAGATTTGTACTTCACTATCAGCCTTACCTTTTTAAGCTGGGCATCTATAAAATCTTCTGAAGGTGGCGATTCACATTTAAAAACCATCTCTAACAATACCTTTTTTTCACCTGCAACGATTGCGTAATTCGGGCGCATGTAGAATGTCATAATATGAGCGGCATGTTCAGGAAAATACGACTCCATAGTATGAAGTAAACTTACATCTCCCGAATCTGGTAGAGGAGAACCATCCCTTAAACAAAATTCAAACTTATCAATTGTGGCTGGCCCTAGCCCATTATTAACCAGATTAACAGTAAGGATCGTTGGATTGTGCTTAATAAGCCTTTCGGTATTTAAGTAAGGTTTTACAGACAGTCGGTTATGCTTTCTCGTAACCCTCGTTTGCCATATAGTCAAACCAAGTGCGCATAGCGCCATGATCATACCAGTGAGGCTAGTGATAATTTGGTAATGATTTGAAAGAAAATCCCAGATGCAGTCCAAGAGTAGAACCTCCAAAAAGAATAATAAAATGATTCTGAAGTAAATAAGTGAGGATTTAAAGTTTTATATTATGAAATACCGTTTCATATTCTGGTATACGTCATCCCACTGTATCCCTCCTGCTACATAACTTTTCGCAGATATCAAGTATTAATTATCTTAGTCTCTAATAACCAGGCAACATACAAGGCAATATAAAGCAAAAAAGCCCCAACTCTTACGAGCGGGGCTTCCTGACTTATTAGGCGCCTGGCGGTGAACTACTCTCGCATGGCGAATGCCACACTACCATCGTCGCAGCTGCGTTTCACTTCTGAGTTCGGAATGGAATCAGGTGGGTC
>JARXRR010000013.1:0-62101 GCA_033792355.1 Chromatiaceae bacterium AAb-1
GTTTTAAGCGTGTTACACAGTGAATATCGGGGATTAAAAGAACAGAAAGCGGTAAACATATTTACCGCCTGATATGAAAAAACTCAGTGAATTTCCTGATATAAACGTTGCCACATAGCTGCGTTTTTTTGTTTAAGTTCAGCAGCATTGTGGCTGACTTGTTTTGCCAGGGTGGTTTTATTTTCAAGTAATTGCTGCAGGCTGGTCAGTAAGCTGTCACTGCTGAGTTTTTCCACACAGTAATCACCCATGCCGAAATCGGTCATCATGGCATGATATTTATGGCTCCAACTGGTGGCAATACAGGGAACTCCCTGGCTTAGCGCATTAACGGCACCGTGAAAACGGGAGCTGATAGCCAGCTGGGCATTACCGATAAATGCTTTAACTGCCAGCGGATCTTCTGAGTGAATAATCTGACATGGGGCGAGCGCGGCTATTTCATCACAAAGCAGTGCGTCTTCTTTTCCTTCATGGTTTACCAGTACACAATGTATGCCATCGGCATGAAGTTTATTAGCGGCGGCGGCAAAGGCGGCAACATAGTTACTGCGTTCTTTTTCAGCATTGGCATGATTGTATTTGGATACGACTTTACTGTTTGGAATAAGAGCGGCGTAAGGAGACTGTGCCGCAGGTAGCTCAGCCGTGGTGGTAGCGGTAATGCCAACGGTGAAGTCAGGCGTCAGGATAACAGAATCGGGCAGTTTGCTGACACAGCTTTGCAGATGTTGTAATGATACCGGGTCACGTACAAAAATCAGCCGGGCATGCTGAATAATATCACGCATGGCGGCTTTGCTGTGTTCTGAGGTAAAAGGCCCGAATGCCTGTGGCATAAAAATAAAAGGTTTACCGGCTTTGCCAAAGCGAACCACTTCCTTGGCGGTATTTTGCAAAAAGCGCAGTGGCCATTGATCACCATAGGCAAAACCGCTGGCTTCCAGCACCAGATCAACCTGTCGCTCGGTTACAATGCCGTAGCGGGCAAAAAGGTTTTGTACCGGTGCCGGCAGTTTGCCGAATAATGGGGTGAGATCCAGACTTTTCCGGCGAAAGGAAAGCTTTTGCCATGCACCAAGCTTTGCCCGTTCCGGGTAGGGCAGGTTTGGGCCGGGAGATAATACCAGCTCTGTGGCTGGCAGTTTCTTTAAGCCTTCAAGACAGGCCAGCAGCATAAGGTAGGCGCCTTTATTTCTGAATTGCACGCCTTTAATTTCAACAAACAGCGGTTTAGTCATAACATTACCTGCAGGTTATTCGGTGTGACCCCGGCGCACCGTAAGCAGTTGCCACAAGTGCCGCCGGGTAGAACCGGATAAAAATAAAAAGAAGAAAGAGGCGTAAGCATAGGATACCAGCGTTGCCCAGGCTGCGCCGACAATACCCATAGTGGGGATCCACCACAGATTAAGTAATACGTTCAGTATGGCACCAATACCATGACTTAGCAGTGACAGCGGTTCCTGTTCGGTGATTACCAGATGCTGACTGATTAAATATCTGACAAAGATAAAACAGCCGGCCCAGATATGAATACGCAGAACATCAACGGCTGAGCTGAAGTTTTCACCAAACAGTAACTGAATAATAAATGGCGCGCATAATGACATAACCAGCGCAATTGCCAGTGCAGTAAAGAAAAACATCAGTGCAAAGCGGCGCAGTTTAAGTAAATAGGCCGGCCAGCTTTTCTGGTAGGCCTGTAGCATATCCGGGTAATACCTGGCAGCCAGTGTCGCAGGGAAAACATACCACAGCTCAGATAAACGGCTGGCTGCAGCATAGATACCGGCTTGTTCGTTATCCAGCATTGAGCCAATCATCACAATATCAATTTTCAGGTAGATAACCGACACAATACCGGATATCCATAACCAGGATGAACGGCTCAGCAGCATTTTAGCCTGTTGCCAGTTAAACCAGCGGGGATGCCAGGCTGGCCAGCGGTTTTCACCTTCAGCAAAGGGTTTATGCTTAACGTGGTACAGCCAGTACTGACAAAGCCCGACGACCAGAAACTCCAGTCCGGTTAGCAATAACAGGCTGGCAATACCAAAACCGCTGTAGAGCAGTATCAGTTTTACCGCAAAGCTAAGCAGTGAAATAGCTGATTTTGCATAAGCCGCACTACGAAAAGAGCCCTGATAGTTAAGGTAGAACTCGAACAGCAGAAACCCGAAGAAACTTTGCAGTAAAAACAGTACCGGTATAGCAACAGCGGTATTGCCTTCGAACATATCGGGGTACAGTAACCAGAATGCCAGCAGCATTATGCCACCGCACAGTAACCCCAGAAACAGACGAATGCTGACAGCAGTATAAAGCAGGGTCATTGCCTGGTGTCCTGCCGGTTGCTGTTGCATCCGGCGCACCACGATATTATTCAGCCCCATACTGGATAACGGTACCAGAAAGGCACTCCAGGCCATTACGATAGAATAGATACCCAGTTCAGATGCACCCAGCAAACGGGCAACAAAAATGGTCAGTACCGCTCCGGCGGCCAGTTTGACCAGTTTATCGCCCAGCATCGCAGTTGCCCGGGCCAGCAGCAGTTTTTTTATCAGCTTCAAAATGTTTTTCTCCTGCGCTGCCGGAACCAGGAAATAATGCGCCAGATATTCTGCAGAATCAGTAAATAAGTGACGAATGCCAGGATGAACAGCAGCAGCATAACAACTTCCGGAACCAGCAGATATTCACCAATAATGCCGATACAGGCGAAAATACAAGCCAGTGACGTAATAAACAGCAGCGATTCGGCAGAGCTTAACCCCATACGCAAAGAGATATGATGCAGGTGTTCGCGGTCAGCCATAAAAGGCGATTGTCCTTTAGCGATACGGCGTACCATGATGGCAATCATGTCCATCAGCGGAATAGCGATAATCCATAGTGCCGTTACCGGGCGAAAGCTGGCGCTTTCACTCTGGGTTCCCAGTACCAGCAACCAGATAACTGACAGGCCAATCAGCATACTGCCGGCATCGCCCATAAAGATTTTTTTACCGGGGATAAGTTTCAGATTAAATGCCAGATAAGGCAACAGCGCTGCAACGATAACCAATGCCAGCGTTGCAAACTCACGTTGTCCCCATAGCAGCATAAAAATGCTGATAGTAATAAAACTGACCAGGCTTAACATACCCGCCAGCCCGTCAATACCGTCTGTCATATTAAAGGCATTAATCGCTGCAATAACGGCCAGCAGGGTGAATGGAATACCCAGCGGCCCCAGTTCCAGTTGACCGAGCCCGAATAGATTGCCCAGGCTGGCAATATGCAGATCGAGGCTCCAGACCATTGCCAGAGCCGTTAGTAACTGTACGGCCAGCCGCAGTTTGACACTGAGATCCAGATAATCATCAAAAACGCCCAGTATCACAATAGCACCGCTACAGGCCAGATAATAAAACGGATGAAGTTGCGGTGCGCCGAATAAACTGAGGCTGATCGCTAATCCGCAGAACACCGATATGCCACCGATAAGAGGTACAGCCCCCTGGTGTTGTTTCCGGCCCCTTGGAATATCTACCAGTCCGGCCCGGACAGATAATGGATATAACAGCATAATTGCCAATAAAGTCGTTATAACAGCACTGGTATAAAAAAATATTTGTTCTGACATTGAATTTCCATATTTCACTTAGCCACGCGGGTATTCAGCCTGGCGTCAGTTAATCTTGTTAATTTACCGGATATTACCGGTCCATGTCGGTGAAAAATAAAGCTGACAGTCTTAACGGACTATAAAATAAGTGTTTTTTTCAGCTACAACAAGTATTGTAACCTTTCAGGTGTTTTTTAGGGAAATAAGTTCAGCGTGCAACAACATCACAGCAATATTCTGATCATCAGTAATATGGGACCAAAGCCGGCTACTCCTTTTCAGGGGCTGTTTGTACAGCAGCAGGTTGATGCTTTATCTCCGTTAGCGCCCGAATATCATTTTATGCGCTGGCACAATGACTCCCGCCTGAACAGATTATTCAAATATCCTGTGTTTATAGCAGATTTTTTCTGGCGTTTTATGTTACGCCGTAAAAAATTTGACCTGCTGCATGTACATTTTTTTTATCCGACGATCTGGCTGGCACTGTTGTATCAATGGTGTCGTAACCCGGCAGCTAAAATTGTGGTGACCTGTCATGGCAGTGATATTTATAAATATCAGCCACCGGGAAAAATCTATTGCTGGTGTGCGGCTAAGGTCGATTACTGGATTTTCAGCAGCAGTAAGCTGAAAGCACATTTTATACCGCAGGTTTCTGACAGTACGGTATTATCAGCGGGAATTTCCGGTATTTATACCGATGTTGCCAGACTCAGCCGGTCTGAAAAAACGATTGATTTGTTGTATGCCGGAACGCTTGACCATAATAAAGGTATGGACCGGCTGATAGCGATGCTGCCGGCACTTGACGGAAAGCGGATTGTGATTGCCGGCGCCGGTAACTGGCATGCCAAACTGCAACAGGCGGTAAAGGCTTATCCGCTGGTTGAACTGGCCGGGCCGCAAACCGCCGAAGGTTTAAAACAACTGTACCGGCAGGCAAAATGCTTTATCAGTTTATCGCGTAAAGAGTCGTTTGGCCTGGTGATGACAGAAGCAATGGCTTGTTATACCCCGGTGGTGGCAACCGAAACCGACGGCTCGCTGGAGCAGATTATGCCACAGCAGGGCATGCTGGTACCGCAGTTGCAGGATGAAACCGCACAGGCCCGGGTTATGGTTCAGGCTGTCCAGACCATCTGGCAACTGCCGGATGCGGAGTATCAGCAAATGCAACTGGCTGCCAGAGCCACAGCAGAACAGTATCTGTTACCGAATATCGTGACAGCACTGCAACAGATTTATAAGAGAGTTACTGCATGACAGATATCAATTCAGCATCAACAACATCGCCATTAAATGGCATTACAGAAGTGGCTGTAGGGCCGGTAAAAGTATCGGCTTTTCGCGATATGGAGCAATTGCTGAGTTTTATTATTGATGAGCAGGGTAAGGTTTTTGCCGGTTCAGCCATTGCCATTAATCCGGAAAAAGTCCTGACAGCTATGCGTAACGAGCAGATTAATGCGGTTATTCAGCAGGCAGACATTCGTTATGCTGATGGTATCGGCGTGGTAAAGGTAATGCGAAAACGCCTGCAACGGGCAGTACAGCGCATTCCCGGCTGTGAGTTATGGCAGGAACTGATGAAACGTGCTGCCACCTATAAGGTACCGGTATTTATTGTCGGGGCAAAACCGGACGTTCTGAACCAGACCCGGGAAAAACTGCTGGCTCAGGGGGTACAGGTTGTTGGCGCAGTAGATGGTTATTTCAGTGATGAAGCCGCGTTAATTGCGCAAATCAGCGGCAGCGGGGCGAAAATTGTCAGTGTGGCGATGGGCTCGCCTAAACAGGAGTTGCTGATCCAGCGTATCCGGGCACAGCATCCTGATTGTTACTATATGGGCGTTGGCGGTACTTACGATGTGTTTACCGGTAATGTTAAACGGGCTCCGGAACTGTGGTGTAAACTGAATCTGGAATGGGCTTATCGTTTAGCTTCCCAGCCCAGCAGAATTGGCCGTCAGTTGGGCCTGCTGAAGTACCTGTGGTGGTACTGGACCGGAAAAATTTAACGGCAGTTTATGTTGAAAGGAGTAATACCATGAACAATCAGAGCAGGAATGAGCAGTCTATGCCGTTAATCAGCGTTTATATGCCAACCTACAACCGGGTAGAGATGGCAGTAAGGGCGATTGAGTCTGTACTGGCACAGGATTATCCGAATCTGGAGTTACTGGTGGTGGATGACGCATCCACAGATAATACCTGGACGGTACTGACTAACAAATATATCAATGATGACCGGGTACGCTTTTTCCGGCAAAACCCAGGGCAGGGGGCGTGTGCCGCCCGCAATCGTGCCATTACAGAAGCCCGTGGCGAATTTGTAACAGGTATTGATGATGACGACGAATTCCTGCCCCATCGGTTAAGTTCACTTTATGCTGCCTGGGATGATAAATACAGCTGTGTCTGCTCTGCTTATATCTGGGATTACGGCACTGTCAGAAAAACGCTGTATGCCGAGCAGAAAGTGGTAGGGCTGAGCGAACTGCTGGATTTACATACCCTGTCTAACCAGGCGCTGGTGAAGCGTGAGCGGATGCTGGCATTAAAAGGTTTTGATCAGGGGCTGGCGGCCTTTCAGGATTACGATATGTGGGTCAGGGTGGTGCTGGCTTATGGTCCGGCATTACGGATTGGCGATGCCAGTTATAAAGTGAACGTAGGGCACGAACTGGGGCGTATTACTAATTCGCCGAAACGGCTGGATGCACATAAGCAATTTGTCGCCAAACACCGGGCGCTGATGTCTGAGCGTAATCTGCAGAATCAGATGTTTTACCGCATGATGATGGAGCAAAAGCCATTATCGTTAACCCAGCTTTTACAGCTTAGCCGTTACGGGCTGGTAAAACTGAAATGGCGATATTACCTGAAGCAGAAGCTGGCTTTACTTAGCCGCTGGCGTATCCGGTTGTTCAGCAAGGGGCTGAGCGGGTTGTTTAAAAAATAATGGCTGCGGTGATGCCTGCCGGTTCGTATCGTGCGTCGCCGGCTTTAACTATCGGCGATAAACTGCTGGTTTTACTGCTGCCGTGGTTGCTGCTGGCAGATTCCGTTAACGGTGCTTTGCTGCTGGCTACCGGTGACAGCTATGGGGTATCGGTTCTTTATAAGTCTTTGTTACTGCTGGTTATCTGCTGTCGTTTGCTGCAGCTGAGCCCGCGCTGGCTGGCTGGTCTGGCTGCTGCCGGGGTAGTATTATGTATCGGTCCTTTATGGACCTACCGGCTGACCGGGCATCCTTATCTGTTGCAGGATTTGCAACTGGCGCTGAAGCTGCTGACACCACTGCTGGCATTTTGTTATGGCCTGAGGTTGTTTCAGTTATATCCGCAACAGGCAAAGCTGCTACTGCACAGAATCATGCTATACAGCTATCTGATTGTACTGCTGAATATGCTGCTGGGGCTGGGGGGAATAGGTTATACCGCCTATCAGCCGATGGATGATGTTGAGCAGTCTTTTCTTGGCGTCAAAGGGTTTTTCTACTCGACCAATGAATTATCGGCGTTATTACTGGTGCTGACGGCCTATCTGTTATTGTACTGCCGGCAGCAGCAGTATCTTTATTATTATCTGCTGATCAGTGGCTTGTCGCTGTTGTGTGCATTGCTGCTGCTGACCAAAACCGGCCTGTTCGGTACGGTTATTCTGATTGTGGCGATTCCGTTACTGGCTTTGCCTTTAAGTAGCTGGCGGGCTCACCGTAAAAGCGTGCTGCTGGCTCTGATACTGGCCGGGGTAGTGTTATTGCTGGTTATTCTTAACGCAGAAATGCTGCTGAGAATGCTGGGTATTTACGACAAACTGCAATTTGTTTACCAGCAGCAGGGGCTGAGCGGTATTCTGCTGTCGTCACGCGATTTATATGCCAGCCGGCTGTGGCAGGTTAGCGAAGAGCATTACAGTGAGCTGCACCGGTTGTTCGGTGTCGGTGTTGCCGGTATCCGGCTGTACCTGAAAAAGTACTTTGCTGAACTGGACTGGTTTGATCTGATGATTTTTTTCGGCATTACCGGCGTGGTTGTTTTTATACTGACATTTGGCCGCTTTTTTTATGCGGCCTGGCAACAGCGTTATGCTGCGGCCGGTCGGGTGATGCTGTTACTGAACCTGTTACTGTTGCTGGTGTCATCATTGGCGGGGCATGTCATGACCTCCGGGATGCTTTGGCTGCCGTGGGCGATGGCAAATGCCATGCTGATTAGTACCACCGGACCACGGAGGGAACATGAAAGATCTGCTTGAGCCTTTTTTCTATCCCCAGAATCTGTTTCTGATCGGATTATTTATTGCCTGTGTTGCCTATCGTAAAAAAGGGCTCTGGTTACTGTTTGCCTGGTTTTATCTGCTGGGAAACAGTTATCTGGCTAATCAGCTCCGTAGCTGGTATCAGGCTCCGCAAGTGTCATCCGCACAGATATCAGCGGCGCAGGCTGCGGCAGATACTGAATCTGTGATGGTGGTGCTGGGATGCGGCGGTTCAGCCAGCCAGTTACCGGCCTGCGCCAGAAGCCGGCTTGATCAGCTGGGGCAGTTACTGACAGCTGACTCTGAGCAGGAGGTAGTGATTACCACCCGTTACTGTGAACCCTATGTCGATTATGTGCAGCAGCGTTATGCCCAGGCCCGGCTGACCTGTTTTAACGGCGGTGATAACACGTATCAGGAGTTTTACCATCTGGCAGCTATGTTGCCGCCTGACCGGCCGGTGACGGTAATTACCAGCGACTATCATGGCTGGCGGGCAGGGCGTTTACTGGCGTTTCATCAGTTGAATGGTGAGGTCAGGGCGGCCAGTACCCAGACTTTCCGGGCCGTAAATTGTAATCTGAATTGTTTTTTAACGGTAAATCTGACGAATTATGATTTTTACAGTAAGCTACTGGCTGAATTCTTCAGCTACGGGGTTTATGCCATGACCCGCAGTTGGGTAGACTGGACAGCATCGGAAGAATAAACCCGCTGTTATTGATATAGGCGCAGTTACGGAATGAGCGCGTCATGCCACTGAAAATTGGTGCCGCAGGGCACAGGGAACCACCGTTATTCTCCTGTAAGCGGAAGCTGATACTGCTCTGCTGCTGCCTGTTGTTCACCCCTTTTATTGCCATAAGCTATTACCAGATCAACTTCAGTATTTTTCACCAGCAAATGCAGGCCCGTTACGGGCCGGAGCGCCGTTTGGTTGCTGAGCAATGGGAAACGATGCTGCATAATCTGGCATTGTTATCAGAGCAGGAAAAACTCCTCAGGGTAAATCAGTTTTTCCAGCAGCATCTTCGTTATAAAAGTGATCTGGCCCTGTGGGGAACTGAAGATTACTGGGCGACGCCGCTGGAAACCCTTGGTAAAGGTATGGGGGATTGTGAAGACTATGCCATCGCCAAATATGCCAGCCTGCGTTATGCCGGGATCAGTGATCAGAAATTACGGCTGATTTATGTCAGGGCCAGAACCGGAGGTGAGCATAGCACGCAGTCGGTGGCACATATGGTGCTGGGATATTATGCCGGGCCGGATGCAGAACCCCTTATTCTGGATAGTCTGGTATCTTCTGTATTACCGGCATCAGAGCGGCCGGATCTGGCGCCGGTCTTCAGTTTTAACAGCGAAGGTTTATGGGCCGGACACACCGGTAACCAGCCTGCGGCTGCCAGCCCGGTATCCCGCCTGTCGCGCTGGCGGGACGTACTGGAAAGGATGCAGCAGGAAGGGATAGTGTGGCAACAAAGATAGCAATAACAAGGAAAGGTAACTCATGTCATTGATTAAACAGTTATGGATTGCTGTTGTTATGCTGATTTCAGGAGTATTTGTCAGTAGCCTGCTGATTAACAGTTATTCGACCAGGCAGTATTTTGCTGAGCAGTTACGCCTGAAAAATATAGATAACGCCAGTGTACTGGCTTTATCCATGTCGCAACTGGAGAAAGATCCGGTACTGCTGGAGCTGATGATTGCTGCCCAGTTTGATACCGGCCATTATCAGCGTATTACACTGGTAAAGCCCGATGGCCGGATTTATTTGCAAAAGAGCGATGAAGGTGAGGCGATATCCGGTGTGCCATCGTGGTTTATCCGGTTGATGCCGTTACAGGTAGAACCAGGCATAGCGCAGGTGCAGGATAACTGGCACCAGTTTGGCACCTTATATGTGGAAAGCCACAACCGTTTTGTGTACCACGCATTGTGGCAAAGCTCTGTCCGGTTGTTTTTCTGGTGTCTGTTGGTGGTAATACTGGCGGGTATTGGCGGCAGCCTGCTACTGAAATGGATTATCCGGCCGCTGCATAATGTGGTTGTACAGGCTGAAGCAATAGGCCAGCAGCGCTTTATCAGTTCCGCAGAGCCCGCCACCTGTGAATTCAGACAGGTAGTGCGGGCCATGAATACGTTGTCAGACAAAGTGCGGCAAATGCTGGAGACTGAAAGCGGGCGTCTGGCAGAAATCCGCCACCGCTATCAGCATGACGCATTAACTGCCCTGGCGAACCGGGAATATTTTCTGAATATTCTGGATGCAACCCTCGGCAGTAAGGACAGCGCTGCCCGGCATGCGTTATTCCTGATCAGAGTAACTGATTTAAAACGGGTAAATCAGCAACTGGGGCATCAGAAGACGGATGCGCTGTTACAGGAAATTGCCGCAATACTACGGCATCTGATCGGCAAAATGCAGGATTCTTTTACCCAGGCAAATGCCGGACGGCTGAATGGCACCGATTTTACCTTACTGCTGACTAATCATAATAGTTTATGGCAATGCAGTATTGCACTGGAGCAGCAGCTGCAAGCTTTGTCGCAACGTTACCAGGACGTCTGCCTGCTCAGCTTTCCGGTGGCCGGAACTTACTTTTACAGCCATGAGAACAGAACTGACGTTATGGCCCGCCTCGACAACCTGCTTGCGGTAGCAGAACATCGTGAAATAACCTGCTCAGAGCTATATGTGCAAGGTGCCCCGGCAGAGCGGGTGGTGTTTTCCAGCGCTGAACAGTGGCGTACTGCACTGGCAGATGCTATGCAGCCTTCGCAGTTACAACTGCAATATTATCCGGTCATTAAAATGGATGGCACTTTGTTGCATCAGGAAGCTATGGTGCGTTTAATGCTGGCCGGTGAAGTACGCAGCGCCGGATATTTTATCGCATGGGCACGACGACTGGGATTATTGCCCCGGCTGGATATCGCGGTTATCAGGCAGGTGCTGCAGGAGTTGTCAGATACTGATGCGATAACCGCGATAGCGGTTAATCTGTCAGTTGAAACATTAAAAGATGCGCATTGGCGTAATCAACTGGAAGAATTACTGACAGAACACCGGGCTGAAACGGCTTATCTGTGGCTGGAGTTTAACGAACAGGCTGTTATGTCTGAGTTGTCATTATTCAGGGCCTTTGCGGTTAAGGCAAAAGCGGCAGGCTGCAAACTCGGGTTACAGGCTGCCGGAAATCATGTTGATATTTTTACGGCATTGCAGACAACTGGTCTTGACTACATGAAACTGGATGCCGCGTTAATCCGCGGCTTACAGGTTACAGAGCAGGATCACCGGATGTTTGTGCAGGGGCTGTGTACCCTGGGGCATTCTATCGGGTTACAGATGATTGCTGAAGGGGTGTCCGGGCAGCAAACTACAGAGCAGTTGCAACTGCTGGGGCTTGATGCCGTAACCGGGCCGGCGGTCAGAATGCAGTAGCGGCACACTCTGGTTTTAGCCGCTCAGCGCAGATTGATCGTTTCTTCATCCGGGTTGTCGGATAACAGATTAAGCCCGTTGATCCGTTTACGGATAGACTGGCGGGAAAGTACTTTCTGCTGGGCAGCTTCAGGCATATCAGTAAACTGAATGATGCCTTTTGCCGTAAGCAAATCAAGCAGATCTTCCAGTACCCGGATCATCTCAGTGTCTGAGTTACGGAAAATGGCGGCTGAGGTTTCAGGCAGATTACCGTATAGAAATTTGATCAGTTCCGGTGAATTGGGGTTAATTTCTTCTTCAGAATAGCCTTCTTCCTGTAACTGGCTGACTCCGACGATCTGGCCGTTAGCATCCCGTTTTACAAACATAACTTTTCTCCCACGGTTTAACCCCTGACTTTAAGCATCAGCTGTAATCTGTCGCTGACATTCAGTTTGGTAAACACTGAACTGAGATGCTCTTTTACGGTTCGCTCGGTGATATTCAGCTGTCTGGCAACCTGTTTATTGCTGGAACCGGTTAAGACAATCCGGGTGACTTCCTGTTCCCGCCGGGTGAGTATAGCAAGAATATCCGGCGTTGCCTGAGCTGATGGCAGAGCATCGCTAAGGACGCTGATAATGCCATTAATCAGGCTGGCCGGCAGCCATAATGCGCCGGACATTACACTGCTGCCGGCCTGTTGCAGCAAAGCCGTACTGGCCAGGGCATCGATATAGCCGGTAGCGCCCGCACTTAATGCCTGCCGCAGTTCACCGATGTTGCCGTGTCTGGTCATTGCGATAACCGGTTTGCCTTGCTGCCGGTAGTGGCGGATAACAGACTGCCAGTCAGGGATACCGGTTAACACCCACACCAGCTGATATTGTTCGCCGGTGCCGGTGTCCGGGCTGGTGCGTTGTTCGGCGTCCGGCATCGCGGATTGCCAGCGCGGGCTGACAAAGTGCTGTGCTGTAAATATCAGATGGCTGCGGTTCATCTTTCCGTCATCGCCTGTGACGTTGCCCGTAATATGGGTTTCAGCAGATAGCCCAGCACCGTTTTTTTGCCGGTAATAATATCGACCTGTGTCGTCATACCGGGAATGATCAGCAGTTTTCCGGATACGTCTGATGCATGGGTTTTCAGCCTTACCAGATAGTAAGTGTTATCCCGTTCGTCGGTAATAGTGTCAGCGCTGATATGCTGCACTTCTGCCGCAAGGCCGCCATAGATGGCAAAATCGTAGGCGGTCAGTTTTATCATGGCAGGCTGACCGGGCCGGATAAAAGCGATATCCCTGGGCTGAA
This sequence comes from Chromatiaceae bacterium AAb-1, assembly GCA_033792355.1. Lineage (GTDB taxonomy): Bacteria > Pseudomonadota > Gammaproteobacteria > Enterobacterales > Alteromonadaceae > Alishewanella. The sequence continues at coordinate 12,623 of JARXRR010000013.1, forward strand.
TACGGGCTTCGATAATCAGTTGATCGTCAAGCGGAATAATTTCCAGCACATCGCGACCGGGAGTAATAACCCCGCCCAGGGTATTAACATGCAGCCTCTGGATGGTGCCGCGCACCGGGGCTCTGATTTCGGTTTGCCTGACTTTGTCAGCCAAACCGGCTTCGGCCTCTGTCAGGGCTTCAAGGCGTGAGCGGGATTCTGACAGTTGATTCTGCCAGCGATTAAGCATAGTCAGCTCAGACTCGCGCAGTTTATTACGGGCTTCGGCAATTGCGGCTTCTGCTCTGGCAATGCTGGCCTCGGTTTTTTTCAGCTCGCCACTGAGGTTGGCAACTTCCCGTTCCAGCCGGATGATATCAATATCAGATACTGCGCCTGAGCGTAACAGCGGACGGGTAACATCCAGTTCCCTGCTGCTCAGTGCCAGAGTTGCCGTGTACTGACGCCGGGCGGCCTGAGCTTCGTGTAAGTCCTGCTGACGTTGCTCCAGCTGATGCCGGAAGGCTGATTGTTGTTCGGTAAGTTCTTCCTGACTGGTGTGGTAAAGTTGCAGCTCATGGGCGATAGTATCAGGCGCCTGCTGTTGCAGCTCTGCGGCAAAAACGGGTTCGGTACGGTTAATCAGGGCCCGCAGCCGGGCGACTTCTGCACTAAGGGCCAGATACTGGGCCCGGCTTTCCCGCAGGTTGGCGACAAAGCGGGTGGGGTCAATCCGCAGCAGTAAATCACCGGCTTCGACAATCTGACCTTCACGGATGTAAATGGCTTCGACTATGCCGCCGTCAAGTGACTGAATAACCTGTAACTGTTGCGATGGAATCACTTTGCCGTCACCACGGGCCACTTCATCCAGAGGGGCAAATGCCGCCCAGAGTAATAGCAGCAACAGGGTAATGGCGATGGTGTGTAACAGCATCCGTGCTTTCAGGGGCTGTTGCTGGATCCTGGCCCATTCAGCATCGACCAGCCAGTCATTGTGCTGAGGCGGTGTTAACCAGCGGCCGAATAGCCGTTCCAGCAGATTGGTTTTGGGCGGAATAACGGTCAGCTTTGCCAGCTTTTCAAAACGGCGCTGTTCAACAGTTTTTGGGGGAGTAGTGTCTGCTGGCATTAGCTGGCACCTCCGATCCGGCCCTGACGTAATGCTTCCATAACGGCTTCTTTCTGGCCATCGGCAACAATTTTGCCGTTATCAATGACGATAATACGCTCTGCCAGTGACAGTAATGATGTGCGGTGAGTGATGATAATCATGGTTTTTCCCGGAGCATATTGTTCCAGCTTCTGCTTCAGCTGTTCTTCACTGGAATGGTCCAGTGCGCCGGTGGGTTCGTCCAGCAGCAGGATTGGCGGGTCGTTGATCACCGCTCTGGCAATAGCCACTGCCTGACGCTGGCCGCCTGATAACAGCTGACCATGTTCACCTACGGGCATATTAAAACCCGCCGGGTGACGGTTGATAAACGGTAACAGGCCACTGATATCTGCTGCCCGGATAATCTGTTCATCCCGTACCTGACCGGCGGCGGTAATAATGTTGTCGTGCAGTGAACCGGAAAATAGCGAAATATCCTGCGGCACATAACCGATATTGCGCCGTAGTTCTGTTGGATCGAGCTGGCGCAGATCAACTCCGTCTACTAATACCGCGCCGCTGTCAGGTTCGTATAACCCAAGAATTAGCCGCTCCAGGGTACTTTTTCCTGAGCCGTTTTTGCCGATAATGGCAACGTGCTCACCAGCATGAATTTTAAAGCTTACATCTGACAGCGCTGACGTGTCAGCTCCGGGATATTTAAAGCTGGCGCGGCGAAACTCGATATTGCCCCGTAATACCGGGCGGCTTATCCAGTGCTTGTCTGCCGGGCGTTCTGTTGGCCGGGTCATTATTTCATTAAGTGACTGCATTGCGGTGGCGGCATTATGGTATTGAGCCAGTAAGCCCACCGCCTGGCTGATCGGCCCCATTGCTCTGGAAGACAGCATATAAGCACCAATCAGGCCGCCCTGAGTCAACTGGCCATCTATCAGCAGGTAGACTCCGGTAATCATAATAATGACAGCAACCAGATGCTGCATCAGCAGGGCTCCGCTACTGATCGAAGAAGACAGAAAGCGCATTTTGGCAGCAGTTCTGCTGATAAATATGGTCGATTTTTCCCAGCCGCTCTGAATATTGCCCTGGGCATTAAAGCTTTTTACGTTTTCGAGATTAGATAAGCTTTCAACCAGGGTGGCATTACGCATAGCGCCAGCCCGCATTGATGCTTCTGCCAGCCGCTGCATTTTCTGCTGAGCCATCAGGGCATACAGCCCGATAGCGACAGTACCGGCCAGAATGGGGAGCACCAGGGGCCAACTGATTAACGCGATAATCAGCGTAAATAACAGCACAAAAGGCAGGTCGACCAGAGCAATGACCGTCAGTGAACCGGTAAAACTGCGGACAGCTTCAAATGACTGAATATTGGCAACGAAAGAGCCGGTGGATTCAGGGCGGTATTGCATTTTCATACCCAGTACCCGTTCCATTATCGTCGCTGACAGTTTTATATCTGCCCGGCTGGCGGCTAAATCAACAAACCAGCTTCTCATCAGCCGCAATACCAAATCAGCCACCAAGGCCAGTATTACCCCGGCAGAAAGTACCCATAAGGTATCTGTGGCATGGTTTGGCACTACCCGGTCGTAAATATTCATAATATACAGTGGCATAGCAACTGCAAAAATATTAATCATCACAGCTGCCAGCAAAATATCGCGATACAGGCTGCGGCTTTCTGCTATAACACCCCAGAACCAGTGTTTGTCCTGCGGGCGTTTACTGACCGGTGCCCGTTTATCGAAGTGGAATTCCGGGCGGCAATAAATAAGCTGGCCAGTGAATTTTTGCTCCAGCTCGTCAAGTGGCAGCGTCACTACAGCATCACTCAGCTCAGGATAAATGACTTCGGCTGCGGTGCCTTCGGCATTAATACGGTTTAAAACACAGCATTGCTGGTTATGCAGTAACAGAATAACCGGTAGCAGATCAGAATTTATCTGGGGTAGGGTGCGGTTTACCACCCGGCTGGTGAAACCTGCACGATGAGCCGCCCGCTCAAAGATCGATGGGGTAAGGCTGCCATTTACCAGTGGTAATCCGGCTATTGCCGATTCTCTGGAAAACGCTCTGTGATGGCTTGCGGCAATAATTGACAAACAATCAGTCAGGGTGCCGCCATGTTGTTCTGCTTGCTGCTTTATCACGCTTATGTTCCGTTATAACTGTTGCTGACTGTCCCCGTGGTGAAATACCGCGGGGCTGATCATTAAAGCGCTGTGATACTGGCTTCAGTACGGCGGTTTTGCCGGTGTGCTTCTTCAGTATTACCAGATACTTTAAGCCGTCCGGCAGCGTAGCCGGTTGCTGTAATCCGGCTGGTGGCAACACCGTATTTGTTGTTAAGCATACGGGCCACAGCGTCGGCTCTGCGTTGTGACAATAGCCGGTTGTACCAGTCTTTTCCCACGGCTGAGGTATGGCCCTGAATTTCCACTTTGGTATCCGGGTAGCGTTGCAGGTAATCTGCCAGAGCTGCGATAGCAGGTTCTTCTGACGGGCTGACAATATCGGAGTTATGGCCAAACAGAAGATTCAGGCTAACGTTAACTTCCTGTGCGGTAAAAACTGAGCAGCCTTTACGGTCAACCTGATCTCCGGCTGGCGTGTCCGGGCAGTGATCCAGATAATTCGCTACGCCATCACCATCGTCATCGCGTAAGGCAGTAATAGTTTCATTGAGGTCATAGGCAGGGCAGGCGGTTGCCGGGTCAACAGCAATCGGCTGGGCGTCAAGATCTGCCAGCGTAGGTAAACCATCCCTGACCAGTTCGATAGCAGACAGTAGTTGCCCCATACCGGTCAGGGTTCTGGCGACTGCCATGCTCAGATCAAAGGTGGCGTTGGAATAGGCCCGGCTGGCCTGGAAATATTCGTTTTCGGCATCCAGTACATCCAGCAGAGTGCGCTGGCCGATGTCGAACTGATCTTTATAGGCTGTCCTGACTTTATCGGATGATAAGCGGTGTTGGTTCAGCACGGGTAACTGCTCATTGATTTTACGGGTGTCGTTAAAGGCAACTTGTAATGTCTGCCGTACATCAAGACAGACTTTGTCGCGTAAGTCCTTGGCAACGTTAACCTGTTCAGCTGCCCGGCGCAGCAGAGCCTTATCGCGGCCGCCGTTGTAAAAGTTATAGCGAAGCTCAATACCGACACGTCCTTCTGCCTGATCATTTTTAAAACCCAGATCATCATAATTCTGTACCCCGTAACGGGCGGTCAGGTTCAGGCGGGGTTTAAAGTTTGCTTTTTCCGTACCTATCGCGGCTTCTGATGACAGAATATTGCGAATGGCTGCATGATAAGAAGGGTTTGTCTGGTAAGCCTGCTCCAGTGTCTGCTGAATTGAGGCCGGCAACTGTTGCTGGTACAACATGGCCGGGGTAAGGCGTGCAGCGGGCAGTTCGCCGATAATTCTTAAATAGCGGGCGCTGACATCATGCAGGTTGGCAATTTCTACTATCAGATTAGATTCTGCCAGCGATAAACGCCCGCTGACCTGTTCCAGATCTGCGGCGCGGGCAACTCCCGCGTTGCTGCTTTCTTCAATTTGGCGGTAAACCGTAACATGCTTGGATAAGTTTTCTTCTGCCAGCCGGACCAGTTCCCGGAATCGTAAGACGTCCTGATAGGCATTTATTGCTGTCAGCGCAGTATTTTCCACGGTATCCAGTAATTCAAAATAGCGCACCAGTTGCAGGCGGGAAAAACGTTTTACTTCACTACGGGTATGAGAACCGTCATACAGCATCTGGTTAAGTGACAGCTCGGCATAAGCGCCGGTAAATTCACGGTTTGGCCCATAGTCACGGCGCTGGTAGCCATAACCTGAATTGAGGTCAACAGCAGGTTTATAACCTGCGCGGGCTGCATCAATATCATAATCAGAGGCAAGAAAGATATGCCATTTTTCCTGAACTTCAGGATTGGATTCAATAGCGCGTTTAGTTGCTTCAGCGAGAGTTATTTCAGTAGCAGCATATAAATTGGTATAGAAAAACAGCAGAAAACCTGCAACGGCAATAGTAAAAACATTTTTCACGTCCATGTACTCCTTGTACTTACCATGGCTTTATTTGTTATAAAGCCTGAGAATATCCTTATTCCCGGTGAGGACTTTAGCATAGTAACTGAATTTTATTCAATTATTTCTAATTTAAAAATATGCAATCAGGCAGTTTGTTATACCTGTACTTCAGTCCAGTATTTTTTGAAAAGAATATTGTATAGGCTGTATAACAGTAAAAAATTATATAGCGAATATGGATAGTGTGCTCAGCTTATAAGGAATGTATATGAGTCAGGTTATTGCGGTAGTTGCGGCAACGGATGGTGAAGTAGCAGTAATAACAGCTAATGGTGCAGCACGGACGGTTGCTGCTGGTGACTATCTGTATGCCGGAGATATGCTGCGAACAGCTCCGGGAGCTTTTATTGAGCTTGGCCTGGGAGATGATGACTTTTTTCTGCTGGGCGAAAACCAGCAATTACAGGTAACTCCTGATATCCTGACACCGCAGGATAGTGATGTAACAGAGCATGCCATTCAACGTGACAGTGCTGATGATATTCTGGCCTTACTGGAAGGGGAAGGCGATCTGCTGGAGCAACTGGAAGTGACCGCAGCAGGTATCGAAGGCGGACAAGGTAGCAGTGGCGGTTCATTTGTCCGTTTAAGCCGTATTGTTGAAAATATCGATCCCGTCAGTTTTAACTTCAGTTCTTTTATTGAACCGGCAGCTCTGCTCGCAGGATTTGAAGATGATGCAGTTACTAATCACTCTCCGGAAATTGCCAATGATGGCAGCATTGCAACCGGAACCGTAGTTGAGGCAGGCCATTTGCGTGATGGTACTCCGGCACCGGGAGTACCGGTTGCCAGTGGGCAGTTAGCTGCTGTAGATATCGACTTCGGGGCGGTACTAACCTGGAGTATTCAGGGCGCCAATAGTGATACTTACGGCAGCTTTACTTTAGATCCCAGCAGTGGTGAATGGCGTTACCAACTGGATAACAGCTTGCCTGCCACCCAAGGATTAAAAGAAGGTGAGAGCGTAACGCAGCAGTATCTGGTACGGGTCACCGATGAATTTGGCGCCTATGATGAGCAGGTTGTCACGGTGACCATTCACGGTACCAACGATGCCCCTGTTGCAGTAGCAGACAGCGCGTCGGTTACAGAAGATGGTACGCAGACCGCCGGTTCAGGCATTAACAATACTACCAGTATTGTCAGAGGTAATGTGCTGACCAACGATACCGATGTTGATCAGGGTGATAACAGAGAAGTGACCGGTGTCAGCAGTGGTTCGCATAGCAGTGCCAGTGGTAGTGTCGGGGCGGTTATTAACGGGCTTTACGGTACAGTAGTGATTAATGCTGATGGTACTTATAGCTACCATCTGGATAACAGTAAGCCACAGGTGCAGGCGCTGGCTGATGGTCAGACCGTAAATGATATTTTTACCTACACCATCAAAGATGCTGCCGGGGCAATCAGTACCACCACGCTGACAATTACTGTGCAGGGAACAAATGATGCGCCGGTGATCAGTCTGGCAACGGGTGACAGTGATCAGGCAGCATTAACAGAAACCAGCAGTGCGCAGGGCGATACTGGCCTGCAAACAACCGGTACGCTGACACTGACCGATGTCGATACCCGTGATATTGTGACCACTTCGGTACTGGGTGTCAGTACCACCGGCAGTTATGCCGGTGCTGTACCGTCAGACAGTGCCTTACTGCAAATGCTGCAGGTATCAGGCGCACTGAACAATACCCAGCAAACCGGCAAAATTAACTGGGCTTTTAATTCCGGCGCAGAGAACTTTAACTTTCTGCCGGAAGGTGAAACGCTGGTACTGACTTACACTATTCAGGCCAGGGACAGCTCAGGTACGGCAACCAGTGGCAGTAATTTACAGACCATTACTATTACCGTGACCGGCACCGGTACTGATGAGCCGGGCTCTATCGGTAATGTTACCCACAGTGTTAAAGAGGATCACAGTCTGAGCGGTAATCTGTTTGATGAGGCCGGTAAGCAGGACCCGGACAGTGGCGAATATCTGGCGGTTACCGGTTTTACTGTCGATGGTATGAGCGGCAACTTTGCACCGGGAACCACAGTGGATATTGTGCTGGGAGGCAGCAGTAATGTAATTGGTTCTCTGACACTGAATGCTGATGGCAGTTATAGCTTTACCCCGGTTGAAAACTACAGCGGGCCGGTGCCGCAGATTACCTATTATGCCAATTCCGGCAATAAACCGGTTGGCAGTGCTACGCTGAACCTGACTGTTACGCCGGTGTCTGATGCGCCGGATCTGGGCAATATCAGCAATAATGTGGTGACATTCGAAGGTAGTGCGGTGGCACTGGGTTTTAACGCACCGCTGGTTACCGACAATATTGATAAAAATGGCACTGCAGACGGTGATAACCCGGAATTGCTGGGACTTATTATACTGGCGGGCATACCGGCCGGTGTGCAGCTGCACTATGGTGATAATATTTTTATTGCCAGTGGCCGGCCACTGATCATTAAGCTGACCGATGTATCAAATCAGCTGCCGGTACTGGGGCCATACGATATTGGCATGACCACTGCCCAGTTTGAAGCGCTGAAAATATTACCGGATACCGATAGCCACCAGGATTTCAAAGTAACGATGAAAGTGACGTCGTATGAAGTGGATAATGCCGGTAAGCCGCTGTCAGGTGTGCCCGGAGCTACCGCTATTAAAGAAGTTATGGTAGACGTAGATGCTGCGGTTGATAGCGCTGGCAGCTTTATGCTGACAACGCCAGCCGGTGATCTGGCGGGGCATGAAGACCAGGCACTGGCAGCTGACACCTTTGCCTGGTTGCTGGCAGAGCAGGGCTCAGCAGCACCGGCAACAGAGACCATCCTGAACTTCAGTACCAATGAAGGCGATGTACTGGATCTGCGTGATTTACTACCGGGCACTACCAGCGAAAATATCACGGATTACCTCAGTCTGAGTAAGGCAGGCAATGATAGTGTGCTGTCTGTTCAGCAGGCAGATCAGGGTGGGGTAACACAGCAGATAGTGCTGCAAGATGTCGATTTCAGCAGCTTCGGCAGCACCGAGAGCGAAATACTGAATGCGTTGATTTCTCAGGGAAATATCAGAATAGATAATTAGCATTATTAAAAACTGGAAAATTTATTCAGGTTTTTTGCGGTTCATTCGTCTTATATACAGAAGCCGGTTAAAAAAGCCGGAGCATTCGCCGAATGCCCCGGCTTTTTATTTGTATTGCAGAAACACTATTCTGCGGTGCAGCCGGTAAAGCCCACATTCAAGGAACTGTAAGACGATGTTAAAAGCCCATAGCATATTTTACTATTGCCGTACTGCTGCATTTATTACCGCTGCTCTGGTTCTTGCTGCCGGAAAAAAGCCGCATCGCAGGCAGCGGTTGTTGCATCCATTGTGGTTGAACTGGCACCGGTAGCAGCTGCTCCGGATGTACCGTCAACCGAATTACCTCCCGGCCCGCAATTACAGGATTTATCCGAAGCGGCAGAAGCCCGCGAGACACAGCCTGAACCCGAACCGGTAACTGAAATGGAAGAGCTGCCTCCTGTGCCGGAAGTAGCAGTAATTAATGAACATGGTAATTACGCAAGTGGTAAATTTACCCGCGAACAGGGCATCCAGGTACCGTATCTGGAATAGCAGTATAATGCATTATCTGCTGCCTGCCCGGTTTGGTTAACTGAGCATACCGGCAAACGGGACGGCCGCAACAGTTGTTGCGGCCGTTTATTCAGAATTACATCTTAAAACGCATAATTAACTGATTCAGTTCTTCAGCTAACCTTGCCAGTTCAGCACTGGATGCACTGGTTTCATTAGCGCCTGAAGCGGTTTGTGCCGCCAGATCTCTGATATTGACCAGATTACGGTCTACTTCGCGGGCGACTGTGGCCTGTTCTTCGGCTGCGCTGGCGATGGTAATATTCTGTTCATTAATCTGTGAAATACCATGCGCAATCTGTTTCAGCGCTTCACCGGCTTCATTTGCAACAGACAGAGTATCTGTGGCCCGCTGGTTACTGGTTTGCATCGCTTTTACGGTGTTATCGGTATCAGCCTGCACCGACTTCATCATACTTTCAATTTCTTTGGTAGATTCCTGCGTACGGTGTGCCAAAGCCCTGACTTCATCGGCTACTACCGCAAAACCACGGCCGGACTCTCCGGCTCTGGCAGCTTCTATCGCTGCATTAAGCGCCAGGAGGTTGGTTTGTTCTGCAATTGCCCGGATCACATCCAGCACTGAACCGATATCATTTACTCTTACCGCCAGCTGTTCCACACCCTTCATGGTGTGCTGTATATCGTGTACCAAACCTTCAATTGTACGGATAGTTTCCTGTACTTTTTGTCGTCCTTGCTGGGCCTTCTCATCAGCAGTATCTGATTCCTGCGATGTTGCTGTGGCATTACGGGCAACTTCTTCAATGGCCGTGGTCAGTTCTGTTACTGCGGTTGCTGCCTGTTCCAGCTCTTCACTTTGCTGGTGCATGGTTCTGGTTGACTGTTCTGTTACCGCACTGAGTTCTTCGGATGTTGCCGCCAGCTGGTTGGAAGAATCACCAATAGCCCGCAGCGTATTTTTCAGCTGATTCTGCATGGCATTAACAGCAGACAACATCATGGCCGTTTCATCTTTACCATCGTCCTCAATGGTTCTGGTCAGGTTACCATCAGCGATGGTCTGGGTGGCGGTTACTGCTTTTTGTATTGGCAGAATAATACTGCGGCTGAATATAGCTGCAAGAACGGCTACAAAAATCAATGAGATAATGATACCGGTTATCATTGCGACCACAGATGTTTCAAAGACTGCATGAGCATCGCGGGCGGCAACAGATGCTCTTTCCTGCTGGTACGTTGCCAGATCATTTAAGGCATTGGTTATTTTAAGACTTAACTCTGTAAATCCCTGTTCGCGGAATTGCTGAGCCTGTTGCTGGTCTCCGGCTGTCACCATTCTGATCAGCTGTTGCTGCAAATTATCATAGTCATTACGCAGACTGATGACCTGGTCAAATATTTTTCTTGCTTCCGGTGTCTGAATATATCCCCGCAGTGCGGTAACCGATTGCTGGTAATCGTTACTCACTTCATTTAACCGCTCAAGATAACGTTTTCTTTCCTGCTCAGTTGTGGCATAGATAAAATTCATGGTATTGACGCGGGTTATCAGGAAGTCACGGTTCAGGGCGCCTACCAGTAACGCTGCTGGCATCCGGTGCTCTGTAATCACGGTCACATCGTTATTTAGTCTGCTGAGCTGTGAAATACTGAATATTCCGAGTAACAGAGTAAAAACGCCCATAATGCCAAAGGCCAGTATTGAGCGGGTAAGTATACGGATATTACGGATCATGTGCCTTCCTCTATTAAAGCCTAGAATGCTGAATGCAGAAAACTTTACTGCATTAGCAATATCTTATTTTGTGGGTGAAGATGAAATTATTATTTATATACTATGAATTGAACTACATAAGATAGCAAACGGTAAAAAATATTTCTTGTTGGGTACAAAATATCGCTGATAATAGTGCAGGACATAAATAATGTGAATTAATAATAGAAGAATAAATTAAAGGAAATACTAATTATTCTTGATTGATTGAATTCTGTACTTTCTGCTGCTATCAAAAGTATATAAATCGAGCTGCCGGCGCGCGTTGAAAAAATCCTGTTCTAGCCGAAGAGGGCCATCTTTATGTTGCAGCTAAACGCATAAACTACGATTATATTACCCGGCCAATTATTGAGGGAAAAGCATGAGCATCTCTTTGCAAAAAAGTGACAGTGGTCAGTATCGGCAAACCATCCGCATTCATCAGCACACTATTTTCGCCGATGTAGCGGCAAGCCTTGGTGGCAGCGACAGCGCACCAGATCCGCATGATTTATACGATGCCTCGTTGGCAGCCTGTAAAGCCATAACCCTGATGATGTATGCCAGGCGTAAACAACTACCGCTTGACTGGGTGGATGTCGACATCGAGCGGGATACCAGCCAGGAAGCACAGGGGCACTATCGTCTGAATGTCAGTTTAAGACTGATCGGCACCCTGGATGAGACACAAAAACAGCAATTAGCGGCGATAGCTGAAAAATGCCCCATCCACCGCCTTATGACCGATAGCACTATCGAAATTCAGAGCCGTGTTCTTTAGCACAGGGTTTAAAGCTGATACTTTCTATTTATCTGTAGAAAACATGGAAATCAGCATTTTTCAACGAAACGCGACCTTGCTTTCACCTTTGTTGTAGTAATCAATAAGGTGATCAATTAACAGCCGGAGCCGGCGGTTAATCGCAACCTGTTTCGGCCATAACAAGTGAAGCTCCAGTCCAAGCGGAGGGTGGTTTTTCATTATCGGTACCAATTGGCCATTCTGCAGGTATGGCTGCAGAATAAATTCAGGCAACATGACTATGCCATCACCCGCTGCTGCGGCTTCCGCAAGGATTTCGCCATTATCAGCAGTAAAAGAGCCATTAATATCGTACAATTCGACCTTGCCATTCACCTCAAATGGCCAACGGTAGCCACTTTGTAAACCGCTGTAATGTAGTACACGATGTTGGAGCAACTCTGCAGGGGTCTGTGGTTCACCCGCAGATTTAATATAGGAAGGTGCTGCACAAATTATTCTTTTCTCCTTGCCAAGAGAGCGACCGCATAAACTGGAGTCTTTCATTTGCCCCAGGCGGATCACTAAATCCAGTCCTTCCGAGACGACATTGGAGAACTTGTCACTGAGTATCAGTTGCACATGAATTTTTTGATATTTATTAATAAAACTAATTAACACAGGCTCCAAGCTTAACCTGCCAAAAGACAATGGCCCTCCTACACGGAGCAGACCATCAGCATCACTACTTTCACTTTTTATTGCAGCAATGGTTTCGTTATATTCGTGGTCAATACGTTTAGCGGCAACATAAAAACTCTCACCTTCCGGAGTAAAGCTAATGCTACGGGTTGTACGTTTTACCAACTGTAAACCAAGATGATCTTCCAGCGCGGCAATACGCTTACTGATTGCCGCTTTGGTCATATATAATCTCTGTGCTGCCAGAGTAAAACTGCCGGTCTCATACAAGGAAACAAAAATCACTAAATCTTTTAATTCTTTCAATTCTTTAAAGGCCTCGCCTTATGCACATACAATACAGAATCAGTTTCTGCTCAAGCTTTGCTGACACCGTCAGTACAGGCACAGTTATTTTTATCAGGCGGCCACCGCACTTATCCGCTATTTGTCGTGTATAGAATCTTTGGTCGAGTTTTCTGCATTAACTGCTTACGACAGGCATAAAGCCGGGAACTATGGTTTGGGCGAGCCGGGATTTAGCCGTTGTAAGTGCCAATTCGGCTTCTGTTTCTGCAACTGCCCTGATGCCTGCGACGGTGGCAGATGTCAGGTGCGGGATGGGCGCGTCGCCGACGTCGCGATAGGTAATCACCGCGTTGGGATCCACTGCGAGTAAGCGCTGCACGGTATCTGCTACCAGAAGTCGTGAAACCGATGCATCGCCTGAGAGGCTACTGTTTATGACGAGAATATGATTCATGAGCGTTTTTCCTTTGGATCAAACATTGGGATGCTGTTAAGGGCTGTAGTTACCGGCACTTCATTTTGCAATACGTCCCAGTGCTCAGCGAGCTTGCCATTCTCGACCCTGAAAATATCAACTACGACTTGTGGCACCTCTGCCCAGCCACGGATACGGCCATGAATAGCGACGAGGTCATCTTCAGCGACAATAAGACCGGGTTCGTAGTAGACTTCCGGCGATAGGTTGGCAACAAGCTGTTGCAAAGCATCCCGGCCCTGGGGAATGTCGGGATTGTGCTGGATGTAATCACTAGCGTAGAGGTGTTCCACTGCCGATGCATCATGACGCTGAAATAATGATGTCATTGCTTTGAGCACCAGCGCTTTGTTACGCTCAGGCTTATCATCAGACACGTAGTCAGCAGGGCGGGTAACCGTGAATGTGCCGGTCATGCGTAGAAAAGTACCATTGGGTAGCGTAGCAAAAGACTGGATCAGATTGCGATCGTAGTCTTGAATATTGATGACAGTTGCACCGTCTTTTTCCTGCCAGCTTACAATGAATGTACTATTGCCAAGGGGGATGACTTGAATATCGACGGTCTCAATGCGCGCGAAAGGCCCTTCCTTGATCTCAAACTTCAGTTGTGTAGAAGATAGCAGGCTCAGACTAACCTGAAAATCCGGATAAGAAACATTCATTTCCAATCCGGTAGGAAAACCATTTATCGACATGTTTATGCTTCCTTTATAAAGAGAAAGGTAGCCTGGTTACTATGGCTACACTTTCAGGCTATGGCCCGAAAAAATACCCGGGAAGGCAATACCGCTGCCTGCGACATGCTGCCATTCGGATATAACAGAGATTGCCATTCCAGATTGTGATGCGGTAGTATCCATTTATGTTGTTCTGTGTCGCGCAGGGAGGAACGGTAAGATGGATATCGAAGAACTGCAAACCTTTATCGCAATTGCTGATGCAGGGGGAGTTTCGCCTGCTGCACGCCGGCTTGGGGTTTCCAAATCAATTGTTAGCCGACGGCTGTCCAGACTTGAGACAGAACTTGGCGTTCAGCTGCTTTCACGAACCACCCGGGGAGCAGCGCTGACAGAAGCGGGAGCTACATTCCGCGATTATGCAGCCAGAGCGTGCGCCGAAATTGATGTCGCCAGGGAAACGATCCTACCCGCAGGTGACCTTCGCGGTAGATTGCGGATTGCTGCGCCACTGTCATTCGGCCCGACCCATCTCGCTCCTCTGCTGGCGGAAATGGCGCGTAATCACCCTAATCTTCATATCCATACTTATTATAGTGATCGCGTTGTCGATCTCATCGCTGAAGGATACGATTGTGCCATCCGGCTTGGTTATCTTCAGGATTCAAATCTGCTGGCCAGACGGGTTGGGCCGATATACGGAACGGTTGTTGCGAGTCCGGATTATATCAAAATGCATGGGGCGCCAGAGACGCCGGAAGAGCTTCTTACGCATCAGGCTCTTATGCAGGGCACCGAAAGCTGGCAATTTATGGATGGCGATAAGATCGTTATGATTCATCCACAGGGACGTTTCAAGGCTGATAATGGCACTGCACTGGTAGCCGCAGCAGTTGCAGGGCTTGGTATAGGCATGCTTCCAAGTGGGCTTATTCAGGAACATCTGGCTTCCGGTACACTGGTTGCGGTGATGACTCGTTATCCGGTGCGTCCCGCAGCTGCATATATTGTGCGCCCGCCGGGCCAGCTGCCTGCGCGAAAGATAAGGGTGCTCACTGAAATGCTGATTGAGCATTTCGGGCATGCCCCGCACTTTGTAAATGCCTGCGGAACATAAATAGCTTGCAACCTTAGCATCTGACCACAAAATGGGTGGTGATGAGTACCATCACCACCATGCAAACTTATATCCGGCGACCAAAACTGACGGCATAGACCACCGGGCGAAATTGCAGTACCGGATCTTCACTGGCAGCTATACCTTTTGGCAAAGCAAGTGGATTGAACATTTGTTTATCAAGTTGAGGCACATCCTGCGGAACAGCGTCTAACCTCAGTGTACCAAGCTCTACAATTTTCCGGTCATCCGGCCATGCCTGGCTACCATCAAGTAAGGGATCACCCTGGTTTGGTAATTGCGCCTGCAATATATACTCTACGGCAGAGGATTGAACGCGCTGACTAATTTCCTGCATCAACACATCAGGCGTTGCTTTTTCTGCTTCGGCTGTTCCCATATACTTTTCACCGGCTTTCGGGATTATCCGGTAGCGGAAGTACTGTTGATTACCTGAAAGATCTTCAAATATAAAACTGTTAACCCCAAAAAAAGGTTGATTGGCAAAGCTTACCGGAACCGGCTTCGAAGCTTGGGCGAAAGCGGCAGCAGCAGGGTGTGCCGCCATAAATTTCTCCAGTGCTGACGGAGTGGAAGTGTCAGCAGGGGCGTTTTTTATTGCAGTTAACAACTCCAGAAACTCCTGGGGTTTAGCTACCGGAAAGCCGTTATGCGATATGCTTACGATGTCGGTGAAACTGTTATCTGCCAAAGTAAACCGGATTGCCATCCCATATGGGCGTGCGTGGGGAGAGGCATCCGGAAGTGCAGGGACCCCGGTGCCGGTGGAAAACCTGACGACTACCGGAACAGCTGCTTTGAAATGTGGTGCAACACTAAGTTGCTGCGCTTCTGCGCTTGGAGTAAAGGTACCCGCCAGAAAAGTTCCTTTTGCATGGTTAGCTCTAAAGCCCTTGTGCGGCCCTCCGGCAAGCTCAGTAAATGTATCTACCGTTTTCGTTGCAATAGTTCCGATGTCCTGAGCCTGTAGAGGGGCGCTTGCTGCACACAATACTGCCGCCGCGATAACTGACATTTTGATATTCATGGTTTCCTCGCTTTATTTTTAATGATGACTTTAATGGTGACCAGATAATTGGAGCCGGCCCTGGCGTTGCCAATGCTTAATAGTAGGCTGATAAACTTTCTTTTTGGCGTCAAATTGTCTAAATTATGCTGCAGATAGTCTAAATTGATAGGTGGGTATTATGGACAGGCTTTCAACGCTACTGGCGCAGTTTGGTATGCATGCTACAGTGTTTCATGCCGGTACTTTTAGTGGTGAGCAGGCATGTACGGCAGAGGATCGCAGTGGCAAGCTGTATCTGCTGAATATCGGTAAGCTGCGGTTGAATATAGCGCAGCAGGATTTTGTGGTAAGCCAGCCCAGTTTGTTGTTGCTCCCAAGGCCGTGTAAGCACCGCTTGAGTGCCCTGGCAGAAGACAATACTCAACTTGTCAGTGCGGTAGTCAGTTTTGACGGGGGGCTGGATAATCCGTTAACAACGGCCTTGCCAGACTATATGTTGTTGCCCGTCAGTGAATTACCTATTTTGAGTGACTGTGTAGAGTGGGTATTTAGTGAAGCTGCAGAGCAACACTGCGGCAAAAATGCGGTGTTAAACCGGTTGTTGGAACTGGTGATGATCCAGCTGTTACGCCAGGTAATGGCCAATGGCAGCTTGTCATCCGGCATGATGGCCGCTCTTGCCGATTTACGTCTGGCCCGTGCTGTTACGCTAATGCACGACCAGCCAGCTAGGCCCTGGTCAGTGGCCGAGCTGGCCAGCGCAGCCAGTATGTCGCGCGCCAGTTTTGCTGCACAGTTTCATAAAGTGGTAGGAAAAACCCCCGCCGACTACTTACTAAGCTGGCGTGTCAGTCTGACACAAAAGCGATTACGCGAAGGCCGGCCAATTGCACTGATTGCCGACGAAGTCGGGTATGAAAGCCCCTCTGCACTGGCGCGGGCTTTCCGGCGTAAAACCGGCTTCAGCCCCCGGGAATGGTTGCAGCAATAGCGGCCTTTTGCAGCAGAAATAGCCCGTGGCAAGGTGAATTAGTTGTTGTGCAGCGGCTATACTAAAACCGCATTTTATTTTTCATTAACCACAGTAAGGAGAAAGTAATGTCTAAAATTGAGCCTATTCCGGCAGGTTACGGCGCGGTGCTGCCTTATCTGGTGATTAAAAATGCTGCAGCAGCACTGGATTTCTATCAAAACGCCTTTGGCGCTGAAACTATAATGCGTATGGATATGCCCGGCGGTGCGGTAATGCATGCCGAAATGCGTATAGGCAGTGCGGTCTTTATGCTTAGCGAGCAAAGTGATGACTGGGGCAATAAAAGCCCGGATATGCTGGGCGACAGCCCGGTGACACTGATGGTGTATGTGCCGGATGTTGATGCCTTTATTGCCCGTGCAACCACGGCCGGTGCCACTCTTACTATGGCGGTGGCCGACCAGTTTTATGGTGATCGTAGCGGTTGCCTGACAGATCCCTTTGGCCATCGCTGGATGATCTCGACTCATATTGAAGATGTCAGCGAGCAAGAAATGGCTAAGCGGGCAGCAGAACTGTTTGGCCAGTAACTTCACTGTACAGGAGCTGATAATGGCCAGAAATGTAGGTATAAAAAACTTATTGATAATGCTGTGCTGCTATGTGTTGAACACACAGGTGTTTGCTGACGATAGTGACTGGATAGTGTTTGATGGCGTCAATGTGCTGCCGATGACCGAGCTGCCGATGACCGGACAGTGGGTATTACCTAATCAGGTGGTGCTGGTACAGGGCGACCGGATCCGCCAACTGGGAGAGCGGGGCAGTATCGAGATCCCGGCAGGCGCACAACGTATTGACGGCGCAGGGCGCTTTTTAATGCCGGGTCTGGCTGAGATGCATGGCCATGTGCCGCCGATGATCGATTTCAGCGGTATGCCGAAACGCTATCTGGACGATGTGCTGTTTCTGTACCTGGCCGGTGGAGTTACCACCGTACGCGGTATGCTGGGGCATGACCAGCAACTGCGTTTAAAAGACGATATTGCCGAAGGGCGGCGTTTAGGCCCTACTTTATATCTGGCCGGACCGAGTTTCAGCGGCCATAGTATTCAGTCTGCGGAGCAAGCCCGGCAGCGGGTACGTGTTCAGAAAGCCGAAGGCTGGGATCTGCTGAAAATCCATCCGGGGCTGAGTCTGGCGCACTATCAGGCGATAGCTGAAGAAGCCAAAGCACAGGGTATTCCGTTTGCCGGCCATGTACCGCAGGATGTCGGTATTGAACAGGCCATCCGGTTGGGTAGCCGGACTATTGATCACCTTGATGGCTATATGTCGGCGCTGGGCGGCTTTGATAAACCACTGACCGCTGATGATATGGCTGAACTGGTGGCGCTGACGCTGGAACACCAGGTGGCGGTAGTGCCGACGCAGGCCTTATGGGAAACGCTGATCGGTGCTGCCGATGCAAAACAGCTGCAAGCCTATGATGAACTGAAATATATGCCACAGCAGGTATTGCGTGGCTGGCAGGGCTATCTGGCCAACCCCGGTGGCGCCTTCCATACCGGGGACACAGCGGCAGTACATGCCAGCAACCGGCAATTGCTGCTAAAGGCACTGTATCAGGCCGGGGTAACTATTCTAATGGGTACCGATGCACCCCAGCTATACAGCGTACCGGGGTTATCGCTACGGCATGAGCTGCCGAAAATGGCCGCCGCCGGTATCAGCCCTTACGATATTCTGCGTAGCGGTACGGTGTCGGTAGGGGAATACTTTGCTGATAAGGATGCCTTTGGTCAGGTAAAAGCCGGGCAACGGGCCGATTTGCTGTTGTTAGATGGTAATCCGCTGGACGACCTGACAGTGCTGAACCATCCTGCCGGGGTGATGGTACGTGGGCAGTGGCTGAGCCGGGAATTTCTGGACCAAAAGCTCGCAGATATCGCGCTGGCACGGCAACAGGAACAAGCGCAAAAATAAGTGTGCAAGATAACAGACACTGATATACCCAAAGTAATTGAAATTACAGCTTCAGGTAAGACGGGTATACGTAACGATGGAGAGTGAATAATGAGTCGCTATATTGATGGTTTCGTACTGCCTGTACCTAAAAACCGCCTTGATGATTACCGCGAACTGGCCGAACTGGCCTCAACAGTCTGGAAAGAATATGGTGCTTTGGAATATGTCGAATGCGTGGCAGACGATGTTCAGGTTGGAGAGCTGACTTCTTTTCCCAGAAGCGTGCTGTTGGAAGAAGATGAAACCGTGATTTTCGCCTGGATTATCTATCCATCACGGGCCGCCCGCGATGAAATTAATACCAAAGTGATGCAGGACCCGCGCCTGGCCAGTATGGATGCCAGCAATGTACCGTTTGATGGCAAACGGCTGTTCTGGGGCGGGTTTACCGAGTTGCTCCGCAAATAAGCTACTCAGGTGTTGATGTGTTGATTACGGGCTGTTGCAGTCATCAGGCTTTCCTTTCATCCATGCCGATATAACCGGGTAGCACGGCGATTCTGTTCAGCCATGCCTGTATTGCCGGGTAGGCGCTCAGGTCAAAGCCGCCTTCGCTGGCAACATGGGTATAACCGTACAGGCTGATATCGGCGGTAGTAAGCTGTTGGCCGGTAAGGTAGGGCGATAACTGAAGTTGCTGCTCCATCACTACTAATGCTTTGTGGCCGCCGGCTTGTTTGGCCTGATATTCTGCCCTGCGCTGTTCCGGCAGGCCAAGGTATTTGGCAATAAAGCGGGCTACGGCAATAAAAGGCTCGTGGCTGTATTGTTCGAAAAATTGCCACTGTTGCACTTTAGCCAATAAAAAATTGTCGGTTGGCAGTAGGGCGCTGCCTGCCGCTAAATAGTTCAGGATGGCATTGGATTCGGCCAGGCAGCGGCCATCATCCAGTTCCAGCAGCGGAATTTTGCCATTCGGGTTTTTTGCCAGAAAATCTGCCGATTTAGTATCACCGGCCAGAATATCAATATGAATCCACTGGTGCGGGATGGCCAGCAATGAACACAATAGTTTGATTTTATAACAATTACCGGACCGGATATCGCCGTAGATCTTCATTGTTACTCCTTGAAGCAGGTTAGGGGATAGGTGCTACGGAGTATAAGGCAAGTTTATGTTTACGGTCTTTAACAGAGTAAGAAATAGATTTTTTATTACCCTTAACTTTTACGCATCCCGTCGTGCTATCAGTCTTAATTAAACCTGTATAGAACGTTTCTGCAAACCATTTTGCTTACTCTGCTGATATTTTAAGTTCGGTAGCGGTATCTGTTACTAAGCTTGCTCCGGCGGGTTTAATTGGATTGTATTTGTTCTTGATTTACTGTGTAGCTAGAAGGCTCAACTGGTAGGTTTTCTTTATAACTCTCACTATTAAAATCAGATGCCATAAATTGCTTGTAGGCATCAATATCAAAGCCACTAACAGTAACGATCTCAGTAGAAGGAACCATTATCTGAAATTTCTCCATTAACTCCCATGTTTCCGGATCATCTGGCGATTGTGCTTTATCACCAAGGTGGTTAGTGTAATGTTCATAATAGTTTGTTGTGAATTTGAGAGACTTCTGTTCATCTCTGTAGCCGCTTAACAGTGGCAAGATGGTGATAAAGTCTATTTTTCCATCTATCGGATCAAAATCAGAAACAAAACCAACATAGACTTTATCTGAGTCCATGGTGAAGGCCAAAGGCCGATAATTATTTATTGATTCAAAAAGCAGCAGCTCCATGGCATTAGATTTAGCTGCTTTTAGCATGAGTTTACGCCGTCTGCTTTTAAATACCTTGAAATAAGATTTTCTAAAAAGAGCAATGCCTAATGTGATTAATAAGGTGCCAATACATAAAATGAGCTGTTTAACTTCTGCTAATGTAAAAGCTGAGGCAGTTTCGAATATTTTGAAGTGAAAACCAGATTTTTTGAGTAGGGCGGAAGGAAGGTTGAACAGATCAAGCAAAAAGAAAATCACTATGGCAAATAGTGTCCAGATGGTTCCCCAAAAGCCGATATAAAAATAGAGCGAGTAACCTTCTATACGCGATAGTTTATATTTCTTTGCAGGGTTGAGAGTGCAGTATACATACCCAACAGCTAATACAAGGATAACATACAGCGCTCCCAAATACGTTTACTCCTTGGAAGACAAAAAGCCTTTGTATTTTTCCATCTCTCTACGTAATCGCAGCTGTGTTTCGGGGTTATCTAAATTCAAGGCTATTGCACCGTTATTTTTTACGATGTATTGCCCTTCGTTCTTTTTGAGGGCTTTCAACAGTTCTTTATCTGAAGCTGTTGAATTTGAAGAAAAACAAGCCTTAATTGAATCAATTACGCTCATAACATTCTCCTTTAGGTATCGCTTAAATTATTACTCTTTGGTAATAGTATAAGTTCTGCTCAAAATTTTCCATATTTCTGTGTGGATTTCTCCAAACTCCTACGTAAAACTTTCCAAACTTGCACAAGTTTTTCTTTTTTAATGGAAAGTCTACAAGAGGATACCTGACGTTAAAACCGGAATACTGCCAATAAACGGCAACTTTATATATTCCGATGAGCCAGACTTTGCCCCATATAGACCAGATAAACGAATCTGATATGAACCTGTTGACCCGGCTGATTAAAGACTATGACGGCATAGCAAAGCCAGCTGGTGGGCGGTTGGTGCTGGTAAAGAAAGCAGATGCTAAAAGCGTATCAGGTCAGAGTTTGGAGCAGATTACATTGCAGCCAGAGCAGGTTAGCAGTGGTCAGCTATCTATCAGTAAACGGGAAGTCGCAGGATCCGTTGTGGCGACATGGCGGGATATTGAGGCCGCAGAGGATAAAAGCATTACCATCGGAGAAGGGGAGCCCGTTGTCAGGCTGAAAAAGGTTTATCCAGATCAAGCGACTGCCCGGACTGCTGCTGTCTCTGAGTTAACCCGCCGGGAACGAGGAAAAGAAAAACTGAATCTGTCATTACCGGGTAACCCAGCACTTATTGCTGAGAGTAAAATTGTGCTACAGGGGTTCCGGGACGGATTAAACAGGGAATGGTTGATCACCTCTGCGGAGCATAATGTTAACTCAGCAGGCTACAGCTGCAGGCTAAATTGTGAGACTCCGGATAGCGCGTAGTTTTGCGAAAATTTTGCGAATTTTTTGCGAAACCCAAATCATAAACAAAAACAGCGCCGGTAAGGCACTGTTTTGTATAGAATTTCTGGTGCGTCCTAGTGGACTCGAACCACCGACCCCCACCATGTCAAGGTGGTGCTCTAACCAGCTGAGCTAAGGACGCACGCTAAGATGTTGTCTGTAACAACGGCGGCTATCTTATTGAGGTCGGTGGTGATTGGCAAGTGTTTTTGGCGAATAGCGGTGAGTTTGCCTGAAAATTAGCCGGTAAGTGATGCCTGGCAATATTTAGCCAGTTGCTGCCACCAGGCGACATGGTTTAATAAATTCTGCTGTAAGCTGTTGGCCGGGGCAATAAAACGCCGGGTTAAATGCGGGCTGACCGGTGTTCCGGCGTAGAGTTGTTCAAGTACCGGCCATAGCTGTTGCTGGTAGCGGGTAAGTTGCGCCATATAAGGCTGAACCTCACCGATAAAATATAAATGCAGTACATTGGTCAGTATCGTCATTTTTTCACCGGTTCTTTTGCCGGGGCAAATACTGCTACTATCTGTTACGGACAGTGCATTATTAAGCCGGGCCAGCCAGTGACTGCTGTATCTGAGGCTGTATTGCAGGCGGGCTATAAAATCATAGCGATATAATATTGCCAGTTGATGTTCTATGTCGATCTGTGCTGCCTGTTGCCAGTTTTCGTCTGTGATCAATTGTTGTAATTGCAGCAGCGTTTGCAAAGTGCTGAGTGTTTCTGCAAAGCCGGCGGCATTCAGAGTTAATAAACGGGGCTTGCCCTGCAGTTGCTGACGTATCGTATTGTCAGTGAGTAACATATTATACAGAGCATGCTGAATGCTTTGCTGTTTCAGTGTATAGCTTTCTGACAGTAACGCTGCCAGTTCGGTATCTGCCCACGGTTGTTGTAAACAATATTTCAGCTGAGCCAGAAGACGCAATTCGTATAGCAGTTGCTGGCTTACATGGTAAACCTTACCAAGGCTGCTGTTTCGCTCGGCAATAAGTGTATCCAGGTGACAACTGCGCGTGACGTAAACCTCGGATAATGTCAGGCGAATATCCGGCAGAGGTTTACGTAAATCGCGTACTGCCGGAAGCGGGGCAACCGGGGGCAGTTCTGTCTCCGTTACCGGCAGACTTAATACCCTGGCTAAGCGGTTATTGTAATTGTTTAACTGCTGTTCACCACCGGTCGGATTACAGGCGGTCAGGAACAGTAACAGGATGCTCAGGGAGATGCGCATATTGCAGTTGCCGGATTTTTTTATGCAGAATGATTGATAATAGTATGGCAGCTACACTGAGCCCGACAATAATACCGATCCAGAATCCGTGTGCTCCCATTGGGGATACCAGCCAGTCTGTCAGGCCCAGGATGCAACCCAGCCCGAACCCTATTGGCCAGTAGGCCAGTAATGTAATAAAAAACACCGGACGGGTGGTTTTCATACCACGTAAAGCACAGGCAGATACAACCTGTATTGCGTCTGATAACTGGTATAGGCAGGCTAACATCAGCAATGAACTGGCAAGCGTAATAACGGCGGCTTCTGCTGAATAAAGTGATGCTATATGTACCCGCATGGTAAAGGTAAATACGGAGACAAGCAGCGACATCATAACCGCCATAATAATAGCTGTTGCAATGGCCTTTTTAAGCTGAAAATATGCCTGCTGCCCCATCAGATGACCAACTCTGATGGTGGTTGCCAGCCCGAGGCTGAGAGGCAGCATAAATACCAGGGCACTATAGTTATTGGCAACCTGGTGACCGGCTACCACAATCGGCCCAAGATGCACAATCATTAATGGGATACAGGCAAAGAGCGTTACTTCAAAGAAAATAGAGCAGGCAATAGGTGTGCCCAGACGGACAATTTGCCAGATAGCCTCAGGGCTGATAGCCAGACTGTCAGGTTTTTGGCGATAGGGACGGGTAACCGGGCTGATGCGGGCATAAAGTAACATCGCAATAAACATGGCCGTAAATACCAGTACTGTCGCTACACCACAACCTGCGCCACCGAGTGCCGGCATGCCCAGTTTGCCGTAAATAAAAATATAGTTAACCGGTATATTTACCAGCAGCCCGACAAAGCTTATCCACATGCTGGCTTTGGTATAGCCGACGCCTTCAAACAGATTGCGCAGTACCATGTATCCGGCGGCAGGAAACAGGCTCCAACTGGTATATCCCAGATACTGCAGGGCTTTTTCACGCAGTTGGGGTTCCATATTCAGATAGTTGATGGGATATGCAACAAACGACATCAGGACAAATAAAATACCCGCCAGAAAGAATGCCAGATAAAGCCCCTGCACGGTATAATGCGTAATCTGTGCGGGCTGCCTGCTGCCGTAATATTGAGCGATAATAGGTGTCAGCGCTAACAGCAGCCCTTGTAAAGTCAGGATAACCGGCAACCATAGCCCTGATGCCACGGCTATTGCTGCCATATCCGTGGGGCTGACTCTGCCGGCCATGATCGTATCAACAAAATACATCAGGGTTTGGGTTAGCTGTGCCAGTACTATCGGGCCGGAAAGTTTTAATAAGGTCCGGGCTTCAGGGCGGGAAAATGGCAGCATGGCTTAATTTCAGGCGTCGGATCGGTTAAATCGGGCGCGCAATGTACCATAAGTTGAGGTGTTATGTTTACCGGAATTGTTCAGGGTGTAGCTGAAGTTGCAGAAATTCACGAGCAGGAGCAGTTACGCACTCTTACCATTAAAGGACCATCTGCTCTGGTGAACCAGCTGGAGCGGGGTGCCAGTGTTGCCATTAATGGCGTATGTCTTACCGCTACAGAGTTTGACAGCCAGGCTGGCTGGGTACAGTTTGATGTCATAGCTGAAACACTGGCTAAAACCAATCTTGATAAACTGCTTAAAGGTAGCAAAGTTAATTTTGAGCGCTCACTGACGTTTGGCAGTGAAATCGGCGGCCATATTGTTTCAGGGCATATCCAGGCTACGGCTGTGTTATTGCAACTGGAAAAAACCGCCACAAATTGCCATATGCGCTTACAGGTTGCGGCAGAGCTGATGCCTTATATTCTGTCCAAGGGGTTTGTTGCCGTGGAAGGTTGCAGCCTGACGGTAGGGGAGTGTTATGCAGAGGGGTTCAGCCTGCATCTGATCCCCGAAACCCTGGTTTTAACCACGCTGGGAGATAAGCAGCCGGGAGATTTACTGAATATTGAACTCGATCAGCAAACGGTGACAATTGTCCGTACCGTTGAGCGGATAATGGCTGAGCGTTATCAGTAAAACTGCTCGTCGTCGGCATCAACAAACAGCTGTATACTATGGTGCTGCAAATCTTTATGTACTTTCAGATGGATAGGATTACAGCAGTTGCTGCAATCCTCAATATAGTTTTGATCTTCGTCCGTTACTTCAATACTGATATGAAAATGGTGCCCGCAGAAAGGGCAGCTTATGGTTTTATTCAGTAATGACATCATGTCTCTCCTGAAATCAGGGCTGTAGATGTTTAGCACATACGGTTTCTGCTGTCAGGCTTTGCTTGATGCTCCCAGGCTGCGTCCGCCATCAACAGCGATAATTTGCCCGGTAATATAAGGCGCCTGAGCCAGAAACAGTGCTGTCCGGGCGATATCTTCCGGCTCTCCCAGCCGTTGCAGGGGTATTTGCTGCAAAATGCTGTGTTTATCAGCATCCGGCAAAGATTGCTGGCTTGGCCACAATATTGCCCCCGGAGCGATACCATTTACTCTTACTGATGGCGCCAGTTCCTGCGCCAGAGCTTTGGTCATCATCAGTAAAGCGGCTTTTGCCATACAGTAAATACTGTGCTGCTGTAATGGCCGCTCGGCATGAATATCGACCATATTGATAATAGCACCCTTGTGGTGGTTTAGCCTGGTTGCAAATGCCTGACTCAGAAAATAAGGTGCTTTTACATTGGTGCCAAACAAGTCATGCCAGTGATCCTGATTCGCGGTATTAAGCGGGGTAGGGTAAAAACTGGAAGCATTATTTACCAGTAAATCCAACCGGTTAAAACATGCTGTAACCTGCTGTGCGATGGTCTGGTAGCTGTTTTCGTCAAGCAGGTCGGCGCTGACCAGTTTGACACTGCCGGCACGGATCTTATTAAGAGTGTCAGCCAGTTGCATGGCATCTGCGGCTGAATGGTGATAATGGATTACCAGATTATAGCCCGCCTGATGCAGTGTTATGGCGATACATTTACCCAGCCGTCTGGCTCCTCCGGTAATAAAAGCAACAGGGAAGGAGGATGTTTCCATTAATACAGATCTCCGGCGGTTAATTCATGTAACGATGACAGTTTTTTATCTGCCAGTGCATAACCGGGGTTCCTGGCCTGATGGCTGTCTGGTACGACATAACAGCGCATTCTGGCAGCTTTGGCGGCAATCATGCCGGTAATACTGTCTTCCAGTGCCAGGCAGCGCTCAGGTTGTACGTTAAGTGCTTCAGCCGCATTCAGGTATACCTGCGGATGTGGTTTGGCATATGGCAGGTATTGGGCTGAACAGCAGGCATTAAAATAGGATTTCAGATTGAAATGTTCCAGCATAGCCAGCATCAGACGCTCGGCTGATGAGGTTGCCAGGCCAACAGGTTTCTGCTGATGCTGGCAGAGTTGCAGCGCTGCTGTGGCTCCGGGTAATAATTGCCCTTGCTGCTGCATTTGCAGTATTACCCGGTCAATAATCCGGTTAGCGACACTTTCCTGTGACTCCGATCCCCACGGATACTGCTGATACCAGAAATTAACTACCGTGTCGCAACGCCAGCCGATGGTTTTCTGGCAATCTGCCGGTGTCAGTTTTACCCCCAGTGAGGAAAATACTTCAAATTCAGCCTGTTGCCAGAAAGGTTCTGAGTCTAGCAGCAAACCATCCATATCAAATATTACGGCTTGGGTATGACCTGGGTTCATAGTGTCCTGCGGGTAACGATGGAAAACTGCAATGTACCATATTTATGCCCGGAGTTTTATGTTTACTGTTGGCTGGCGCTGGTTGTTTTCAGGTAGCGCAATGATGCTGCCGGTTCAGAAAAACAGGCGTTTTATCATTTCCTGAGCCTGTAACAGATAGTTGCCGTGAAACAGCCAGGCATGATTCAGTACATGGTAAAGATTGTATAACTCCTGACGTTGGACATAGCCGTCCGGCAGGGGGTTAACAGTCTGGTAATGCTGGTAAAAGCTTTCAGGGAAGCGCCCGAATAAACCGGTAAAGGCAATATCTGTTTCCCGGTCACCAAAATAGCACGCCGGATCATATATTACGGGGGTGTTGGCTATAAATCCGACATTACCACGCCATAAATCACCATGCAGCAGGCTGGGAAGTGGCTGATGGTGATGCAGTCGTTGCCGGGTTTGTTCAACCAGATAGTCTATTTTGCCAAATCCGAAGCCTTGTTCCAGTAATAATTGCAACAGCCAGCCAATTCGTTGTTCTGAAAAGAACGTACTCCAGTTTCCCTGCCAGGTATTTGGCTGGCGGGTGCGGCCAAGCATATTGTCCCAGTCAAAACCGTACATCGCCTGTTCTGTTCTGGTATGTAACTGAGCCAGCTGTTCTGCCAGCGTAATCCAGCCGGCAGGGCTTTCTTCTGTTAGCGGTAAATATTCAAGTACCAGAAATGCTTTATCTATTGTCTGACCATAACAAATGACTTCAGGCACCCTGATGCAATGCTGCTGGCGTAAACGCTGCAAACTGAGAGCTTCGGTTTCAAACTGCTCAATTTGTTCGCGCTGGTTAATTTTGACAAAGAAGTCATGTCCCTGCCCGCTGATATGAAAAACCAGATTCACATCACCACCAGATAGCTGAATTTTGGACTCCGGGTAAAAATGGATATCCAGTTCGCTGTTTATATGTTCTGCAATGGCCTGCCACATACTGACTGTTCCTGTGTCATGTTTCTGATATTGAAAATACTACCCCAACTATACTTAATTTTTCGGTATTAAGATGCTTTTTATGCATTTTAGCTGCTTGATCCGGTATAATACACAAACTTTCTGCTGTGGCAGATCATACCATTTTGTGTTTTCCCTCCCGAAAAGTTTTAAAGAGGAACCTGTTATGTCTGTAGCTATTAATGCTCACCACTTTCGTGTACAGGCATTCAGCATTATGACGACGATTAATGTCTTGCTGCTATTGCTTGCTTTCGGACTTGCACCTTTTTATAGCAGCTGGATACCCGCTTTACTGATTGGTGTTCCTTCAGCTGTAGTGCCGTTTTTATTATATCGCTTGCTGGGCGATCACACTATTTCACGTATCAGTTATGGCGTGAGTTTTATGTTTTTTTCTGCCCTGCATATTCACCAGTCTATGGGAATGACCGAGCTGCATTTCGGTATTTTTGTATTGCTGGCAGTGTTAACCGCATTCCGTGACTGGCTAGTGATTGTGGTTGCTGCGGCCACTATTGCGGTGCACCATTTACTGTTTATGTATCTTGAGAGTCATGGTGTGGGGGTATACCTGGTTCCTGAAAATGACGCAACGCTGAGTATTGTTATGATTCATGCGGCTTATGTGGTGGTTGAAACCGTTGTCCTGGTGATTATCTGCCGTAAAAGTTACCGCGAAGGCGTTATCGGGCAGGCATTTTTTGATGTAACAGAAGCGATGGTTACCACTGATAACAAAGTGGTACTGAATGTACGTTGCCCTGATTTTCCATCCAAGCTGATTGCCAGTTTTAATAATGTGCTGACCACATTGCAAAGCACAATAAAAACCATAGAGCATGCAACGACTGATATCCGTCAGGAAGCATCAGAATTACTGAACGAAGGAACTCAGCTGTCTGACAGCATGGGGCAGAAACTGAAGGAAGTTGAGCGCATAGCTGCGGCTACCGAGGAGATGTCTCAGAGTATCGAACAGGTTTATCAACTGGCACAGGATGTACTGCAATTTTCCCAACAGGCCGAGCAGTCGGCATTTACCGGGCAGACATCAGTAACCGCAACCGTTACTGCCGTGGAAGAACTGGAACAGACCCTGGCGAAATCCAGAACCAAAGTAGATGAAATGGCAGAATCTACCACTGAGATCCGTAAGGTATTGGATGTGATACAGACCATAGCTGAACAAACCAATCTGCTGGCACTAAATGCTGCGATTGAAGCTGCCAGAGCCGGAGAACAAGGGCGGGGGTTTGCGGTGGTAGCTGATGAAGTAAGAACCCTTGCATCCCGCACCCGCGGCTCAACAGATGAAATTAACGCAATGATTGTAAAACTGACACAGGTTAGTGCCGAGTCGGTAGAGGCGGTAAACCAGTGTCTGGCGAAACTGGATGATACCGTGCGTTTTGCCCGGCAGAGCGGTGAACAGTTATCTGGTATTGCGGAACAATCGCGTAAGGTATCGCATTCAGCTGATGTGATGGCAACGTCTTTACAACAGCAAAGTGCGGCCAGTATGGAGATAGCACAAAGTGCCCAGCAACTTAGCGATATGACCAAAGAACAGAATAAACAGGGTGCTAAGGTGCTGGAAAGTGCGCACCATCTGGAGAAAGTTACCGATATTCTGGCGACAGAATCGAGGCGCTTTGAGGCTTAAATGCAAGTAAAGCAACAGATTGCCCTTGCCGTTTTTCTGATCTGGATAGCAGTAACCTCGTATTTTCTTTATGACACGGTCTGGGGAAATTACGGTCTGTTTGATGAGAAACGGCAATGGGCAACAGTTGCTGCGTTAAATCTGACCCCGCAGGATATCCAGCTTGAAACTAGCGCCGGCCTGCAACTGGTGCATGTTTTCAGCGCAGGGTGCAGTTGTAACCGTTATACCGCAGCACATATCGCTGAACTGACTTCGGCCCTTACGGCAGACACTCTTACAGCAGATTCTCTTACAGCAGATTCTCTTACAACAGATAATTTGCAGGCGGTAATTAGTGTTGAAACGCTGGCCGCTGCCGGTTTGGCTGTGCCGGCAACCCCAATGGCCCTGATTTTCGAGCATGGCAGGCTTATTTATGCCGGCCCTTATGCCACCGGCCCTTTGTGTTCGGTTGATAACAGCCTGCTGGCTGATATTCTGAGTGGTCGTCAAATACTGGCGGGTTTATGGCTTAATGGTGAAACTAAAGCCTGCCGCTGTATAGCCAGTAATGCCCCATAGTGATACTATTACGCGCCGTTTTATTCCAGACATCGTGTATACCAGATGGCTTTTCGTGTAAGCCATAAGTTGTATGCCCTGATAACGGTTTTCTTTCAATTAACAAGTGTCCCTTGGTGTGGGCCACCACTGTAAAAGGATTAATCATGCCAGTTATTACTCTGCCTGATGGCAGTCAGCGTTCGTTTGAACAAGCCGTTTCTGTACTTGATGTAGCAAAAGATATCGGGCCAGGTTTAGCTAAAGCCACCATCGCCGGTAAGGTCAATGGTCAGTTGGTTGATGCCTGCGAGCTTATTACTGCCGATGCCACTCTTAGCATTATTACGGCCAAAGATCAGGAAGGGCTGGAAATTATCCGTCACTCCTGCGCTCACTTGTTAGGTCATGCTATTAAGCAATTATGGCCGAATACCAAAATGGCAATTGGTCCGGTCATCGATAACG
Source organism: Chromatiaceae bacterium AAb-1 (assembly GCA_033792355.1). Lineage (GTDB taxonomy): Bacteria > Pseudomonadota > Gammaproteobacteria > Enterobacterales > Alteromonadaceae > Alishewanella. Next base: position 42,959 of record JARXRR010000013.1, read on the forward strand.
GATTTTATTATGACGTTGATCTGGACAGGCCAATCAGCGCAGACGATTTGGCAGAGCTGGAAGCCAGAATGCAGCAACTGGCAAAAACAGAATATGATGTTGTTAAAAAGAACGTCAGCTGGCAGGAAGCGTACGATACGTTTAAAAGCCGTGGTGAACATTACAAGATGGAAATTCTTGAGCAGAATGTGGCCAAAGACGACAAACCTGGTTTATATCATCATGAAGAATATATCGATATGTGCCGTGGCCCGCATGTGCCAAATATGCGGTTCTGCCAGCATTTTAAAGTAATGAAAGTAGCGGGTGCTTACTGGCGCGGCGACTCTAAAAATAAAATGTTGCAGCGTATCTACGGCACTGCCTGGGCAGATAAAAAGCAACTGGCGGCATATCTGCTGCAACTGGAAGAGGCTGAAAAACGCGATCACCGTAAAATCGGTAAAGCGCTGGGGCTGTTTCACTGGCAGGAAGAAGCACCTGGCATGGTGTTCTGGCACAATGATGGCTGGACCATTTTCCGCGAACTGGAAAGTTTTGTGCGTGAAAAACTGGGCGAGTATCACTACGATGAAGTAAAAGGTCCGTTTATGATGGACCGCGTACTGTGGGAAAAATCCGGTCACTGGGAAAAATATGCTGACCATATGTTTACCACTCAGTCTGAACATCGTGAATATGCGATAAAACCGATGAACTGTCCGGGCCATGTGCAGATTTTTAATCAGGGCCTGAAATCTTACCGCGATTTACCGTTGCGGATGGCCGAGTTTGGCTGCTGCCACCGTAATGAACCGTCAGGCGGTTTACACGGTTTAATGCGGGTACGTGGTTTTACTCAGGATGATGCGCATATTTTCTGTACAGAAGATCAGGTGCAGTCTGAAGTAACAGAATGTATCCGTATGGTATTCGACACTTACAGTACTTTTGGTTTTAAAGATGTTAAAGTGAAGTTGTCTACCCGTCCGGCGCAACGGATTGGTACTGATGACATGTGGACCAGAGCCGAGCAGGGGCTGGCTGATGCGTTAAAAGCCAATGATATCAGTTATGACCTGCAGCCAGGAGAAGGCGCTTTCTATGGTCCTAAAATTGAATTTACCCTGCATGACTGCTTAGGCCGGGCATGGCAGTGTGGTACTATTCAGCTTGATTTTGCTCTGCCAGGCCGGCTGGGAGCAAACTTTATTGCCGAAAGCGGCGACAAGCAAACTCCGGTAATGATTCACCGTGCTATTCTGGGATCACTGGAGCGGTTTATCGGTATTCTGATCGAAGAATATGCCGGTTTCTTCCCTGCCTGGTTAGCTCCGACTCAGGTGGTGGTAATGAACATTACCGATAATCAGGCCGATTATGTGAAGAATTTAGTAAAAACTTTCAAATCTCATGGTATCAGAGCAATTAGTGACTTGAGAAATGAGAAGATTGGCTTTAAAATCCGCGAGCACACGCTCAAGCGTATTCCTTACCTGATTGTTATCGGCGACAAAGAAGTTGAAGCCGGTGATTTGGCAGTAAGAACACGCAAAGGCGAAGATCTGGGTAAAATGACTGTAGCCGCGTTTCTTGACAAACTGACCACAGAAATTAAAGACCGGGTCTGATTCGATTAATCTCTGGAGGAACATACTATTAAAGTAGGAAAGAAAACATTACCGTCAAACCGTCCAAACCGGATTAATGAAGAAATTACTCTGAAAGAAGTCAGGTTAATTGGGGTGGAAGGCGAACAGCTTGGTGTGGTAAGTACATCTGATGCCCTGCGTCTGGCTGAAGAGTCCGGTGCTGATCTGGTAGAGATTAGCCCTACTGCTGAACCACCAGTTTGTAAATTAATGGACTACGGTAAGTTCCTGTTCGAGAAAAGTAAGGCTCTGAAAGAGCAGAAGAAGAAGCAAAAACAGATCCAGATTAAGGAAATAAAATTCCGGCCTGGAACTGATGAAGGCGATTACCAGGTAAAACTACGCAACCTGCGTCGCTTCATTGAAGAGGGTGACAAAGCTAAAGTAACGCTACGTTATCGTGGTCGCGAAATGGCGCATCTTGACATCGGTATTGAAATGTTAAATCGGATTAAAGAAGATTTAAGTGACATTGCCGTGTGCGAATCTTTCCCCAGCCGGGTGGAAGGTCGCCAGATGATCATGATGCTGGCCCCAAATAAGAAGTAATAAGGTTTTCAAGTATCGGAGCAACATTTCGGTGTTGCTCTTATCACCTTATTATTCGTTGTAACTTAAACAATGCGAGTTTTTAAACTATGCCAAAAATGAAAACCAATAAAGGTGCCGCGAAGCGTTTCAAAAAAACAGCTTCTGGTAGCTTTAAGCGTAAGCAATCACACCTTCGCCACATCCTGACGAAGAAGACTTCTAAGCGTAAGCGTCAGTTAGGTCCAAAAACCTTAGTCGCTAAAGTAGACATCGCCGGCTTAGTCCGTTGCATGCCGTACGCATAATTAATAGGAGTCAGACATGCCAAGAGTTAAACGTGGTGTAACGGCGCACGCTCGCCATAAAAAGGTGTTAAAACAGGCTAAAGGTTACTATGGTGCCCGTAGTCGTGTTTATCGTGTTGCGTTTCAGGCTGTTATTAAAGCCGGTCAGTATGCTTACCGCGACCGTCGTCAACGTAAGCGCCAGTTCCGTCAGCTGTGGATTGCCCGTATCAACGCGGCATCTCGTCAGAACGGATTATCTTACAGCCGTTTCATTGCTGGCCTGAAAAAAGCCTCAGTGGAAATTGACCGTAAGATCCTGGCTGATATCGCGGTGTTTGATAAAGCAGCATTCTCTGCTTTAGTAAACAAAGCGAAAGAGTCACTGGTATAAATTGTACTGGTAATAAAAAAGCACCGTAAGGTGCTTTTTTTATGCCATCAATTCAGGGCCGGTTTAAATTGCAGAATCAGCTGATTATGCTTAAAAAGCTGTAGCTTATCGCCATTGATTTCTACCCGATCTGCGTTCTTTAACGACTCGGTAAAGCGTTGCTCCAGCTCTGAGCTGTCATCACTGCAGAATTTGCGGGTAGCCGTAAGTGTTTGTACCGAAAGCTGGTTAGATGACTGCTTATAACTGGCATTAAAGCTGTTACAGCCTGCAAAGCCATAAAGTTTGTCACTTTCAAAAATCACCCGCACATTCAGTTGCTGCGGAATATATTGCTCTGCCAGCTTTTCTGCGCGCCAGACAATACCCTGCAATTTACCGGGGGCATACATATCAGGGCAGGTTGCACCTGGCCAGAATTGTTCAAATTTGTCGATATACAGATTTTCTTCGCCCTGATTATTCTGGTTTTTACGTCCTGTCAGAGTGGCAATAACCGCTTTATTATTCAGCCGGGGATCTTGCTGGTATTGGCGCATTACCGGCAGATGGTGCTGCGTATTGGCCACAGTCAGTGTTTCTCCTGTCTGACAGGAGGTAAAGCTGGCGATGCTGTTCTGTAACTGATAGGTTCCCAGTAAGGTTTGGCGGGTATCAAGTTTACGGAATTCATTTTCCCGGTTAAGCTGATAATTCAGCGTGGTGCTGATTGGTTTGCCTTCCAGATCCAGCATGCTGAGTTGTTTGTTGCTGGTAAAGTGAAATGCAGGCAGGGTCTGCTGCTGGTTAATCAGGTGCAGGCTGCGCCGTTCCAATAACCAAATGCCTTTTACCAGACTAACCTGACCTCGTTCCAGATATTCCTGCCGTACTTCAAAACGGCCATCCCGGTACAGGTTTATATGGTAAAAAATGCCGGGACAGTCAGCGCAGGGCAGCGTACCGCTAAAGGTCATATCACTGTCAATAAAGATATGTTCCATATCCGTGGCCACGGACTGGGCGATATCGTTATTTTTAACTTCAACAGTGGCTGGCTCTTTTTTGACCGGAGTGTCTGCAGGCGCCACGGTCTCTGGCTGCTTAATCTGAGATGGCTGCAGATGAGCACAAGCACTGAGTAACAGGGCCGTAAATATAACACTCTTTTTCATTTATCTTTCCTGACAAAAGTTTTAACCATTATACCGAAATCCTGCCGGTGCTCTAGGGCAGGTTGACATTTGCTGATGATGTTTACAGTAAATGAAACACCTGCCGGATTTTATTTGCAGCTATATCCGGATACTCCTGCATAAAACAATGGCCACCAGCTGTTTTTGTGATGCTGATAGCGGAGTTCTTTTTCTGCCATTTTAACAGGGATTTTTCTATAAACGGGTAACTTTGCTCGCCATAAATAACATGCACAGGATTACTGGGCTGGCTAAGGTGATACCATAGCTTTTCAGGATAAGAGCTGAAAACCTCTGCTTCGCGCTGGGGGCGGCATTTCAGGGTTAAACCATGTTCATCAGGCTGCATGGCATGTTCTATATAGGCATTAAGTGCCGCAGGGTGCCAGCCTTTGAACATACCTCTGCCGGTGAGATACGTTAATGCTGCAGCACGATCCGGCCAATGTTGCCGGCGGCGAAGAGCCGCTTTAGCCATCGGGTTTTTATGGTAAACCCTGACAGTGCTGAGCGTACTCATTGCCAGTAACATCGTTGGAGTAAAGAGTATCGGATCCAGTAATACCGTTGCCTTAAAAGGACTGGACGGGCTGGCATGCAACAGGCTGGTCAGAATGCCCCCAAAGCTGTGACCGGCGCCAAAGACAGGAACAGAACCAAAGATATTTTTATGCTCGGTCCAGGCCTTGCCTGCCAGTTCGGCACTTTTATTCCAGCCGATAAAAGCGCCACCATGATCACTGTCACCGTGGCCCTGGGCATCAGACAAAAAAAGATCAAAAATATCAGTCAGATGCTCCAGCATCGGTTCATATATTCTGCTGCAAAAACCGTTACCATGCAGAAAATGCAATACCGGCTTACCACTGGGCGGCGTGTAATGCCCACGCAGAGTAAAACCAGCATCAGTAGCATAAGACCAGGGAATTAACTGCACACTGTTCCACCTTTAATACTTTAGTCGGAAGAAAGTGCCATGTTTTAACGTGGCAGGCAAGTTTATAGCTCTGGATTTTCCGGTAATTCAGCTGATTTTTCGGTATCCTCACTGAGCTTCCGGGCTGCTTCTTCTGTTAAAGCCTGTTGCTCTTTCATCAGGGCTTCAAGTTTTGTCAGATCTTCTTCGGAAGGGTTTTCCAGGGCTTGAATAGCATCAATCTTTTCTTGCAGTTCATCCCATTTTTCTCGGTCAAAACCAATACGTCTGTCCAGCATGGCCTGCATGATCTGCTGCATATAACCGGTTGGTTCCTGTTCAGCCTTACCGGAGTTAAAGAGATTGTCGTTTACTTTACCCTGGGCATTGTAAGGGCGGAAATCCGCAGAGGATGAGGTGTCAGAACCCAGCGTTACTTTATCTGAGTAATCGGATGTGGTAATGCCCGGTGTATTGTCAGCTGTTACCGGGGATGACTGTTCAGGTGCTGTATAGTGATAATAGCTGATACCATTGACGCCATTCATATTATCGTCCTGCATTTTAGTTAACGGTTGATGCCTGCTAAAAGCTAAGCAAATTAAATGCCATATTCTGATACCGGCACAGCGCAGGCGCTTTGCGGAAAAAGCAGCTACATCAAATCGTGGGCGGCAAAAAATTGCCGGGCTAAATGGAAAAAAGCGAAAAGAAACGGAAAGAAGGTTCATCTGTTTTACTTGATGTACCGGCTAAAGCATAATAACTGTCTGTAGCCCGCGTAGCAGGCTGTATTAAAAGGAAAATATAATGCGAAGTTGGGTATCGTTTATTGCATTGCCGTTGCTTTTATCCGGAGGAATATTTATGTCTGATGCCACAGAACTGAATCTGGAACGTTTGTTTGCAGATCCGGCATTAGGTGGCAGTGCTCCCAGAGCGCTTAGCTTTTCACCGGATGGTAACCGGGTTACCTATCTGAAAGGAAAACTGGCCGATGCAAACCGGCTGGATTTATGGGAATACCATATTAAAGATAAACAGCACCGTTTGCTGGTTGATGCTGACAGCCTGATTAGTGGCGCTGAAACGCTTTCAGATGAAGAAAAAGCAAGGCGCGAGCGTATGCGGCTGTTTGCCTCAGGTATTATCAGTTACAGCTGGGACGATACCGGCAAGGCATTGTTGTTTCCTCTAAACGGCGATTTATATTATTACGACTTGCAGAATAAACAAGCCAGAAAACTGACAGATACCGCCGCTTTTGAAACCGATGCCCGAATTTCACCGAAGGGCCGTTATGTTTCTTTTGTCCGTGAACAAAATTTATTTGTTCTGGAAATTAAAACCGGCAAAGAAACCCAGCTTACCACCGATGGTGGCGGGGTCATTAAAAACGGCATGGCAGAGTTTGTTGCCCAGGAAGAAATGGGCCGGATGACCGGTTACTGGTGGGCTCCGGATGACAGCCGTATTGCTTTTACCCGTACTGATGAAAGCCCGGTTGCAGAAATTGTACGTAATGAAATCTACGCTGATGAAATTAAATTGTTTAATCAGCGTTATCCCTATACCGGAACGGCTAACGCCAGAATTCAGTTAGCGGTGGTTGAGCTGAAGAACCAGCAGATCCAATGGCTGAATTTAGGTGAAGAACAGGATATTTACCTGCCCAGGGTTGACTGGACAGATAATGCCCGTTTTCTGAGTTATCAGTGGCAAAGCCGCGACCAGCAGACGCTGGAGTTACGGTTAGCCGATTTACAGCAGAATACCCAACGTATCTTGCTGACTGAAACAAGCCAATCGTGGCTTAACCTGCACGATGATTTACGTTTTCTGAAAGATAACAGTGGTTTTATCTGGGCGTCGGAACGGGACGGTTATAAGCATCTTTACCATTATGATTTTCAGGGAAAGCTGCTTTCCCAACTGACTCACGGCGACTGGGTAGTTGATGAGCTGAAAAGGGTTGATGAGAAACGCGGCCTGGTATTTTTCAGTGGCAGAAAAGACAGTGTACTTGAGCGCCATCTGTATCAGGTTAGTTTAAAAGATCGCCGGATAACCCGCCTTACTACAGCCGGTGCAGACCATGCGGTGGTAATGGCCAGGAATGCTGACAGTTATATCGACAGCTATTCAGATGTCCTGACGCCCCAGCAAACGGATTTAAAAGCGATTAATGGTAACCGGCTGACCTGGCTGGAACAAAATGACGTAGGGAGTGAACACCCGTTGTCAGCCTATTATTCACAACTGGTAAAACCCCGTTTTGGTACATTGACAGCCGCAGATGGCCAGACGCTGCATTACCGTATTTTTGAACCAGCCACACTAAAAAAAGATCATCAGTATCCGGTGATTGTAAGTGTTTATGGTGGCCCTCATGCGCAGCGGGTAACTAACAGCTGGAGCAACCGGGATTTATATTTCCATTATCTGGTGCAACAGGGTTATATCATTTTTCAGCTGGATAACCGGGGTTCATTCAACCGGGGTGTTGCTTTTGAATCGCCGATCTATAAAAAGCTGGGGGATATTGAGCTGCAGGATCAGATACAGGGAGTGGAATACCTGCGCAGCCTGCCGCATGTCGATAGTAAACGGATAGGTATCTACGGCCATAGTTATGGTGGTTATATGGCGATAATGGCAATGTTTAACGCTGCCGATTATTTCAGTGCCGGAGTATCGGGTGCGCCGGTAACCGACTGGTCATTGTATGACACGCATTATACCGAACGTTATCTGGGACACCCGGCAACTAATGCGGAAGGCTACCGGCAAAGTGCGGTCTTTCCTTATGCTGACGGCCTGAAAGGGAAATTACTGATCTATCATGGTATGGCTGACGATAATGTGCTGTTTACCCATAGCACTAAGCTGTATCAGGTATTACAGGATAAAGGTTTGCTGTTTGATATGGTGAATTATCCGGGCGCAAAACATTCTATGTTCGGTCAGGCCACCCAGACACATTTACATAAAACAATTACCGATTTCTTTAACCGCCACTTACAACCTTAATGATACTGAACTGATATGGCCCGGTGCGCAGCTGATGCCCCGGGCCGTTTTTATTTCAGGTTCCTGCTGTTTTTAGCATCAGTCTCACCAGACACTACTTGACAGACCAGTTGTTCAAACGTAGATTTAAAACACCTGTTTAAATATGGTGTTTTTACCGGCTGAAATTATGGCAAATAAACAAAACACTCAGCAGAAAATTCTGGATGCTGCGCAAAGTCTGTTTGCAGAAACAGGTTTTAACGGTACCTCATTAAGACAGATAACCAGTCTGGCTGAGGTGAATCTGGCGTCGGTTAATTATCACTTCGGTTCGAAAAAAGAACTGATTCAGGCGGTATTACAACGTTATCTCAGCGTACTGATGCCAAGGCTGGATCAGGAGTTTTCGCTTTTATTGGCTTCAGAGCAACCTAACAGCCTGAAATCAGTACTGGCGGTATTTGTTAAACCTTTGCTTGAACTGAACGCGGTGCATAACAATGGCACCCGGATTTTTCTGCAGCTGCTGGGCAGAGGCTATACTGATGTGCAGGGGCATCTTCGCTGGTTTTTTAACCATAATTATGGGCGGATACTGGATAAATTTGTACTGCTGGTACAGCAGTCCTGCCCGGCGTTACCGGCCAGTGAGTTATTCTGGCGGTTACATTTTTCGTTAGGCACTATCGTATTTACGATGGCCTCGAATGAAGCTCTGGCTGAGATTGCAGAAGCCAGCTTTAATGAGGTTATTGATATTGAAGGTGTAATTCAGAGATTACTGCCTTATCTTGCTGCAGGGATTGCAGCACCTGTATTAGTAGTTTCATCACAATTTACTCATGTAACACCCACCAGGGTGTCAGAAGGAAGGTAATATGTTAATTCTGCTGCTGTTAATCGTTGTATTAGTAGTATTGTTTGGCGTTGCAGATATCAGGCGTAGTGTGATCACTAAGCCTGTTTTTGCCGTATTCAAGAAAATCCTGCCACCGCTGTCTGATACCGAGCGGGAAGCGATGGAAGCCGGAGATGTCTGGTGGGATGGTGAGTTGTTCAAGGGCAAGCCTGACTGGCAAAAGCTGCATAGCTTTCCAAAAGCAGAATTGTCAGCAGAAGAGCAGGCGTTTCTGGATAATCAGGTCGAAACACTGCTGAAAATGCTGGACGACTATAAAATAGTACAGGAACAGCGCGATTTACCAAAAGAAGTATGGGATTACCTGAAGCAGCAAGGCTTCTTTGCCATGATTATCCCTAAATCTTACGGTGGCCGCGAGTTTTCTGCCGTCGCTAACTCCACTATCGTATCCCGCATTGCCACCCGCAGCCTGACGGTAGCGGTTACTGTTATGGTGCCGAATTCTCTGGGGCCAGGCGAATTACTGATGCATTACGGTACTCAGCAACAGAAAGATCATTGGCTGCCAACCCTGGCTAATGGCCGTGATGTGCCGTGCTTTGCTTTAACCGGGCCTGAAGCAGGCTCTGATGCTGGCGGTATCCCGGATACCGGCGTTATCTGTAAAGGTGAATTTGAAGGGCAGGAAGTTATTGGTATCCGCCTGAACTGGGACAAACGCTATATCACATTAGCGCCGGTTGCTACGGTACTCGGACTGGCGTTTAAGCTGTATGACCCGGAAAAACTGCTGGGCGATAAAGAAGATATCGGTATCACCTGTGCGCTTATTCCGGTCAGTCATCCGGGCGTTGAAATTGGTGATCGCCATTTCCCGATGAATATGGCTTTTATGAACGGGACAACTTACGGTAAAGATGTCTTTATTCCGCTGGAATGGATTATCGGTGGGCCTGATTATGCCGGTCGCGGCTGGCGTATGCTGGTTGAATGTTTGTCGGCAGGCCGCGGTATTTCCCTGCCGGCACTGGCAACCGCAACCGGGCATCTGGCGGCACGTATGACCGGCGCTTATGGTTATGTCCGTCAGCAATTCGGGCTGTCTATCGGCAAATTCGAAGGAGTGCAGGAAGCGCTTGCCAGAATCGGTGGCTTTACCTATACGCTGGAAGCGATGCGGCTGATGACTGCAGGCGCTATCGATATGAAACTGAGCCCCGGTGTCGTGACCGCAATTGCCAAATATCATATGACAGAAATGTCGCGCACGCTGATGAACGATGCCTTTGATATTCATGCCGGACGGGCGATTCAGGTAGGGCCTAAAAACTATCTGGCGCATGGTTATATGGGTATTCCGGTTTCTATCACGGTAGAAGGTGCAAATATTCTGACCCGTAACCTGATGATTTTCGGGCAGGGCGCTACCCGGTGCCATCCTTATGTTCTGGCAGAGCTGGAAGCGGCTGCTAACCCGGATGCTGAGCAGGGGTTAAAGCAGTTTGATTCATTGCTGCTTAAACACGTTGGCTTTGCTGTGGGTAATACGTTCTCTGCCTTGTGGCAGGGGTTAACTGCCGGTGCTTTTAACTCTGCTCCGGTATCAGGTGAAACGGCAACTTATTATAAACAGCTGACCAGAATGAGCCGCGCCCTGGCATTAAGCGCAGATATTTCGATGCTGATCCTGGGCGGAGAGTTAAAACGCCGTGAAATGCTGTCTGCCCGCTTAGGTGATGTATTAAGTCATCTGTATATAGCTTCAGCAGTATTGAAGTTTTATGAAAACAATGGCCGCCAGCAGGCCGACCTGCCATTTGTGCATTACAGTGTGCAACGGTCATTATCTGAAATCGGCAAAGCGTTTGATGGCTTCTTTGCCAACTTCCCAAGCCGCTTTGTTGCCCGGTTAATCCGGACCCTGATTTTCCCGTTCGGTATTGGCTATAAAATGCCGGCAGATGATGTGGCGATCCAGATTTGCGAAGCACTATCCAAGCCTGGTGTAATTCGTGACCGCCTGACCCACCTGTGTTATATCGGTGAAGGAGAGAATGATCCAACCGGTCTGATGGAAACCGCATTTGTTGAAATGTATAACGCTCAGCCAGTGATGAAAAAAATCTACCAGGCCCAGCGCGAAGGCAAATTGCCACGTAAGCAACCGCTGGCAACCACCATTGAACAGGCAGAGCAGGCCGGTATTATTACAGCAGAAGAAGCTGTACAGCTGAATCATATGAATACATTACGGTTTAGTGCCATCAGTGTTGACAGCTTTAAACCGGGTCAACTGGAAGCGATGGGTATCGTTGCTGACGAAAAATAATCATCCTGTTATAGTGACAGCCGGCCTTTGAGCCGGCTTTTTATTACTAAACAGGAAATATTATTATGTCTGCAGATATTACTTTACGCCTGGCAACCGAGCAGGATATTCCGCTTATTCTTAACTTTATTAAGGGGCTGGCCGAGTATGAGAAGTTATCTGATAATGTGGTTGCAACCGAACAAACATTAAAGCAAACATTATTTGGCGGGCAACGTTATGCTGAAGTCATTATTGCTGAATATCAGCAGACGGCAGCAGGCTTCGCATTATTCTTCCATAATTATTCCACCTTTCTGGCCAAGCCCGGTATTTATCTGGAAGATTTATTCGTATTACCAGAGTTCCGGGGAAAAGGGCTTGGTAAAGCATTGTTGCAACATCTGGCTGCTCTTGCCGTAGAGCGTAACTGCGGACGCCTGGAATGGTCAGTGCTGGACTGGAATCAGCCTGCTATCGATTTTTACCAGTCGCAGGGGGCTGTCATGTTACATGACTGGCGTATCAACCGGGTAACAGGCGATGCTTTGTTAAAGCTGGCCGGAAAATAAATCTGACTCAAAAGCTGTCACCATCTGTATTTCATTAAATTAGCATAATTTAATTTTATGGGTTTAAATTAATAATTTGTTGATTTTGTTTTTTTAGCGCAGTAGCATTTCCCGCTTTGTTATATCAATATCATATGGATATCAATAGATGAAGCTGTGGCCTGCTCTGCGTTTATTTGTATTGCTGTTTATTCTCAGTCTTACGCCATTCACGGCTTCGGCGTCGTCTCACGGCTATACCTATTATACGGATACCGGGGGCAACATCTATTTGCAGGCTCCCCGCAAGTTTATTCTGATCCATGGTGAAGTGTCTGTTCCCCTTTCGTTACTCTCGCCTAATGCGTATCTGAAACTGCATAAAACGCAGAGCGGCTGGCAGGTCAGTGTGCTGACAGAAGCACAGTGGAAAGCCTTGCAGTTGTTATCTGCTGATAGCATCGTTAACCGGCTTGACGTCGGGGATATCAATGGCGACGGCCAGAACGAGTTGCAGCTGTTTCTGAATGACCCGCGAGAGCCGGTGCTGACACTGAGTAATCTGTCTGCAACGGTAAATCTGTCAGCAAGCGGTGGTAATGCCGGTTTTGATGATCCGGCCAAAGTGCTGGTGCCTGTCCCGCCGGTTTCACCAACGATTGCCGGGCTGACCGCGGGGGAATTCCGGGTTGATGAATCGGGAGCGGCCACCTATTCCATGCCGTTATCGTTGCCGGAGGGGATTGCCGGTGTCAAACCGCAGTTGGCCTTTAGCTATAACAGTAGTGGTGGCGATGGTTATATGGGCGCCGGCTGGTCCTTTGCCGGTGCCTCGGCGATAACCCGTTGCCCTAAGAACTTTGCCGTTGATAATGCTCAGGGTAATGTGTCTTTTACTGCGTCAGACCGGTTATGTATTGATGGCCAGCGGCTGATACGCCATGGTGTGGAACATGACCGTAACAGTACCGATACAACGTATTGGGGCAGCAGCCAGTACCATACTGAGCTTGACGGGATGTCGATTATCCGCCGGCATGGCAATGGCGCTCAGGGGCCACTGGCATTCAGTGTCGAAACGAAATCAGGCGAAATTCATTACTATGGTGATATCAGTGCGGTAAGTGGCAACGACACAATGGGGCGTTCGCTGGCATTAACGGTTAAACGCTATGGCGGCGCAACAGAAAGCGGCAGTGATGCATTTTTTGAAACGGCGAACGGCAGCAACAAGGCCAGGATGTGGGCACTAAAAGCTATCCGGGATGTAAAAGGCAACTATATTGCTTTTCGTTACTACAAAGACAGCGATGCCGGTGAGCATTATCTGACGGAAGTGCATTACACCGGACGGGCCAGCGGCGCAGCACCTTTTGCCAGGGTGATACTGAACTACGAAAACAATACCAAAATGGCCTCAGGCTTCCAGGCCGGCAGTAAGCTGCTGCTGAGTAAGATACTGACCAGTGTGACGGCGTATCAGGATGCCGCGGTGTATCGCCATTATCAGCTTAACTATTTCAATTCAAATGTACTGGAAGAAAAGAACTATCTGCTTTCCATTCAGGAATGTACCAATACCGCCCGTACCAGTTGTCTGCCTGCCACAACCTTTGACTGGCAGCGGCCACCAGCCGTTACAACATCATATGAAAGGCGTTGTGAAAGCGAACCCGGGATGACCCATTTTTGCTGGGATGAGCCGGTAACGACGAATTTTGCCCCTTTTAATGGCACCGGAATAATCAGAGGCAGCTCTGTTGAACGGCATTATCAGCATATTATTGATATTAACGGTGATGGCTATGCGGATATGGTCTATCCGGGGGCATTACGCTGGTATGTCAGGCTGGGCAGCAGCAGCGGGCTATATAATACAGAGCAGGCATTAACAACTATCGGAGTGGGTAAAAAAGAGTATGTCCAATCTATTGATTATAATGGTGACGGCCAACGTGATTTGTTGATTGCAGACAGCTCTGATAGTAACTGGCATATTATCAGTTACGAAGCAGCAGGGGAGCCCATAAAAAGTTGTGATGGTGGAGGTTTTATAGGTGATCTTTGTAAGGGCTTAGGGTTAACATCGTCTTATAAAGCCTTTGATACAGGCCGTAAGGCTTACGGTTTTGCCGGTCAGGCTTTTGTCGCTGATATTGATGGCGATGGCCTGGAAGATATCGTCTATATGCGGGGTGGCCGTTTTAAGTGGTATCGCAATTTAGGCAAGATAGTAAACGGTAGCCCATTTAGTGAAGAGCTGGAGGGAGGGCTGATTGCTAATGGTAACGGTTCTATAGACCTCAGGCTTACACAGCATACGGCTGATATGAAATCCGCTGCACTATTAGATATAAACGGTGATGGTAAAACGGATCTGCTGGTCCGGGTTACTGAGGCTATATGGCTAGATGATCCCAGCCCTGGATGTCAGCAAAATGAATTAAGAGTTCCTGAGCCTGATATGTCTGTACAGGCTGCCAGGTGTGGATATTGGCGTTATGATGAAAGTGTGAAGCTTTTTGTTTCAACAGGAACCGCTTTAGTTGAACAACAGAGCTTAGGCGGTATTCAGGATATCCGTGCTGTTGATTTAAACGGCGATGGTTATACCGATATTATGTATCGTTCGGGTACAACCTGGCACTACCGGCTGTCAGATGGCACGAAATTTTTACCGGCCCGAAGTACAGGGCTAAGTACGCCAAATAACAGAGTTAATCTGGTTTATTTCCTTGATCTCAATGGTGATGGCCGTACCGACATTCTGCTGCCGGCAGCTGATAATCAATGGTCTGTTTATTTATCCCGCCCCTCCAGAAATAGTGAACAAATCCTGTTTGAACGCCGTGGCAGCAGAGCCTTTGATAAAGGTGCCGCGATTCAGTTTGCGGATGTCAATGGTGATGGCAAACTGGATTTACTGACGGCAACCAATAATAATGGCTGGAAAGTCTTTACCAGTCAGCGGCCAAATATAAAAGAGCATGTGATTAATAAAATCACCAGTGGCTTTGGCTCAGTAACCACTATCGACTATAAAAATATTACCGATAAGACGGTTTATTTCCGCGATGCATCCAGCAATGCTGTCGATAGCGATTATTTCTCCCCCCGGGCCGGTATGTATGTGGTCTCCAGAGTGAGTTCCGAAGTCGATACCAATCAGTATGTCAGTGTTAACTACCAGTACGGTGGGTTGCTGCTGCATAAAAAAGGCCGCGGCTTGCTGGGCTTTGAGGTACTGCGCACCATCGATAACCAAAGTGGTGTGTTAACTGAAACGGTTTACCACCAGCACTGGCCATATACCGGGACGCCAAAGAGTACCGTACAGTATAAAGATGACACGTTGCTGAGCTATGCAGAAAATACGGTAGCCCGACGCAGTACTGCTTATGGCGGGGTATTGCCTTATATCAGTAAGAGTACGGAGGTCAGTTATCAGTTGGGGAACAATGGGCAGCAGTATGCCTTGGCAGAAACGACCAGCAGCTTTGTGTATGATGCTTACGGCAACCTGACCAGCAGCACGGTTACCCAGTCTGATGCGGGTAATGCGGCGAAAAAGCTGACCACCGCCACCACGAATACCTTTAATCAGTCTGCAATTTACCAGCGTTATGGCAGGCTAACCGCCAGTACAGTAACGAAAACGCTGGACGGCAATAGTACAACGGCCATCAGCCGCCGCAGCAGTTTCACCTATAACAGCGACCTGATGCTGGCAACGGAGGTGATTTCACCGGAGGATATAAAAACCCGGGTGACGACAAGCTACGGCTACGATGCTGCCGGTAATATTACTGCCAGGCAGGTGACTGCGGCGTCTGCGGCAGACGGCACCGCGATAAAGACCCGCGCCAGCCACTCCACTTATGATAGCCGTTTCCGTTATCTGGCCTCTCAGACCGACGAAGCCGGGCTGAGCACCACTTATTCCTACAATGGCACTGCCGCAGGTACGGTTACCGGCTTAATCAGTTACGTGGATGTGCGTGACAGTAATCACCAGCAGGCGCGCCAGTATATTGATGCCATTGGCCGTAACTACCGCAGCTATATCAAAGGGGCTGCCAGCAGTGATGCGGCCGTTAACCGTTATACCTACTGGGAATTCTGTAGCAAGGTCACCTGTACACCCGCCATTGCCGGTGCCTATATGCAGGTGCGTACGGTGGCAGACGGTCAGCCACAACGTAAACAGTTTATCGATAAATATGGCCGGGAAGTTGGCAGCAGTGCGCCTTTACTGGATGGCAGCCAGTCTGTCAGCCGTATCGTATACGACAATCAGGGGCGGCCATCTCAAAGTTACGAGCCGGGCGTTAATGCTCCTTCCGGTCATTTCAGTGCGGTCATTTATGATGCGCTTGGCCGGGTCGTCAGTACACAGCTGGCCAGTGGTGGAACCAGCAGCGTCGAATACAAAGGGCTGACCACGGTCACTACTGACCCGATGGGCAAAAAGACCACCACAACCAACAATTACCTGGGTCAAACAGCACAGGTCATGGACGCACTTAATAACACGCTGAACTACGACTATGATGCTTACGGTAACCTGAAACGTGTCACGGCGGTGAATGCCCAGGGGCTAAGCTCTGTAAGAACCGTTAATCTTTATGATACGTATGGCCGTAAAGCCGCCATGCAGGACCAGGATAAAGGCAACTGGTCTTACAATTATAATGCGTTCGGGGAGCTGTTAAGCCAGACCGATGCCAAAAACCAGCTAACCGACTTTACGTATGACCATGCCGGCAGAATGCTGCGCCGCTATGATGTTTCCGGCACCACCTGCTGGGAGTATGGCTCCGCCGCTGCCAGCTATAACAGCGGAAAACTTATCAGGGTCAGCAGTTATAGCGGCAGTACAGATTGTGCAACTTCCGCCACGCCGCTGTACCGTGAACGTTACAGCTATAACAGCCGCGGGGGGGTATCCAACAAACTGGTGCAAACGCCGCAAGGCAGTTTCAGTACCAGCTCTACCTATGACAGCTACGGCCGGCCGGATTTACTGACCTATCCCAGCTGGTCACTGGACCCGACACAAGATGATATTGTGATTAAGCATGTCTATCAGAACGGGATGCTCAAACAGCTTAAAGATAACAAAACCAACCGGGTGTATCAGGATATTACCGCCGTTAATGCCAGAGGGCAGGTGACCGGGATAACCTATGCTAATGGGGTAACCGAGCGAAGGGACTTTATTCCTGCCAGCGGCTGGCTGGATACTATTAGCGTGAAAAAAGGCTCCGGCACCTTGCATAACCTCGGCTATGAGTATGATCTGACAGGCAATGTCACTAACCGGGCACAAAGCTTTGGGCTTGGCAGCCATGCCGGGTTTAATGAAGTGTTCGGTTATGACGACCTGCACCGGGTAAAAAACCGGACCATCAGCAACCTCAGTGGCAGCAGCGGTTACAGCAGCCTGCCGGCGGCGCTGCGGATGAATGAAGCTTATGGTTACGACCACTGGGGTAACCTTACGGCTAAAACCCATATCGGCTACTACCAGTACGACAACAGCAAAACCAACCGCTTAACCGGCGTGTGGCAAAACAGCAACTTTAGCGGCACCAAACATTACAGCATGAGCTATGACGCCAACGGTAATGTAACCCATGATGGCAAACGCAGCTTTGGCTATACCGGGTTTGATAAACCGTCGCGTGTTACCCAGGGCAATCACTACACCGACTTTGAATACGGCCCGGACCGCCAGCTGTACCGGCGGACAGATGTGCGCGACAATAACACCACCGATACCCTGTATATCGATGGCCTGTACGAACAGGTACGGTTACCGGAAGGCACTATCGAGCATAAGTTCTATGTCGGTAATGCGGTCATCACCAAACGCAGCAATAATGCCCATGATGAGCTGTACCTGCATAAAGATGCACAAGGCTCTACCCTCAGTATTACCAATGCATCGGGCAATGTGCTGCAACAGTTTATCTACGACCCATGGGGTAAACAATACAGTGTCAGCAGCAACAGCCTGTTTACCACCTACAGCAACCCCGGCACCAGCAAAGGCTACACCGGCCATAATATGGTCAATGACGTTGAGGTCATCCATATGGGCGGGCGCACCTACAACCCGGTACTCGGCCGGTTTATGCAGGCGGACCCCTTTATCCAGGCGCCGGATAACCTGCAAAACTATAACCGGTATAGTTATGTGCTGAACAACCCGATGAGTTATACCGATCCCAGTGGGTATAATTTCTTAAAGAAAAGCTATAAACGAACAATGATGATCGATGGTCGTTACACTGCACACAAAATTTCAGGCAGGAACCCATGGATACATCAGGCTGGTATGACTGCGTTAAACTTTATCCCTATTTTTGGTCAGGCAGCAGTTGCCCATGCGAGCTTTGATCACACGCTGGTCAATACAGGAAGTTTAAGAGCGGCAGCAACGTCAGCTGCAATGAGTTATGCTGCATCTTATGTTGGTGGTATCGATGTTGGCAGTGCAGCTGGGAATTTGTTTGTCTCATCTGTAGCAGGTGGTATTTTCAGTTCTTTACAGGGAGGAAAGTTTGGTCATGGCTTTGTAAGTGCCGGGTTGGGAACGGCATTTAGTGGATTAAGCGGAAGGGTTAGCAATCCCTATGGCAGAGTGCTTGTTAGCGCTGCTATTGGGGGAACAGTTTCTAAGGTCACAGGTGGTAAGTTTGTAAATGGTGCAGGCAGTGCTGCTTTTGTTAGTGCAATAAGGGCTGATTGGGGGGACGATGTATCGACAGTTGGCGATACTTTAGATACAGAGGCGAAAGAAAATAAAGAAGCACTACAAAGAGAAATCAATAAGCTTGAGCAAGACGGAATATTAAGTCGAACGCATCGGTTTGATACTCCTGATGAGGCTGCAAAAGAGGTTCTAAATGTTATGGCACCTTTGTCGAGAGAATATGGCTTGGAGGTCGGTGGGAATATCTATAAGCATAATGGTAAGTATCAATATACGATGCCTCATATTGGGGATAGTGTATCTGTGAATGTCTCACATGACTGGATTGGATATCACACTCATCCGAGTGGGGTTGTGTTCTTTTCAAATAGCTTTGCGACTGCTGGTGGCGGTAATGATGCACTATGGGTTAAGCAAAGTGGTAAGCCCTTATATATGGGAGTTCAACTTCATTCGGGAGCGGTTAGCATTTCAGTTTGCGAGCCAGGAAGGTGTCCCAATATAGGACAATTTGGTACTAAAGGCAGGGTAATTCAATGATTATTAAATTTCTGGTTTTTGGCCTGTTTCCTTTAGTTTTATTATCGTGTTCGCTATCTGAAGAAGATGTCATTATAAAAAAAAGTAGTGATTATCTAAAGCAGTGTGAAGTTTTTATAGAAAGTAAAACAGATGAGGATGTTAGTTCTATTTCTGATTTTTCATATATTTACTTCTTTGAGCATGGCGTAATAGTAACTTTTACCAAAGGAGAGGTAGGT
>JARXRR010000110.1:0-5033 GCA_033792355.1 Chromatiaceae bacterium AAb-1
TGCGGCCTTACTTTTTTATATTCCTGAATAAAAGAAATTGATATAAATAAATGTTAATTAATGTCCAAACAATACTTCCATGTGCTTAAAGTTTGTGCATAATAAGCGGCAATTATAAGAAAGTCCGGACTGTGCAGCGGACGCATATCAAAAGAGTTCAGGTTGAAGGAATCAGCAGACTGGCCACGGCAGCTGCAGCAGGCAAAGAATAAAATTCGTCGTCTGACTGTACTGGCTGAGCGTTATAAGCAGGCCTATATTATTCAGGGAGCTTTATTAAAGCTTTCCGAACTGGCAAGCACTATTGGTGATATGAAGGATTTTTATCCTGCTATTCACAAGATGGTGTCTGAACTGCTGCATGCTGAAAATTTCTACGTTGTTTTTTATGACTCCGATACAGATTATTATTCCCTGCAATATTTTTCCGACGAAAAAGACCAGCAGATTATTGAACAGGTTCCTTCGGCTGCATTTTCTTCCGGCCTGACCGGCTATGTTGCCCGTACCTGCAAACCTTTACTGTGTGATGCCAAAGAATTTGCAGAGCTGGTGAAGTTCGGCGAAATTCAGGCACAGGGTTCGCCCTGTAACCACTGGATGGGTATTCCGTTATGCCGGGGGCAGCAGGTTATCGGTGTGATGGTGATTCAGTCATATCATGCAGATTATCGCTATGATGCTGAAGATCTGGCATTGTTCAGCAGCATTGGCGGCCATACCGTAACTGCGATTGACCGGGTAAAAAGCCGTGAACTGCTGGAGCAGACGGTGCGGCAGCGCACCCGGCAACTGCAAAGTATCAACCAGTCGTTGCAAAAAGAAATTAAAGAACGCAGCAACGCAGAACAGCTACAGGCTGCGCTGTACCGGATTTCTGAGCTGACAGCCAGCAGCAGCGATATGAGCAGCTTTTATCGTTCGGTACATCATCTGTTGTGCGGCATGATGCCCGCAGAAAATTGCTATATTGCGTTGCTGGATCAGCAAAGAGCCAAACTTACCTTTCCATTTTACCTTGATTTATATTCGCCTCCTGCCAGGGAGCGCCCGTTGGGCCGGGGATTCACAGAATATGTGATCCGCCGTGGCGACGCCTGCCTGATCAATCCGGATGAAGCTGAAAAACTCATCAGTAACGGTGAGATACAAAGAGCCAGAAGCGATAGCGACTCGCCGGTACGTTATTCATCAAGCTGGCTGGGCGCGCCGCTGATTATCGATCAGCAGGTGATAGGCGTTATTGCATTACAGTCCTACGATCAGGCATACAGCTACAGTGATTATGAGCTTAGTATTCTGCGGTTTGTCTCCCAGCATATTGCGGTGGCTATCCAGCGGAAACTGACAACAGAACAGCAAAAGCAGCATCAGGAAGAGCTGGAAAGAAAAGTATTTGAGAGCACCCGGGAGTTGCGTCAAACCAACTTGTTTCTCCGCCTGCAGGTTGAAGAACGCAAAAAAGCAGAACAAAAACTGTTTTTTGAGGCCAACCACGATGCGCTTACCGGGCTGGCAAACCGGCAAATGTTTTTGCAGCAGTTAAGGCAGCAGTTTGCACTGAGCAAGCGCCAGCCACAGCTGAAATTTGCGCTGCTGTTTATTGATCTTGATCGTTTCAAGCTGATTAACGATTCTCTGGGGCATCATGTCGGTGATGCCTTTCTGGTTGAAACCAGCAAGCGGTTACAAAGTATTGTACGTGAGCATGATTTGGTTGCCCGTCTGGGCGGGGATGAGTTTGTGGTGCTATTGAATAATCTGCATGACGAGACCGACGCTGAAGAAATTGCTGAGCGTATTATTGAAAAAGTGCGTCAGCCTTATTATCTGCACGGGCAATATGTTTATTCCGGGGCCAGTGTGGGCATTGCCACCTTACAACCTTTATACAGTAAAGCCGAAGCCTTGCTCCGGGATGCTGATGCTGCGATGTATCAGGCAAAATCACTGGGCCGGAACCGGTTTGTTATTTTTAACGATACCATGCGTGAACAAATGCTGCAGGCTCTGAGTATGGAGCAGGTATTACAGCAGGCACTGGAGCAGCAGCAATTTACCGCGGTGTATGAACCGGTGCTGTGCGGACAGGCCCGTAACCTGATGGGTTATGAGGTTCATACTCAGTGGCAGCATCCTGAGTACGGGTTGCAGTACAATTTTCACGACTATGCAAAGCAGGCCGGGGTATTACCCCAGATTGAGCAATTTATTTTACAGCAGGCATGCTGTCAGCTTAATCAGAGTGATCCTGACAGCGGTTTGCTGACGCTGCGCCTGAGCCTGCAGCATTTAAGTACGCCGGATCTGTTTGAAAGCCTGCGCCAGCAGCTGAATAAACTGGATGATAAAAGACGCTTATGTCTGGCGTTTTCAGAGCAGGATATGTTGCAATGTTCAGAAGCGATACAACTGCATCTTTTCCAGCTTAAACAACAGGGTATTTTGCTGGCGTTGCATCATTTTGCGGCCGAAACGGCCCCGTTAGGGTTGCTGATGCAGCAGTTGTTTGACTTTGTGAAACTGGATGCAACATTCTGCCGCACCTTACCCCGCAATGAACAGAAGCGGCAACTGCTGTTGCTGCTGCAGAATCTGGCGCTGAACTATAAATTCCGCCTGCTGGCTGATGGTGTCGATAGCGCAGAACTGCTTAACTTACTACTGGCAGAAGGCTGCTGTTTTATGCAGGGTAAATATGTAGGGCAGCTGTTTTCTGCCCAGCAACTGACTATAGAGTCATCCGTTATTTTTCAGCAGCTGGCGTAGCCGCTCAATATGGGCCTGCCCGGTTTGCTGGCGTTGTTCTGCAGTTTTTACCGGAGTTACCTGCTGCCATTCCAGATCATCCTGCGGCAGTTCGTGTAAAAAGCGGCTGGGTTCCGGCTTGATGGTTTCACCATACTGACGGCGCTCTCTGGCGTAGGTAAAGGTCAGTTCACGCTGCGCCCGGGTAATGCCGACATAAGCCAGCCGTCGTTCTTCTTCCACGTTGTCTTCGTCGATACTGCTCTGGTGCGGTAAAATACCTTCTTCCATGCCCACCATAAACACATACGGAAATTCCAGACCTTTGGAGGCATGCAGCGTCAGTAACTGTACCTGATCGGCGTTATCTTCCTGTTCCTGCCGTTCCAGCATATCACGCAGTGCCAGACGGGTTACCACCTCCGGCAATGTCATCGGGTCGTTGTCATCTTTACCCTGGAGCATTTCGGTGATCCAACGGTACAGTTCGTTGACGTTTTTCAGTGCCATTTCCGCGGCTTTGGGGCTCTGGCTGGTTTCAAACAGCCAGGCTTCATAATGGCTTTGCCGGATCAAATCACGAATAGCCTCTGCGGCATCCGCCCGCAGCGCATTTTCTGATAAATCAGTAATCCATTTGGCAAAAGCCGTGACTGCCTGTAAGCCTCTGGCAGGTAAGCGTTCTGCCAGTTCCGGTTCAAAACAGGCACTGAACAGGCTGATATGTTTTTCATTCGCCAGATTACCTATTTTTTCCAGTGTGGCGGCACCTATTTCTCTGCGGGGTACGTTAATAATACGCAGCAGCGCATTATCGTCGTCCTGATTCACCAGTAAACGCAGGTAGGCCATAATATCCTTTATTTCTGCCCGCGAGAAAAAAGAGGTGCCACCGGAAATACGGTAAGGAATGCGGTTCGCCATCAGCGCTTTTTCAAACACCCTGGCCTGATGATTCCCCCGGTACAGCAATGCGTAATCCCGGTAGTGGGTACGGTTAATAAAGCGATGGGAAATAATTTCTGCCACGACCTTTTCTGCTTCATCTTCTTCGTGTTTGCAGGGCAGGACTTTAAGCGGTACGCCATAGCCATTTTCGCTGAAGAGCTGCTTTTCAAACTCGTGCGGGTTGTTCGCGATCAGGATATTGGCTGCCTTTAAAATACGTTCGGCGGAGCGATAATTTTGTTCCAGCTTAATAACATTAAGCTGGGGAAAGTCTTTTTTCAGTAAAATCAGATTTTGGGGACGCGCGCCGCGCCATGAATAAATTGACTGATCGTCATCACCTACCACGGTAAAACGCTGGCGTTCACCAACTAACAGTTTTACCAGTTCATACTGGCTGGTGTTGGTGTCCTGATATTCGTCTACCAGCAGGTAACGAATTTTCTGCTGCCATTTTTGCAGCACTTCTTCGTTGTGCCTGAACAGCAATGCCGGCAACAGAATAAGATCGTCAAAATCCAGCGCATTGCAGGCTTTTAACTGGGCAGCATATTGATTGTAATAACTGGCAAAGCTGATGCTCTGGGCATCCTGAGCCTGTTTGATGGCTAATGCCGGCAGGGTCAGATCGTTTTTCCAGGCTGATATTTTGCTTTGCAGGGCTTTCAGTAAATCTTTATCACCCTGTAATTCCTGCTCTGTCAGCTCTTTTAACAAAGCCATAGTGTCCTGATCATCAAACAGGCTGAAGTTGGCTTTATAACCCAGATGCCGGTGTTCTTTTTTCAGAATCTCCAGCCCCAGAGTGTGAAAGGTGGAAATGGTTAAACCGCGGGTGGCGGTTTTGGGTAACTGGGCGCTGATACGTTCGCGCATTTCGCGGGCGGCTTTATTGGTAAAAGTCACCGCAGCAATGTGTCTGGCGGGTAGCTCGCATTCTCCTATCAGATAAGCAATTTTATTAATAATGACACGAGTTTTACCGCTACCGGCACCGGCCAGCACCAGACAAGGTCCGGAAATATATTTTACTGCGTCACGTTGTTGCTTATTTAACTTCATTCAGACTACCTTTAACTTAGAACAGGCATTGTAACCATAACTGGCGGTAAATATCATTCGCCTTCTGCGGTTTTGCCCGTAGAATAAAGGAAACAGATGATATGCAGTTTAAGACTGCATGGCAGGTTCATATTACGGGAAGCGGGAGTTATGTTTATGATAGATCCGAAAAAAATTGAGGATATCGCCAGACAAATTGGCAATGTGGTGCCTCCACAGTTAAAGCAGTTTGCGGATGATTTTGAAAACAAAGTAAAACAGGTTTTACAGCAGAA
>JARXRR010000051.1:0-25872 GCA_033792355.1 Chromatiaceae bacterium AAb-1
CATTAATATCAGTGATAATTAGTAAAATAATGTAATGAAATTAATGAAACTTCAGCGCATAAGAAAGCGCAATAAAATCAATGCCCGGATTGGGCCGGTTTAATCCGCCGTTTGAATAATGCATATAACGCAATGACACGCTATGCTGCGGGCTTAGTGTCAGCCGCAGGCCAAGCCGGTCTTCAAACTGGTAGACAGATCCCATATCCCGGCCGGCAAAGCGTCGTCTGTCGAGCAGGCTGACACCGATACCGAGTTCCCATCCCAGTGGCTTGCCATAGATTGTGGTAAAATCTTTCACCAGTACCGGCGAAAATGCCAGTGCGGCATTGCTGCTGTATTGCGCTTCTTCACCATAACGCCACAGGTTCAGGCTGGCTTCCATATAAAGCCGGATATCTCCCAGCACCGGTAACTGGTACAAAGTATATTCCACCGGGCGGTAACCCAGCCGCAAACCATAAACTGAACTTTCTCCTTTCAGAAAGTCTACTGCCAGTTGCTCTGCCTGCACGCCGCTAATGCTGCAGACAAACAATAACAGACAGGAAACTAACGCACGCATTATCTCCTCCATTCATTAACATTTAATGAAACATAAATCGGCCGTAACGGGTAAGCACCGCAGCCGCGGTGCTACAGGTTAAATAAGGCTGATACCACCACCAAAATTGCGGTATATATCGACCAGACGGCTGAAACTGGCCTGCTGAAGCAAAGCTACCTGATCGCGGCTGCGCAGCAGTTCCCGCTCTGCATCCAGCAATTCAAGGAACTCCCCGCTTCCTGCGTTATAACGGGCTCTGGCGATATTCAGCGCGGTATTGGCTGCATACCACTGTTGCTCGGTTTTCAGCTGCTGTTGCCGGCTCAGGTTGTACTGCTGCAATGACAGCTGCATCTGACCGACGGCTTCAATGATCCGTTGCTCAAATTCAGCATAAGCCATTTTCTGGCTGGCCGTTGCCGCATTGATACGGGCCCTGACCGACAGCCAGTTGGCTCCCTGCCAGCTCAGTGTTGGCGCCACCGCCCAGCTGCTTTGCTGGCTGCCCAGCGATAAGCCCGGCCCGGATACAAACCCCAGAAAACCACTGATCGACAAGTCAGGATACAGCTCAGCCGTTGCCACACCGATACGGGCAGTGCTGGCAGCCAGTGCGCGTTCAGCAATGGCCACATCGGCACGGTATTGCAGGTAATTCTGCCCGTCGGCGATCGCTACCGGTTTAGTCAGCTCCGGCAGTCTGGGAACGGCTCCCAGCCGTAACTGGCCGGGCTGCTGCCCGAGCAGCGCCGATAAAGTGGCATCCGCCCGCAGTAACGCCATTTCAAAAGCCGGAATACTGGCTTCCACCTCATAAACCTGACCATCAATTCTGGCTAACTCCAGATCAGATACCACGCCGGCCTGTAGCCTGGCGTCAATAATGGCTCTGGTCTGTTGTAAATTAACCAGATTCTGCTGTGCCACATTCAGCCGTAGCTGTGCTCCGCGGTATTCACCATAGCTGGTGGCAACCTGGCTGATCAGCTGTAACTGGGCGTCATGCCACAGAATGCGGGCCTGCTCTGCTTCAGCCTCAGCCGCTTCACTGGCCCGGCGCAATTTGCCAAATAAATCCAGATCCCAGCTAAGAGATGCCCCGCCACGATAACCACGGACAATCAGGTTATCATCGGCCGGATCCAGCGTTGCATTCTCTGTTGCCTGATAACCGGCATCGATACTGCCACTTGGCAGGCGATCACTCCGGGCATCACGGAAAACCGCATAAGCTCTGTCCACATTAGCCCTGGCCTGTGCCAGTGTACGGTTCTGTTGCAGTGCCGTAGTCACAAGCCGGTCGAGATCATTGTCATCGAATGCCTGCCACCAGCTCAGGGTGGTTTCAGCCTGCTGATAAGGACGGCTGAACTGAATATCAGCTACCTGTTGCGGAGCCTGATAATCTGCCCCCACGGTGCAGGCTGTCAGCACTGCGACACTTAAAGCTGCAATAGTTGGCCTGAATAATTTACGCATGTTTTTCCTCCACTACAGCAGCCTGTTGTTGTCCGGCAGCTTTACGCTCTGTCCGGCGGGCCAGCGCATAATAAAACAGCGGTGTCAGCAGTAACCCGAACAAGGTAACGCCGATCATGCCGGAAAATACCGCCACGCCCATCGCCTGGCGCATTTCTGCCCCGGCGCCACTGGAGAACACCATTGGCACCACCCCCATAATAAAGGCGATAGAGGTCATCAGAATCGGCCGTAAACGCAGACGGGCAGCTTGCAGAATAGCCTGCATGGCATCCATTCCCCGTTCCTGCAATTCTTTGGCGAATTCCACCATCAGAATGGCATTCTTGGTCGCCAGGCCAACCAGTACGATCATGCCGATCTGGGTGAAAATATTATTATCCCCGCCGTAAATCAGCACGCCGGTCAGCGCAGAAAGCAGCGTCATCGGCACAATCAAAATAATGACCAGCGGCAGGCGCAGGCTTTCATATTGCGCAGCCAGCACCAGGAACACCAGCAACACTACCAGCGGGAACACCAGCAACCCGGTATCACCAGCCAGAATCTGCTGATACGTCAGCTCTGTCCATTCGTAGCTCATACCGTTTGGCAGGGTTTCGGCCAGAATCTTTTCAATCGCCGCCTGCGCCTGTCCGCTGCTGAAACCCGGTGCCGGTCCGCCGTTAATTTCAGCAGTGGTAAAGCCGTTATAGCGCATAACCCGATCTGGTCCGACAGTATCGCCAACCGTAAGAAAAGAACCCAATGGGATCATTTCACCCTGATTATTACGGACTTTCAGCTGGCGGATTTGCTGCGGGTCCTGCCGGAAGACTTCATCTGCCTGCATATTCACCTGATAGGTGCGGCCGAACAGGTTAAAGTCGTTGATATAGGCGGTGCCCATATAGCCCTGCAGTGTGCGGAAAATCTCATTCAAATCCACACCCTGTTGCTTGGCTTTGGTACGGTCAATATCCAGTTCCAGTTGCGGTACATTAACCTGATAACTGGAGAATACCCCGGCCAGCTCAGGCGTTGCCCAGGCTTTCTGCATCACTTCCAGTGTTACCCGGTACAGTTCTTCATAGCCCAGACTACCCCGGTCCTGAATTTGCAGCCTGAAACCGCCTATCGTGCCTAACCCCATCACCGGTGGTGGCGGGAAAATAGCCACATAAGCATCCTGAATGGCGGCATATTTCTGGTTCAGTGCTGCCGCAATAGCATTGGCAGACAGCTCACCACTGGCGCGCTCAGTAAAGTCATCCAGTCCGACAAACACAATGCCGCTGCTGGGGCTGTTGGTAAAGCCGTTAATGCTTAGTCCCGGGAAGGTAATCGCATTGGCAACGCCCGGATGATCCATCGCAATCTGCGACATTTCCCGCATTACCGCATCAGTCCGTTCCAGTGAAGAAGCATCAGGCAACTGGGCAAACGCTACCAGATACTGCTTATCCTGCCCCGGCACATACCCGGTAGGCGTATTATTGAATTGCAGGCCGGTCAGTCCCAGCAGGCCGATATACAGCACACCGACAATACCGCCCGCCCGGATAATTTTTTTAACCGCAATGCCATAGTGTTCAGATAAGCTACCGAAAAAACGGTTAAACGGGCCAAACAGCCAGCGGCCAAACAGTTTATCCATACCTCTGGTCAGCGCATCTTTCGGTTCGTTGTGTCCTTTCAGTAACAACGCCGCCAATGCCGGGCTTAATGTCAGAGAGTTAATGGCCGAAATAAACGTCGAGATAGTAATAGTCAGCGCAAACTGCTTATAGAATTGCCCGGTCAGCCCGGACATAAAGGCCGTCGGAATAAACACCGCCGCCAGTACCAGGGTAATAGCAATAATCGGCCCTGTTACTTCTCTCATCGCTTTGTGCGTTGCTTCAACCGGAGACAGCCCTTCTTCAATATTCCGCTCGACGTTTTCCACTACTACAATGGCGTCATCAACCACGATACCAATGGCCAGTACCAGCCCGAATAACGACAGTGCATTCAGCGAAAAGCCCATCAGGTGCATAAAGGCAAACGTTCCGACCAGTGATACCGGCACTGCAGCCAGCGGAATAATCGATGCCCGCCAGGTTTGCAGAAACAGCACCACCACCAGCACGACCAGCAGAATCGCTTCCAGCAGAGTAATAACTACCGCATCAATAGAACCGCGCACAAATACGGTCGGATCGTATACGATGTCATAAGACAGCCCTTGCGGAAAATCTTTGGCTAATTCAGCCATTCTGGCCCGCACATTATCCGAAATCTGAATAGCATTGGAGCCGGACGCCTGGAAAATAGGAATCGCAGCCGCTTCTTTATTATTCAGCAATGAACGCAGCGCATAGGACGAAGCTCCCAGCTCTATTCTGGCAACATCTTTCAGCCGTACTACTTCACCGCTCTGTCCGGTACTGATAATAATATCTTCAAACTCTTCAGTACTGGTCAGGCGGCCTTTGACGTTAATCAGCAACTGGAACTCAGCGTCCTTACTTGGTTGCGCTCCCAGGCTACCCGCGGCAGCCTGCTGGTTCTGTTCGTTTACGGCATCAATAATCTGCTGCGGTGACATCCCGAGGGCTGCCACTTTATTCGGGTCCAGCCAGATCCGCAGGCTGTATTCACCGGCACCAAATACCTGTACATCACCCACGCCGTTAATCCGTGCCAGTTCATCCTTGACATTCAGCAGCGCATAGTTAGATAAATACAGCATATCGTAGCTTTCATCCGGCGATGTCAGGTGAACCACCATCGTCAGATCCGGTGAGGATTTCTCCGTTACAATACCTAAGCGCTGTACTTCCTGCGGCAGTCTGGGCCGGGCACGATCTACCCGGCTTTGTACCTGGGCTTGCGCCCGGTCGACATCAGTACCGATGGCAAAGGTAATTGTCAGTGTCATCCGGCCATCAGATGTGGCCTGCGACGACATATACAGCATATTTTCAACGCCGTTGATTTCCTGCTCCAGCGGTGATGCCACCGTTTCTGCAATGACTTTGGGGTTTGCACCCGGGTAGTTAGCGGTTACCACCACTGTTGGCGGCACCACTTCCGGGTATTCGGTGATCGGTAACTGCCAGACAGCCACCGCACCGGCGATAAAGAAAATCAGTGAGAGCACACCGGCAAAAATCGGGCGTCTGATAAAAAATTGCGAAATCATCTCCGGGCTCCTTACCCACGGTTTCCAGGCAACTCAGCCTGAGCGGTCAGCTCTGACAAGTGCTGCTCAAGTTGTTGTTGTCTGCTGCGCAGACTCAGCAGTTTTTCTGAGCTGGTCATCTCGGTCAGCTGTGGCTCTACCACCATATTCGGCATCACCCGCTGTAAACCATTCACCACAATTTTCTCCTGAGGGTTAAGGCCACTTTGTACGATCCGCAGGCCATTCAGCCGTTCTCCCAGAATAACGGTGCGATACTCCACCTGATTCTTCTCATTCAGTACCAGTACAAACTTGTTATTCAGATCTGTACCTATCGCTTTATCGTCAATCAGGATGCCATGATAGGGGGCACTGCCTGCCAGCCGGATACGGGCAAACAGCCCTGGCAGCAAGGTCTGCTCTTCATTACGGAATGAGGCACGGACCCGGATAGTGCCGGTTTGCTGGTTAATGGCGTTATCAACAAAGTCGATACTGCCGGTATGACGGAATTCGATGTCATTGGCCAGCGCCATATACACCGGGCTGGCGCCATTACGGGTATCGACTTTGCGGCCATCAGCCGTCAGCTGCATATATTTGAGCCAGGTCTGCTCGTCCACATCGAAATAGGCATACATAGTGGCATTGGAAACAATGCGGGTAAGTTCACTCTGCCCGGCAGTAACATAGTTACCGGCAGTAATCTGGGCATAAGACACCCGGCCATCAATCGGCGACGTCACTCTGGTATAAGCCAGATCAAGTTCAGCGCGCTCCAGGGCGGCCTTCACCGATGCTACCGTCGCCGCAGCCTGGCGCTTACGGGCCAGCCGGCTATCCAGCACTTCTTCTGAAATAGCCCGCTGGGTACTTAGTTTCTCTGCCCGTTCAAAATCGTTGTCAGCCAGTACCTGTGCTGTTTCTGCATTCTGCAGTTCTGCTCTCAGGCGCTGCACTTCAGCACGGAATGGGCGGGGATCAATCTGTAATAAAGGTTCACCGGCTTTGACAAAAGCCCCTTCCCGGAAATGAATCTGTTCGATATAACCCGACACCCGCGGGACGAGGGTGACAGTCTCCGGAGCCTGCAACCGGCCGGTAAATTCATCCCATTCGGTAATTCTTTCGTGAATAACTTCTGCTACCGTGACTACAGGAGCTGTCGCTGCGGCTGGTGCAGCAGCCTCAGGATTGCCACAAGCAGCCAACACTACAGCGGCAATGCTTCCTAACATAAAGGTTTTAATAGTGTTTTTTGCACTCATGACGATGTCCTCGTTTAATATTCGTTGCTTATCCAGTACTGCATACCATTCTGTACCGAACGGTAAATATATAGAATACAGAAAAACTGTCAATTAATTTTATACCAGACGGTATAAAATATTTTATTGCATGCTAAACATTTCTGTTATAAGGAAACCAGCCCGTTCTGAGGTATAACGCTTGTCGGAGCCTGTCTGTAGTGTAGGAGAATACAAGCTTCCGGTTAATGCCGGATACTTTCGGCTTCTTGCCTGAAACTATTCAATGCAAAATTGGTCTGTAACATTACGTACCGATCAGAACATAATACCTACTGGACATAAGGTCTTTTGGTGTTTACCATATGAACAGTTGTTAAACAGGAGTCAGATATGTCAACCGCAGTTTGTGCAGTGGGTCGTCCGCGCTCATTTGACATGGATAGCGCCCTGGAAAAAGCGCTGGAAGTATTCTGGATAAAGGGCTACGACGGCGCCTCCCTATCCGATTTAACCGAAGCGATGGGAATTAATAAACCCAGCTTATATGCCGCTTTCGGCAATAAGGAACAGCTGTTCCTTAAAGCGATAGAGCTTTATGAAAACCGCCCCTGCGCCTTCTTTTACCCGGCATTGCAGCAACCTACCGCCTACAAGGTAGCCGAGCACCTGTTGCAGGGTGCCGCAGAAAGTATGGCAGATCAGAACCACCCTCATGGCTGTGTGATTGTGCAGGGTGCATTATCATGCAGTGAAGCGGCGGCATCGGTAAAAGAAGCTTTGATTACCAAGCGCCGTGAAGGCGAACTGGATTTATGTGCCAGACTACAGCGGGCACAGCAGGAAGGAGATTTGCCTGATAATGTTGATCCGGCCGTTTTTGCCCGCTATCTGGGAACAATATTGCAGGGGATGGCAATTCAGGCAACCAATGGTGCAACCCAGGATGAATTGTTACAGGTAGCACATCTGACATTGCAGAATTTTCCGAAAAAATAATACAGGGCACCTGCCTGTTTCTGTCTGTCTCTTGCCTGAAACTACAAAAAGCAGCTGATCGACTGGTCAGGCTGCTTTTTTGTTATTTATACTCTTGCTATAGCCTGATGCTGATTACTACAGCAGGAGTCGGGTTGCTCACACCAACACGCCGTAAACCCGTCCCTGGGGGCTCGGTTTATGAACTTCATCCATGAAGTTCACCTTACAGGCCAGCGGAGCTGTTCAAATTCGTTCCTGACGAATTTGTCAGCCATCCGGGGCTTCAACGGTTGGCTTAGAGCAACCCCAACTCCTGCTTAAAAATAATCGGCATTATTCCCCAGTCAGTTTTTTAATCAGGAACTCTGCCATGAGCAATTTGCATTTATCTGCCCCGGATATCCGCCTGCTTCCGGAACGTTCAGATCTCGAACTCTGCCGCATGCAGCTGATTCAGCAACTGATGCAGATCATACCGGGAAATAGCGTGGTCAATACTGCCATTCCCTGTCTTAATCTGTTCCGGATGGCCGCTACCACCGGCAGCATGCCGGTTATTTATAATCCCACTCTTTGCCTGATGTTACAGGGGGCTAAGCAAATCTGGCTTGGTAATGAATGTATAAATTACACCCCGCTTAATTATTTACTGGCACCGGTAACCGTACCTGTAACCGGCAAAATTGTTCAGGCATCGGCTGAAAAACCCTATCTGGGCCTGAGTATCGATATCGATATTAAAGAACTGGCCGATATGGTGATTGAACTGGGGCCGAAAGTCGGGTGTACCACGGAGCAGGCCAGAGGCTTACACATCGGTACAGTTGATCTGCCATTGCTGTCGGCGGTACAAAGACTGGTGAAACTGCTCCAGACCCCTGATGATATACCGGTATTAATGCCCTTAATCCGCCGTGAAATTCTGTACCGGTTGTTACAGGGAGAGCTGGGTGCTCAGCTGCGCAATTTTACCCGGCAGGACACTCAGGCCCACCGTATTGCCAGAGTAATCGAGCTACTGCATCAGCGTTTTCACGAGCCTTTACGTATCAAGGATCTGGCCAATATCGTGCATTTAAGCGAATCAGCCCTGTTCCAGAGTTTCAAGGCGGTTACGTCTATGTCACCCCTGCAATTCCAGAAAAAGCTGCGTTTAAACGAAGCACGGCGCATTATGCTGTATGAAGGTATGGAAGCCGCCACCGCCAGCTATAAAGTAGGTTATGAAAGCCCGTCGCAGTTCAGCCGCGAGTACAGCCGGTTATTCGGGGCTCCGCCTAAGACTGATATCGCCCGTTTCAGACAAAGTGCCTGAGACTCCGTCTCAGGCAGCATGATCATTGCTGCAGAGTATCTACCAGCTTAACGGATTCAGCCGGTAAAACTGGCTGAGTTGCTGATATAAAGCAGGATGCTGTTGTGCCATTTGCTGCGGCTGTTCAAAGAACACTTCGGTAATCACCGCAAAAAACTCTGCCGGATTAGTGGCGCCATAGTGATCAAACAATGCCACCTGCTGCTGTAGTGCCTGTTGCTGCAAGCGGGCAAACTCCTGTGCCATCACGCCTGCCCATTGCTGGTAATCACTGCTGCGCGACAATATCGGCACGCCTGTCGCCTGCCCTTTCTCCTGATCAAGCTGGTGCGCAAATTCATGAATAACCACGTTACGCCCATCCCACGGATTAGCCGCACCTGCTACCGTATCCTGCCACGACAAAATAACTTTACCCTGCGACCAGGATTCACCGGACAACACCCGGCGCTGCTCACTGACAATGCCTGCCATATCGGCATGCGCACCGGCAACAATAAAAGCTGACGGATAAACCAGAATTTGCTTTAACTGCGGATAATAATGACAGGGCCGGTTTAACAGTAACAAACAGGCCTGTGCGGCAATGGTTACCCGCATTTCATCGGTTACCACCAGCCCGTCGCACCCGACAAATTTTTTCTCGGCAATAAATACCTGAATATGCTTTTTCAGCTGCAGTTGTAAATCTGCCGGTATTGACCGGAAATAAGGCATACGCCGCCGGAGGATCTCCCGCCATGCTTTAGGAAAAGGCCGGGCTGCAACTTTCCGGCGCTGATAATTACGCCAGTAAGGTGGCAAAATAACGGCGGCAATTGCAGCAGCGCCCAGTAAAATAGTCACCAGTATTGCCATAGCATCTCCGTTTATCAGGCGTGTCAGCAGAAGATGGGGCCGGATAACCACCATATCAAGCGGGAACCTACCGTAGTATGCTATATCTAACGCTTTTGAATATGTTACCGGAGTTATCTTATGTTGAATGTTTTTCGGGGTTTGCTGGATAAAGTAAAAGAAGAATTTTGTATAGCTGCGGCCACACCAAAACATAACAGTATTCTGACAGAGCCACAGTTAATGAGTGTGGCGCTGATGCTGGTGGTTTCTCACGCTGATTTTGAAACCGCAGAGCAGGAAGCCGCAATGACACTGCATTACCTGAAATCAGAACTCGGGCTTAACGATACCCAGGCAACACAGGCTTTTGAGGAAGCGCAGCAACTGGCTGATAACTCAGTGTCACTGCATGAATTTACCTCAAAACTGAAAACCCTGGATTATGACGACAGAGTCAGCCTGCTTGGCAGCCTGTGGCAGATTGCCTATGCCGATAAAATACTGGATCCGAACGAAGAAGCCATGCTGCGAAAAATTGCAGACTTATTATTTATACGCCACAGTGATTATATTCAGTGCAAATTATCAGCTGCGCCGTCGAAAGCGTCCTGAAGCAACATTAAGGTTTGCTGGCCCTAATCTTCTTTTTTATCCAGTACTTCACCTTCAATAACATGGTGTGACTGTTGCGGGTTGGCAGCGGCATTCTTCTGCGCCTGCCATGCGGCTTTCATACCTTTACGATACCGGTAAATCAGCACAGGTATCACCAGCCAGCTCAGCAGTACCATAAACAGCAGTATTGCGGTGCCGACCATTAATACCAGCCCCAGTACCAGCCAGGCCAGAATACGCTGCAACAACCCGGCAGACTGGCGGTGCTGGAACGTTTGTTGCCAGGCAGCAGCTTTCTGCCTGAAAGAAAAACCGGACATATCAACCTCGGAGTTATGCATATTGCGGTTAAAGGTAAAAACCGGCAGTCAGCTGTTTGCAGTAGTTACTGCGCGCCACCACCGGTTAATACGTACCGGGTTAGTGTTTATCACCCGCTATAAGTTCATCTTATATAACAAAAACACATTGTTATTCTGATTCCAATCAAGCAGGAACCGGTTCATGCAGAATCTTAACCAACCAGGCTCTTACTACTCTGTTTTATTGCTGACGGCCCAGCGGATAATATCTCCCCAGCCGGGCTCTTTACCGTACATCTGCATTCCCCGCAGAAAAATACGCCCGGCAACCCTGCGCATCCAGTATACCGATAAAGCTAATAACGTCAGAGAAATTGCCGGCTGCCACCAGGGAACCTCAATCATTGCCATTTTTACCGGCATCGCCGCGAACGATGTCAGCGGCAGAAAACTCAGTATTGTCATACCGGCACCGGCCGGGCTGTCGATTACCATAAAGGTAAATACCATTGGTAACCAGGTAATCATCATTACCGCACCTTTGCCACTGGTATTAGGATCATCAATCGATGCTGCTATCGCCCCCATAAAACTGGCGCATAGCAGCAATCCCAATACTGCAAACGGTAATATCCATAATAATACCGGAATATTCAGCCAGCTGAAATCTGCCGCTTTATCGCTGACCATCAGCCGTACCACTCCGTATGCCAGCAGCATAACAATGGCTGATGTCATCATGGCTTTAAGGGCACTTAAACTATGCCCCAGTACTTTACCGTCCATCCACTGTTGTGGCGTGACGATAGCATACAGTTGCTCTGTTACCCGTTGCTGTTTTTCGCCGGTAATACTCAGCAGTACCTGACCAAATGCGGTACTCAGGCCAATAAACAACAAAATCAGTACTCCCAGGGCAATCATTTTTTCCGGGGTATCTGTGCCTTTAAAGTGTTCATCCAGATAGTTAAGTTGTAACTGCACGGGTTGTTCCAGCCGGCTCAGCTGTTCTGCACTCAGGCCCAGTTGCTCAGCATACTGCTGCCGGAAATACAGTAATAACGCCTGCTCCAGTTGCTGCTGCCATTTTTTGGCTGATAATACATGCACCTGCAGGTTCTGGTCATCGGCAGTCACTACCGCATGCCAGGTTTCATCATCTTTCAGCTGTTGCAGTTGTTGCTCTGTAGCAATACCGGGGCGCAGAAATTCAAACTGCTCAGTATTGGCAATAGTAAAATACTCCGGTACGGCAATACGATACCGGATACGGCTTTCATCGGTGAAATACCCCCATACGGCAATTGACGCCATCACCGCCAGCATCAGCAGATAAGAAACCAGTTGCTGCTTCCACTTAAAGAACCGCAAAAATTCCCACTTAGCCACAATCAGACTTTGTCTGGAGAGCATGCTGTCACCTCCGTTTGATTTTTTGCCATTGCCGTAAGATACAACTGATGCAAATCCGGGCTCTGTACTTCCACCTGACGTATTTCATAAATTGCCAGCAGTTGACGCAGACATTCAGATAATGACGTTTCAGCCGCCAGAGTCAGCAGAAACTGTTGTGCATTCACGCTTTCTGCCTGTACTGCTGTCAGTTGCGTCTGTAAAACCTCAGCACTGACAGCAGTATTCAGTGTTATTTTAAGCCGGGGTTGCGGCTGCACCTGATGGCGGATTTGCTCCAGCGTGCCGGACAATACTACCTGCCCCTGAGACATCAGCAGCATATGATCTGCCAGCTTTTCAACCATTGCCATCTGATGCGCACTGAGAATTACGGTCATTCCCCGGGCTTTCAGTTCGCGCAGAAAAACCACCACCTTTTCCTGATTAATCGGGTCCAGACCGGAAAAAGGTTCATCCAGAATAACCAGTGCCGGTTTATGCAGCACTGCGGCAATCAGCTGTACTTTCTGCTGATTGCCCTTTGACAGTTGTTTCAGTTCATCTTTTCTGCGCTCTGTCAGTTCAAATACATCCAGCCAGTGCTGCATTTCCGTCAGCGCCTCGCGCTTACTCAGACCATGCAAACGTGCCAGATACAACAGGTTTTTCTCTATGCTTTTATCCGGATACAAGCCTCTGTCTTCAGGTAAATACCCCAGTAACCGCCGGGGAACATGATCATAATGCTGATCCTGATAACTGATCATAATGCTGCCACTGTCTGGGGCGGTCATACCCACCAGCATACGGATGATCGACGATTTACCTGCGCCATTTGGCCCCAGTAACGCAAAAATATCGCCACTGTTAATCTGAAAGCTGATATTTTTTACAGCATCAACGCTGACATATCGTTTGTTTATTGCGGTAACAATTAACTGCATAGCTGTCCCTGTCTCCCTGAAAGGATCTTCACACTAGCACCGGTAACACTTTTTAACCAAGCCGGGATTTGTTAGCAAATGTGGCAATGCTAATAATGCTGCCCGAAAGACAGATATAACGCATCGGAACTCTTCGCCTGCGCGCCTTCACTTTTACCAAAGCCGAGGTAGAGCGGCCCCAGTGGCGTATCCCAGCCGATAAACACACTGCCAGCCCACAGCCAGTCAGTGGCCTGGGCAGAACCGGTTGACCCGAATACATCTTCACGCACCCGGCCCCGTTCGACTGACGCCCCCAGATAAAGCGGCGCATTGAAAAAAGACATCCGGGGCTGGTTCAGCTGATACAGATAAATAAGGCTGCCAAATTCTATCTTACTGCCAAACAGCGAATCGGCCGGGTAGCCGGACAAATTCAGAAAACCGCCCAGCGAAAACTGCTCCAGCGCCAGGGCATCGTTATCAGTGCGATAATTATCGAACCGCCAGCGGGTGCGCATCGTGT
Source organism: Chromatiaceae bacterium AAb-1 (assembly GCA_033792355.1). GTDB lineage: Bacteria > Pseudomonadota > Gammaproteobacteria > Enterobacterales > Alteromonadaceae > Alishewanella. The sequence goes on from JARXRR010000051.1 coordinate 13,319, forward strand.
GGCGTTGCCAGCGTTTTGCCGCCAGTAATTCAACAGAACTGCTACGGCTTTGTTCTGAACTGCCAAGTACATCTTCGGTCAGGTAACTGAAGCTGGTTGCCAGCCGGATGCCCCGGGTTGGAAAACTCCTGCTGTCTAACGTATCCCATACCAGATCAACTGCCGGGCCATAGCGGTGATAGCTAAGCTCATTCATTTGCAGGGTATCGGCAAAACTGACCGGCACCAGGTATTTGCCGTCACGCCAGTCCCAGCCAAGCGTTATCAGCGCATGATCTGAAATATTCCAGCCGGTATGTAATGCCCATTGCTGTTCACTATTTTGTAATTCTCCGGCAGAACGGTAATTTTCATCCTGTAAAACCTGAATATCACGCTTAAACCGTGCTGAGCCCTGTACAAATGTGCGGCTGCTGAACACCGGCCAGTACAATTCGGTATAAAGATATTTATTACTGCCAAGTGCCAGTTCTGTCTGCCATTCCGCCCCTAATTCAGACAGGTTGGTATAGGTATGGGAAGCCGCAAACTGATATTGGTGGGTATTATGAAAGTCATCTTCAAACATTACCCGGAAATTCAGGTACGCCGGGCCCCAGCTTTTTTCTTCAGCCCTGACGGTAAGCACATTCTGGCCGTTTTCATCCGTAACCAGTTCCTGCGATACCCGCTCAAAAATATCCATCCCGTACAGCTGACGTAACCCTTTGCGGATATTACGCTCGGTATAGACATCGCCGGGCTGCAGATCCAGACGTTCCAGTAACAACTCATCCTGCAGCGAAGAAGCGTTTTCCAGCACAATACGGTCAATAACAGCCGGGGCCATGTCCGGCAACTGATGATGCTGACGCCATGCCCGGTAGGTACTCTGTGGCTGGCTGAAATCAGCCAATGCCTGTACAAAGCGTACCGCACTGTCGCGTCCGCCTTTTATGGCTTCTGCCATATGATCAAAGTCCAGCATGCCAATATTGCTTAGTTCCGGTTGCAGCAATAAGTCGTTGTCGCTCAGTAAGTCCATTTGAGCCTGCACGCCGGAGCGTACCAGAAAAGAGGTTAACTGCTCGGTGATACTGAATGCCGATTCCAGTTGTTCACGCTGTAGCAGCGGTAAATCAATACTGACGGCAATGACTCTGTCTACCCCCAGTTGTTTAGCCACGCTGACCGGCAGATTATTGACCACACCGCCATCCACCAGCAAATGGCCATTCAGCTCCAGTGGCCGCACCACACCAGGAATGGTCATCGATGCCTGAACAGCCTGCACCAGGCTGCCCCCTGATAAAATAATTTCATCACGGGTCAGCAGATCGGTAGCAACAGCCCGGAATGGTATTGGCAGCTGATCAAAATCGGTTTCGCTGGCCTGCATGCCAAATGCTTTTTGCAGAATTTCAGCCAGTGATTGTCCATGCAGGATGCCTTTGGGTAATTTCAGACCTGCCGGCGAAATCCCCAGATCAGCATTAACCGGAAAATCATCAATCTGGGCCTTACGCCGCATCGGCATTTCATCACGGTATACCCGATCCCTGAAACCATTGACCCAGGGCGTTTCTGACAACAGGGTGCTGATTTGCTCAGCACTCATGCCACTGGCATATAAACCACCGATAAAGGCACCGATACTGGTTCCGACTACCAGATCAACCGGCACCTGCTGGCGTTCAAGCTGTTCAATCACCCCCAGATGTGCGCCGCCCCGCGCACCACCACCACCTAACACCAGACCAATACAGGGACGTTGTTGCGCCCGCGCCTGTTCACAAATTGTTGCCTGTACCGGGTTGGTATAACACACAATAATCAGCAGCATAACACCTGCAATTTTGTTCATCTGCGACTCCTTATGCCGATGATGGAGCAAAAAATAGTAGCATAGCCTGCTGTATTTTTACCGGTTTTTTCACCAAACAATCTGTTGTTATCTGGCCCGTCAGCCAGATTCAGAGTAGACTTGTTGCAAAAAATGCTGAACCCCTTATGCCTGTGTTTATTCTGCTTGTTGTGTTCTTACTTTTTCCCGTATCTGTGGTAGCAACAGAGGCAGAGGTTTTACCTGTTGAACAGCGCCTGACAGCTGCCATGTATGATGCGCAGCAGGTTATTACCGGCTTGCTGGATAACCCCGCCACCACACTTACAGCTGAAGACTGGATGGTTCTGGCAGAAGCTTACCTGACACAGCGCAATAAAGATGCAGCTATCGATGCAATAAACAAAGCCCTGCAATCTGATGATGACCTTAACAAAGCCAGAGCCTTACTGATTAAAGCCCGGATTTACGGTATTTTGTACCGGGATACCGCCCTTGCCATGACCCAGCTTGAAGAAGCCAGGCAGATTTTGCAGCCGTTAAACAGCAAAAATGCCCGCAGACTGCATAGCGATGTATTACAGAATTTTGCCCAGGCTTATAATCAGTCCGGCAATTTAACGCAGGCTATCCCGCTGGCCGAACAAAGCCTGGCACTGGCGATTACACTGGACGACTCTGAGCGTGAAATGAAAGCCCGGCTGATCCTGGGAAGGCTTGCCTTACAGAATAACGCCTACAGTACCGCTTATCTTCATCTGCACCGCGCTCTGGCGCTGGCCTCAGCGTTAAATGATGCCGCAGCCCTGGCATCTATCCATTTCCGGCTGGGTATGGCTTACCGTAAGATAGATGAACACCAGCTGGCACTGGAGCATCTGTTACAGGCCAGAGAACGTTATCTGCAACTGGGCAAAGGTTCTTCTTATATCTTCACCCTGTTATATATCGCGGAATCTTATCTGGAAGATCCGGAATACGCAGCTCAGGCAGCTACCTACTTTGATGAAGCTTACCAGCTGGCAAAATCCCAGAATGATCTGGTCAGAATGGGTATTGTACAGCAGGGGCTGGGCCGTCTTGCCATGTTGCAGAATGATCCGGGAACCGCCCGTCAGCATTACAGTGAAGCAAGACAGATTTTCCGGCAACAGGGGCTTAAAACCTATTTACAGGAAAGCACGCTGGCGCTGGCTGAATTATTCTTTCAGCAACAGCAACTGCCGGAAACCGACTCTTTACTGGCAGAGCTGCATCAGGACATGGGAAACGCCGCTGCCTATCTGCAGGCCAGATACGCCGGGCTGGTCGCAAAACTGGCTGCCCACCGGGAACAATGGATTGACGCTTATCAGTCAGGGCAAAAAGCCAGCGAACTGCGTTTTCAGTCACTGGCTGACCAGCATAAAACCAAATTCAACCTGATGAAAACCAGCCTGGAGCAATTCAGCGTTGCAGAGTCGATTCAGCAGGAGTTGCAACAGCAGCAACACATGCTGCAACAAAGTCAGCAGCGCAACCAGTACTTATTCTGGGGTCTGGTACTGCTTCTGCTATTACTGGCGGCAGTTTGTGTGTTGCTGATTATTATCTGGCTGCGCGGCAGGGCACCACTGGCCGTAACCACATGGCGGCCGGACAGCTGGACATCATTCTGCAATAAAGCATTACAGGAGCAAAAAGCAGGTAATACCCTGTATTTGCTGGCCTTTACACTTAACAATTATCAACAGTTGAAGTGGCAGGCAGGAGAACAGCATATCCGGCGTACTTTACAGCACTTTTTATCCGGCTTTCATTCTCCTTATCTTAAAAGCTGCTGTATTAACAGTGATGTACTGTGGCTGATCCTGGACAGTCCGGCAGAGCAGGCCCCGGTATTACAGCAACAGTTTCATGCTCTGCTGCTTAACAGCCTGCAACCGTGGATAACCGCACCCGATCTGGTCAGTGTTCTATTGCCGGTTACCGCTTTGCTCGGCAAGCAATGGACTAAACAGGAACTGACCGCCTTACGTGAAGCCGTATGGCTCAGCTGGTATCTGACAGAGCAGAACCTGCCTGACGAGCCCGGTATCGCCAGGCTGATTGAATTGCGTACCGGGCAAACCCGGCCCTGTGAATGGCAAAGTGACGGCTTGCGACAGGATCTGCTGAATGCTTTCAGCCTTGGTACGCTGACACTGTTTAACCAGCACCGGCCAATAGCAATTGATATTACAGAACTAAGCTAGGATCTGTTGATAAAGCTATGTTCTGTAATGCTGCGGGTAAAGTATATCCGACACTTTTTTTCAGCACCGGGCAGTCAAAACGCAGCTGAACAGCCTGTAACGCCAGGCCGGAATTATCTTTATTACCCTGCCCGTATGCAGGATCGCCCATCACCGGATGACCCGCACCGGCAAAATGCCGGCGGATCTGGTGCTTACGGCCGGTAATCAGATCGATTTCCAGCCAGCTGCAATCAGTGGCGGCATCATAACGCAACAGCCGGAATGCCGTTACCGAGTCTTTTCCATCAAGCGCAGCGCTGATGACGCCTTGCTGCAGCAGTGATTCATTCAGTTGGCCTTTTACCCGGATCTGGTACTGTTTACTGATTTTACGCTCTGCAATCAGCTTACTGAATGCCGCCGCAGCCTGCCGGGTATGAGCCAGAATCACCAGCCCACTGGCTTCCCGATCCAGCCGGTGGATCAGGTAAACCTGTCGTAAGGGTGTGAAAAAAACCTCTGCCGCTCTGAGCAAAGACAAATGATCGCCCCATTCATTTCCCTGTGACAGCATGCCCGCCGGTTTAAACCAGATACTGTATTGCCGCTGATCTGCCAGTAACTGTGCCGCATCACACTGGCGTTGCAACAGGGTTTCATCATAATGCAGAGTCAGCTGCTCACCGGCTTTCAGCATGGCCTGGGCCCTGCGTAAACGCCGCTCCGGTTTGCTGTGTAATATCACCGCCCCTTTATTCATGGCATCTTTCAGCCGTCCTTTCGACAGCTCAGGCACCGCCGCAGCAAGTAAGGCGATAGCAGTCTGTGGCTGTTCAGCCCGTATCTTACGGATAAGCTTAATCAATTTACACTTCCTTTACACACAGCATGAATGAATATTCAGTTGTAATTCATCGATTCCGGCTGTAATGATAACAAATAGCGGGAGATAACCTTATGAAAAACGCCCTGAGATCGCTGATCAGTATTATTGCACTGTTGCTGCCTGTGACCGCAGCAGCAGAAACCCTAAATCAGACCACTGAACATTTCAGCAACCAGCCGTTCAGGATATCAACTGCTGAAAAAGTTACCGCCTCAGTCCGGCAAAGCTACCAGAGCCATGTCTGGTTTCACACTGTTGATATTTCAATGAGCGGTGACAATAACCGTAACGGTTTTTATTACAACCTGTATATCGAATTTGATGCAGATACCAGCCGGGCTTATCAGGCAGTTTATGCAGAATATACCCTGTTACCTTATCGCGGACCGGAGCGTTTGCTTTATACCAGTTCGGTATTTGAGCTTGTGCGCCAGACCAGTAACGACTGGTTCGCAATAGAAACCGATTTACTGGAAGATTACCCTGCCGATTACTACCTGCTGACCATTCGTCTGTACGACGCGGTTACCGGCTTTCTGTTAGCTGAAATTTCCGGTTTTGATACACTAAGCCTGGACGATTTACCACTGGAAGACTACCAGCGTGATCAGCGCCATAACCACACCAGAGAGCGTAGCGGCGGCAACATCGGTATTTTTGCATTAGCCGGACTTACCCTGCTAACATGGCGCAGATGTTCCGGGCGACAAGGCAGATAAATAATGCGCAACGGGTGGTGCCTGATCTGGGTATTATTCTCAGTTCAGGTTTTAACGGTTTCAGCCACTGAACAGGCCAGCCAACATTTTTCATACCGCTTTAATCATAATCAGCAACCCTATCTGCTGGAGTTTTCACTGCCGGCAGACAGTATCAGCCAGCATTTCCGGAACTTTCGCCGCTTCCAGCCACAGCTGTTCGAGCGTTATATCTGGCGTGATTTACAGCAACATGCCGCAGCGTATGCTCAGGTAAAACTGCAACCGGGGCCGTCCTCACAGCGCTTGAAATTTACCGTACACAGCAGTGATACCGCTGTGGCGGAACAGTTACGGCAGGAACTGACCACCCTGACCACTCAGCGCTGGCAACATTATTTACAGCAGGAATATTACTATCAGATGGCCTTTCCTACCGGGCAACAGGTGTTTATTCCTGATCATCCCACAATTATGCAACAAAGTACTGCGGCCCTGCAGCCTGTTGCGGCGGCATTACAACAACACCTTACGGATAAAACACCCCGTGAAACTGCAGCCTTTATCAGTAGCTGGATACAACAGATACCTTATCATCCACTGGCCGATCGCCATCAGGGCTCCGGTTTTAACCCGCCGCTGAAAATTCTGACCGAGAACCGTGGTGACTGCGACAGCAAAGCCGTACTGCTGGCTGCGTTATTACAGATTTTATTACCGGAACAACAGACCGTAATCATTTATCTGCCAGAACATGCCATGCTGGGTATTGCCCTGGAACCGGAAGACATTCAGTCCACAGACGAAAATATCCGCCTGGATGGCGTAACCTACACCCTGCTGGACCCCACCGGCCCGGCACTGCTGCAACCGGGAGAAATTACCCCGGAACACCGTATCTATACCCGCAACAGCCATGTAGCCTGGCGCATTATGTCGGCAGTGCCTGCTGACTGAATATTCCTCTAAAGACTTGCCTGGCATGGCCGATAACAGAGCATAACTTTATTTATCGCTTAATCCGGAGCCTGCCCAATGCTGACAACTGACATGCTGGTTAATATGCTGTCTGCCTTCCGGCTGCAAATGCTGACCACCAACAATAAAACTGCCAGCACATCTGCAGACACGAATTCTCAACTGGCGGATTCTCAGCTGAAGGAAAAGATGACCCAGAGTATTTACCTGAAGCTTTCTGAACAGGGTAAAGCGAAATCCCGTGAAGCACAGAAAAACAGTGATATTGAAGAAAGTAATTTACCGGACAACCTTCAGGATCTGCTCAAGAGAATTCGTGAAATCAAAGCCCGGATAGCAGAGAAAAAACTGGAATTGCAGCAAACCATGACAAATACCGCGTTATCAGATGAAGAACGCAAGCTGAAAACCAAACAGCTGCAAAGTGAACTTTCATCGTTACAAGGCGCGTTGAATGATGCCAGCCTGAATCTTAAAAAAGCGCTGGAAGATGATCAACTGACAGATGAACAAATCGCCACCGCAACAACACTTGCCTTTAAATAACCCCGGTAGTTAAGCTCCCGGATGAACCGGTTTGCTCACGCCAACACGCCGTAAATACGTCCCTGTAGGCTCGGTTCCGCCCATCCGGGGCTCCAACGGTTGGCTTAGAGCAAACCGGTTCATCCCGAACTAAGCAGCATCAGGTAAATACCGGGGTTATTATAATTACAGGTTTTCCTCTGCAAAAGACGCCAGACGGCTGCGAACCACACCGTTCAGGTTTACCGTGGTGCTACCCTCAAAGTTTTTAAAACGCTCAACAATATAGGTCAAACCCGACGTTACTGCCGTCAGATAATTACTGTCGATTTGCGACAGGTTTCCGGAGCAAATCAGCTTGGTTCCCTCTCCGCAACGGGTAATAATCGTTTTCAGTTGCGCTGCACTCAGATTCTGACATTCGTCAAGAATAACGATGGCATTCTGAATACTGCGCCCCCGCATAAAATTAACTGACTTAAATTGAATATTGGCTTTTTCCATAATGTAATTAACACTGGCATGCGGGTGTTCGTCAGTCTTATGTAATACTTCCAGCGAATCGGTAATAGCGGCCAGCCAGGGTGCCATTTTTTCCTCTTCGGTGCCGGGTAAAAAGCCTATCGATTCCGCAATTTCCGGTGTATTACGGGTAACAATAACTTTATCGTACACTCCTTTTTCAATCACCAGTTCCAGTGCCGCGGCAAGGGCAATCAGGGTTTTTCCGCAACCGGCCGGCCCGGTCAGAATAACCAGGTCCATCTGCGGATCCAGCAGCGCCTGCATGGCCATTGCCTGATAAATATTTTTCGGATGAATTCCCCAGGCATGGCGGTGCATTAGCCGCTCATAACCAAAATCAAGGATTTTAATTTCCTGCTCAGTAATACCGACCACCTTACCGGCAAAAGCTTCAGCTTCATCAATCAGATATTCATTAATATAGGCTGTTGGCAACACCTGCCGTTGTACATAGTGATAGGTATCGCGTCCTTCATTTTCACTGCGGCACTCGCCGACCAGACTCCAGAACTCGCCGGGAAATTTAAAATACCCTTTGTACATAAAGCGTACATCGTCGATCAGCTGATCGGTACGGTAATCTTCCACCAGCTTCAGACCTGCGCCTTTTGCTTTCAGGCGCATATTAATATCTTTAGTGACCAGAATAACTTTGGTCGGGCTTTTTTCCCGCTGCAGATACAGCGCCGTGTTAATGATCAGGTGATCATTTTCACCTCCCGGTAAACCCGGCAGTTCGTCTTTAATATGGTGGTCATTGACAATAAACAGATGCCCCCCGGCTTTCTGCTCTTCATGGCGGGGTAACTCAACGCCCTGTAACATTTGTTCCGGTGATGCGTCTTTCAGGATATCTTCCAGTGCCCGGATAGCCACCCTCGCATCGCGGCTGACATCTTTGTTACGATCTTTAATATGGTCAAGCTCTTCCAGTACCGTCATGGGTACTACAACATCATGTTCCTGAAAGTTTAGAAAAGCGAAGGGTTCGTGTAGCAGAATATTGGTGTCAAGGACGTAAATCTTTTTTTCTTTACTCTTTCTTCTCGCCATACACAGCTCCTTAAACAGCCAGACTACAGGCAGGTTACCTGTGCCTTAACTAAGCATAGTGCAACTTCTGCTGATTGGTAGCCAGAATCTCAGTTGTTACTGTGCAGACAGAGCATGACACTGGTATGACAATATCCGGCGATAAAATTTCCCCAGAATTCAGATGCAGCAAGCCGGGATTCTTAGTACCATAGCGCCCCGCTTTTTGACTGGTAGTTCAATATAATGACATTTGCTCTGGGACAACGCTGGATTAGTGACACAGAATCCGATTTAGGTTTAGGTACTATTGTGGCAATAGAAGGCAGAATGCTGACACTGCTGTTCCCGGCCAGCGGGGAAACCAGATTATATGCACAGCAGGAAGCACCATTAACCAGAGTATTGTTTAATGTTGGCGATCAGATAAAAAGCGCTGAGGATTTCAGTATTACCGTAACCGCAGTTCAGGAAAAAAACGATACCCTGGTGTACTGTGGCCCACGTACTGACAATGGCGAATATACTGAATTACGTGAAATGTTTCTTGATCATTTCATCAGTTTTAACCAGCCACAGGATCGTTTATTTGCCGGACAAATAGATCGCTTTGACTGGTTTACCCTGCGCTACCAGAGCTGGCAGCATTTGTATCATCAGCAACAAAGCCCGCTTACCGGATTAACCGGTGGCAGGGTCAGCCTTATCCCACACCAGCTTTATATCGCTGAAGAAGTGTCTAAGCGCTACGCTCCCAGGGTATTACTGGCTGATGAAGTCGGCCTGGGAAAAACCATTGAAGCCGGGCTGATTATTCATCAGCAGGTGATCAGCGGACGTGCCTCCAGAGTGCTGATTGTCGTGCCGGAATCCTTACAGCATCAGTGGCTGGTTGAAATGCTGCGGCGGTTTAACCTGCATTTCGCAGTATTTGACGAAGAGCGGTGTGAACAGGCCCAAGCCGATGCAGAAAACCCGTTTGATACCGAACAACTGGTAATGTGCAGCCTGGAATTTCTGACCAGAAAAGCCAACTGGCATGAAATGGCTGTCAGCAGCCACTGGGATTTACTGGTAGTAGACGAAGCTCACCATTTAATCTGGAGCCAGCAGGACCCGAGCAAAGAATACCTGAGAATCGAAGCGCTGGCACAGGATACCGCAGGTGTTATTCTGCTGACGGCCACCCCGGATCAGCTTGGTCACGAAAGCCATTTCGCCCGCTTGCGGTTGCTGGATCCGGATCGCTTTCACAGCTATGAAACCTTTTTAACCGAAGAGCAGCAATATCGCCATATTGCTGCTGCCGCCGAATTATTAATGGCCGATAGTCCCCTGCTGCCGGAACAATGCCAGCAGTTGCAGGCACTGATTAACGAAACCGATATCAGCAATCAGCTGGCAATATTACAGGACGCAACCTCTGAAGCGGCTGTCCGTCAGCAGGCCAGCCAGCATCTGCTGCAACAACTGCTGGATCGCCACGGCACCGGCCGTATTCTGTTTCGTAACAGCCGGGCAAATATCAAAGGCTTTCCAAAACGTCTACTGAATGCCGCACCGCAGGTTATGCCCGAACAATACCGCAATGCGCTGAAAGTCAGCAGCGTGATGAACAAAAGCGCTTCTTTGCCCGCTCAGGCCAGAACTAACCTGTTTCCTGAACAGGTATTTCAGGATTTTGACGCCGCAAATGTCTGGTGGCAATTTGATCCACGGGTTGAACATCTTCTGACCCTGCTCAAACAATACAAACCTGAAAAATTCCTGGTAATCTGTGCCAGAGCAGAAACGGCACTGGCGCTGGAAGAAGCTATTCGTCAGAAAGAAGGCATCAGAGCGGCGGTATTCCATGAAGGCATGAGCATTATTGAACGCGACAAAGCCGCAGCATATTTCGCCCAGGACGACTACAGCGCCCAGGTACTGCTATGTTCTGAAATTGGCAGCGAAGGGCGTAATTTCCAGTTTGCCCATCATCTGGTGCTATTTGACTTACCGCTGAATCCTGATCTGCTGGAACAACGTATCGGCCGTCTGGACCGCATCGGTCAGCGCCACGACATTCAGATCCATATTCCCTATTTCAGTAACCATGCCCAGGAAACGCTGTTCAACTGGTATCATCAGGGGTTAAATGTGTTTGAACATACCTGCCAGACCGGCCGTACAGTATTTGAACATTACCAGACAGAACTGCTGCAACTGCTGGCAGAACCGGCTGTCGCCCCGGATCAGGCCCAGCAACTTATCCGCCAAACCAGCCAGCTTAACCAACAGCTGAAAATTCAGCTGGAACAGGGGCGGGATAAACTGCTGGAAATTCACTCCGGCGGCGGTAAAGCAGCAGCACAGTTAAGTGCCGACATCGCCGCTCAGGATCAGCAGGTACAACTGCCGATGTTTATGATAAAAGCCTGGGATTTACTGGGTATACATCAGGAAGACCGCAGCGATACCAGTATCGTGCTGACACCGTCCGAACATCTGCACAGCAGCTATCCGGGGCTGGATGAAGATGGTACTACCATTACCTTCGACCGCCAGACAGCACTGGCACAGGAAGATATTCAGCTACTGACCTGGGACCACCCCATGGTAACGGGCACCCTGGATTTACTGACCAATGATGTTCACGGTAACAGCTCCGTTGCCCTGTTACCCAATAAAGCCCTGCCGGCAGGCAGTTATTTCATAGAGTTTATTTTTATTGCTGAAGCCTCAGCGCCATCCGTCCTGCAGTTAGGCCGTTACCTGCCGCCAACCCCGGTGCGTTTGTTACTGGAAAAAACCGGCAAAGATCTGGCAGCAAAAGTACCTTTTGATAACTTTAACCAGCAGCTAAAACCGGTTGGCCGGCAAACCGCATCTAAGCTGGTAAAAGCGTTACAGAATCTGATCCACCCGCTGATAGCCCAGGCTGCTGAGCAGGCAGAAAACCAGTTAACCGCCATTAAACAACAGGCACAACAAAATATGCTGTCAGCACTGACTACCGAAGCTGACCGGCTGCTGGCCCTGCGTCAGCTGAACCCATCGGTACGGCAGGAAGAAATTGATCACCTGCATCAGAAACAGGCACAGCTGACAGACTACATTGCTAAAGCGCGCTTAAAAGCTGATGCCATCCGGCTGATCGTAGTGAGCCACGATTAATTATGCTGCTGAGCTATCACCCGCCTTTAACCCCCTATCTGGACATCCTGTATCAGGATGAACAGATACTGGTGCTGAATAAACCCAGCGGCCTGCTCTCGGTTCCCGGAAAAGCAGCTGAACACTATGACAGCCTGGAATACCGGGTAAAGCGGGTATGGCCACTCAGCCGTATTGTGCACCGTCTGGATATGGCAACATCAGGTTTGATCGTGATGGCTATGACAGCAGACAGTCAGCGACACCTGAACCGTCAGTTCCAGCTGCGCCAGACCAGTAAACACTATATTGCCAGAGTCAGCGGTCAGGTTAAATCAGAGCAGGGTAGTATTGAGCTGCCACTGATCTGCGACTGGCCTGAGCGCCCGAAACAAAAAGTCTGTTATCAGTATGGCAAGCCATCGCTGACGCGTTACAAAATACTTACAAGAGAACCCCAGGCAACCCGTTTACAGCTTGAACCGGTTACCGGCCGCTCCCATCAGCTGCGTGTGCATATGCTGTGGCTGGGGCATCCTATTCTGGGTGACAAATTTTACGGCACTGAAATAAGTTATAATGCGGCACCAAGATTACAGCTTCACGCCGCCGGTTTAAGCTTACGACACCCACTTACAGAACAATATCTGACATTCAATAGCCCCTGTCCTTTCTGATAAATCTTTATTTATTAGACCATTAACCAAGGGTTCAGCTATATCACTTATGATATGTCA
>JARXRR010000145.1:0-1192 GCA_033792355.1 Chromatiaceae bacterium AAb-1
CCTCCAGAGCCTGCGGCACCAAATGCAACACCCGCCAGCAGGGTGCCGCCCATATCCATATGGTCAATATATTGTTGCGATGCCTCATCACCTGAAGCCGCTACCCCTGCCCGGCTTTTATCATCATGACTTGTCGCTGCATTACTTATCGCCTGACCTGCTGCTTGTGTAAACGCCGACCAAGCCTCTCCAATAGCCGTATTCTCCAGCACTTTCTCGGCAATATATTGAGCAGCACCTTTTATCCCCTGCGCTGCAGCAAGCCCCACTTCCACTATGGCGACAATCCTTGGGTCTACTTCCGCCAGCTTTTCTGCAACAGTTCCTGCAGCATCAACAACTGTCTTAAGTTTTCCATCAACCCCTTCCTTAACAACAATGTTCAGCGGTGATGAATCAGTATTATCTGCATCAGCCGCTGGAGTATCTCCATATAAAACTGGCGGCTCTTCTGTTGATGACGACCATGCAAGCGCTTCCGTTACTTTGTCTGCTGCATCAGTAACTGCTTTAACATCGTCCCGCTCCATTAACTCTTTAGCATCACCCCAACTTAAGCCTGAATCATCAATCGCTGACACTTTCATATCCCGCGCGGCAGATTCATCTTCTGTCAGAACAATGTAAGCAACCTGACCTTTCTGGCGGATTTCATCAACATCCTCTGCAATTTGCTTGCGACCCTCTTCACTGAGCAACCGGTGGTCTACCGTCAGCTCGATATTGCCCTGCTGGCGGTCCACATCGTAGATGTCTTTGGTCAGGTTGGCGATATCCCGGTTCAGTCCTTCCGGTTCAACCGCTTTGCCACCAACCTTGATACTGCCCTGGCCTACTGTTGCCAGTGTTTTGTCCAGGCTCTGGCTAGTGCTGTTCTGGTAGCTGTAATTGCTGCTGTTCAGCGCCAGGTTGGTGTTGCTTTGGGTCGGGTCTGCCGGATTGGCCTGGCTGCTCACCGCCACATTGGCACTGACACCGGCACTTTGGTTGCTGCTGTAGCTGCGGTTGGTTAAGTGCTCGATGTTCAGGCTGCCGGTATTGAGGTTCAGCTTGCCGGTATCCAGACCGTTCTCATCCATGGCCGCAATCAGTCCGCCTATCAGGTCGGTATGGCCGGTAACGTTGACATCGACTTCACCACCGGTGATGCTGCTGATGACGGTTTCCGTACTCTGGTGGCGGCCACTGCTGG
>JARXRR010000043.1:0-32183 GCA_033792355.1 Chromatiaceae bacterium AAb-1
ATTTTAAAGAACTGAAGATAGATTTAACCGTTAATATAGTAAGCTTGAAATTTACTATCAATGCTGAATTCGAGAAAGAACAAAAAGATGGTGGTAAAGAGGTATCAATAAAATTTCTGGATGTGGATTATTTTGAACTTAGCCCAAATTTTGCAGGTCAGCTTACTTGTGACTTAGAGGAGATGGGTTATAAGAATCCTGGGGATAAGGATGTTGATTGGCTGATTAGCGAAAACAAATCAACAGAGGCAGACCATCTTCTGTTTCGCTTTTCTAATGATGAGTTTGTACGAATTCATGCCAAAAAGGCTTATTTTTCCCATTCATAGCATTGTACCGTTCGCAGGGTTCACACACTGAGGATGGGTAAAAACTATTGGACTTTGCTGGAAATTTAGCCAGCCTCTGGTTGTACAGTTGGCCATTTTACAGCTCAGCCTTACGGCCGTTTTGCCTGCTATGTGGTCATTGGGCCTTATACTGAAGAATGTAGAGCTATAACAATTATTCCAGAATACTATTCAAAATAGCCAGAACTTCATCGACTATCGCAGACGGTGCTTTTTCAATGCGTTTTGCCTGCCTTGCGTTTAGATCGACTGAGCGGATACCGTTGGCCAGAATCACCCCTTGAGTCTGTGTACCCGTGCCCATTAACGTCACGACAAATCCGGCTACCCTGGCATAATTCCCGCCCTGGGTGATCGGAGCGATAATTGTAAGGCCGAGCTTGTTAAACTCTGCCGGACTTAAGACCAGGCAAGGTCTTCGTTCACCCTGTAATTCCTGGCCTGCTGTCGGATTTAAACTGGCTTCGACAATATCTCCCCGTTGAAATACCGTCATAAGATTTCTTTCCCAACAGGTGCGGTGCGCTCCCATTCGATGAGTTCTTCCGGCATTGGCGCATTTGGATCACATTGGGCAAGCAAATCTTCCAGTTTATATTTCGGCCGGGTTTTGGCTGGGCTAATCACGATCTTGCCTTCCTGTTCTTCAATAGACAGTGCATCGCCTTCTTTAAGATTCAGTGCCTTCATCATCTGGGCCGGAATAATGGTTCCGGCAGAATTGCCAATTTTTCTGACATGCGTCAGCATATTGTTCCTCACTTTGTCATGTTATTACATTGTGTGAACAATAGCGCACACTTCAGAAAGTGTCAACAATGTAGGTACATCTCAGATATTTTTCAATCTGCTTTTCAGGCAGGAAAAGGCAGCATTTGGATCAGACCCGGTAAATATCCGTGATTTGGCCTCTCGTACCGGGTCTGGCAGTATCCAATTACTATTGAACATAGTTAAAGACATGTGTATCTTTACTTTGTTAGCTTTGTAAAGAGGTGTTTATATGCCAATCGTCAGCCAAAAAAGACAGGTAACCTTACCGCTGGAGCAATGTTCGATAGCAGGTATTCAACCTGGTGACGAGTATGAGAGTTTCGTGAGCCGGAAAGGGGTGATTTCAATCGTCACCAAACGCAAAGGTGCTGCTAAAGGGATATTGAAAGGTATCCCGGTTGATGATCAGGTGAATGAAGAAGAATCCCTTGAGAGTGTTATGCACCGATGATTGCGGTAGATACAAATGTTGTACTCAGATATCTGTTGCAAGATGATGCGAAGCAGTCTCGCAAGGCGAATGCACTCTTTGAAGGAAAGCAGAAAATCCTGCTCACCGATGTGGTGTTGGTTGAAACTATCTGGACATTGCGTGGTAAACGATACCTGCTGCCAAAAGAGTCACTGGTGGAGGTGTTGCACAGCCTTATTGAAGAACCCAATGTGGTTTTTGAAGATGGCCAGGCAATTTGGTGTGCGCTGGATGACTATATCAATGTAAAACCGGTTAAGTCTGGTGGCAAGATTAAGCAAGCCGATTTTGCAGACGCATTGATAGTGAATAAGTCTCAGCGGTACGGGGCAAAAAACAAAGAGTCAGTTTTGCCGCTTTATACATTTGATAAAGCGGCGCTGGAGATCGACGGTACAGAAGAACCATAGAAGCAATAGAGGCAACTGTTTCTGCCGGATGTTTTTGCTTCTGTAATAAAAGAGCATTTAAAGCAGCACATTGCTTTAGTTTGTAAGGCTACTTATGACAACAACAAACACTACACCACAAAATTCAAAAGCCCGTGTGTTATTTGCCAGTCTGGTGGGCACCACGATAGAGTTTTTTGATTTCTATATTTATGCCACGGCTGCCGTGCTGGTTTTTCCACAGTTGTTTTTTCCTAACAGTGAGCCGGCAACAGCGGTATTGCAGTCATTTGCTACTTTTGCTATTGCCTTTTTTGCCCGTCCGGTAGGGTCGGCATTATTTGGTCATTTTGGTGACAGGATAGGGCGTAAGGCCACGCTGGTTGCGGCTTTACTGACCATGGGCATTTCTACAGTGGTGATTGGATTATTGCCGACTTATGCCCAGGTTGGGGTAGTCGCGCCTTTATTGCTGGCGCTGTGTCGTTTTGGACAGGGGCTGGGGTTGGGAGGAGAATGGAGTGGCGCAGTATTGCTGGCGACCGAGAATGCCCCGCAAGGGAAGCGGGCCTGGTATGGCATGTTTCCGCAATTAGGTGCGCCTATAGGGTTTATTCTGGCGGGTGGTTCATTTTTGCTGCTGGGCTGGACGCTCAGCAATGAGGACTTTATGAGCTGGGGCTGGCGGGTGCCATTTCTGGCCAGTGCGGTACTGGTTGTGCTGGGGTTGTATATCAGGTTAAAACTGCATGAAACGCCGGCTTTTCAGAAAGTTCTGGCAAAAGAACCGCAGAAAGTACCACTTTATACGGTATTTAAAGAACATAGCAAAATGCTGGTGGTTGGCACTACGGCAGCGATTTGTACTTTTGTGGTGTTTTATCTGATGACAGTATTTGCTTTAAGCTGGGCAACAAAGGAACTGGGATATAACCGCGAGCATTTTCTGATTTTACAGCTGATTGCCACACTGTGTTTTGTGCTGTTTATTCCGGTTTCGGCTGTCTGTGCCGAAAAGTATGGCCGCCGTACTACGTCAATCTGGGTATGTTGTGCGGCGATTCTGTTTGGATTCTGGTTTGAACCGTTGTTTGGGTCGGGTAACAGCTGGACGGTTTTTCTGTTTTTATGTCTGGGGCTGAGTTTAATGGGAATGACCTATGGCCCGATTGGCACTGTGCTGTCTGAATTATTTCCTACTTCGGTCCGTTACACCGGTTCAGCGCTGACGTTTAACATCGGTGGTATTCTGGGAGCTTCGCTGGCCCCGTTTATTGCAACAAAGTTAGCCTATGACTATGGTTTGTCTGCTGTTGGTTATTATCTGGCGGCAGCTTCGCTATTGTCGTTAGTGGCTTTTTTAGTCACCAGAGAAACGAAGCTGGACGATGTGAATAATCAGATCTGACACAGATTACAGATAATACGCTGCGCATATATTAACGGGCAGCGTATTATCCGTTTTTTATTCCACCCCGATAAAACCACCGGTCTGATGTGCCCATAACTGGGCGTAAATGCCACCCTGGGCAATCAGTTCGTTGTGGGTACCCTGTTCAACAATGCTTCCCTGATCCAGCACGATCAGCCGGTCCATCTGGGCGATGGTTGATAAACGGTGGGCAATGGCAATAACCGTTTTATTATCCATCAGTTTATTAAGGCTGGCCTGAATAGCGGCTTCTACTTCAGAATCCAGTGCTGATGTGGCTTCATCCAGAATCAGAACCGGGGCATTTTTCAGCAGTACCCTGGCAATGGCGATACGCTGGCGCTGACCGCCAGACAGTTTTACACCGCGCTCACCAACCTGGGCATCAAAGCCGCTGTTTCCTTTGGGATCGGTAAGATCAGCAATAAAACCGGCTGCTTCTGCCTGCTCGGTGGCCAGTATCAGTTCCTGTTCGCTGGCGTCCGGTTTACCGTAAATAATGTTGTCCCTTACTGAGCGGTGCAGCAGCGAGGTATCCTGCGTAACCATTGCAATATGCTGGCGCAGGCTTTCCTGTGTCACTTGTGAAATATCCTGTCCGTCGATCAGTATCTTACCTTTTTCTACATCATAAAAACGCAGCAGCAGGTTGACCAGCGTTGATTTACCGGCGCCGGAACGGCCAACCAAACCGACTTTTTCACCGGGTTTAATCGATAAGTTCAGCTGCTTCAGTACCGGAGGCTTACCGGTTTCTGTGGCATCTTTACCGTAATTGAAACAGACATCCTGAAATAAAATCTCGCCCTTATTAACCTGTAGTAAGGATGCCTGTGGCTGGTCGGCGACTTTTGAGGGTTGTGACAGGGTATTAATACCATCGGCAACAGTACCGATATTCTCAAACAGTGAGCTGACTTCCCACATAATCCATTGCGACATACCGTTTAAACGCAACGATAAACTGACGGCAATGGCAATAGCACCTACGGTAATAGCACTGCCTGCCCATAGCCATAACGCCAGCGCCGCCACACCAAAAACCAGCAGATAGTTCAGGCCCTGTACACAGACATTAAGCCAGGTAACCAGCCGCATTTGCTGATATACCGGTTTTAAGAATACTTCCATGCTTTCTTTGGCGTAATTTTCTTCCCGCCGGGTATGGGAAAACAGCTTGATAGTGGTGATATTGGTGTAGCTGTCAACAATACGGCCAGTCATTTCTGAACGGGCATCAGCCTGAATGGTAGACACTTTTTTCAGGCGGGGTACAAAATAAAACTGCATACCGATATAGCATACCAGCCAGATCAGCATCGGGATCACCAGCCGGGCATCGGCATCTGCGACAAAAAACAGCATTGAGCCAAAATACACCAGAATATAAACCATCACGTCCAGCAGTTTCATCACCGCTTCGCGTACTGCCAGCGAGGTTTGCATTACTTTGGTGGCAATGCGCCCGGCAAAATCGTTCTGATAAAAGCTGACGCTCTGGCGCAACAGGTAGCGGTGAGCCAGCCAGCGGATAGCCATCGGGTAATTACCCAGTAATGCCTGATGCACTAATGCCGAATGAATAAATACCATCACCGGCAGAATAACTACGGTAATAACGGCCATCCAGATCAGACGGGTGCGTTCTTCACTGAAGAAGGTTTCCGGATTTTTCTCGACCAGCCAGTCAACCAGTTGCCCCATAAAGCTGAACAGCGAAACTTCCAGCATCGCCAGCAACGCAGTACAGATTGACATAAACAATAACGACCATTCCATGCCTCTGGTGTAGTGGCGGCAGAAGGCAAACAGCCCGACCGGTGGCTGGGTTGGGTCTTCGGCAGGAAAAGGTTTGGTCAGTCGTTCAAAAAAACCAAGCATGCAGCAATATCCTGAAATAAACACAAAAAGAAGGAGCGCCAGTGTACCAGAAAATTAAACCAGATTGCTTAATACTGCTGTGACGCAAGACAGTGAGTGGGTAATAAACGACAGGTTGCCGCTACTGTTATTGGCAGCGCATGTTTACGGCCGGAAAGTGTAGCAAGAATGGGTATGGGTAATGTGCCAGCCATTTTTTACCGAATAATTGTTCTTCTTCATTGGTAAATGCAGAGACTGCTTTTCCTGCCACCAGATAGCTGCCATCCGGCAATATGATATCAATCAAAGCGGTAGGTCCATGACATACAGCAAAAATGACGCCGTTATGTTGCAAGATAGCGTCCAGCAGGGTTTGTAAAGGTGTATGCTGTGGTAGATCAAATATGGCGCCTTTACCGCCAACGACAAATACCGCTTTGTAATCTGCGGCTGTTATCAGAAATCTCCATAAAAAAGCGTTGTACTTGAATTAGCGTATTGCTGCCCCAATCTACCGACAGTAATTCTGACGCATTTTTTATTGAAACCGAGTTGTATTGATGAGCACTAAATTTATCGCTTCAACCATATTGCCTACACCTTTTGCCGAATTTCGCCTGCATGGTTTTGAAGATGCAAACGGCAAAGAGCATGTTGCTCTGACATTGGGCAATATTACGACTGATGAACCTGTGTTGGGGCGGGTGCATTCTGAATGTCTGACGGGTGACGCACTGTTCAGTTTGCGTTGCGATTGCGGGCCACAACTGGAAGCTGCGATGCAGCGGATTGCAGAGCAGGGCCGGGGTATTATTGTCTATCTGCGTCAGGAAGGCCGGGGTATCGGCCTGTTAAATAAAATCCGTGCCTATGCTGAGCAGGATAAAGGGCTGGATACGGTGGAAGCCAATGAGATCCTTGGTTTTAAAGCTGACCTGCGTGAATACGATATTGCCGCAGATATCCTGAATTATCTTGGTGTAAAACAACTGCGGTTGCTAACCAATAATCCGCGTAAGCTTAAAGCCCTGACCGAAGCCGGTGTAAATGTGCTTGAACGGGTACAGCACCGGGTAAAAACCACAGCCCACAGCCACCGCTATCTGGCAACCAAAGCCTCAAAATTGGGACATTTGCCATAACATCAGCAAATTCAGTACTGCAGGCACCAATAACTCCGGAATGTTCGCCGCAAATCAGCTTAAATCCTCTGTGGAGTTAGTGCTATACTGCGGCTACTTTTTTGTTCGTCGCTGCAGAATATGATCCCTAAGTTAGAACCGGAAATTGCACTTGATCCCAGCATAGTGGCTTTTGGTAAGGCTTTGCGTGCTGCCGGGTTTGATGGTGATATCGAAACCAGTTATGCCAGCCGGCTGGCGGTTGCAACAGATAACAGCGTGTATCAGGCGTTACCGCAGGCGGTTATTCTGCCCAGAAATACCGATGATCTGGTATTGCTGACCTCTTTATCCCAGACTTCCCGTTTCAGGCATATCAGGTTCAGCCCGCGGGGGGGCGGTACCGGTACTAATGGTCAGGCGCTGACCGAGCATGTGGTGGTTGATGTATCGCGCCATATGCGTCAGATTCTGGAAATTAACACCGAACAGCGCTGGGTACGGGTACAGGCAGGGGTGATCAAGGATCAGTTGAACGCCTTTCTTAAACCTTACGGTTTCTTTTTTGCGCCGGATTTATCCACCTCTAACCGTGCCACTATCGGCGGCATGATTAATACTGATGCATCGGGTCAGGGCTCGCTGGTTTACGGTAAAACCAGTGATCATGTACTGGAACTGCAAACGGTACTGATTGACGGTGCGGTTATTAACAGCCGGCGTATTCCGGTGCATCAGGCTGAAAAACTGGCACAGCGCCAGGACAGCACCGGCCGGGTATATCGTCAGGTACTGGCAACCTGCCGCGATTTCAGGGCGCAGATCCTGGATAAATTCCCGCGTCTGAACCGTTTTCTGACCGGCTATGATCTTGAACATGTGTTTGATGATGAACTGACCGAGTTTGACTTGTCACGGGTGATCACCGGCTCTGAAGGCTCTCTGGGGTTTGTTACCGAAGCCAGACTGAATATTACACCGATTGCCAGATATAAATGCCTGATCAATATCAAATACGACAGTTTTGAAAGCGCACTCAGAAATGCGCCATTAATGATTCAGGCTGAAGCAACATCAGTTGAAACGGTAGACAGCAAAGTGCTGAATCTGGCCCGTAACGACATTATCTGGCATCAGGTCAAAGGTTACATTACCGATGTACCGGGTCACGATATGCAGGGCCTGAACGTTGTTGAATATAACAGTGACGATAAAAACAGCATCGAGCAGAAAGTTTCGCAGCTGACAGCTTTGCTGGAGGCCGCAATCAGCAACCGGCAGGGTGGTATTATCGGCTACCAGCTAACCTATGATGACGCGGCTATCGGGCATATTTATGCTATGCGTAAAAAGGCGGTGGGATTACTGGGTAATGCCAAAGGGCCGCAGAAACCGGTGCCTTTTACCGAAGATACCGCAGTGCCGCCGGAAAATCTGGCAGACTTTATTATGGAGTTCAGGGCCTTACTGGATGCTCATGGTCTGCAATATGGCATGTTTGGCCATGTCGATGCCGGGGTATTGCATGTACGGCCGGCACTGGATTTATGTGATCCCGAACAGGAAAAGCTGCTGAGGGTGATTTCTGATCAGGTGGTGGCATTAACGGCCAGGTATGGCGGTTTAATGTGGGGCGAGCATGGTAAAGGTTACCGCAGCGAATATGGCCCGGCATTTTTCGGTGACGAGCTGTTTACTGAGCTGCGGAAAATTAAAGCCGCTTTTGATCCGGATAACCGGGTTAATCCGGGGAAGATCTGCACGCCATTACAAAGTGCTGATCAACTGGTCAGCGTTGATGGTGTAAAACGGGCATACTTTGACCGGCAGATCCCGTTACAGGTAAAAGAGAGTTTCAGCAGCAGCCTGAACTGTAACGGTAACGGTTTATGCTTTAACTATGAAGAAAACTCGCCGATGTGTCCGTCCAGCAAAATAACCAAAGACCGCCGTCACAGCCCGAAAGGCCGGGCCGGGTTAATGCGTGAATGGTTAAGACTGATGGAAAATCAGGGTGTGGATGTGCTGGCAACCGAAGCTGCTTTGTCCTCAAAAAGGCAGAGTATTGCCAGCTTCTGGCAGAAACTGAAAAATAGTCAGGCGAAAAAGCAGGGTGAGCAGGATTTTTCCCATGAAGTGATGGATGCAATGGAAGGCTGCCTTGCCTGTAAAGCCTGTGCCGGACAATGTCCGATAAAAGTGGATGTACCATCATTCCGGGCCCGCTTTTTACAGCTTTATCACAGTCGTTATCTGCGGCCATTAAAAGACTATGTGGTGGCCAATATTGAGCGAACCGCACCGTTACTGGCAAAAGCACCATCGCTGGTAAATTTCTTTTTGCGCCAGCGCTGGATGAATAAATTATTGTCATCTGCCGTAGGCTATGTTGATGCGCCGCTGTTGTCTGTACCGACACTGCAACAACGCACTGCCGGTAAATATCCGTTTAATCTGGCTGCACTGCAACAGTTAACACCAGCGCAGCAGGCAAACTATGTATTACTGGTACAGGATCCTTTTACCAGTTTCTATGAAGCAGAATTAGTAGCAGATGCCTTGCAGCTTATCGAAAAACTGGGGTTTGTGCCGGTGTTACTGCCATTTATCCCCAATGGTAAACCACAGCATGTAAAAGGTTTCTTACGGGAGTTTGCTGCTACTGCCAGCACGGCAGCTGATTTTCTGAATCAGCTGGCAACGCTTAATATGCCTATGCTGGGACTGGATGCGTCTCTGGTGCTGGTATACCGCGATGAGTACCACAAGGTACTTTCAGAGCGGGGGCAGTTTAATGTGCAGTTATTTCATGAATGGTTGCAGCAGCAGGATATTCCTAAAGCACATTCCGAGACAGAATTTGCTTTGCTGGCACACTGCACTGAAAAAACCGCTCTGCCGGCAACTGAAAAAACCTGGCAGCAGATTTTCAGCAAAGCCGGTATTACGCTTAAATCTGTCAGTACCGGCTGTTGTGGTATGGCAGGAACTTATGGCCATGAAATACAGAATCAGGACAACAGTAAAGCCTTGTTTGAACTGAGCTGGCGTAAGCCTGTGGAACAGTATGGCACCGACCATATTCTGGTCACCGGTTTTTCCTGCCGTTGTCAGGTAAAAAGGCTGGCAGGCGGCAAGCCTAAGCATCCGTTACAACAACTGTTGCAGTTATTCTGAGGATGATTGTGGGATTCTGGCCTGAGTTTCTGCTGATTGCTGCTGTCCATCTGGTTGCTGTTATCAGCCCCGGACCTGACTTTGCAATAGTGCTGCGCTATGCCGTGCGTTACGGTAAGCAGGCAGCACTGGCGGCAAGTGTGGGTATTGGCTGTGCTATTTTGCTACATGTTACCTATTCCCTGGTAGGGATAGCCGTATTAATTAAAACAACGCCCTGGTTATTTACCCTGCTTACTGTCGCGGCAGCAGGGTATCTGCTGTACATCGGCATACAGGCATTGCGCAGCTCTGCACCGGCAACTCTGACTCAGGCAGAACAGAGCGGGGCAACTGAGCGTGATGTGCCATCGGTATCAAAGGCTTTTATTGCCGGTTTTGTAACCAATGGGCTGAACCCTAAAGCGACATTGTTTTTTCTGTCATTGTTTGCGGTGGTGATTTCACCGCAAACTCCGTTCTCATATAAGCTGATTTATGGTTTATATATGGCAGTTGCCACAGCGTTATGGTTTTGTGCATTATCCCTGTTACTGACTCATACCCGGATCAGGGGCTTTCTGCTGTTAAAAGGCTATTTATTTGATAAGGCGATGGGGCTGTTACTATTGTTGCTGGCCGGGCATTTAGTCGCCAGCCTGCTCATTAGCTGATAGTGATAATCATGCAACATATTCGCTCACTGTTTGTTTTCAACGCGCTTAGTATGACGGCGATGATGGCCTTTATTCCGGTAATTGGCCCGATTATCCGGCAACTGGGGCTGGCCGAGTGGCATGCCGGATTAGTAGTAACTGTCGCCGGAGTATGCTGGATGCTGATGAGCCGGGTATGGGGGAAACTCAGTGACCGCAAAGGCCGTAAACCGATACTCGTTATTGCTTCTGCTGGTTATGTTATCACTTATCTGAGCATGGCGGTTTTTCTGGATATCGCATTGCAGTATCCTGCGGATTTACTGCTTATCCTGTTGGTTCTGATTATTTTACGGGGATTGGTTGGGGTCTTTTATGCTGCCATTCCGCCAGTGAGCATGGCGCTTATTGCGGATGTTATACCGCCGGAGCAACGGGGTTCTTATATGGCCAGGCTGGGCGCGGCCAGTGCTGTTGGGATGGTGGTAGGGCCGTTATTGGGCGGGTTGCTGGCCAGAGATTACCTGATTTTACCTTTATATGTTGCGGCGGTTTTACCTCTGGTTGGACTGGTATGGTTGCTTACCCGTCTGCCATCAGCCTCTGCGAACCAGGAGATAGCGGGAAAAACGGCATTATGGGATGCCAGGCTCAGACTTCCCGCCCTTGCGATGTTACTGGCGACCAGCAGTGTTATTACTGCCCAGATGACAGTAGGGTTTTATGCTATTGACCGTTTACAGCTCGATCATAATGGTGCCGCCAGAGCCGCAGGAATGGCAATGACCGCTGTTGGTATTACATTGATTGTGGTGCAGGGAACTTTGTCCCGCTTCAGAAAAATTAATAGTGAATTATGCCTTACCATCGGGGCACTGATTGCGATGTGTGGCTTTGTGCTGGCTGCATTTATACACAGCCTGCCCGGATTGGTTCTGGCTTACGGTATTATGGCTGCCGGGCTTGGGATGGTGTTTCCTTCTATCCAGACGATAACGGCTAATGCTGTTGCAAAAACTGAGCAGGGCACCGCAGCGGGTACGATTTCAGCCGTTCAGGGGCTGGCAATGGTGATTGTGCCATTAGTGTGTACCGCTCTTTATAAAATCTCGCCCGAAACACCTTATCTGACAGCTGCAGGATTGTTGTTACTGCTGACCGTAGTGTTTATTACCCGCAAAAGAACCCCGGCAGCATAATACTGGGTAATTTTTGCGGTACGTTCACTGGCAGCCATTACACCAAAAGCATGATTTAAGTAAAGCTGACTGGGATTTTTCTGATCGGCTGGTATAATGCGCAGCTTAAATTGGTGGTCATTGCTCCGGATTTACGTTCCGGCATTGCAAGAGGTGAAATATGTACGTTGTTGCTGCACTTTATAAATTTGTAACCCTGCCTGATTATGTCGCTCTGCGTGATAAGTTATACCAGACGCTGGTTGATAATAAAGTGAAAGGAACTTTGTTATTAGCCGAAGAAGGGATTAATGGCACCATTTGCGGCCTGCGGGACGGAATTGATGCTGTTAAGGCATGGCTTGATGCCGATGGCCGTTTTGATGGCATGAGTTACAAAGAGTCTTTTGCGGCAGAGCCTGCTTTTTATCGCACCAAAGTTAAGCTGAAAAAAGAAATTGTGACGATGGGCGTGGAGGGTATTAATCCGGTTCATATTGTTGGTACTTATGTCAAAGGCGAAGAGTGGAACACATTGATTAGTGATCCTGAAACGCTGGTTATTGATACCCGTAACGATTATGAAGTGGCCATCGGAACCTTTAAGAATGCCGTAAACCCGGACACGACAACATTTCGTGAATTTCCGGCCTGGGCTGAAAAAAATCTGGATAAAAAGACCCATAAAAAAGTCGCTATGTTCTGTACCGGTGGTATCCGCTGCGAGAAATCCACTGCTTTTCTGAAAGAGCAGGGCTTTGAAGAGGTTTATCATCTGGATGGCGGTATTCTGAAATATCTTGAAGAAGTACCGGCAGAAAAAAGCTTATGGGAAGGCGAGTGTTTTGTATTTGATCAGCGGGTGGCGGTGAAACACGGCCTGGAGCAGGGCAGTTATGATCAGTGCTATGCCTGCCGTATGCCGTTAAGATCTGCCGATATTGCTTCTGAATATTATGTCAAAGGGTTAAGCTGCCCGCATTGTTATGATAAAACTACTGAAGAGCAGCGGGCATCGTTTGCTGAACGTCAGAAACAGGTTGAGCTGGCAAAACAACGCGGCGAAAAACACATACGTGATGGGAACATTGAATTTTAATCAATTATAATCAGATGCCGATAAAGCCAGTAATACTGGCTTTATTTTTTTAGGTAATCTGTTTTTACTAAGGACGTCAATAGTGTACCGATTAGTTATAACCTGCATGATTTTTGCGCTATTAACAAGCTGTACCAGCAAACCTGCTGACGAACGTCATTTCGAACTGGCTGTTTTTCATATTAATGATCATCATTCCAATCTGGCAGCGAAGCATAATGTTACCCTGACGCTGGCCGGGGTTGATACCCAGCTTGATATTGGCGGTTTTCCCAGGGTGGTGACACAGCTTAATACATTAAGCAGCCGTTATGCCAATAGCCTGAAACTGCATGCGGGTGATGCTATTACCGGTGATCTGTATTACAGCCTGTTTAAAGGTCATGCCGATGCAGACTTTATGAATCTGGTTTGTTTTGATGCTTTTACACTGGGAAATCATGAGTTTGATGACAGTGACGCCAACCTGAAACAATTACTGGATGCATTAGCCGCCGGTAATTGTGAGACAGAGGTTCTGTCGGCAAATGTTATACCTGAAATTGGTACTCCTCTGGCACCTGATCATCAGTGGCAGAGTTTTAAACCTTATACTATCAAAGAATTTAATGATGTAAAAGTTGGGATTATCGGGCTGACCATTGCCCAGAAAACCAGACAGTCTTCCCAGCCTTTGCCAACAACAGTGTTTCTGGATGAGACAGAAACCGCCAGACGTTATATTAAGGAACTGAAAGCTAAAGGGATCGGTAAAATCATTCTGCTGACCCACTATGGATATGATAACGATATCCGTCTGGCGCAGGCGCTGCCGGACGTTGATTTAATTGTTGGCGGCGATTCTCATTCATTATTAGGTAATTTTCAGGATGTCGGATTAACCCCTGAAGGTGAATACCCGACAAAACTGAAAAATGCCAGCGGTGAGTTAGTGTGTGTGGTACAGGGTAAAGATTACAGCCAGGTGGTAGGCGAGGTAGTGTTACAGTTTAAAGGTGATCAGCTGACGGAATGTGGTGGTCGCCCTCATATGTTACTGGCTGATAATTTCAGCCGTAATGGTGCTGCGGTGACACCGGCAGAGCACCAGCAAATTACTGACTTTATCAGTCAGTCAGATACGTTAACGCTGGTGGAACAGGATGCTGTCGCATCAGAGATGCTGCAACGTTACAGTAAAAAAGTTATGGAGCTGTCTTCGCAGCAGATTTCTGAGTTACCAGAGCGCTTATGCCGCATTGCTCCGGGAAAACTCCGGGAAAGCAGTTGCGGCAATAATATGCAGTCGGATTTACATTATCTGGTCAGTAAAGCATTCCTTGCCCAAAGCCGTCAGGCAGACATCGCTTTACAGAATGCCGGAGGGGTGAGAAGCGATTTACCGGCCGGACCATTATCTATTGCCCAGGTGTATCAGTTATTGCCTTTCTCAAATACGCTGATTAATTTCCGTATGAGCGGCGCCGAGGTTAAGCAGGTTCTGGAAGATGCTATCAGCTATTCGCTGGCTCCGGGTGGTTCGGATGGTGCTTATCCGCAGGGAGCAGGAATTCAGTTTGATGTGGATCTTACTGCCGCTGAGAATAACCGTGTTAGCAATATCCAGATCCAGAACCGGGAAACACAGCAATGGCAGGCTGCTCAGCCTGAACAGGAATATATTGTGGTAACAAATAGTTTTATTGCCAGTGGCCTTGATGGCTGGGCAACATTTGGCCGCTTACAGGCTGAAGGGCGGACCGAAGATACTTATATTAATTATGCTCAGGCATTTATTGATTTTGTAAAATCACAGCCGCAGCTGCTCCGGCCGGAAGCCGGCAGCCACAGTACCCGTTCTATAATACATTTCTGATAAAAACAGACCCGGGAAATATTATACTTTTCCGGGTCTGTTGCTATATCACATCATTTTTTGTTCTAAAAAATAGAACTTATTTTGCTTAATAATGCGATTTATCAACAGATAAATTGCTATATTATCTGGCGAAAAGGAGTTGCTATGTTCAAAAACCGTTCCACTCATTATGGTTTAGTCAGTGTGACATTACACTGGCTGGTGGCGCTTACCGTCTTCGGGTTATTTGCCCTTGGCTTCTGGATGGTGGATTTAACCTATTACAGCAGCTGGTATCGCACCGCTCCACACTGGCACAAGAGTGTCGGCATTATATTGCTGATTGCGATGTTGTTCCGGGTCGGCTGGCGTTTCTTTACTGTTTCACCATTACCGGTTGCAACACACCGGAAATGGGAGCAGATAGCCAGCAAAGCGGCACACTTTTTACTGTATGCGGGTATTTTCGCTATCATTTTTACAGGCTATCTGATTTCTACTGCGGATGGTCGCCCAATAGCGGTATTTGACTGGTTTGAAATTCCGTCCGCCGGAGAGCTGTTTGCCCGTCAGGCTGATATTGCCGGCGATTTACATCGTTATCTGGCATATGGTGTGATTGCCATTGCTGTGTTACATGCTGTTGCTGCATTAAAGCACCATTTTATTGATAAAGACGCGACATTCAGGCGCATGCTGGGTCGCAAAAACTGACATTGTGTCTAAAGGAGAATGGAATGAAAAAACTATTGTTAGCCAGTTCTGTGGCAGCATTAATGGCATTACCTGCTCAGGCAGCTGATTATACTATTGATACTCAGGGGGCTCACGCTTTTGTACAGTTTAAAATCAGCCACCTGGGATATAGCTGGTTATATGGACGTTTTAATACCTTTTCCGGTGATTTCAGCTATGACGCAGCTAAACTGGCCGACTCTAAAATTCAGCTGACCATTGATACCAACAGTATCGATTCTAACCATGCAGAGCGTGATAAACACTTACGTGGCTCTGACTTTCTGAATGTATCAAAACACCCTAAAGCAACATTCACCAGCACTAAAGTTGTGGCTAAAGACGGTGATAAATTTGATTTACATGGCAACCTTACCCTGAACGGCGTAACAAAAGAAGTTGTAATCGCCGCTGAAAAACTGGGTGAAGGTCAGGATCCGTGGGGCGGATACCGTGCCGGTTTCGCCGGTTCGGCCAGCTTTCAACTGAAAGACTTTGGCATCAACTATGATTTAGGTCCTGCATCATCAACAGTGTATCTGGACCTGACAGTGGAAGGCATCAGAAAATAATCGCTTTGTTATAAGCGAAGAGGGGCTTTAGCCCCTCTTTTTTATTTATAGTTGTTCCGGTTCCGCAATAGCGTCAGATTTGCTTTTCTGGGCTAGGGCGCTGCTAAGGCTTAGCAGGATTAAATTAAATTCTTCATCATTAACCCTGACTGACGAGAGTTTATTAATCAGCAGAATAGCTTCTTCTGCATCACCAGCCCGGTACATTAGCTGCGCCAAGCGCAGGGTTGCCCAGTTCAGATGCTGATTTTCACTATGCTCGTAAAATTCAAGATACTTTTGTAAGGCGCTGATCCCGGCGAAGATATCCTGATCGGCAATAACGGCTAATCGCCCGATGTTATACAACGCGCCATATTTGTCAGCCAGATCGGTAGCATATTCTGCTAATAGCTGATAATTGGTAAATGCTGCCGGAAAAACAGACAAGTCATTAAGGATCTGGGCTTTTCTGGCAAGCAGCTTAGGGTGGGGCGGTTCTGTTATGTAGAGGTCTAATACCGCCAGGGCTTCGTCAGTTTTTTTCTCGTTCAGCAGAATACGGCTCTGGGCCAGAGCAGCCTGAACCGGATCATCCTCGGCCAGTTTTTCGGCCATTTGTCTGGCCTGCGTTTTATCGCCACCCGCTGCAGCCGGAGCAATGCTGTAAAAATCAATCAGAGCCTGCCGCGCCAGAAAATTATCCGGATTAAGCGCTATGGCTTTTTGTAACATGGCCACGCCTCTTGCCGCCCGATCTTTGGCTGCAAAAACATTACCATCCCGTGCCAACCGGATTTTACTTAAACCTGCCAGATAATTCAGTTCACTGTTATCAGGAAATGCGGTTACGGCAAAATCCAGTAAGGTGTTGGCATCATCCAGCCGTTGCTGGCTAATCAGTGCTTTCGCGTAAATAATCAGCACAGCGCTTTGCTGCTGGTAGTCAGGCTGGCGGATAATCTGTTGTTCCAGCTCTGTAAATTGAGCTTTAGCCAGTAACTCTTCGTAGTGACTGACTTCGGTCTGAGAGAGAGAGACTGCCAGCAGCAATGACAGAAATTTCATTATCGATCTCCTTCAGGATCAATCGCAATGCGCATTAGAGGCGAAGATTATCATCTTTTCAGGGAATTTCTATTTCTATATTGCTGACCGGAATACTACAACATGGCAGAAACTCACCTTTACGGACAAAAGCCAGTGGTTCGTTGAGGTATTTTATACTACCACTGATTAATTTACAGCGACAGGCAC
The DNA here is from genome assembly GCA_033792355.1 of Chromatiaceae bacterium AAb-1. Classification (GTDB taxonomy): domain Bacteria; phylum Pseudomonadota; class Gammaproteobacteria; order Enterobacterales; family Alteromonadaceae; genus Alishewanella. The sequence goes on from JARXRR010000043.1 coordinate 16,871, forward strand.
CGCAGTAGCCTTCACGGCAATGATAGTTTACCTGTTGCTGTTGTTGCTCCAGCGCATCCAGTAAGGTGCGCTGGCCGTTAAACTCAAACGTTGTTGCGGCATTGATTTTAACGTCAGGCATGGCTGATATTACAGATCAAAATCGCCGAAGTCTGAACCGTCTACTTCGTTATCAATCTGCCCAACCAGATAAGAGCTTATTTCTGCTTCCTGTGGTGCAACCTGCACATTATCGGATACCAGCCAGGCATTAATCCACGGGATCGGGTTCTGGGTGGTAGGAAAGCGGGGTTTTAAGCCAACTGCCTGCATTCTGCTATTGGTAATATATTCTACGTACTGGCACAGTATATCTTTGTTAAGGCCGATCATTGAACCATCGCGGAAGAGGAATTCAGCCCAGTCTTTTTCCTGATTGGCCGCCTTTATAAAGATGGCATAGGCGTCTTCTTCACATTCTCTGGCAATTTCAGCCATTTGCGGATCATCTTCGCCAGAAGCCATCAGATTCAGCATATGTTGGGTGCCCGTCAGGTGCAGGGCTTCGTCACGGGCGATCAGTTTGATAATTTTGGCATTGCCTTCCATCAGCTCCCGCTCTGCAAAGGCAAAGCTACAGGCAAAGCTGACATAAAAACGGATAGCTTCCAGCACATTAACAGACATCAGGCACAGGTATAATTTGCGCTTGAGTTCTTTGAGGGTGACGTTGAACACCTGCCCATTGATGGTATGTTCGCCTTCACCACAACGCTGATAAAGGCCTACCGCATCGATCAGATCATCATAATAGCGGGTAACATCTTCTGCCCGTTCCAGAATTTTGTCATTGAGCATAATGTCATCAAAGACTTTATGCGGTTCGGCAGAAATATTACGGATAATGTGAGTGTAGCTGCGGCTGTGAATAGTTTCACTGAAGGCCCAGGTTTCAATCCATGTTTCCAGCTCAGGTAAGGATACGATTGGTAACAAGGCAACGTTAGGTGAACGTCCCTGTACCGAATCGAGCAGTGTCTGATATTTCAGGTTACTGATAAAAATGTGCTTTTCATGCTCAGGTAAATTCTGATAATCAATACGATCTTTACTGACATCGACTTCTTCCGGGCGCCAGAAAAAACTGAGTTGCTTCTCTATCAGCTTTTCAAAAATATTGTGTTTTTGCTGATCATAACGGGAGACATTAACACTATTGCCGAAGAACATCGGTTCTTTCAGCTGATCATTGATTTGTCGGTTAAAGGTTGTATATGCCATAGCCGGAATGCATCCTAACTTTATGTTCTGTGTTGACAGCGGGTTGCTTTGCGCAACCCGGTTTGACAAGGTTAAATTTTACAGGCTCCGCCTGCGCAGCCATCGTCTTCTGCTTCGGCTTTTATATCTTCCTGTATGTCGGAAGCACCATCTCTGGTGTTATGGTAATAAAGCGTTTTTACCCCTAATTTATAGGCTGTCAGCAGATCTTTCAGCAACAGCTTCATCGGTACTTTACCACCGTCAAATTTTGCCGGGTCATAGTTAGTGTTGGCTGAAATGGTCTGATCGACGAATTTCTGCATAATCGCAACCAATGCCAGATAACCGTCATTACTGGGTATAGTCCACAACAGCTCATACTGATCTTTCAGCTTTTCGTATTCCGGAACAACCTGTTTCAGAATGCCATCTTTACTGGCTTTGATACTGATATGGCCACGGGGCGGTTCTATGCCGTTTGTGGCATTGGAAATCTGTGATGAGGTTTCTGAAGGCATCAGCGCAGATAAGGTTGAATTACGCAGGCCATGTTGCAGAATATCCTGTCTCAGTTGATCCCAGTCCAGCTGTAAAGGCTCTGTACATACCTTGTCCAGATCTTTTTTGTAGCTGTCGATTGGCATAATGCCCTGAGCATAGGTTGTTTCGTTGAATTTCGGGCAGGCACCATATTCCTGAGCCAGCTTGTTTGATGCTTTCAGCAGGTAGTACTGAATTGCTTCAAAGGTGCGGTGAGTCAGACCGTTGGCTGAACCATCAGAATATTTCACACCGTTTTTAGCCAGATAATAGGCATAGTTGATGACACCGACACCGAGAGTACGCCGGTTCATTGTCGCATTGTAAGCCGCCGGAATAGGGTAGTCCTGATAATCCAGCAGGCTGTCGAGGGAACGAACGGCCAGTTCTGCCAGTTCTTCCAGCTCGCTCAGATCAGTAATTGTACCCAGGTTAAAAGCAGACAGTGTACAAAGTGCAATTTCACCATTTGGATCATTAACATCGTTTAATGGCTTGGTTGGTAATGCAATTTCCAGACAAAGGTTACTCTGGCGAACCGGAGCGTATTGCGGATTAAACGGGCTGTGGGTATTACAGTGATCAACGTTTTGCAGATAAATACGGCCGGTGCTGGCACGTTCCTGCATAAACAGGGTGAACAGTTCCAGCGCTTTGATCCGTTTTTTACGGATGCTGTTATCCGCTTCGTATTGTACGTACAGCGATTCGAATTTTTCCTGATCTTCAAAGAAAGCATCGTATAACCCCGGTACATCCGACGGGCTGAACAGGGTAATGTAATCATCTTTAATCAGGCGGGTGTACATCAGACGGTTAAACTGTACGCCGTAGTCGAGGTGACGAACCCGGTTTTCTTCAACCCCACGGTTGTTTTTCAGAACCAGTAATGATTCAACTTCAAGATGCCACAGTGGGTAGAACAGAGTGGCGGCACCACCACGAACTCCGCCCTGAGAGCAGCTTTTTACTGCTGTCTGAAAATGCTTATAAAATGGGATACAGCCGGTATGGAAGGCTTCGCCATTACGGATAGGGCTACCCATTGCCCGGATACGGCCGGCATTAATACCGATCCCTGCACGCTGGCTGACATATTTTACAATGGCACTGGAAGTGGCGTTGATAGAGTCCAGGCTGTCACCGCATTCGATCAGTACGCACGAGCTAAACTGACGGGTTGGTGTTCTTACTCCGGCCATAATGGGGGTTGGCAGAGAAATTTTGAACAGGGAAGTAGCATCATAGAACCGGCGCACATAATCCAGCCTGGTGGCTTTCGGGTAATTGGCAAATAAACAGGCGGCTACCAGCATGTAGAGAAACTGGGCGCTTTCGTAAATTTCGCCGGTTACGCGGTTTTGTACCAGATATTTACCTTCCAGCTGTTTTACCGCAGCATAACTGAAATTCAGATCACGGGAATGATCGATAAAGCTGTTGAGCTGCTCAATCTCTTCGCGGCTGTAATCAGTCAGAATATGCTGATCGTAGCGTTTAGCTTCAGTAAGGCGGGCAATCTGGTCATACAGATGAGGCGGCTCAAACTGGCCATAGGCTTTTTTACGTAAATGAAATACTGCCAGACGGGCAGCAAGATACTGATAATCAGGGCTGTCTTTAGAAATAAGATCGGCCGCAGCTTTGATAATGGTTTCGTGGATATCTTCAGTTTTTATTCCGTCATAGAACTGAATATGAGACTTTAATTCCACTTGCGAGACTGACACATTTTGCAGCCCTTCCGCAGCCCAGGTAATAACACGGTGAATTTTATCAAGGTCGAGAGCTTCACGGTGTCCATTACGTTTGGTGACAAAAAGCGTTTGAGTCATTGCTGAAAAGTTCCGTTTCAGTTGTTATAAAAAAATACAATGACCGGGTATAACGGTCATTTTTTACACCCATATTGTTGAGGTTTTACACAACATATAGGTGTGTTACAAGAACTGATCACAAGATAGTGTGGATCCGGGCTTTTTGCAAGTGAGTATTTCTAATAGCGGGTATTGTCAGTAAAGTGAAAATATGTGCCAGTGCGCTAGCGCACTGGTTTTCTGGCAACAACAAAATAATTTACGTCAAGACCCGGTCCGGTCCTGAAACTTTGGTGTAATGGATTGTAGTGTAATCCGGTGGCGTCCACAATTTCCAGATCGGCCTGTTCCAGCCAGTGCATCAACTGGGAAGGGCGGATAAATTTATTGAATTCGTGAGTACCTTTAGGCACCAGCCGCAAAATATGTTCTGCCCCGGCAATGGCAAGCAGCCAGGCTTTCCAGGTTTTATTGAGGGTTGAAAAGAACAGGGTAGCACCAGGGCGGGCTAACTCTGCACAGGCCCGGATGACCGAAGCCGGTTCCGGCACATGCTCCAGCATTTCCATACAGGTTACCACGTCAAAGCTTGCCGGATGCAGGCTGGCAAAATGCTCAGCGGTACTTTGCTGATAATTAATACTGACCTGGCTTTCCAGCGCATGTAAACGGGCAACCGTCAGTGCTTCTTCTGCCATATCCAGCCCGGTTACCTCGGCACCGCTACGGGCCATACTTTCAGCCAGAATACCGCCGCCGCAACCGATATCGATAATTTTTTTCCCGAAAATACCCTGCAGTTGATCGCTGATAAAGGCAAGCCTTACCGGGTTGAGCAAATGCAGGGGTTTGAATTCTCCTGCCGGATCCCACCAGCGGGAAGCGATATCATTAAATTTAGCGATTTCGGATTGATCAACATTTGTACGGGTTGTCATAGTCTGTTCCGGTAAGTTTTTAGGCATTATAAGAGTTTGGTCTGTTTCAGCAAACAGATTACTGGCTGTCGGTACGATCAGGCATGGCAAGGTTTGTTTTATGTGGTAGAATCCCATGTTGTCTCGCGCTTTATAACGCAGAAAAAAGCGAGTTATCTATTTGATTTAAGGGAAAATAGCGTTCTATGACAGACTTGGCCAAAGAAATTGTTCCTATTAATATTGAAGAGGAATTAAAAAACTCTTATCTGGATTATGCGATGAGCGTAATCGTTGGCCGCGCATTACCGGATGTCCGTGATGGCTTAAAGCCAGTGCATCGCCGCGTATTGTTCGCGATGAAAGAACTGGGAAACGACTGGAACAAAGTTTATAAGAAATCTGCCCGTGTGGTGGGTGACGTTATCGGTAAATATCACCCTCATGGTGACAGCGCGGTTTACGATACCATCGTCAGGATGGCGCAGCCGTTTTCTCTGCGCTATATGCTGGTTGATGGTCAGGGAAACTTCGGTTCTATCGATGGTGACTCAGCCGCTGCAATGCGTTATACCGAAGTGCGGATGGCGCGTATTGCCCATGAATTATTAGCTGATCTGGATAAAGAAACGGTTGATTTTGTGCCTAACTATGATGGCACAGAACAGATCCCGGCAGTATTACCCACCAAAGTTCCTAACCTGCTGATTAACGGTTCCTCCGGTATTGCAGTAGGGATGGCAACCAATATTCCGCCGCATAACCTGACCGAGGTTATTGATGGCTGTCTGGCATTAATTGCAAATCCGGATATCGATATTTCAGAACTGATGCAGTATATCCCCGGACCTGACTTCCCGACCGCCGCCATTATTAATGGCCGTAAAGGTATAGAAGAAGCCTACCGTACCGGTCGGGGTAAAGTATATATCCGTTCCAAAACCGAGATAGAAACAGACGAGAAAACCGGCAGAGAAGCCATTATTGTTACTGAGCTGCCTTATCAGGTAAATAAAGCCCGCCTGATTGAAAAAATTGCTGAGCTGGTAAAAGAAAAACGCATTGAAGGTATTTCAGCACTGCGTGATGAGTCAGACAAAGACGGTATGCGCATTGTTATTGAGCTCAAGCGTGGCGAATCTTCTGATGTTATGCTGAACCATCTGTATTCCAATACGCAGATGCAAACGGTATTCGGCATCAATATGGTCGCCCTGGATCAGGGGCAACCCAAGTTGCTTGGTCTTAAAGACATGCTGGAATGCTTTGTGCTGCATCGCCGTGAGGTTGTTACCCGCCGTACAATCTATGATCTGCGTAAAGCCCGTGACAGAGCACATATTTTAGAAGGTCTGGCAATTGCGCTGGCCAATATTGATGAGATTATTGAGCTGATTAAAACCTCTTCCAGCCCGGCAGATGCCAAAGCCGGACTGGTAGCCAGAGGCTGGCAGCTTGGCAGTGTCAGCGATATGCTGGAACGGGCAGGTAAGGATGCGGCGCGCCCTGAATGGCTGGAAGAACATTTTGGTATTCGTGATGGCCTGTATTTCCTGACTGAGCAACAGGCTCAGGCAATTCTGGATTTACGCCTGCATAAACTGACCGGCCTGGAACATGAAAAAATTCTGGACGAATACAAGCAACTGCTGGAGCTGATTGCCGAGCTGTTATACATTCTGGAAAGCCCGGAACGTTTAATGGAAGTTATCTGCGAAGAGCTGGAAGCGGCTAAAGCCCAATATGGTGATGCCCGCCGGACTGATATTCAGGACAATATGCTGGATATCAATATGGAAGATTTAATCACCGAAGAAGACGTGGTGGTAACCCTGTCACATCTGGGATATGCGAAATACCAGCCGTTATCAGATTATGAAGCCCAGCGCCGTGGTGGTAAGGGTAAAGCCGCCACCACCGTTAAAGATGAAGACTTTGTTGATAAACTGCTGATTGCCAGCACGCACGATACTATTCTGTGCTTCTCTAACCGTGGCCGTCTGTACTGGATGAAAGTCTATCAGCTGCCGCTGGCCAGCCGTACAGCCCGTGGTAAGCCAATTGTGAATCTGTTACCGCTGGAAGAAGGTGAGCGCATTAACGCCATTTTACCTGTTCGTGAATATGAAGAGGGCAAATATGTCTTTATGGCTACCGCCAATGGTACGGTGAAGAAAACGGCATTAACCGAATATTCCCGCCCCAGAGCAAACGGTATTATTGCGGTAAACCTGAATGATGGCGACCGGTTGATTGGTGTCGGTATTACCGATGGCAGCAGCGAGATTATGTTGTTCTCTGATGATGGCAAAGTGGTGCGTTTTGCCGAAGGGCAGGTGCGTTCTATGGGACGGACTGCCACAGGGGTTCGCGGTATTAAACTGCGCGAAGGCGGTTCAGTGGTGTCGCTGATTATCCCTGATGGTCAGGGCTCTGTATTGACCGTAACTGAAAATGGTTACGGTAAACGTACCGCATTAACTGAATACCCGGCGAAAAGCCGTGCGACACAGGGCGTGGTATCGATTAAAGTTTCTGAGCGTAATGGTTTGGTCGTCGGGGCGGTTCAGGTAAAAGAACTGGACGAGATTATGATGATTTCAGATAAAGGCACCCTGGTTCGTACCAGAGTGAAGGAAGTGTCTGAAGTTGGCCGTAATACTCAGGGTGTTATTTTGATCCGTACAGCAGAAAGCGAGAAAGTCGTTGGTGTTGAACGGGTTGATGAAATCCTGGATGAAGAGGAACTGGCCGCCGCTGAAGCTGAAAAAGCAGCCAATACCCAGCTACAGGATACCCAGTTAGCTCAGGATGAAGAAGAATAATTATGATGGATCAGAACGGGCGCTCAGGCGCTCGTTTTGTTTTCAGCGATACAATTTACAACCAGGTCAGACTTTAGGTGTTTAATCAGGAGTGAAAAGATAAATTCATGACCACTTATAATTTTTGTGCCGGTCCGGCAATGTTACCAGTGGATGTTATGTTGCAGGCACAACAGGAATTACTGAACTGGCAACAGCAAGGTTGTTCCGTAATGGAATTAAGTCATCGCAGTAAACCTTTTATTAAGCTTGCTGCCCAGGCTGAGCAGGATCTGCGGGATTTGTTGCAGATACCTGCTGATTATAAAGTGTTGTTTATGCACGGTGGTGGTCGTGGCCAGTTTTCCGCTGTGCCACTGAATTTGCTGGCAGAACAGCAGCAGGCCGATTATGTGGTATCAGGCGCCTGGTCAAAAGCTGCAGTAGAAGAGGCGACAAAGTTTGGCCGGATTAATACCCTGGATATCAGAAGCAAAACCGAAGCCGGTTTAAGAACAGTAAAAGCGTGTTCTGAGTGGCATCTTAACCCCGGTGCCCGTTATGTTCATTTTTGCCCTAACGAAACAGTGGATGGTATTGAATTTACCGATTTACCCCAGACTGAAGTACCTCTGGTTGCCGATCTGTCTTCTACTATTTTATCCCGCCCGATAGATATCAGCCGTTATGGGGTGATTTATGCCGGAGCCCAGAAAAATATCGGGCCATCAGGGTTAACGCTGGCTATTGTGCGGCAAGATTTGCTGCCATCAGCAGCCAGGGTTATTCCGTCGGTGCTGGATTACCGGCTGGCAGCTGAAAATGACAGTATGTTTAACACTCCGCCAACATTTGCATGGTATCTGGCCGGGCTGGTATTCCAGTGGCTGAAAGAACAAGGTGGCGTAGCCGAGATGGGGCGCCGCAATCAACATAAAGCAGAATTACTGTATGGTTTTATCGATAACAGCGATTTTTACCGTAACGATGTTGAAACCCGCTACCGCTCCTGGATGAATGTGCCTTTCCTGCTGGCGGATGAAAAGCTTAATGATCTGTTTGTTGAACAGGCAGAACAGCATGGGTTACTGGCACTGAAAGGCCACCGGATGGTAGGTGGCATGCGGGCCAGTATTTATAATGCGATGCCGGTTGCAGGAGTACAGACCCTGATCAGCTTTATGCAGGAATTTGAGCGGGTACACGGATGAAAACATTAACCTTACAGCCGATACAAAAAATATCCGGTGAAGTGCATTTACCCGGTTCTAAAAGCATTTCAAACCGGGTGCTGTTACTGGCCGCTTTGGCCAGCGGTACAACTCATATCCATAATCTGCTTGATAGCGATGATGTACGGCACATGCTGGCAGCGCTTAAAGCGCTTGGTATTCGCTATGATTTATCAGCCTGTAAAACCCGCTGCGATGTGGAAGGTTCCGGTGGCTTGTTTCAGGTGGCTGAACCGCTGACATTATTTTTAGGCAATGCCGGTACCGCAATGCGGCCATTAACAGCTGCTCTTGCCGCTTCCCAAGTTGACGTAACCCTGACCGGCGAACCCCGTATGTATGAGCGGCCAATAAGTCATCTGGTTGACGCTTTAGTGCAATGGCAGGCTGATGTTCAGTATTTACAGCAGCCGGGCTTTCCTCCATTGAAGATTAACGGCAAGACATTGTCCGGTGGTTCGGTTCAGGTGGATGGCAGTATTTCCAGCCAGTTTCTGACCGCATTATTAATGGTTGCGCCTTTACTGGATGGCGACAGTGAAATTGCGATAAAAGGTGAACTGGTTTCGAAACCTTATATTGATATTACATTGGCACTGATGGCCAAATTTGGCGTTATGGTTACGAATAACCAATATAAGTCCTTCTCGGTAAAAGGAAAACAGCAATATCAGTCACCTGGCAAGATGTTGGTTGAAGGTGATGCTTCGTCTGCTTCCTATTTTCTGGCAGCGGCAGCTATTAAGGGCGGCACTGTTAAAGTAACCGGTATAGGAAAAAATGCAGTGCAGGGCGATATTCATTTTGCCGATGTGTTAGAGGAAATGGGTGCTCAGGTTGAGTGGGGAGATGATTATATCTCAGTTACCCGTAACCGGCTTAAAGGTATTGAGCGTGATTATAATGCCATCCCTGATGCGGCTATGACTATTGCAACCACCGCATTATTCGCCGAAGGCCCAAGTGTGATACGTAATGTTTATAACTGGCGGGTAAAGGAAACTGACCGGCTGGCCGCTATGGCAACTGAGCTGCGTAAAGTGGGGGCTGAAGTGGAAGAAGGTGAAGATTATCTGATTGTGAATCCGCCGGTGAAACTGCAGCATGCCAGTATTGCCACTTACGATGACCACCGCATGGCAATGTGTTTCTCTCTGGTTGCGCTTAGCGGAGATACTCCGGTGACTATTGAAGATCCTGATTGTACCCGCAAAACCTTTCCGGCTTATTTCTCGCAGTTTGAACAACTGGCAGAGCATTAACTGATTAATACGTGTAACGGCCTTTGGCCGTTGCACGTATTTACGCCGTTCAACGCAATAAAACACAGATTTTATCGCAAACTCGCTGTATAATACGCCGTTTATATAAATGCGACTAAACCTTATACCAAACTTTAGGAGGTAGGATGCCGCAACATTCACCGGTAATTACGATAGATGGCCCTGGAGGTTCCGGGAAAGGTACACTCAGCCGTTTACTGGCCCAGAGATTAAACTGGCAATTACTGGATAGTGGCGCTATTTACCGGGTTCTGGCACTGGCTGCCATGCATCACCAGATTGCTTCTGATGATGAAGAGGGTCTGCAACCTCTGGCTGCGCATCTGGATGTTCAATTCCATAGTGATGACCAGGGCTATATCCGGATTATTCTTGAGGGTGAAAACGTCACTCATACTATCCGGACACAGGAAGTAGCTGATGTAGCTTCTAAAATTGCCTCACTGCCAAGAGTACGTGAAGCATTATTACGCAGACAACGCGCATTCAGCGAAGCACCGGGATTGGTTGCTGATGGCCGTGATATGGGAACAGTGGTTTTTCCTCAGGCTGAGGTTAAGATTTTTTTAACCGCAAGTACCGAGGAACGCGCCCAGCGGCGCTATTTAGAGTTGAAACAAAAGGGGCTTGATGTTAATATCGGCGACCTTTTGAGCGAAATTCAGGAAAGAGACGAGCGCGATATAAATCGTGCTACTGCGCCGCTTAAACCCGCCGCAGATGCTTATATTCTGGATTCCACCCATAAAAGTATTGAACAAGTGCTGGATGAGGTACTTCGCTATGTTGGTATGAAACTGCCATCAGTTAGCGTGAACCAGGCCTGATATAGCATATTGGACAGCCTGTTAAATGGAATGAACAGGTAAATTTAGCAACCCCACAACGCATGATGCTTAGTGGAGCACTTAACTGAAAAAGTGAATATGACTGAAAATTTTGCACAATTATTTGAGGAAAGCCTCAAAGCAATCGAAACCCGCCCTGGTGCCATCGTAAAAGGTACTGTTGTTGCTGTATTGAAAGACGTGGTTATGGTAGATGCCGGTCTGAAATCAGAAGCCGCTATCCCGGTTGAACAGTTCAAATCTCTGAGCGGTGAAATCGAAGTTAGCGTGGGTGACATCATCGACGTAGCGTTAGACGCTATTGAAGATGGTTTCGGTGAAACCTTACTGTCTCGCGAAAAAGCCAAACGCCATGAAGCATGGGTACGTCTGGAAAAAGCCTGTGAAGACAAAGAAACTGTTATCGGTATCATTACCGGTAAAGTGAAAGGTGGTTTCACTGTTGAAGTTGATGGCATTCGTGCATTCCTGCCTGGTTCATTAGTAGATGTTCGTCCGGTTCGTGACACTCTGCATTTAGAAAACAAAGAGCTGGAATTCAAAGTAATCAAGCTTGATCAGAAGCGTAACAACGTTGTTGTTTCACGTCGTGCTGTTATCGAATCAGAAAGCAGCCAGGAACGTGATCAACTGTTAGAAACGCTGGAAGAAGGCATGGAAGTTAAGGGTATCGTTAAGAACCTGACTGACTACGGTGCATTCGTTGATTTAGGCGGTGTTGATGGTCTGTTACACATCACTGATATGGCATGGAAACGCGTTAAGCATCCAAGCGAAATCGTGAATGTTGGCGACGAGATTCCAGTTAAAGTTCTGAAATTCGACCGTGATAAGCAACGCGTATCTTTAGGCCTGAAACAGATGGGCGAAGATCCGTGGGCAGCTATTGCATCACGTTACCCGGAAGGCGCCCGTATTACCGGCCGTATCACTAACCTGACTGATTACGGTTGCTTCGTTGAAATCGAAGAAGGCGTTGAAGGTTTAGTTCACGTTTCAGAAATGGACTGGACTAACAAAAATATTCACCCATCTAAAGTGGTTAACTTAGGTGATACTGTTGAAGTGATGGTGCTGGAAATTGACGAAGAACGTCGTCGTATTTCTCTGGGCCTGAAACAGTGTAAAGCTAACCCGTGGGAAGAGTTCGCTAAAGGATTCAACAAAGGCGATCGCGTAAGCGGTAAGATCAAGTCAATCACTGACTTTGGTATCTTCATCGGCCTGGACGGTGGTATTGACGGTTTAGTACACCTGTCTGACATTTCCTGGAATGCGACTGGCGAAGAAGCTGTTCGTGAATTCAAGAAAGGCGACGAAGTGTCTGCCGTTGTATTACAAGTCGACCCAGAGCGTGAGCGTATCTCTTTAGGTATCAAACAGCTGGATGAAGATCCATTTAACGGTTACCTTGCTGATAACAAGAAAGGTGCTATCGTTAAAGGTGAAGTTACTGCTGTTGACGCTAAAGGTGCAACAGTGACATTAGAAGGCGGTGTTGAAGGTTACATCCGTGTTTCTGATATCGCTCGTGAGCGCGTAGAAGATGCCTCTGCAGTACTAAAAGCCGGCGAAGAAGTTGAAGCTCGTCTGATGGGTGTTGATCGCAAAAACCGCGTAATCAGCCTGTCAATCAAAGCGAAATTCGAAGCTGAAGAAAAAGAAGCTCTGGATGCTATCAAGAAGCAGGATGATGCTGATTTTGGTAGCAACGCTATGGCTGAAGCATTTAAAGCTGCTCAGAAAGATCAGTAATTAAATGCAATATAAGTCAGGGAGCTTTCGCTCCCTGATTTTATTACGGCAATCACTGAGGAGGGTCTATGACCAAGTCTGAATTAATCGAAAAATTAGCGACTGATTTCCCGCATATTCAGGTCAAGGATGTTGAAGCTTCTGTAAAAGAAATACTGGAGCAGATGGCTCAATCACTATCTACTAATGAACGGATTGAAATTCGTGGTTTTGGTAGCTTTTCATTACACTACCGTGCTCCCCGGGTTGGACGTAACCCAAAAACAGGGGAAAAAGTTGAACTTGACGGTAAGTACGTTCCTCATTTCAAACCAGGTAAAGAATTACGGGATCGCGTAAAAGACAATACCTGATGTTGATTAACACGCAGCTGGTGTCGGAGTCACTTTGAGCAGATTACTCTATATTATTCTGGTGGCTGCCCTGATCCTGACAGGATTTCTTTTTGGTTCTGTTAATCAGCAGATAACCGAATTAAACCTGTTAGTGGTACAAGCCGAATTACGGGTAGTAGATATTGCGCTGATTTTCCTGCTGACAGGGCTGGCAATAGGTATTGCTATCTGTCTGCTGTATTCTGTACAACGCAAGACACAAAGCTGGCTGAAAAAATCTTCGGATAAAACCTGAATTTATGCTTGAGCTGTTATTTCTGTTATTACCGGTAGCCGCAGCCTATGGCTGGTTTATGGGGCGTAACAGCGTCAGGCATAAAGAATTAAAAGGCCGGGCCAGTGTTACCCGTAATTTATCTTCAGGCCTGAATTTCCTGCTGACTGATCAGGAAGACAAAGCCATAGAACAATTACTGGAGTTGCTGGACATTGAAGCGGCTACCATCGAAACCTACCTTGCACTTGCTAATTTATTCCGCCGCAGAGGCGACTGGGATAAAGCTATCCGGATCCATGAAAAGCTTCATCAGCTGAAATTACCCAAAGTACAGGCCCAGCAGATCCAGTATGAACTGGCAAAAGATTATTTTGCTGCAGGTTTGTATGACCGGTCAGAAAAATTATTGGCCGGGTTAGTAAAATCCGGCAACCTTTCAGAAGTCGCTCTTAAATTATTGTTCAGTATTTTTGTGGCGACACATGACTGGCAGAAAGCGATGGAGTATCAGGATGCCGTTGCTGCAACAGATTCCCGTTCTTTACGGGTAGCACTGGCCAATATGTCTGTAGAATCTCAGGAAATCAGAAATCAGGAATTGCTGCAACCCCTGATTGAAAAATACCCATTGGCACTGCGCCCCAGATTTGAACTGGCCAGCTACCAGCTGGAACATGATTTGGCTGACGATGCAAAAACTTCGTTATTATATATTCTGCAACATAAGCCGCAATGGGGGGCTGACATCCTGCCATTATTGCAGCAATGCCATCTTGAAAATGATGAATGGTATCAGTTGCTCAGCCAGTTGGTAAATAAACAGCAGAATATTACGGCTATAGCGCTTTTGGCTGACTGGTTGCTGGAGCATGGCTCTGCCAAAGCATCAGAGCAGTTTTTGCTGGACAAATTGCGTCAGCAACCCAGTATCCGGCTTTTTCAGAAGCTGTTACAGGTAAGACAACACCAGTCTGCGGCCGCAGCTGAAGCTTTGCAGTCAGTCGAAGGGCTGGTCAATGCCTACCTTGATAAAAAAGTGTTATATAGCTGCCGTAACTGTGGTTTTAAAACCCGGCAGCGTTATTGGTTATGTCCTTCGTGCCAGCAATGGGAAACAGTAGAGCCTATCAGCGGTATTGATGGTCGTTAAATACAAAGGAACTTTATGTCTTCTTGCCAGACACCTATAGTTGTCGCTCTTGATTTTGAACAGCAAAGCGCAGCATTGAATTTAGCCAGCCAGTTGGATCCTTCACTTTGCCGCCTTAAAGTTGGCAAGGAAATGTTTACCCGCTTTGGTCCCCAGTTTGTTCAGGAATTACATAACCGCAAATTTGAGGTTTTTCTTGATCTTAAATTTTATGATATTCCTAATACGGTGGCTAAAGCAGTAAAAGCCGCTGCTGACTTAAATGTCTGGATGGTGAATGTTCATGCTTCCGGTGGTACAAAAATGATGGAGGCGGCTTACCGGGAGCTTCAAAGCTATGGTGAGCAGAAACCGCTACTGATTGCAGTGACCGTGCTGACCAGTATGGAAAAAACTGATCTGGAAGAGCAGGGCATTAACTGTGAACCGGCAGAACAGGTATTAAGGTTAGCCAGGCTGGCACATCAGGCACAGCTTGATGGTGTAGTATGTTCTGCTCAGGAAGCTCAACTGTTAAAGCAGAATATTGCCCCGGACTTTTGTCTGGTAACACCAGGAATAAGACCTGCTTTCAGTCAGGCTGATGATCAGAAAAGAATTATGACCCCTGCAACCGCATTAGCGGCTGGTGTTGATTATCTGGTTATAGGCAGGCCAATTACTAAAGCTGCAAACCCGCTGGCTGCTTTACAGGCCATTTATCAGGAGATTCAGGGGCAGTAGCGGTTCGCTATGAACTGGAGTTGTCTTTAAACACACGCTCCAGTTTGGTTTGAGCCATCACATATAAAGCTACGGTATCTTTTAACTCGGCATAATTCTCTGTCAGAGCAGTATGCTTTTTTTCCAGTTCGTCAAACTCTTTCCTGAGCTGTATATACTCGGATAATCCTTTAAAAATTGCTTTTGAGTAAGTCACTTCTGCTGTTAATCGCTGAACTTTTGCCAGAATATCCAGTTGTTCATCATTTGGTCTGATTGTAAGAGCCATACAAATTCTCAGTGCTTCATCAGTTTTTGCTGATGATTGATATCATAAAATTAGTGTTCAAGATAACGATGATGCTAACTGATAGCAAGACAGGATCTGAAATAAGATGCAGGGTATTTGAT
>JARXRR010000171.1:0-475 GCA_033792355.1 Chromatiaceae bacterium AAb-1
GCCCGTAGCCGCGGGGTGAACCCGGATGCCCCTGAAGGCCTGAACAAAGTGACCCAAACCTTATGACAGACACCCACCAGATAAGTGTCAGCCGGCTGTTTGACGGCGTCAACTGGCACCATAATGTCACCGTCAGCTGGCAGCAGGGCCGGATAACCGCTATCGGCCCGGCAGGACATCATGTGACCGAGGCCACCCTGGTGCCGGGCTTTATTGATATCCAGGTCAATGGCGGCGGCGGGGTATTATTCAACACGGCCCCGACGATACAGACACTGCAGAGCATGGTACAGGCCCATGCCCGTTATGGCACGACGGCGTTACTGCCGACCGTTATCACCGACGATATTGCGGTGATGCAGCAGGCAGCAGCGGCCATTGCTGATGCGATAGCCCACCATGAGCCGGGGATTATCGGGGTGCACTTTGAAGGGCCGCACTTATCCCTGCCCAAACGGGGCATTCACCCGCCCCG
>JARXRR010000041.1:0-34969 GCA_033792355.1 Chromatiaceae bacterium AAb-1
GTCCTTTATAGTAATTAATTATTCTGTCTCGTCTGATAATACGCCACTACCTGATATACAGCCTGATACATTATACGCCTGTGGCTGGTTTCCATTATGTACTGATCCTGATAATAGTACTCCGAAAAGCCTGATAAAAGAGCAGCAAAAAGTACAAAATACTGAGCGTATTGCCTGACAGATCATATCAGTATGACGGGTGCTGACTGAATATTCTGCATTATTCAGGTATAATCCGCTCTGACAATTTTTGTCGGGCGGAGCACCATGTCGAACCTGGAACCTCTGGTAAAAATCGGTAACTGGTATTATCAGGCAGTTTACGGGCAGTTATGGCCTGTTGATCAGGCTATGCCTGCGACGGATATTATCCGTCTGGAACCCCGGTTACATGCTTTGCTCAATTACCTGCTGTTACATCCTGGCCAGCTACTGGCAAAAGATACCCTGATTGAAAAAGTCTGGCCTGCCAATGAAGGTACAGATGCGGCTGTTATGAGGGCAATTGGTGCGTTGCGCCGTATTCTGGAAGATGATGTCAGGGCGCCGCGCTATATTGCAACTGTATCTAAAAAAGGTTACTGCTGGCTGGCTGAGATTGAGCCTTTAACCAGCGGTCAGCCGGAACTGCATCCGGCCGTTACTGCTGAGATATCAGAAAATACCTGTAGTGGTTTTTCCTGGCGCTTTGTCGCGGCAGTAATATTTTGCCTGCTTACCGGCGGCGCCAGCCTGGCCTATGTGCTGGCCAGTGTCACCACCGTACCTCTGACCCGGCTGCCTGATTTGCTGAAGCCGGTCAGTGCATTAAGCGGCATGGAATACTGGCCGTTGTTTGATGTACAGAGCGACCGGGTGATTTATCAGCACCAGCCTCCGGGGGCTGTGGTGCTGAACTGGGCCAGGCAGGACTTACAAAGTCTGAAAGTCAGCCATGATACAGAGTATTATCAGCGGTTAAGTGAGGCGGTGTGGCATGACGAACAGCATATCCGCTTCAGGGCGGTGAATGCTGACGGGCAATGCTACATTTATCACAAACAGGTATTACCGGTTTTTGCTGCTGCCCGGCCGTTGTTTTCCTGCCAGCAGTTTTTTACTCAGGGTATTCAGTACTGGCATGACCGGCTGGTATGGCTTGATGCCGATGATACCGGCCAACATCCTGCATTATGGCAGCTGAGTGATAATGACTATAAACAGCCACTTTATACACTGCATGCTGACTGGCTATCGGTCGATCATCTGCAGTTGCATCAGGAATATGCTTACCTGCTGGCCAGAACGACTTTTGCCGGCTCTGCATTAGTCAGAGTAAGTTTACAGGATGGTACGGTCAGCATATTGAAGAAATTCCCTTTTCTGGTTACCCAGATCAGCAAATGGGATGAGCAGCATCTGTTATTATCTGATCAGCATCAGGAGTTACAGCTGTTTAACTTACGTTCGTCAGAGTTTCTCGGGCTTGGCCTGCTGACACATCAGTTGACTCAGGCCCGTCGTTATCAGCACCGGGTACTGGCTACACAGACAATTGACTATAAAACGGATATTCTGCAGGTTCAGCTGACACCGGAAAACAGCAGGGTAGTCCGGCTTGCTCCCTGGCAAATCAGTAACCGCAGTGAGTCGATGGTGGCGATTGCTGAGGACAGAACGGCCTTTGTTACCGAACGTTCCGGTTATAACCAGATCTGGCTGATGGACAGTAGCGGTGGCAGGCAGATAACACACCTGAAATCAGGCGAACAGCTCCAGCAGCTATTGTGGTATCAGCAGTTGCTGCTGGCGGTGATTAATAATCGTTTATTTATTATTGATCAGGCATCCGGCAGCATGAAAACCTTTCATAATGCTGACAGTGATACCGCTGTCGGACGCTATCAGAGTTGTGGCCAGGAACTGTACTGGACAGAATATACAACCGGCAGCGGCTGGCAACTTATGCAGCAGGCTGCTGATGGCATTGTCAGTAAGCTGTATGATGATGTGGCTGATGTACGTTGTGCCCCGGACGGGCTGGTCTTACAACTGTGGCGACAGCAAAAACTGGTATGGTGGCGTAACCATCAGTTAACGGAGCTGGCTGTGAATATCAACTGGCGGGAGTATGAGCCGCAGTGGTGGCAGACAAACTCTTCAGGCATATACTGGCTGGATAAGGCAGAACATGGTATCCGCTTTGTTAACTGGCGGCTGACTGAACCAACCCTGATTAAATGGCCGGCAATGCAGTTGCCTGTGGCATTGATCAGTGACGAACAAACATTAAGATATGTCGTACGCCCGAGAGCGTACGACACGGATATCGTCTGGTTACAGAACCGTTAGAGGCTGGCGAAGCTGCTGTCTGCTGCGGCAATGGTCGCCGCCAGATCATCGTCAGAATGTGCCAGTGACAGGAAACCGGCTTCATAAGCTGATGGCGCCAGATAAATACCCTGTTCCAGCATCAGGTGGAAGAAACGTTTAAAAGCCGCGATATCGCATTGTGTAGCCTGATGATAGTTAGTGATTTTAGCGTCGGTGCTAAAGAAAATACCAAACATCCCGCCTACCTGATTCACTGCCAGCGGTACGCCATGCTTACGCGCCGCATCACTGAAACCGGTCAGCAGCCGGGTAGTTTTTGCACTCAGGGCGTCATAAACTCCGGGTTTGCTGATTTCTGTCAGGGCAGCTAAACCGGCAGCCATTGCAACCGGATTTCCAGACAGCGTACCTGCCTGATAAACCGGCCCCAGTGGGGCAATACATTGCATAATTTCACGTTTACCGCCAAAAGCACCGACAGGCATACCGCCACCGATAATCTTGCCCAGTGTGGTTAAGTCCGGTTTTACATCGTATACCGCCTGGGCTCCGCCCAGCGCAACCCGGAATCCGGTCATCACTTCATCAAAAATTAATACTGCACCGTATTGATCGCATACCTGCCGTAATCCCTGCAAAAAGCCGGGCTCAGGTGGCACACAGTTCATATTGCCCGCCACCGGCTCGACAATGATACAGGCAATATCATTCCCGTATTGGGCAAAAAGCTGCTTTACCTGCTCCAGATTATTAAATTCGCAGGTCAGGGTATAGCGGGCAAAATCAGCGGGGACACCGGGTGAGTCCGGCACACCCAGTGTTAATGCTCCCGAACCGGCTTTTACCAGCAGTGAATCGGCATGACCGTGGTAACAGCCTTCAAATTTCAGAATGCTGTTACGGCGGGTATAGCCACGGGCCAGCCGGATGGCGCTCATGGTTGCTTCAGTACCGGAACTGACCATCCGCAGCATTTCCATAGAAGGCACCAGTGAAGCCACTTTTTCAGCCATAGTCACTTCTGCCGGGCAGGGAGCCCCGAAACTCAGACCACGGCTGGCCGCATCAATAACTGCCTGGCGAATCGCCGGATGGTTGTGTCCCAGCAGCATTGGCCCCCAGGAGCCAACATAGTCGATATAGCGTTTGCCATCGACATCAAATAAGTAAGCGCCGTCGGCGTGATCGATAAATACCGGAGTACCACCGACACTTTTAAACGCACGGACAGGAGAATTCACACCACCGGGAATAGTCTTCTGGGCGCGGGCGAACAATTCAGCAGATAACGACATAATTAATTCCAGTTTTGCTTGTTAACGGTGTTTATTGCTGTACCACGGAACATCACATTCATAATTGGCGACAATATTTTCAACCCCCAGGGTCAGGGCAAACAGCGCCATACGAACCAGAATGCCGTTATCAGCCTGCCGGAAAATGGCAAGGTTCGGGTTCAGGTTCAGGTCGTTATCCAGTTCGTTGGCTTCCTGACGTGAGTCGCGGGGGAGCGGATGCATAATGACGGTGTTGGATTTACAGTAACGGGTATAAATTTCCTGATTGAGCCTGAACTTACCGCGATACAGGTTGGCTTCCGCTTTTGAAGGGAAGCGTTCTTCCTGAATACGGGTCTGGTATACGATATCTGCATTCAGGTGACCTTCCAGCTTGTCGGTAACAATAACTTTATGGCCGGCATTATCTATTGCACTCAGTACCTCATCCGGCATGGCCAGCTCTTTCGGGGAAATCAGGGTAAAGGTAACGTTGCGGTAAAGGCTCAGCAGTTTCGACAACGAATGTACGGTACGGCCGAATTTTAAATCACCGATCATCGCGATATGCATACCATCGATTTGTGAACCGGAGGCCAGCAGTTCTTTTTCAATCGTAAATAAGTCGAGCAATGCCTGCGTGGGGTGCTCGTTAGCGCCGTCACCGCCGTTTAATACCGGCACCCGGCTGCCTTCGGCAAACTCGGCTACAGAGCCGGCCTGCGGGTGGCGCATGGCAATAACGTCACTGTAACTGCTGATGACCCTGGCGGTGTCAAACAGTGATTCACCCTTTGATAGCGCAGAAGACTCCATACCGGTTGTTTCGCGTACTTCTCCGCCCAGCAGGTTAAAAGCACAGCCAAAACTTACACGGGTGCGGGTACTGGGCTCGAAAAACAGATTTCCCAGAATGGCACCGTCCAGTACCCTGGTACGTTTTTGTCTGCTGGCATAAGGGGCCATATTATGGGCGATCTTAAAAATATACTGGATATTGTCGCGATTGAACTGCTTAACGGAAAGGATATGTTCGCCTTTAAAGCTCATAGTCAGTGCTCTTTTAACAGAAGTTAGCGCAAGCCGGAAACTAACCGGAGACAGGCACTATTATACGCAAAATCAGCCGCTAAATGCGAATCTGTAGTTATAACGGTTTGAGCACTGCCAGCAAAATAATCGACAGCAGCAGCAATACCGGTAATTCATTAAAAATACGGTAATAGCGCTGGCTGCGGCGGTTGCGGTTATGTCTGAAATCGGCCAGTAATTTGAAGCACCAGCCATGATAGAGGTAAAGTGCGATAACCAGTACCAGCTTGTAATGCAGCCACATACTGGCGCGGAACCAGGCTGCACCGTAGCTATGGATCAATAACAGGCCGAAGACCAGCGTCAGAATGGCAAAAGGCGTTACAAAATACAGCAAACGGCGTTCCATTATCTTGAACTGCGCGTCACACTCCGGGCTAGGGTTAGCCGCGTGATAGACGAACAGTCTGGGGAGGTAAAAGATACCGGCGAACCAGGCCACCATAAAAAACAGATGAAGAGCTTTATAAATCAGTATCAGTGTCATAGTAAGTTATTCTGTTTAACCAGCAGGCTGTTAACCTGATCCCAGCGGATAATGCCAATTGGCTGTTGTGGAGCATTATGCTGGTAGATGTACACCGCACCTTCGCGTTGATCTGCCAGCAGGGCGAATACTTCTGCCATGGTAGCCTGATGGCTGAGTCCCTGCAACGGGGAGTAACGGAGACTGCCGCTGCCTGCCATCGCCATATCGAGATCGTAACTGACCAGCAAATACTCTGCGTCACTTTCTGCTGTGTCGGCACGGCGGATCAGTAACTGTTGTGCTGCATGCAGCGTATCAAGCGTTTTGCCGATCTCCTGTTCTGTCGGATCATGCAGGATCTGGTATTGCGTATCCAGTAACGCCAGTACGCCGACCTTCTGTAATACATCGTCTGCCGGGGCCAGCTTATAAGGCATCTGCATAAAATCCAGTTGCAGTAAGAACAGCGATTTATTATTGAAAAACTGCACCCCGGTAACATAGGCCGTCACGATAACCAGCATCGCGGGCATAATGATGTGCGGGTTATAGGACAGTTCCATCACGGCGACTAACGCTGCCAGCGGCGCATGCAGTGAAGCTGCCATCAGGCCGGCCATGCCCAGCACCGCATAAGTACCTGCGATGGCATGATCACCTCCCAGCCAGGTGGGGATAACGGAAAGCAAGGTGCCCAGTACAATACCAATGCCAAAAATCGGGCCTATTACCCCGCCGGGAACGCCCAGCCCCAGGGCTGCAATGGTCAGCAGCATTTTTCCGGCAAAAATTGCCAGCAGCACCAGTGGGGCATCCGGCATATTGACCGCATAGTGAATGGCGCCGCTTTCTGCCCCCATCGCATGCGGAATGATATAGCCGATGGCAGCGGTAATGGCGCCGGCCAGCAATAGCCGTAAAAACAGCGGCCAGTTACGGAATAACCTGATTGTCCGCATCATATTACTGTTAAAGATAAAAGAAACTGCACCAAATACGATGCCGCAAAGCACCAGATAGGGTAAATGCCAGCCACTGAGTGAGGTAATTTCCAGCAATGCCAGTTCCCGGTCTGTACCAAATACTGACTGGGTCAGCACTGCGCCGGCAACAGAAGCCAGCATTACAGGAATAAAAACGTGTACTTTATATTCCCGCAGTACAACTTCCATGACAAAAATAACGGCCGCCAGCGGGGTATTGAATGAAGCGGAAATACCGGCTGCAATACCGCAACCGGCAAGAATACGAATACTGTTGCAAGGCAGTTGCAAATAGCGGCCGACCGTACTGGCACCATAAGCGCCCAGGTGAACTGATGGACCTTCCCGTCCTACCGAAAAACCACTGGTCAGGGCCAGAACACCACCAAAAAACTGATTGAGCGTATTACGAAACGGCATAATGCCGTACTTCAGTTTGATGCGGTGAATGACAAAGGGAATGCCGAGACGGTAATGGCGGTAGCCGGTAATCCAGGCCAGCAGGGCAATCAGCATGGCTCCGCCAAGTGGCAATAACCAGCGGATTTCTGCCCGCACAGAGGAAAAATCGTCACTTTGCTCCAGAAACAGCAGTTGCAGGGCAATAATTGATAAACGAAACAGAATAATCAGTAATGCAGCAATTAAACCGCCAAGCATCCCGAGCAGACACAATTGCAGCGACGTCTGAGGGAAAGCCAGCCGACGTTGTAATAAGGGTAACTGGCTTTTCCAGCTCAGTATTTTTTTCAGCATACGGTCATTTATGGCGTCATAAAGCGCGTGTTGCATAAGTGTAACACAAGGTACTGATTAGTCTGATAAACTTTTACCGCTTATGCCGGTATTTATACCATAACAGGGTTTACATCCGCGGGCGCTGCTCTGCTGGCGTTGCGATACCTGGGATAATACTTGAATAAATTAGTCAGGTATTAGATAATTTGCACCTGAGTTTGCCTGATGGGGGTCACATGTCTGATCTGCAACTGCCAATTGAATTTACTGATGCAGCAGCGCGCAAAGTTGCGGCGCTGGTTTCTGAAGAAGAAAACCCTGAACTTAAATTACGTGTATACATTACAGGTGGTGGTTGTTCTGGTTTTCAGTACGGTTTTACCTTTGATGAAAAAGTAAATGAAGGCGATCTGCTGGTTGAACGGCAGGGTGTCGCCATGGTTATTGATCCAATGAGCCTGCAATATCTGGTTGGCGGCGTTGTTGATTATACCGAAGGGTTGCAGGGAAGCCGTTTTGTGATTCAAAACCCGAATGCCACCACAACCTGTGGCTGTGGTTCTTCCTTTTCTGTCTGAATCCTGCCAGTGTTAAGTCGTCCGGTGCTTACAGCGACTGACGACTTAACAGCATAATAATCCACAAGCTGACGGCTATTACCCCATTAAATACTGTGATAGCGACAAATCCCTTCCAGCCCTGACGAATGCTCCAGCCGTTTTTGTTCAGATAAATATACCAGCCGATAAACATAATTAAAGGTACAAGAAATAACAGTCTTACCATGAGTTTTCTCCTTCTGATGGCAGGTCAATTGCCATGCTGTTTTTTTAACAACTGCTGTGTTACCTGTCTGAAACTTTGTTACAGGTGTAAAGCCGGATATATTTTTTAACGCTTGTAGCTGTACGCTCGTCGCATCCTATGGTTTAATTAACCGATTTTTATTGCTAATTATCGAATGCAACAAGGCTGAACTCAGACAGATAGACTGTTTTTATAATAAGAGCGTAACACGCTGGGAGAAGAAGAAAATATGAAAGGTACAAAAAGCGTTATTTCTGATGAAAATAAGCGTTTATGTGTGTGGCTGAAACGCCAGCGCCAGGAAAAAGGGCATACTATGCGAAGCTTATCAGATATTTTAGGCACCCCACATTCTTTTATCGGCAAGGTAGAAAATCAGGAGCGCAGGCTGGATGTGATTGAATACGTGCGTTACTGTCAGGCACTGGAAGTCGATCCGGCAGAGGGCCTGCGGCTGGTACTGAACGGCTGATTCTTTATTTCACTTAACAGACTTTAACCAAACGCCGCATTAATTTGCGGCGTTTGGTTTTTGGACCGGATACTTTCCAATCAACAGTATCAGTAATAAGGCCGGAATACCGAGCAAAGCCGTCATCATAAAAAACTGGTTATAACCGATTTGTTCTACCCAGCTGCCGGAAAAACCACCGACAAATTTAGGTAACAGCAGCATCAGAGAGCTGAATATTGCGTACTGGGTGGCAGTAAAAGCCAGATTGACCAGTGATGATAAATACGCGATAAAGGCACTGGTAGCAATGCCGGCGCTGAGATTATCGGCCGAAATAACCAGTGTCAGCCATATTACATCATGACCAATCAGGCTAAGTGCAGCAAACAGTAAATTAGTGGCGGCACTTAACAGACCGCCAATAAACAGCACACGCAGAATACCAAAATAATTAATCAGAATTCCGCCCAGGGCGGCACCTACCAGCGTCATAATAACGCCGTATATTTTAGAGATACTGGCGACTTCTCCTTTGCTGAACCCCATATCAACATAAAAAGAATTGGCCATTACTCCCATTACTACATCGGTCATACGGTAACAGGCAATAAGTGCCAGTATTAGCAGGGCCTGCCACTGATAGCGGCGGAAAAAGTCGGTAAAAGGTGAAACAATAGCCCGTTGCAGCCAGACAAGCAGGCGTTGCAACATATTTCCGGTTGCAGCGGCATAGGTTGCCAGTTCTGTGATGGGTTCTTTATTCAGCAGGGTAGTCAGGATACCCGGTATCATACAAAGTGCCATTACCAGATAAGCCTGCTGCCAGGCCTGTAAATGATAATGTTCATCAGCAGAAAAAATTGCTGCCAGCCATAAGGTTCCTGCCGAAGCCAGAATCATCGCCAGCCGGTAACCGGTAAGGTATGCCGCCGCCAGTGCTGCCTGCAGGTTTTCCGGTGCGCTTTCGATACGGTAGGCATCTACGCTGATGTCCTGGGTGGCAGACGAAAACGCCAGTATCACAGCAAAAACAGCCATCATGGCTAAATCCTGTTGCGGATCAGTACCCGCCATGCCAAATATGGCGGCAACAATGGCCAGCTGTGACAGCAGTAACCAGCTGCGCCGGCGCCCAAGCCAGGAGTAAAGCCCCGGCAGTTCAAATCTGTCTGCCAGCGGTGACCATAACCATTTAATGCTGTAAGCCATTGCCACCCAGCTGAAGTAGCCAATATCTGAGCGTGAGACACCGGCTTCCCGCAGCCAGAATGAAAGCACACCAAATACCAGCATTAACGGCAGACCGCTGGAGAACCCCAGCAGGAAAATAGTCAGCACACGACGATGATAATAAACCTGCAGCGATTTAAGCCATAATGGAATGGATAGCAACAGCGGTTCCTGACAGAAGTTTTTCTGTAGCTTACCCGGCTGAGAATTCTGGTCAAGTTTTCAGGGGCGTATCCCGATACAATTGATGGGTAAATGGCCTTTTCCCTGTAAATAACCTACACAATCCAGAATATTGCGCCGTAGCCGTCTGTTCTGGCGCAGTGCGTTCTCCGGCCAGCATTCAAGCTGATGCAGTAAATGCCAGAATACCTGTTCACGGTAGCTTTGAGGTAAATGTGAAGATACCTGAAATTGTGACCATTCTTCCAGGGTATCCCAGACAAACAAATGCAACTCACTGTATTTCAGACGTCCGCGCAGGAAGCCGGAGATATAGAAAGTCAGTTGCTGCGATTTCTGTTCAATAAAGCAATCTAGCATAGTTCTTCCTGACAGCCCGATGAGCCTGGGCTGT
The DNA here is from genome assembly GCA_033792355.1 of Chromatiaceae bacterium AAb-1. Classification (GTDB taxonomy): domain Bacteria; phylum Pseudomonadota; class Gammaproteobacteria; order Enterobacterales; family Alteromonadaceae; genus Alishewanella. The sequence continues at coordinate 9,941 of JARXRR010000041.1, forward strand.
CAGGAAAGTATAGTTGTATCTGAGATTGTTACAGATAAAAATGAGGATTATTGTTCTGGCAGCAGAATAACGTTTTTCAGCATAACCTGCTCAAGCGGCACATCAGGCCAGCCTGAATCTTCACGGGTATGCGTTTCCAGTTGCTGGATTTTTTCAATAACTTCCTGCCCTGCGGTAACCCGCCCGAACACGGTATAACCCCAGCGCCGACCAGGGTCCAGGCTGGGATTATCCTGCAGGTTGAAGTAAAACTGGCTGGTTGCCGTATGAGGATCATTTTCCCTGGCCATGGCGATAGTACCAAGCTGATTCTTCAGACCGTTACCCGATTCATTGAAAACAGGGTTAAGTTGCTCTATGGGCCGGTAATCTGCAGTGTAACCTCCGCCCTGCAATACAAAACCGGGGATCAGCCGGTGAAAAACGGTATTGTTATAGGTATTCGCTTTTACGTAGCTCAGGAAATTATTTACCGTAAGCGGAGCCCGTGAACGATCCAGCTCTACGGTAATATCGCCGTGAGATGTCACCAGCCTGACTTTGGGAAACAGGTTATTGGGTTGCATAAACTGCCCGTTTTGTGCAAGCGGTGCCGCGTCAGCAGTGGTGATAAATACCGCCAGTAATGTCAGTAATACATAACGCATGGTTTTATCCCCGCAGATAGTTTTGCCAGCTGTCATCCTGCAGTAACTGGCTGACTACCTGTTCTGTCAGTACCCGTAGTTCGCGTTCTACAGCTGCAATATCAGCTTTAAATGGCGACGTAAAACTGCTGTCGCCACTATAACTTTTACGGAACGAACCGGCCTGATTCTGTATCAGCAGAGTCAGGGTTACTTTATTATTGACCTGATGATCCAGCGTACGCTGGTGGATCAGGGCATCCAGTTGATCTATCTGTATCGTCAGCACATTATCGCTGCCACTCGTCAGTGTTGCACCTTTATCCGTAAGTGCCTGAGCCAGTGTTTGTTCAAGCTGTTGCCGTAAATTATTGGTAGTTGGGTATTGCTCAGTTTTGTCACCCTGCTGAATACGCAAGGTGTAATTCTGAGGCCGGTTATCTGTTAGGTAAAATGCGAACTGACTTTGCTGCAACTGGGCAGACTGTGGCCAGAACACCTGTGGAGCAACAATAAAAGAGGGAACCTTACTGGCGCAACCGCCCAATAAGAAGGCTACAAGTATCAGATAACGCATAACTTAACTCCTTTTTACGGCTTCTAGGATCACAAATTTGGGATTGCCTGCAACCAAGCGGCAGTTACCGAATAAACGTTTCAGCTGTTCAGCATAATTCAGGTGGCGGTTGGCGACAATACGTAACCGGCCTCCCTGTGACAATACCCGTTTAGCATCCTGAAACATCTGGCTGGCAATATGGGTGGTGACAGCCTGTTGCTGATGAAACGGCGGATTACAGATAATCACATCAGCACTGGTAGCTGGCTGCTGTGACAGGCTGTCATCTGTAATAAACCGGCATTGTGCCAGGTGCTGCGGCAGGTTTCTCGCTATGGTTTCCTGTGCTGAGGCAATTGCCATCCAGGATTCGTCACAGAGTAACAAGGTGGCGTCAGGTTGCTGTTGCAACAGTAACAGAGCCAGCACCCCGTTACCGCAGCCGAGATCGATAACTCTGTCACCTGCGCTGATAGCGGGTAAATGCTCCAGTAAGAAACGGGCGCCTAAATCCAGCTTTTCCCGGGCGAATACATTGGCATGGTTAACGATGGTAAAAGGTGTGTTTTCCAGCGGCCAGCACAGCGGAAATACTTCTTTGTCTGTTGATGGTGTGGTATTCAGGCTATTAACCGTAACTAACCGGCATTTTTTTACTGTCAGTGATGCAGTGGCCTGGCCAAGTTCCTGCTGAAAAACAGCAAGTACGTTTCTGGTGATGTCTTTGGCTTTTGCGCTGGCCAGAATAATGGTTTCAGCGTTAACACTGGTTGCCAGCTGGCGCAGGATATATCTCAGGTAACTATGATTGGCCGGAATTTTCAACAGTACAATATCTGGTGCTGCCGGGTAGGCATCAATACTGGACTGCTGCTGAAGGTTTTCATTTCCCAGCGCATTTTGCTGCCGGTTATATAAGGTTGCCTGCTGTGCCAGCCATGAATCATTAATCTGCACCTGTCGGCAATGTGCCAGCGCGCAGGATAACGCGCCAAAGCTGTCATTAATAATCAGCACTGAAGGTAAAGCGGCATGCTGTTGTTGATAATGTTCAATGGCCTCAAAAGCGTGTTGCAGCAGCAATTCGTCGGCGGCATCCCAGGCCTGCAGGCTGTTGTTTGGTTGTTTCAGCGGCCAGCGGTGTAATGTCAGCTTGCCCTGCGGATAATTAAATTCGGTATTCATTGTGATGTATATCATGAAGTGAGAGCTGTATTCTGACATGACACGGCAACCACAGCCACAGAAAATTATTTTTGTAGTCGGGCCAGATGATTACAGTACAATATGGCATTCGCTTCTTAGCTGTGGCTGGCAACTTTATCAGGCTTAACTAAAATTAGAATAACCTGTTTGATTTTGCTGTTACTGGGTAGCAGATAACAAACAGGTAAAAAGGGATGAAAAAAGGATTAGGACTATGTTGATTCATACAGCTATTGAACAGAAGTTACTTAGTGCATTTGATCCTGTTTTCCTCGATGTGATCAATGAAAGTCACATGCACAATGTGCCAGCCGGCTCAGAATCACATTTTAAAGTTGTGGTGGTAACACCTGCATTTGATGGTATGCGGCTGTTACAGCGGCACCGGATGGTAAATGCGATTGTAGCGGAAGAACTGGCAGAAAAGATCCACGCACTGGCACTGCATACTTATACCCCTTCAGAATGGTATGAATACTATGCGGAGAAACCTCCGGCATCACCCCGTTGCCTGGGAGGCAGTAAAACTGAAAAGGCGTCAGCATGACGCTTTTTTTATTTATCACAAAATGGCTGATCAGACCTGTTTTCTGCGGTAAAGTTTTACACTAGCGTCAATTTTAGCGATAACAGCAGGAAGTATTATGGTTATTCAACCGAAAATTCGTGGTTTTATTTGTACCAATGCACACCCGGTTGGCTGTGCTGAGCATGTAAAAGAACAAATCGCTTATGTTAAACAACAGGGCCCTGTTGCCAACGGGCCGAAAAATGTCTTGGTCATCGGGGCATCTACCGGCTATGGGTTAGCATCACGTATTTCTGCCGCTTTTGGTTCTGGTGCTAAAACACTGGGCATTTTCTTTGAGAAAGCCCCTTCTGACAGTAAAACTGCATCTGCCGGCTGGTATAACACTGCCGCCTTTGAGCAGGCTGCCGATGCCGAAGGCTTATGGAACAAGCATTTGAATGGCGATGCTTTTACCGATGAATTAAAAGCCCAGGCCATCAATATTATCCGCAGCGAAATGGGTAAGATTGATCTGGTAGTATACAGCCTGGCGGCACCGCGCCGTAAAGATCCGGTAACCGGTGAAATTTACAGCTCTGTACTGAAGCCGATAGGTCAGTCATATACTGCTAAAAACCTGAATACCAGCAAACGTGAAATAGAAGAAGTGTCGGTTGAACCGGCCAATGATGATGAAATCTTTAACACCGTAAAAGTAATGGGTGGCGAAGACTGGGAACGCTGGCTTGACCAATTGCATGCTGCAGGTGTTCTGGCTGAGAACTGCCAGACTGTTGCCTATACTTACATTGGTAAAGAGCTGACCTGGCCGATTTATGGTAAGGCGACTATCGGCAAGGCTAAAGAAGATCTGGATCGTGCCGCCGCTGCTATTACCACTAAGCTGAACCCGCTGAAAGGTAAAGCTTATGTTGCTTCTTTAAAAGCGCTGGTTACCCAGGCCAGTTCTGCAATTCCTATTATGCCGCTGTATATTTCCCTGTTATACCGGGTGATGAAAGAAGAGGGTACGCACGAAGGCTGTATTGAACAGATTTATGGCTTATTCCGTGATGGTTTATATACTGCCAGCCCTGAGCTGGATGACGCTGGGCGGTTACGCCGTGATGGTAAAGAGCTTACTCCTCATGTCCAGGGCAAAGTGACTGAGCTGTGGGGGCAGGTAACAACCGACAGCATTGATACGCTGACAGACTATAAAGGCTACCATAATGAGTTCCTGCGGCTGTTTGGTTTCGGGTATTCCCATGTTAACTATGATGACGACGTTTCGCCTTTAGTCGAATTGACAAATCTGTCTGAATAGATACTGATTAAACCGCCGTTAAGGCGGTTTTTTCTTTTCAGGACAGTACGGTAGATCAGACTTGCAGGGAAAATAGCTAACAAGCATTTTTATTAGAAAAACTTTATACATAAAACGAGTTGAGTTGCAGGTAAACCAAGCCATGCAGAGAGATAATTTTAGTAATTGGCATAGATAGCTGATTGCTTTAGTGCTAGAATCTGCGACTTTAAATACGTTAGTTCAGTTTTAGCGCAGATGAAATTAAAACTCATTCGTTTTAGCTGGATTGCTGCCGGTCCGGCAGCTGATATTAGGCCCTGTTTCTTCCCAAAATAGTAGTGCAAGTACGTATGATAAAACTCAAAAAAGGCTTGGACATTCCCCTGGCGGGCAGTCCTAAACAAGAGATTAGTACGGGCAATTCCATAAAAACTATCGCTTTACTGGGCGAAGAGTATCTTGGTATGCGTCCGACTATGGCGGTTGAAGTAGGTGATAAGGTAAAAAAAGGTCAGGTACTTTTTGAAGATAAAAAGAACCCTGGCGTTAAATTTACTGCACCACTTGCTGGTACCATCAAAGAAATAAACCGTGGAGCCAGAAGAGTTCTGCAATCGGTTGTCATTGAGGTGACTGATGGCGAGTCTGAACGCTTTGCTGCCTATTCAGCTGAACAACTGGCGTCACTGACTGTTGAGCAGGTTAAACAGAATCTGGTTGATTCTGGTTTATGGGTAGCATTACGTACCCGGCCGTTCAGTCAGATCCCGGCTATCGACAGTACGCCCCGTGCTATTTTCGTGACAGCTACTGACACTAATCCATTAGCAGCAGATCCTGCTGTTATCATTAACACTGCCGCAGAAGCTTTTACTAACGGACTTACAGTATTGTCGCACCTGACTGACGGCAAACTGTATCTGTGTAAAAAAGCCGGAGCAACAGTTCCTGCGATCAGCAAGGCTGAAGTTGCCGAGTTTGACGGCCCGCACCCGGCAGGACTGGTTGGCACCCATATTCACTTCCTGGATCCGGTAGGGTTGAAAAAAGTGGTATGGCATATCGGTTATCAGGACGTTATTGCGATCGGTAAGTTGTTCACGACCGGTGAACTTGACTCTGAACGTGTGATTTCACTGGCAGGTCCGGTAATAAATAACCCTCGTCTGGTAAAAACTGTACTGGGTGCCTCTGTCAGTGAACTGACCGCAGGTGAAATATCTGGTAATACTGAAAACCGTATTATCTCCGGTTCAGTACTGGCAGGTTCTGCCGCACATGGTGTTCATGGCTACCTTGGCCGTTACCATAATCAGGTATCTGTACTGGCTGAAGGTCGTGAAAAAACCTTCCTTGGCTGGTTGTCACCTGGTGCAGATAAGTTTTCTGTCACCCGTGCTTACCTGTCGCATTTAAGCCCTAAACGGGTGTTCAGCATGACGACCACGACCAATGGTTCTCCCCGTGCCATGGTGCCGATTGGTAACTATGAGCGTGTTATGCCGCTGGACATTCTGCCAACGCTGTTGTTACGCGATTTGATTTGTGCTGATACCGACGGTGCCCAGACCTTAGGCTGTCTGGAACTGGACGAAGAAGATTTAGCCCTGTGTACCTTTGTGTGCCCGGGTAAATATGACTACGGTACTATTCTGCGTAACTGCCTGACGATTATTCAGAAGGAAGGCTAACATGGGTTTAAAGCATTTTTTAGAAAGTATTGAGCCGCAGTTCGAAAAGGGCGGCAAATATGAAAAGTGGTATGCTTTATACGAAGCTGCCGCGACAATTTTTTACACACCTGGCCTGATTACCAAAAATGGTACCCATGTGCGTGACAGCGTAGATCTGAAACGTATCATGATTTTTGTCTGGCTGGCGCTGTTTCCTGCATTATTCTTCGGCATGTATAATACCGGTCATCAGGCGGCACTGGCAGTTGCCCAGGGACTATCTGTTCCTGATACCTGGCAGGTTGCGCTGTTCCAGTTGTTTGGTGGTGAACTGACCGCCGATGCAGGCTGGGGTAGCAAAATGTGGTATGGCGCCTGCTGGTTCCTGCCTATTTACGCTACGGTATTTATCGTGGGCGGTTTCTGGGAAGTGCTGTTTGCTTCCATACGCAAACACGAAATTAACGAAGGTTTCTTTGTTACCTCTATTCTGTTTGCACTGATTCTGCCGGCGACTATTCCGTTATGGCAGGCTGCGCTGGGTATTACTTTCGGTGTGGTAGTGGCAAAAGAAGTGTTTGGTGGTACAGGGCGTAACTTCCTTAACCCGGCACTGGCTGGCCGTGCTTTCCTGTTCTTCGCGTATCCTGTCAATATTTCCGGTGATGCGGTATGGGTGGCAGCTTCCGGTCATGCCGATGGCTATTCCGGTGCAACAGCGCTGGCACAAGCTGCATTCGGTGAGCTGGATTATGCCAATACCCAGCTGTGGTGGGATGCTTTCTATGGTTTTATCCCCGGTTCAGTTGGCGAAACCTCTACCCTGGCATTGTTAATCGGTGGTTTGGCGCTGATTTATTTCCGTATTGCGTCATGGCGCATTGTGGGCGGCGTGCTGATCGGAACTGTTATCTTCAGTTATATGTTCAATATTATCGGTTCAGACACCAACGCGATGTTTGCGATGCCGTGGCACTGGCATGTGGTATTGGGTGGCTTTGCTATCGGTACATTGTTTATGGCAACGGATCCGGTATCTGCGTCCTTCACTGATAAAGGTAAATGGGCATACGGTATTCTGATTGGCTTTATGGTGGTAATGATTCGTGTGGCGAACCCTGCTTATCCGGAAGGTATGATGCTGGCAATTCTGTTCGCGAACCTGTTTGCACCTTTATTCGATTATCTGGTTGCTCAGGGCAATATTAAACGGAGGCTGGCACGCAATGTTTAAGAGTAACGACAGTATCAGCAAAACCTTTTTTATGATCGTTGCAGTATGTCTGGTCTGCGCGATGATCGTGTCAACTGCAGCAGTACAGCTGAGGCCTAAACAGCAGGAAAATAAACTGCTGGATACTCAGGTTAATATTCTGAGGGTTGCCGGGCTCAGTACAGCAGGTGATGCTAAACAGACCTTTGAAGAGCATATTGTTACTAAGTATGTTGATTTAAATACCGGTAGCTATGTGGATGAACCGGAAGCGTATGACTACCGCAAGGATATGAAAGATCCTGCCAGAAGCATCAGGCTGACAGGTGCTGAAGATATTGCATCTATCAGAACCCGTGCCAATGTTGCTCCGGTATACCTGTCATACAATGATGGTGTGGCCAGCGGTCAGCTGACGTATATCATCCTGCCGGTTCATGGCTATGGCCTGTGGTCAACATTGCATTCTTTTCTGGCACTGGAAGCCGACGCCCGTACTATTGCTTCTGTGAATTATTATGAGCATGCGGAAACTCCGGGTATGGGTGGCGAAGTCGAAAATCCGAGATGGACAGCGCAGTTCCCTGGTAAAAAGGTTACTGATGACCAGGGTCTTCCAGCTCTGAGAATCACCAAGCCGGGGAGTGCCCGTGATCCTTTATATGATATTGATGGCCTGTCAGGTGCTACGCTAACCAGCAATGGTGTGCAGCATATTTACACTTTCTGGATGGGTGAAAAAGGCTTCGGACCATTCTTAGAGAAATTCCGTAAAGGGGAGATCAACTAATGGCTACAGCTAAGGAAATGAAAGGTCTGCTCGTCGGGCCGATATTTGCGAATAACCCTATTGCACTACAGGTGCTGGGTATCTGTTCAGCACTGGCTGTAACAACCAAAATGGATAAGGCACTGGTAATGGGTATTGGTCTTACTCTTACCGTGGCGTTCTCCAGCTTCTTTATTTCACTGATTCGTAATCACATTCCGGCCAGTATCCGGATGATTATACAGATGGTGATTATCGCTTCTTTTGTAATAGTGGTGGATCAGGTACTGAAAGCTTATGCCTATGGTTTGTCAAAAGAACTGTCGGTATTCGTCGGATTGATCATGACCAACTGTATCGTGATGGGACGGGCAGAAGCTTATGCTATGAAGAGCCCACCGTTGTTAAGCTTCCTGGACGGTATCGGTAATGGCCTTGGCTATGCTGTATTACTGCTTATTGTTGCTTTTATCCGGGAACTGGGCGGTTCAGGTACGGTGTTTGGGGTGGAGATTATTCCATTAGTCAGCAATGGTGGCTGGTATCAACCACTGGGTCTTCTGCTGATGCCACCAAGTGCATTCTTTATTATCGGCTTACTGATCTGGGGTTTACGCACATGGCGTCCGGAGCAGGTAGATAAATCTTAAGGGGTTGGTCGATGGAACATTATATTAGTTTATTTATACGCTCAGTTTTCATTGAAAACCTGGCACTGATGTTTTTCCTTGGAATGTGTACCTTTATTGCCATTTCCAAGCAGGTTAAAACTGCGATGATGCTGGGCCTGGCGGTGATTGCTATACTGAGTATCGCCGTACCGGTTAATAACCTTATTTACAAAAATGTTTTGGCTCCGGGAGCGATGAGCTGGGCTGGTTTACCTGATGCCGATCTGAGTTTTATCGGACTTATCATTTATATCAGCGTTATTGCAGCTCTGGTTCAGATCATTGAAATGATTATGGATAAATATACTCCGGCGCTTTATAACACTCTTGGAATATTTTTACCGTTAATTGCCGTGAACTGTGCCATCTTCGGAGGCGTAATGTTTATGGTTGAGCGTGATTACAACTTCACTGAAAGCGTAGTTTATGGTTTTGGTGGCGGGGTAGGCTGGGCATTAGCTATTACGGTATTGGCGGCAGTAAGTGAGAAACTGAAATATGCTGATATCCCTGCTGGCTTACGTGGCCTGGGCTCACGTTTTATTATGGTTGGCCTGATGGGTTTAGGCTTTATGTCTTTCTCAGGCGTTTCGCTGTAAGTATTAGCAGTAAAAGGAAATCTCAATGCAAGAAATTTATCTTGCCGTTGGCATGTTAACTCTGATGATGCTGGTTCTGGTGGTGTTTATCCTGATCGCCAGAAACAAACTGGTATCCAGTGGTGAAATTACCATCGGTATTAATGGTGATCCGGAATTAGCTATTCGTGCAAATGCTGGTGGCAAATTACTGGGTGTGTTAGCAAATAAAGGTATCTTCCTGTCATCAGCCTGTGGTGGTGGTGGTTCCTGTGGGCAGTGTCGTGTGCACATTCATTCCGGCGGTGGTGAAGCAGTACCGGTTGAGTTTGGTCATCTGACCAAAGGTGAGCGCCGTGAAGGGTGTCGTCTGGCCTGCCAGGTCTCTGTTAAAACCGATATGGAAATTGAGGTTGAACCGGAGATCTTCGGGATCAAGAAATGGGAATGTACGGTTATCTCTAATGATAACAAGGCCACCTTTATCAAAGAGTTTAAACTGGCAATTCCTGATGGTGAAACTGTACCATTCCGTGCCGGTGGGTATATTCAGATTGAAGCGCCTGCGCATCATGTAAAATATAAAGACTTTGATATCCCTGAGCAGTTCCGTGGCGACTGGGAACGTTTTAACTTCTTTAGTCTTGAATCTAAAGTAGACGAGGAAACCATCCGCGCTTACTCAATGGCTAACTACCCGGAAGAAGAAGGTATTATTATGCTGAACGTGCGTATTGCCACGCCTCCGCCTAATAATCTGACTTTACCGTGTGGTAAGATGTCATCTTACATCTGGTCATGCAAACCGGGAGATAAAGTCACTATTTCCGGCCCGTTTGGTGAATTCTTCGCTAAAGATACCGAGGCTGAAATGATATTTATCGGTGGTGGTGCGGGTATGGCGCCGATGCGCTCTCATATCTTTGATCAGTTACGCCGTCTGAAATCAAAACGTAAAATTTCATTCTGGTATGGTGCCCGTTCCAAGCGCGAAATGTTTTATGTGGAAGATTTTGACATGCTGGCCGCAGAGAATGACAACTTTGAATGGCATGTCGCATTATCTGATCCGCAGCCGGAAGATAACTGGACAGGTTATACTGGCTTTATTCATAACGTGCTGTATGAGCATTATCTGAAAAATCATAAAGCACCGGAAGATTGCGAGTTCTATATGTGCGGACCTCCAATGATGAACAAAGCAGTAATTGGTATGCTTAAAGATCTTGGAGTAGAAGACGACAACATCCTGTTGGACGACTTCGGCGGCTAAGCCTGGTCTGATTGAGGGGTGGTTTTCCACCCCTTTGCTTATTCGGAAATAATATGAACATCAAATCTGTACTTTCTCTCTGTTCGCTATCTTTTATTTTCCTTTTCCTCATCTCCTGCTCTCCGGCACAAAAACCTGACCAAGAGTTTGTGCTGCAGGGCAGCACGATGGGAACTTACTATTCCATCAAGTTTTATGCCGCTGACCGTGAATTGAATACCAGTAGTCTGCAACAGGAAATTGATGCAGAACTGGAACTGGTCAATGATCAGATGTCTACCTATCGTGAACATTCAGAACTGGTGCAGTTTAACCGCCAGCAGACTACCGATGTTATTCCGCTATCTGGTGCAATGCATAAGGTGGTGGCTGAAGCATTACGGATTGGCGCAGAATCGGCAGTTATCGATATCACTGTAGGACCTCTGGTTGACTTATGGGGATTTGGTCCTAAAGGTCGTATTACTCATGCACCGGAGCAGCAGCAGATAGATGAAATACGCAACCATGTTGGTTTATCCAAACTGCGTCTGACCGACGAGGGATTAGCTAAACTGGACCCGCGGGTTGAGATTGATTTATCAACTATTGCCAAAGGCTATGGGGTGGATCAGGTTGCAAATCTGCTGGAAAGCCACAATATACTAAATTATATCGTCGATATCGGCGGTGAAATGCGGGTTAAAGGTAAGAAGCCAGCTGCAGCATGGCGTATTGCTATTGAAAAACCGGTTGCATCCGGGCGTTCTGCCCAGCGTATTCTTGCGCCGGGTGATATGGCAATAGCAACATCCGGAGATTACCGTAACTATTTTGAGGAAGGCGGGGTGCGTTACTCGCATTTAATTGACCCCCGTACCGGTCAGCCGATCCAACACCGGACAGTATCTGTTACCGTACTGCATCCATCCGCCATGACAGCCGATGGTTATGCTACAGTATTAATGGTACTGGATGAAAAAGAAGCTCTGGCATTTGCCAATAAACATCAGTTGGCGGCTTTGATTATTGTTAAAACAGATGATGGTTTTGATGAAATTGCCACAGAAGCTTTTAAGCCTTATCTGAACCAGCAGAGGTAAATGATGGAAATTTTCTTAATAACATTTTGCTTGTTACTTATTGTTTTTATGGCAATGGGTGTCGGATATCTGGTGCAGCGTAAAACCCTGGCCGGCAGCTGTGGCGGGCTTGATGCACTGGGTATAGAAAAAGCCTGTGATTGTGAAGACCCCTGTGAAAGACGTCAGAAACGTATGGCGCAGGAAAAATCGTGGCAGGAAAACAAGATAATCTGATACAGGCTGTATAATAACACAGGTGCTATTTTGCGGAGGTGACAGATGAGAATATTACTTACCCTACTTTTTACTGCAGTATTTGCAGCAGCACCTGTAACAGCTGATCGCTATAAGGATGTTCAGATAGAGCATATCGTGCTGACTGAACAGCTGTTTATGCTGACAGGTGCCGGTGGCAATATGGCGGCACTGACAGGCGATAATGGCATCTTACTGATTGATGCGCAGTATGTGGAGCTGGCAGACAAAATTAAAGCCAAGCTCAGCCAGCTGAGCCAGGGCAAAGCATTGGTAACACTGATCAATACGCACATGCATGGCGATCATGTGGGTGGCAATAGTGCGCTGGCTGCGGATATTAATATTATTGCCCATAATAATGTACGTACCCGGTTACAGCAGAATGATCAGTTTCCGCAGACCGGCCTGCCCAAGACGACCTTCAATGAACAATTAATATTGCATATAAATGAACAGACGGTTCGTTTGCAGTATATGCCGCCAAGCCATACTGATGGCGATATAGTGGTATGGTTTGAAGAGGCAAATGTTATTCATATGGGCGATTTGCTGTTTGCTGATCGTTTCCCGTTTATTGATACCGCTAATGGTGGTTCAGTCAGTGGCTATATTCAGAATGTCGCCAGCCTGATAGCCCAGATGAATGAGCAGACCCGTGTTATTCCCGGGCATGGTTCGTTAACCGACAGGCAAGGGGTTGAACGTTTTCTGGATATGTTGCAGAAAACACTGACAGAAGTTCAGCAATATAAACTTCAGGGAATGACTGAGCAGCAGGTTATTGATAAAGGGCTTGGCAGTGAATGGAAAAGCTGGAGCTGGAACTTCATTACTGAAGCCCGCTGGATCAGTACTTTATTCAATGCTGATATTAACTAATTGTTGCCATGTGGTGTGATACTGGTTATTCTGTGAAAACGCAGTATTACACTAACATAAGAGCAGCAGGCCAGATTTGTAATGCGGTTACGAGAAACACTAGTTGCCTATATGCTGCCGCTGTTACTTCTGCCTGTGCTTGCATTTGGTTACATGGCGTGGCAGTTCAGTAAACAATATTTTCAGCAGCAGGCGTATTTTCCAGCAGAGCTCGCGTTACAGCGTCAGCAACAGCGGCTGACTGAATTTTTGTTATACCAGAAAACCCGTCTGGATATGCTTTCCAAAAGCCCTTCCCTTAACGAATATATTCATTATCACCGTACTGACAGCCTTGAATTGTTACAGCGCCAGTTTGCGCAATTTCGTCTGGATGATCGTCAGGTCGTAAGCATTAAACTGATTCAGCTAAATGGTGACTATGCGTTGTCAGAGCCGGAAAATATCATCACTTCAACTATTCCCAACCGTTTTCGCAATGAATATTTTTCCTCCTTGCAGGCCATGTTGAACGAAGAGGGTTATTTTCTGGCGCACGATGCTGACAACCGGGAGTTACAGCTGTATTTTGCCCGTAAGCTTTATATTTCTTCCCTGACCGAGCCCCGGCAGCTGTGGGGGTATCTGGTTACGGTGATTAGTCCGGAGTTGCTGCATGATATTGTCCGCCATCCTTATACACCGGGAAGTGTAACTTTGCTGATTGACCAAAGCGGGACCGTGGGCTATGCGGAGAATTCAGCATTAATCGGCAGTGCCTTTGCACCAACTAATTTCCGGGCAATTCAGCGAAGCATTGATGCTACAGAATTTACCCGTGTCATCTTACTGGGACAGCCGAAACTACTGCTGGGGAAGAGCTTATCCGGTCCTTACCAGCTGTTATTTGGCCTGAACGAAGCAGAACTCTACGAGCAGCAGCGCCATATATCACTGGTACTGCTGTTGCTGACGGTTCTGGTCTGTATTCTTCTGCCGTTGCTGGTTTACTGGTTGCTGATAAAACATGTGTTTGAGCCGATAAAACAACTGACCGCGGCCAAAACGGCGGTCGGGCGGGGAGATTTGTCTTCTTTGCTGGAAGTAAAAAAGCAGGATGAATTAGGAGATATGTTTGCTGCTTTTAATGTGATGGTGCGTCAGCTGCGGGTATATCGTGAGAGAGAAAGAGCCTACAAATTACAGCTGGAAGAAAAAGTATTACGCCGGACGCATGATCTGGCCAGAGCAAACGATAATCTTGCAGCAGCAAATCAGGAACTGATTCTTGCCCGTGAAACAGCCGAGCAGGCCAACCGGCTAAAAAGCGTCTTTCTGGCTAATATGAGCCATGAAATCAGAACACCGCTGACCGCCATTATTGGTTTTAGTGAGCAGGCTTTGGCAGAAACAGAGCATGCCAGGCGCAGCGATTATCTGAGCCGGGTGCTGAAAAGCAGTGATCATTTACTCGGGTTGATTAATGACATTCTGGACCTGTCCAAAATTGAAGCCGATAAACTGGAAATTCACAGAGAAGCTTTTAACTGCCTGGCATTAATTGATGATATTTACCAGCAAACCCGCATTCAGGCCGAAGCCAAAGGTTTGCAATGCCTGCTGGAATGGCAATTCCCGTTACCGGAATATTTATATCAGGATTCGCTACGTTTCAGACAGGTACTGCTGAATTTAACCAGTAATGCGGTTAAGTTTACCCAGAAGGGTAAAATTATTATCAGTGTCAGATATGATGTTTTGCTACAGCAACTGTCGATTAAGGTAAAAGATACCGGTATTGGTATGGCGCTGGAAGAACAAAGTAAAATCTTTCAGCCGTTTGTGCAGGCTGATGCCACTGTGACCCGCAATTACGGTGGTAGCGGGCTGGGGTTGTGTATTTCTAAAAAGTTAATGCAACAGATGCGGGGCGATATTTTACTGGAAAGTGTAAAAGGTATCGGCAGTTGTTTTGAACTGATATTTAATTGTGAAGATCAGCAACTGGAGCTGGTAAATAGTTTCACCAGAAAGATACGTTCAGCATCAGAGGCTGTTGTGCTGGCAGAGAGTACATCGCTACGGATTCTGGTAGCGGAAGATAATCCTGATAACCAGCTGTTACTGCAACTGATGCTGGAAAAAGTAAATGCCAGCTTTATTATTGTCGACAATGGCCGTAAAGCTGTTGAACGCTTGTTAAGCGAAGAGTTTGATCTGGTATTTATGGATATGCAGATGCCGTTGATGGGAGGAGAAGAAGCCACCCGGTTGATCCGGCATGCCGGACTTGATGTTCCGGTAATTGCTGTCACCGCAAATGTTATGACCGAAGATATTGATCGTTATAAAGAAGCCGGGTGTCAGGAGGTGTTGGCCAAGCCTGTGGTGCGTAAAGAGTTTCTGGCAATCCTGGCCAGGTATGGTTCTCAGGAAAGAATAGCCAGGAGCGTTCTGGAACAGCAACTGGCAGATGATCCGGTTATTCAGGCGTTACAGCAACAGTTTACATGGCAGTTGCCAGAGTTGTATGCTGAGTTACTGCAATTGTATCAGTCTCAGGAATGGCCCGCTCTGGCATTCTCCGCGCATAGCCTTAAAGGTAGTGCCGGTAGTATGGGATACCCTGAAATTACCCGTCTTGCTGGCCAGCTGGAGGTTGCGGCCAAACATATGCGGCAGGAAGAAGCGCAGCAATTGCTGGAACAGATATTTGAAATTGTCAGTACGGTAATACCGCATGATGAAAAGTATGAACATGGCTGAATATTACGGTATCAGCCAGGCTGACTGGAAAACTGAAACCGCAATTGCTGTGGGAGCGTCTGCTGGTATCAGCACAGGTATAAAGGAAAGGGCATACTATGTTAGCAGAACAGGCGTTATTTAATATTCTGGATGAAAAGATCCGTACTGATAAGCTGATATTGCCGACGTTACCGGATATTGCGCTGCAGGTAAGGCAAATGTCTGCAGATCCTGCCGTCAGCCTGCATGATATGGCCGGTATTATCAGTCAGGATCCGGCGCTGGCTGCCAGAATGATTAAAGTGGCTAATAGTGCTTTTCTTGGGCGTTCAATTAAAGTGACAACCCTGAATCAGGCAGTTACCCGTATCGGCCTCAGCCAGATTAAAAATATTGCCACAGCAATGGCCATTGAGCAGTTGTTTGTATCAAAAAACCGGCTGATTCAGAAGTGGCTTGGTAAAGTGTGGTCGAACAGCACCCGGTGCGCAGCAACTGCCGTTGCCTGCCTGCATTTTTATAATACAAAGCATGAGCAAACCGGCCTGAATACAGATGTTATGGCATTGTCTGCGCTTATTTATAATATTGGGGCATTGCCAGTGCTGAGTGAACTGGAACGGCAGCAGGATTTACTGGGTAACCCGGTTTTTCTGGCAGGGCTGATTGATAAAGTGGCTGCCCGGATTGGCGAAAAAATCGTACAGGCCTGGGGGTTTACTGAGGAGTTCCGCCAGGTCGTTACCGGATGGCGTGATTTAAGGCCGGAGAAAAATGGTGTCAGTTATACTGATTTTATCCGGTTATCGGCTATTTCTGATGGCTATTATACTGATAAAGCGGCACAGCAGCGTTTGCTGAACTACTATGTGGCAGCACAACTGGTTCCGGTGCCGGTATTTATGAAACAGGCGGAAATCGTGAATGTATATCAGGATATCCGCGCAGTATTCCATTAAAACCGGTTTATTCGGCACTGACCTGCTGGCTGATTGCAGATAATGCAATATTCAGTACTGATGCCATCAGGTATAAGTCTGCATCCAGTCTCTGGGCCAGGTCTTCCCAGCCAAGTTCTTCGTTCTGGTTACTGATCTGTTCATTAAAGCGGATCCGCTTAATGCCATTATCCTCATTGACGACCAGTGAAATACCTTCCGACTGATTCAGATTGATACTGGTCACCAGTTTATCCTGCAAATGGCTTTGTACTTCATCTGCTGTCAGTAAGTGATTACTGAATCTGACTTTGGCGCCTTCTTCATCCGGTGCTTTCAGCTCGGCTTCTGAGCCCAGTTCAAACCCTGCTGGCAATTGCTGGTTTTGCAGCCACAGCTGAAGAGCTGCATTCAGTTTATGGTTATCCAGCCACGGCAGGGCAGGCAGAGAACCCAGCGCTTTACGTAATAACGCCAGAACATCTTCTGCTTTACCGGCACTGCTGCTATTGATCACCAGCCATTGATGCTCGGCATCATAATAACCATGCGTTACCTGAGAGCGGCTGAAGGCCCGTGGCAGTAATGACTGAACCAGATCTTCCTTCAGGCTTTGTTTTTCTTTGCGGCTTAGTGGCCGGCCTTTTTCCTGAGCCATCGCCTCGATGCGGGGCTCCAGTTCTTCATTGATAACGGCAGCCGGTAATACCTTTTCCTGACGTTTTACGGCAAAAAACAGTAACTGCTGGTTCTGGTGACAATAGTGCTTAATCGAAGGATGCAAAGGGTAGGTAAAGCCGGTTTTGACGGCTTCCTGCCCGGTACAGGGGGTGAATCTGAATGCTGACAGCGCTTCTTCAATTACCGCGGTATCTGTTGGTAATGGTGCACTGACTTTATAAACCCGAACGTTTTTAAACCACATAACATACTCAATAATACAATAACATCAGCCGCAGTATACCGCGGATTAAACCGGCTGTTTCAGATTTTTTGGAAAACGGATGTGGTAGTGCAGGCCTTCATCAGGTTTACTGCTGACCTGAATACTGCCGCCCAGCGTTTGTCTTACCAGATTATAGGTAATATGAGTACCTAAGCCGCTGCCGCCCTGATTTCTGCGGGTGGTAAAGAAAGGATGGAATAACTTTTCCAGTTGTTCCTGGGTTAAGCCTTTACCGTTATCGCTATAGCGGATATCTACGTTGTTTTCTTCATCCAGTATGGTGATTCTGATTAAACCTTCCTGTCCTTCGTCAAAACCGTGGATCAGGGAATTCATCAGCAGGTTAGTGAATATCTGGGAAATAGCCCCTGCCGGACAATTGAGCATAATGTTGTCAGGGCAGTTAAGCTCTATCTGAATATTGGTTTTCTTGAAGTTGGGTTGTAAAGAACGGATGATTTCAGTCAGGTAGTCTGCCAGATTTACCATTCGTACCGCATCACTTGCCTGATCGACTGCAATTTGCTTAAAGCTGGCAATAAGTTCTGATGCCCGGGTCAGGTTTGATTGCAATAACTCGGCGCCCTGAGCAGCTTCTTCTATAAATTGCTCCATTGCACGCGGGGTTAATGTTTTGTCGTGATAGCTTTGAGCCAGCAGCTGAATTTTTTCTGCCAGAAAGCTGGTTGCCGTAACACCTATTCCAACCGGGGTGTTTACCTCATGGGTGATGCCGGCGACCAGTCCACCCAGGGCTGCCATTTTCTCAGATTGTACCAGCCGGTCCTGAGCTTGCTTTAAATCATCAACAATGCGTTCTAACTCACTTTGTTTGCTGCGCAGAGCATCTTCAGTATGGCGGCGGCGCTCAATTTCTTCCCGCAGGATCTGCTGTTTAATCTCCAGTTCCTGTTTCTGTTGCTGTAAGTCCATCATCGCCTGGCTCAGGCCGGAGGTTTTACGGGCGACTTCCTGTTCCAGCAGTAAATTTTGCCGATCAAGCTTTTCATTAGACTGCATCAGCTGTTTCTGCGTTGCTTGTAACTGGCTTTTGTAATCCTGAACCCGGCCAATCAGGCGGTTAAATGCATCAGCCATAACGGTCAGTTCTATTGCGCCATTATCATGCTGTACTTCTATCCGGGCATTGTCCAGATGGTCCAGTTCCAGCTCTTCTATCTGCTGGGTAAGGTCTGCCAGCGGGGTGGTGAGCTGACGGCGGAATGCGATAAGAAACAGAATAATCAGAAAGGTGGTTTTGAGTATGGCGTTACCAATCAGAAAGTAAATGCCTATTTTTATCCGCTCAATGATCACTGCGCGGCTCGAAAATAATGTGACATCGCCGACCTGGGTTGCCCGGCCGGAGAATTCAAAAATAAGCGGGAAGGTGTAACCAAAAATACCTGATTGCGGTTCAGTCAGACGCAGCCCTTCACGAACCAACTGGTTACTGAAACGTTCATGAATATCAATATAACGACCGAGCTGGGTAATTACCGCGCCACTGTCATCACGGACGATAATACCTTCAATCGCCGGGATAGCCAGTAATCCATCGGCAATAATCAGTGCCTGCTGGGTGTTTAATTCCCATATTGCACGGGTCAGGCTGCCTGAAAACGTTTGTTGTAACGTTTCCAGTTCACCGTTGATGTGGTTTTTGGTATTGAAATATTCAGCTACGATTTGCCCGAGTGTGACAACAAACGTCAGAATAAAATAGACTGACAGAACTCTGGTCAGCAGTTTACGTGATAAGCTTTTCTGCTGCATTTTGTACCCTTGTGTCACAAAATATAATAATAATGATGTTACCTTAGCGAATAACCTGAAATTTGGAAATAGCCAGCAGCGTATTTCGCTTATATCGTATGTTGTATGAGCAAACTTAACAGATGGTGGTATTTATACCGGATGGAAAACTGCCTGAGGTGATGTCCGGGGCAGATTGCAATAAATAATGATTGACAGACGTCTGAAAGTCCGGGCATATTGAGCACTATGAATATAAAAACAACAGCACTCACCACCATTATTATTACCACCTTCCCTGTGGGGTAGGAGGTCGGCGGTGTGTTGTCTTTAAAAAGGCCCGTGACCTCAGATGTCACGGGTTTTTTTTTGCTGGTTTATCAGATGGTACTGACGTTCTGAAGCCAGGTTCTGCGATAACTGACAATAATATTAATTTTATGCGCAAGGAGTAAAAATGAGAGTGCTCAAGTTTGGTGGCTCATCACTGGCATCCATTGCCAGATTCAGTGAGGTTGCCGGTATTGTCCAGCAGCAGGCAGAATCAGAAAAAGTTTGTCTGGTATTATCAGCACCGCAGGGCGTTACAAATACACTGGTTGAACTGACTGATCTGGCTTACCTGGGCTCTGATTATCTGGCGGTTTTACAGCAGTTGCAGCAGCGTTATCAGCAATTACTGACCGAGGTATCGTCGCAGCTTACTGAACAGAAAATACATGATGTGCAATTGCTGATAGACCAGCAACTGGAACAACTGGCGTCCCAACTGAAAGGTATTCAATTGCTGCAGTATTGCCCGGATCATATCAAAGCCCGTATTCTGGGGCTTGGCGAACAGTTCAGTGTTGCATTAATGAGTGCGTTACTGGCATGCCGGCAATTACCGGTCACCGCGCTTAATGCGATTGAATGCATTAAAAGCAGTGGTGACTTTTTAAATGGCAGCGCTGATATTGCGGCCTCCGAACTGACATTACAGCAGGCTATTGCTGCCCAGCCGGCCCGGATTTACGTTATTGCCGGTTTTGTATCAAGTAATGCCCAGGGCGAAACCTGCCTGCTTGGGCGCAATGGTTCAGATTATTCGGCTGCGATTGTGGCCGCCTGTATCCGGGCATCAGCCTGTGAAATCTGGACAGATGTCGATGGCGTTTACAGTGCAGATCCCCGGCAGGTGAAACACACCCGCCTGATTGAGCGCCTGTCTTACGACGAAGCAATGGAATTGTCATATTTCGGTGCTAAGGTGCTACATCCTAAAACTATCGGCCCGCTGGCCCGTTATCATATTCCCTGCTATATCAGAAATACGCTGAATCCGTCAGCACCCGGTACCTGTATTGATGATGAAGGGGATGGTGAAGCACTGGTTAAAGGTATTTCCAGCCTTGAACATCTGGCTTTGATTACGGTATCCGGTCCGGGGTTAAAAGGTGTGGTGGGCATGGCCAGCCGGGTTTTTGCATCTATGGCCAGAGCACAGATTTCAGTCAGTCTGATTACACAGTCGTCATCTGAGTTCAGTATCAGTTTCAGTGTATCGCAGTTACACCTTAACAAAGCCCGTAAAGCGCTGGAGCAGGAGTTTGAACTGGAATTACAGACCGGGCTGTTACGTCCGCTGAATGTGCAGTCTGATATGGCGATTGTCAGCCTGGTTGGTGATGGTATGCGTCAGCACCGGGGAGTAGCTGCGAAGTTTTTTGCTTCTCTGGCCCAGGCCAGGGTTAACGTGGTTGCTATTGCACAGGATAGCAGCGAACGCTCTATTTCTGCGGTTATTGAACAGTATTCCTGTCAGGATGCAGTAAAAGTATGTCATGAAAACTTCTTCAGCCAGTTACTGAGTATTGATGTATTTCTGGTCGGCTGTGGCATAGTGGGCAGCGAATTACTACAGCAGATACGGCGTCAGCAGCAGTTTCTGCATAATCGCCAGGTCAGACTGAAAGTCTATGGTATTGCCAACAGCAAAGCCTTGTTACTGGACAGCCAGGGTATTGATTTAGAGCAATGGCCACAGCAACTGGCACAGGCAAAATTACATTTTTCCCTGGCTGAGTTGCAGCAGTTTGTACAGGAGCAGCATTTGATCAACCCGGTACTGGTGGATTGCACCAGTTCCGAAGAGATTGCCAATCAATATGCCGGTTTTCTGGCAGCCGGGTTTCATGTGGTTACGCCAAATAAAAAAGCGAACACGGCAACCATGGGTTATTACCGGCAATTACGCCAGACGGCCCAGTTGCAGCGGCGGCGGTTTTTATATGAAACCACAGTGGGTGCAGGTTTACCGGTGATTGATACTTTACAGGGACTATTAAATGCCGGAGATCAGTTACAGGCGTTTGAAGGTATTTTATCCGGTTCGCTGTCTTATATTTTTGGTGAACTGGAAGCGGGTGTCAGTTTATCTGAGGTAACGGCTAAAGCCAGGGCAATGGGTTTTACCGAACCGGATCCCAGAGATGATTTGTCCGGTATGGACGTAGCCCGTAAATTACTGATTATGGCTCGTGAAGCCGGGCTGGAACTGGAACTGTCACAGGTAGAGGTAGAGTCTGTATTACCGGCTGATTTTGATGCCAGTGGCGATGCGGATGCTTTTATGGCTCGCCTGCATACCCTGGACAGCGCTTTTAAAGCACAGGTGGAACAAGCCAGGACAGCAGGTAAGGTATTGCGGTATATCGGTGAAATCAAGCAAGGGCAATGTCGTGTTTCTGTTCAGGCATTACCGGTCGATCATCCTCTGGCCAAAGTTAAGGATGGTGAAAATGCGCTGGCTATCTATACCCATTATTATCAGCCGATACCTTTTGTGTTACGGGGCTATGGTGCCGGGGCGGCAGTAACGTCTGCCGGGGTGTTCAGCGATATTATGCGCACTCTCAGCTGGCAACAACAGGTGTAATGATTATGGTGCAGCAACACAGACAGGCGCTTAGGCGCTATTTTGCACCGGCATCAACCGGTAACTTCTCGGTAGGTTTTGATTTACTGGGCGCGGCATTTGAACCCATAGATGGAGAGTTGTTTGGCGACGTACTGGAGATTTATGCACAGCAGGATGAACTGACATTAACCGTCAGTGGCCGTTACCGGCATCAGTTACCTGCTGACAATCAGGATAATCTGGTGTTACAGTGTTTTCGCGCCTTTGAACAGAAAACCGGACGTAAGTGGCCCAAACTGGCGTTGGGTTTACAAAAAAACTTACCTGTAGGCAGCGGTCTGGGGTCCAGTGCCTGTTCTATCGTTGTTGCCTGTTATGCTTTTAACGATTATTTCGGGCAACCGCTGACACCGGCAGAACTGTTGCAACTGATGGCAGAAGCCGAAGGTGGTGTGAGTGGTGCGGTGCATTACGATAATGTGGCGCCATCTTATTACGGTGGTTTACAGCTGATGTTGCCGGACAGCCCGCAGATTTGCCGCGCAATACCGTGGTTTGAGCACTGGCGGGTGGTACTGAGTTATCCCGGCACGGTATTGTCAACCAGGGCTGCCAGGGCTGTATTACCAACACAGCTGACGTTACCCCACAGTATCCGTTTTGCCGGTATGCTGAGCCGCTTTATCAGCGCTATGTATGCTGCTGATGAACAGGATGCGTTAGCTGCCTTGCAGGATGTGGTAGCCGAGCCGGCAAGAACCTCTTTATTGCCTGAGTTGCCACAACTAAGAACTGCACTGAATAATATGGGAATTGCGCATATCGGGATTTCAGGTGCCGGGCCAACATTGTTTGCGGTATGTTCTGATGAACAACAGGCGCAGCAGGCTGCAGATTATCTGCGGCAACATTATGAAAAGAATCAGGATGCGACAACCCGGATTTGCAGGTTGTCTTCAACAGGCGCAAGAGCGCTCCAGGGCTGAATTATGTTGTTAACAAATATTAAAGTACCAACAGAACAGGTAAGCTTTTTACAGGCGGTAAGGCAGGGGTTAGGTCAGCAGCAGGGATTGTTTTTTCCAACATCATGGCCGAAGCCTGATATTGAACATTTACTGAGTTTACCACTGGTGGAACGGAGTGCAGAAATTCTGTATAGCCTGACAGGCGATGAGCTGAGTAAGGACGATATAAAACAGATGGTTGGGCAGGCTTTTAATTTTCCTGCCCCGCTGACTGCCATCAATGATGATATCGGCTGTCTGGAACTATTCCACGGGCCGACACTGGCGTTTAAGGATTTTGGTGGTCGTTTTATGGCCCAGGCGCTGGCCAAAGCGCAACAACAGCAGAAAACGACTATTGTTACTGCCACCTCAGGCGATACTGGAGCTGCTGTGGCTCATGCGTTTTACCGGCAGCCGGGTGTGCAGGTAGTGATCTTATTTCCCAAGGGAAAAATCAGCAGCTTGCAGGAAAAACTTTTTACCACGCTGGGCGAAAATATTATTACGCTGGCGGTAGATGGCGACTTTGATCAGTGCCAGGCATTGGTAAAACAGGTATTCGATAATAAAGCTTTGGTGCAGAGACTGAACATTAATTCGGCTAACTCAATTAATATCAGCCGTTTGTTTGCCCAGATTTGTTATTATTTTGAAGCGGTTTCACAGGTGCCAGCTGAGCGGCGGTCTGATATCGTGGTAGCGGTGCCCAGCGGTAATTTTGGTAACCTTACTGCAGGCTTGATCGCAAAAGTACTGGGATTGCCGATTAAACGGATGATCGCCGCAACCAACGTTAATGATACAGTACCCCGTTACTGGCGTGACGGGATATGGCAGCCTAAAATCACCATTGCAACATTATCCAATGCAATGGATGTCAGTGCGCCTAATAACTGGCCAAGAGTAGAAGCCCTGCTGGCTCAGGGCGTTATTCAGCGTAGTGATATTGAAGCGGTAGCTGTAGATGAAGATGATACCCAACTGGCAGTGCGTCAGCTGGCGCAGGCCGGTTATATCAGCGAACCTCATGCTGCGGTAGCATACAGAGCATTGCGCCGTAGTTTACAACCTGGAGAATATGGTATCTTTCTGGGTACTGCGCATCCGGCTAAGTTTAAAGAACAGGTTGAGAATATTCTTGGCAGTCCTATTGCTTTACCGGAAGCACTGGCACGTTGTGCAGCTGAACCAGGGTTAAGCCTGGATATTGCTGCCGACTTTTCTGCACTGGAGCAGGTTTTACAAAAACTGGAGTAATTATGCAGCAATGGCAGGACATTATTGGTGCCGAAAAAAGCCAGCCATATTTTATAGATACAATACAGCAGGTTAAAGAAGCCAGAGCCGCAGGGCAGGTTATTTATCCACCAGAGGCTGATGTTTTTAACGCCTTCAGGTTAACAGAGTTTGCGAATCTGAAGGTGGTGATCATCGGTCAGGATCCTTATCATGGGCCTAATCAGGCTCATGGTCTGGCTTTTTCTGTACGGCATGGTGTACCTGTTCCTCCTTCACTACAAAATATGTACAAGGAACTGTCACTGGAATATCCTGATTTCACTATTCCTGCTCACGGTTGCCTTGAGGGCTGGGCAAAACAGGGAGTATTGCTACTGAACACCGTGCTGACCGTTATTGCTACCCAGCCGAATTCTCATCGTCATCTGGGGTGGGAGCTGTTTACGGATAAAGTGATTAGTCAGATTAGCAGCCATAGTCAGGACATTGTTTTTCTGTTGTGGGGATCACATGCCCAGAAAAAAGGGCGTTTAATTGATGCGCATAAGCATCATATTCTGACCGCGCCGCATCCTTCTCCGTTATCTGCGCACCGGGGATTTTTCGGATGCGGGCATTTTCTGGCCGCAAACACTATTTTACAGCGTATCGGAAAAACGCCGATAAACTGGCAGGTTTGATATAACCGCTTGCTGCCGACCGATATCTTCCTGGTTTTTCTTTTCTGATGTATTTACAGGTACAAAAGCACTCTACACAGTGCTTTTGTACCTTATTGATGTAAATACAGTTTTTCCATTACAGTATAAATCTTATTTTTTACTTTATATTGCCAATTTGACAAATCATGTTCTTGCTGCAAACCTTTAAATAACACATTAGATATATCTTATGTAATGTTTCCCTGAAATGGAAAAGGAGTATTC
>JARXRR010000057.1:0-22585 GCA_033792355.1 Chromatiaceae bacterium AAb-1
ATACGTATAGTTTATTCAATAAAGCTGTGTTTATCAGGGTTCTGTAATGCCTTAATATACATTGTAGGGGCGGTTAACACAGCACCATACCGAGTGATGTACTTAAGGATTAAAATAAATGCAATTAACCCTGCTGGACTGGAGTGTATTCTTCGGCTATTTCGTTATTCTGGCATTGTCAGGCTGGTATCTTAACCGCAAACAGTCAAATAACAGCGACGACTACTTTCTGGCCGGTAACAGTATGCCGGTCTGGGCTGTTGCTATCTCTGTACTTGTTACTTCCCAGTCTGCTGCAACTTTTCTGGGCGGCCCGGATATGGGCTTTCGCGGAAACCTCACTTACCTTGCCACCAATATTGGCGCCCTGATAGCAGCACTGATTGTCATGAAAGCCATGCTGCCCCGTTACTATGAGTATAAAGTTACGACTGTTTATGGTTTGCTGGAGCAGCGTTTCGGTACAACGGCCAAGAATCACGCCGGTAAAATGTATCTGTTTGGCCGGGTGTTCGCCAGTGGTGCCCGTTTATATATGGCGGCATTAGCTGTGTCGATGCTGATCTTCAATAATATCGAAACCACTAATGTCATTTTATCTATTCTGCTGCTGGCCGGTTTAGGAGTGTCTTATACCGTGGTCGGTGGTATCCGCTCTGTGATTTATACCGATACCGTACAGGGGCTGGTATATGTTGTTGCGGCCTTTACAGTACTGATATATCTCTATCTCAGTATGGGAGTAGAGCTGCCGGTGATTATTGATGCTTTGCAAAACCCGATAGATGGTGGCCCTTCCAAACTGTTGCTGTTTGATTTCACAACAGATTTCAGCTCGACAGGGGTGTTTAATATGTGGTCAGCCCTAACCGGTTTTGTACTGCTGAACATTGCTGCTTTTGGCCTTGATCAGGATATGACACAGCGGGTGCTGACCTGTAAGGATGCCAAGTCGGGTTCAAAAGCCCTGTTCAATTCAGTCTTAATGGTTATCCCCAGCATGCTGATCTTTATTCTGATTGGCTTTCTGTTGTATATCTTCTATATGCGCCCGGATCTGTATCAGCCGGCAAGCCAGCTGGCCGACAGCTTTCAGGGTGAAAAAATTACCGTATTTATGCACTACGTATTAAACGAAATGCCGTCCGGCCTCAGAGGTCTGGTGGTGGTAGGCGTTATTGCCGCCGCGCTGTCTACCATTACCTCTGGCTTAAATTCTATGTCTTCGGTACTGGTGGCCGATATTTATAAGCCCTGGAAACTGGCCCGTCAGGCGGCTGTACCGGAAAAACACTTTGTCCGCGCCGGCCAGTTCGGCATGCTGCTGACTGCCATGACGTTGTCTGCTATGGCCGTATTGTGTTTCTACTGGCAAAAGTATTCTGATATGCCATTACTGGCTTTTGCACTAAGCGTGATGGTGTTTTCTTACAGTGGTTTGCTGGGCGTATTTTTCACCGCGCTGTTCACTAAACGGGGCAACAATCTTTCAGTTACCGCATCATTGCTGGCGGGTTTCTTTGTTACCCTGCTGATGCAGCCGTATCTGTTGCAGAAAATCAGCCCGCAACTGGCAGCACTGGATCTCGGTTTTACCTGGCAGCTTTGTATCGGTACGGCAGTTGCCTTTCTGGTGTGTATCAGCGCATCAGGAACTGAACCGGCCACAACCGTAACAACTCAGGAAGCCTAACGCTATGTGGCTGCTGGCAATTGATGGCGGAGCAACGAAAACGCAGGCCCGGCTGCTGAATACCGGCACTGGCCAGCAGTGGCAGCAGTTATCGGGGCCGGCATCAGTAAATAATGATCTGGCAGGTGCTTTGCGTACGGTCAGACAGCTGATAACCCGGCTCTGTGCTGAAGCAGGGGTAACCTCCGGGCAGCTTATTGCTGCAATGGGGCTGGCAGGTGCCGGAAACTCCGGGCTGCACCAGCAATTTTGCCAGCAACTTGATATTCCGCTACACAAACTGCTGTTAACCACCGATGCCAGAACCTCTTTGTACGGCGCCAATCTGGGTAAGCCGGTAGTCGTCGTGGCCCTGGGCACCGGTTCAGTCGCTATGCAGCTGGATAACAAGCTGGCAGAACACCAGTTTGGTGGCTGGGGTTTCAGTATTGGTGATGAAGGCGGTGGAGCCTGGCTTGGCAAGCAGGCGGTAAAACAACTGCTTAATGAATTCGACAGCCTGACCGGTATTCACAGCCAGCTGGCAACCCGGCTCAGCAAGCAGCTGGGGCATCAACGCCCGGCGCTGCTGCACTGGCTGAAAAACGCCCAGGCCCATGATTACGCTGCACTCACCCCACAGATTTTTGAACTGGCACCAGACTGCCCGCAGGCTTCCAGGCTGATACAGTTACACAGAGCTGCAGTCATTGAGCTGATTCAGATCAGCCGTGCAGGCACAGATTTACCTGTAATCTTGCTGGGTGGGCTGGCAGCCGTGACCAGACCACTCCTCGGTGACTATTACAGCCCGTGGTTGCAGGACGCCAGAGGCAATGCGCTGGACGGTGCTATACTGCTGGCCAGACAACTGGCTGCTGAGGAAAAATAACCATGTTGAGCCGTAAATTCTATTGCTGTCTGCTGTTGCTGGCTACCCTGCTGACCGGTTGTAGCAGCATACCACCCGTTGCAGACTCACCAATAATGACTGGTGCCGAACAGCTCGATGCTTACCTGCCCTTACTGGCAGGTAAAAGAGTGGGCTTGCTGGTTAACCAGACAGCACAGGTTAATCAGCAGCATCTGGTTGATGTGCTACAGCAGAGTGGTGTCAATATTGTGCTGATTTTTACGCCAGAGCATGGTTTCAGAGGCGATCACGATGCTGGTGCCCAGATAAGCAACACTGTTGACAGCAAAACCGGCTTACCGCTGGTGTCTCTTTACGGGGCATCGAAAAAACCGTCAGCCGAACATATGCAGCAACTGGATGTGGTGATCTTCGATATTCAGGATGTCGGGGTACGCTATTACACCTACATCAGTTCGATGCACTATTTGCTTGAAGCTGCCGCAGAGCAGAACAAGGCCGTGATAGTACTGGACAGACCTAATCCCAATGGCGCTTATACCGATGGCCCGGTGCTTAATCCGGCGTTCAGCTCTTTTGTCGGTATGCACCCGATACCCTTGCTGCACGGCATGACCACCGGCGAACTGGCACAGATGATTAAAGGCGAAGGCTGGGTCGCCCAGGCCGATACGCTGGACCTGACCGTCATTGCCGTTAAACACTACCAGCGCGATACGCCATATAGCCTGCCGGTACGTCCAAGCCCGAATTTACCGAATGACCAGTCTGTAGCGCTTTATCCGTCGCTTGGCTTTTTTGAAGCAACACCGCTCAGTATTGGCAGAGGCACACCTTTTCCTTTTCAGGTAATTGGCTATGATAAATTCGGACTGGGTGATTTTCAGTTTACTCCGGTCGCAACACCAGGTGCAGCGATAAACCCGCCACTGAAAGACAAACTAAGTCACGGGCAGGATTTACGCCAAATTCAAACTGAAGGGCTGGCTCTGGGTTATCTGATTAACTGGTATCAGCTATTCCGGCAGCAGCAGGCCGTGTTTTTCACTGCACCTGCATTTATGGACAAGCTGGCAGGAACAGACCAGTTACGTTTGCAGATAGAGCAGGGCTGGAGCGAACAGCAGATCAGACAAAGCTGGCAGCCTGCATTGCAGGAATTCAGGACACGGCGCCAGCCTTATCTGCTTTATCCTTAGCAGCGTATTATCAACGCCCTGATCAGTCTGCCGCCACACTGAACCGGGCCAGAGGTGCCATTTTTCCTTTGTTCAGTGTCAGTTGGCCGTGGCTGATAGTGTAGTTATCTATCTGAGCCAGCACGTTCAGAAATTCTGTTTCCGGTGTTGCCGCCATGCAGGCTTTTCTGGTGGTAACAACCTGTTGCAGCGAAAGCTGTAAACCATCCAGCTGATAGTTTCCGGCCAGTTGATTACAGCCGGCAAAACCATGTACGGTGTTGTCCGGATTAAAACGCAGGAAAATACCGGTATCAGGCGGAATTACCGCACCCATCAGTTCAGTTAGCTGCCAGCGGTTTTCTGCCAGCAATGCAGCTGAACTGCTGCTGTCTTCTGCCAGAGACTGAATTTTATTCAGTATATAATGCTCCGCCAGTGCTCCGGTAATAGGATTTCCTTCCTGATCAAGGTGCCGCAGGCGATTCTCGCCAACCTGAAATTGCCGGTTACCACTGCTGCCATCTCCCTGCAAACGAATTATGGTGCCGGCATTATTCCAGACAAAACTGCCGCTTTCCTGAAACTGATCAGGTAACTCGCCCAGATATTCTGTTTGCAGCTGATAACGCTCATCTTCATATAGCGTCAGCCGGGTACGGATCCCTTCACAATCAGCACAAGGCAGTATGCCTTCATACTGTCCGGCCCAATCCAGGACATTACGACTGTTATGTTCAGTGTCTGCCATTCTATCTGCGAATGCTGTTCCTGCCTGCTGCGATGGCTCGCATGCCAGTAACAGCCAGCAGCAGCTGAGTAAAGTCAGTATACGTACAGACATTTTTTTCCTCCTGTTGCTTCAGTATAAGCCGCCATTTATTGGCAGGTTCAGATACTTACTTTTAAAAAGCGGGCTGAATACTAGTGATCTAACGCTATACTGACTGGTATCATCTTTACCTTTGCTGAACAAACAGACAGAAAATAAAAAACTAACCGATTGATAGACAGGGGGAAAAATGCCATTACTTTTACCTTCATCCAGTAAGGATCTGGGCGGATTCACAGTGTCGCGTATTCTGCCGCATATGCAGAAAAAAATGGTCGGCCCGTTTATTTTCTTTGATCATATGGGGCCAGCGCATTTCCCGGCAGGCAAAGGAGTCAATGTACGGCCACATCCGCATATTGGTCTGGCTACCATGACTTATCTTTTTGCCGGCAGTATTTTGCATCGTGACAGCCTGGGCAGCATTCAGGAAGTTTTTCCCGGTGATGTTAACTGGATGACTGCCGGCAAAGGTATTGTTCATTCAGAGCGCGAAACACTGGAAGTTCGGGGACAGCAACATGAGTTGAATGGTATTCAGTGCTGGCTGGCTTTACCACCTGACAAAACCGATATTGAACCCAGTTTTATTCATATTACCAAGTCACGTCTGCCGTATATTTTCCGCGAAAAAGTCATGATGCGGCTGATTGCGGGCGAAGCGTTTAATCACAGCTCACCGGTGAAAACTTACTCCCCGATGTTCTATCTGGATGCCATTACCGAAGCGGGTGCCCGTGTCGAACGTCCCTGTGCCGGTATGGAAACTGCAGTGTATGTCATTAATGGCGAAGTACAGATTGGCGGCCAACAGTTCAGCCAGGGTGATTTTGTGTTACTGGATGACGACGACCAGTATATTACCTCAGACACCGCCAGCCGTTACATGCTGTTAGGTGGCGAGAAATTCCAGCAGACACCGCATATTTACTGGAATTTTGTGGCCTTTGACAAAGAGAAAATCGAGCAGGCCAAACAACGCTGGGCTAATGGTCAGTTCCCCGCGATCCCGGGAGATAACGAGGAACATATTCCACTGCCCTGATAGCCGCTACGGTAAATCAAAAATCAACGCGGTTACCGGTTCGGTGCCGGCAGTCAGGGTTAACTCAGGCTGCTGGCTTATTTTCATCCCATCACCGGGTAACAAAGTATTGCCTGCAACACTCAGCGCTCCGCTTATCAGGTGTATATAAATATTCCGTCCGGCGGCCTGCTGATAAGTCAGCGTCTCAGCCGCAGGCAGAATCAACTGATGCAGACGGGCATTTTGCCGGATAACCATACTGCCATCCTGTCCGTCAGGTGACAGAATCAGTGTCAACCCCGGCTGTTGCCCAAAGTTTTTCTGCTGATAAGCTGGTTCACCACCCTGTTGATCCGGCATAATCCAGATCTGCAGGAAATGTAAAGGCTCCGTACGGCTGGGATTAAATTCGCTGTGATAAATCCCTTTACCGGCACTCATCAGCTGAAATTCCCCGGCAGGAAGAATTTCAGTATTACCGGCAGAGTCTTTATGGGCAATCTGCCCCTGCAGCACCATACTGAGAATTTCCATATCACGGTGGCCGTGGGTATCAAAGCCGGCACCGGGAGTAACCCGGTCATCATTAATCACCCGCAGTGCGGAAAAACCCATCTGGGCCGGATCGTAATAACTGGCAAAAGAAAAAGTGTGCCGGCTTTGTAACCAGCCAAATGAGGCTTTGCCCCGTTCTTCTGAGCGTCTGATTTCAATCATGGTATCCTCCCATTGCTTTAATATTGCAAACAATAGTGGTTACCGCCGTCAGAAAAAAGCGGAATAAATTGAGGCGTTATATCAATTTTTTTGATGTGAAAATATTAGCTGCTTCCTGCTACATTAATTCATTCATTTTATTAGAAATATTTTTTTATACCGGTTATCTGACCGATACCGGCATCAATAATTTTGATAAATCGTAACAGACACCCCATTATAGTAATCAGCTGCTGCCAAAAAGCTGAATAGCGTGTCAGTCTGATAAAAATCTGGCCTGAGAGGTTTTATGAATCATTCTGTTATCAATAATTTATTGCTGCATAAGAAGAACGGCCACAAAATGCCGGTAATTTTTATCGGACATGGTTCCCCGATGAATGCGATTGACGATAACCGTTACACCAGAGCACTCAACCAGATAGGTAAAGACCTGCCGGTGCCGGATGCTATTTTATGTATCTCAGCCCACTGGATGACCGAAGGCACCTGGGTTACCCAGATGGAACACCCCAGAACCATTCATGATTTTTATGGTTTCCCGCAGGAATTATTTGATGTGCAATACCCGGCACCCGGTAGCCCACAGCTGGCAGAGCTGGTGCAACAGGAAGTGACAACACCACAGGTGCAAGCAGATAATCATAGCTGGGGGCTGGATCACGGCACCTGGTCAGTGCTGAAACATCTGTATCCGTCAGCCAATATTCCGGTGGTGCAACTTAGTCTGGATATGACCAGGGGCCCGGCTTACCATTTTGAGCTGGCAAAACAACTGGCGGCTCTGCGCGAGCGCGGCGTCCTGATCTTAGGTAGCGGTAATATGGTGCATAACCTGAGACAGCTCCGCCGGGAAGCCAATGCCCAGCCCCACGACTGGGCGCTGGAGTTCGATCACTGGATGAAAACCCGGCTGGAACAACGGGATTTTCACGCCATTCAGCATGATTACCTGAACACAGCCGCCGGGCGGCTGGCCAACCCGTCACAGGATCATTATTACCCGCTGCTCTACACACTGGGAGCTTCATTACCGGATGATGAACTGAACTTTATATACGAAGAAATGCAGAATGCCTCTTTATCTATGCGTTCTGTCCGATTAGGCTAATGGAAAATACACTCTTTGTGTTGCGGAGCGGTTTATTATGCAAAATGCGATCAGCCTTGAAGCATTAAGGGCACTGGATGCCATCGATCGTAAAGGCAGCTTTGCCGCAGCCGCGGAAGCATTATTTAAAGTACCGTCAGCCCTGAGCTATACCATCCAGAAACTGGAAACCGATCTGGATGTTATGCTGTTTGATCGCAGTCGCCAGAAGGCTCAGCTGACGGCTGCCGGAAAGCTGGTACTGGAACAGGGGCGCCAGTTATTGCGGGCAGCTGAAGCACTGGAAGATGCCGTAAAACAACTGGAAACCGGCTGGGAAACCCGGCTGACCATTGCTAAAGATACCATTGTTCCCAATGCCCCGTTGTTTGAGTTGCTAAAACGCTTTACAGCACTGGATAAAATGACCGAAGTCACCCTGAAAGAAGAAGTGCTCGGTGGCGGCTGGGAAGCACTGCAAACCGGCCAGGCCCAGATTGCTGTTGGTGTGTCCGGTGATTTACCCAAAGGGCAGTACCATGTGGTGCCACTGGGGCAGGCCGAATTTGTATTTGCAATATCACCAGCCCATCCACTGGCAACAGAAACCGGCATCATCAGTGCAGAACAACTGAAAGAACAAACCCTGATTATCGTTGCCGATTCTGCTATTTCCACCCCACGGCAGAGCTCCGGCCTGCTGGATACCCGCCACAGTATCCGGGTAATGAATATGACCGCCAAAATAGAAGCCCAGAAATGCGGTACCGGTATCGGTTTTTTACCCCGCCACCTGATCCAGCGCGAACTGGCCAGTGGTGAACTGATTATTAAGCCCATCGGCATACCGCGGGCCAATGCCTCGCTTTATCTGGCATGGGATAAACAGTTAAACGGCAATGCATTGCAATGGTTCAGTACCCAGCTTAGCCAGCTTGACTGGCCTGCTATTTTATCTGTTTAAAAGACTGGTAGTTTTTCGTAATGTCATTCAGGCTAGCAGGAGTCGGGTTGCTCTAAGCCAACCGTTTATAATTATATTTTTTCAGGAGAGTACTATGACAATTAATATCCTTGCGATTTCCGGCAGCCTGCGGGCAAAGTCAAATAACACAGGTTTACTACGCTACGCTCAGGCCAATGCGCCAGAAGGGGCCAGGATTCATCTGGCGGATTTACACGATATTCCTTTTTATAATAGTGATTTGGCAGAAAAGCCTGCTGCGGTAGTAAAGTTATTGCAGCAATTTGCAACGGCAGATGCCCTGTTGTTAGCCTGCCCGGAATATAATTATTCCATTGCTCCGGCGCTGAAAAACGCTCTGGACTGGGCTTCCCGTGAAGCAGACAACCATTTACTCAGTGGTAAGCCTGTTGCCCTGCTGGGCGCCGGTGGCGGTATGGGGACATCACGCGCGCAGTATCATCTGCGTCAGGTTTGTGTTTATCTGAATCTGCATCCGTTAAACAAGCCTGAAGTATTTGCCAATGCCTTTGCCGGTGGCTTCGACACCAACGGCGACCTGACTGACGAACGCATTCAGGACCTGATTAAACAACAACTTGAAGCCTTGGTTACCTGGCAAAAGCAACTGAGCAAATAGCTCTGTCCAATATGGTTGAAACAGCGGTATCGATACAATATACCGCTATGCTGATGCATCAGGTGCCCAGCGGGTTCAGCACCCTGCCGTTTTGTAAATCAATAATCTGGCCATTAATCACGCTATAACGGATAGCTGTGCCGTTGTTAAGCACAAAGGTCGCACTTTGCCGGCGTTGCAGTGATTCTTCCGGTAAACCACGCGGATTAATCAATACCGGGTACTGGCTGTTATTACGCAGCAGACCTTCATCTCCGCTGAAATGGGTATAACCCTGTTTCAGCAGTTCCAGGTAACTGTCATCGGTCAGCTGCAATACAGACCGCAAACTATAGGCTCTGCCAGGCTGGTAATTAAGACCGGTAGCATCCAGTTGATGGTAACTGCCAAAAATGGACAGATCACCGATATCATCAATCCGGGCCCGTTTTGCTGCTTTTAAGTCCAGATCAAAAGCCACATCTATGCTGGCAGTCTGTTGCTGTAAAGTAAGCTGCAAATTGCTGATCACAACATCTTTCACCCCACCAGAGCGGTTAAACGGTATCTGGTTGTAACGGTCAGCCGGAATATTAAGGTAACTGTCGCTGACAATGCTGTTAATCATTCTGACCAGTAACTGCGCATTCACCCGCCGGGCAATCTGGCGCGTATCATCTGCCGGATAACCACCTGACTCAACCAGAATCGTGCTGATCCCCATACCGGCGAAGGTATCACCAAACGAGCGCTCTGAATAAGTGTCGTTATAACGGCCAAGATGGCCGGGAATTTCCTGCTCAACCAGCTCAGCCATATCACCAATCAGCTGCATGGCTCTTTTACGTGGTTCATCCACCGTTTTCTGGTGATCAAATGCCGGTGCCAGTAATGAAATGGTCGCCGGTTTAAAACCTTCACCTACCGCGTAGTGGCGGTTCTGATCATGCAGATTAAAACCAAAATGCGGTTTAAACGCTTTTGCCGCATTCATTAGTATCTTACCTTCCGGAGTTTGCAGCGTTTTGGCATCACGGTTCATATCAATGCCCTGCGCCGTATAGCGCGTTCCCAGTTCAGCACCATCCGGATTTACCATCGGTATCAGCCGCAAAGTAACATTATTCAGCCAGCTGTCGCGCCAGCCTTTTTGCTCATCAGCGGCAATATAATTCAGTAAATCCAGCAGTGCTGCGGTCGCGGTAGACTCATCACCATGCATCTGCGACCAGGCCAGGATGCGCTTCTCACCCTGTCCGATGGTGATCTGATGAATCGGAACCCCGTATAACGACTGGCCAATCTGTTCAAAATGAAACAGTGGGTTGTTTTTATGATGCGCCAGTACCGGTTCAATATCAGAATAAGTGAGCTGCTCTTTATTCAGCCCTGGTTGTTGAATTGCCTGATAATCTGCAGCTGTCATTGCATGTGTCATTGTCATTATTGTTGTTCCGAACATAAATATCAGGCTTTTCAGCATATTTCCCTCTGTATTATTTTTAACCGGAGATACTCCCACTGTAACCATTTTTGCTGCAACGGGCAAAACTGCTTATACCTGTAACCCGGTCAGTTATCGCAAATTATGTCTTACGTCTTGCAGCCTGAAGTTGAAGACAGTATAAAATGTTAACAGAAATCCGGGCGTCTGTAGTACAGTAAAAAATACCGTGAAATATCAGACAACAAATAGCCTGTCAGGCCGGTACTGCAACTGAATCCGGCTCACAGTGCTGCAAACATGGCTCTGAAAACAATAATATAAAAGGAGGAAAGGTTGGCTGACTGGTTAACGTTACTACCGGCACTGGTAGCTATCGCCATCGTGTTATGGCGCAAAGAAGTCATTCTGGCATTACTGTTATCACTCTGTTGTGCTGAATTACTGATTTTTATTCAGGCCGGTAATAGCCTGACTCCATCATTATTGCTGGACGCTCCGCTGCAGACACTGGAACGCATTGTTTCTGTCCCCACTTCAGCTGATAATGCCCGCTTACTGATGTTCTGCTTATTAATTGGCGGCCTGCTGGCTTATATGCGTTACTCTGGTGGTGTATCTGCAATGGTGGAAATCTTCGTTAAACGAGGGGTGGCCAAAACCCCCCGTCAGGCAGGATTACTGACATTCTTTACCGGGGTGGCTATTTTTATTGAGTCCAACCTGAGTGCGCTGGTATCAGGTATTATTTCCCGCGGGTTGTTTGATAAATTTAAAATGAGCCGGGCCAGACTGGCGTATATTGTTGACAGCACCAGTGCTCCGGCCTGCGTATTGTTGCTGCTTAATGGCTGGGGTGCCTATATCCTGGGGTTAATCAGCACTTATAATCTGGATAAAAACCCGATATCGGTCTTAATCGGCAGCATTCCCCTGAACTTCTATGCCTTATTGACACTGGCAGTGGTGTTCTACACCATTATCAGTGGTAAAACATACGGCCCGATGCGCACAGCCGACAAAGAATTACGGACTCTGGATCATTCTCACACTGAACTTGAAACTCCGCCGACAAAAGCCTCGTTTATGCTGATCCCGCTGCTGACACTGGCATTCTCGATGGTTGGCTTTATGCTGATCACCGGTAATGGCCGGCTGGTAGATGGTTCAGGTTCCAAGTCTGTACTTTATGCCACGACAATGGCTTGTCTGGTTGCTTACTGCATGATGTTATTCAGCCGGCGTTTTAGTCATCATCAGTTGGTTGATATCGGCTTTAAAGGCATGAACGAATTACTGCCACTGGTCACTATCGTACTGTTGTCCCTGGCACTGGGTACCAGCCTGAAAATGCTGGGTACCGGCACCTTTATTGCGTCTATCGTTAATGACAATGTACCACTGGTTACTATACCAGCCCTGCTGTTTTTGTCCGGGGCGCTGATTTCATTTACCACCGGTACCTCCTGGGGAACTTTCGCTATTCTTATTCCTATCGGCATGCCAATGGTTGAGCTGCTTGGCCTGCCACCAGAGCTGGTACTTGCCGCTATATTAAGTGGCGGAGTGTTTGGTGATCATTGCTCGCCCATTTCAGATACCACTGTTGTCAGTTCACTGGCGGCAGGTTGCGATTTACTGGAACACGTAAAAACACAGCTGCCTTACGCTATTTTCTGTGGGTTACTGGCGCTGGCAACGTTCTTTATCGCCGGAGTGATCATGATATGAAAAAACTGATCTTAATCAGTGCAGCAGCACTGACCGTAGCCTGCAGCCATCAGGCTGAACCTGTACCTGATGATTTTGTTGATATTGCCGGGCTGATACCCGATGTTCAGGTTCATATGGCGTATTTTGGCAGCGATAATTTTGTTGGCACACCGGTTACCGGTTATCAGGCCAATAAATGTTATCTGCAGCAGCAGGCTGCCGCAGCGCTGGTTCAGGCGTATACGGCAGCAAAAAGCCAAGGTTATAACCTGTGGATATTTGACTGTTACCGCCCACAGCAGGCAGTGGATCATTTTATGCGCTGGGCTGCCGATCTCAGTGATACCCGCACTAAAACAGAGTATTACCCGGCACTTGGTAAAGACCAGCTGGTGGGGCAATATATTGCTGAACAATCCGGCCACAGCAGAGGCAGTACTGTCGATCTGACGCTGGCCAGACAGGATGGACAAGGCAACTGGCAACCACTGGATATGGGGTCACCTTTTGATATGTTTGACCCTATATCCAATGTCGGTAATCTGGCTATTACCGCAGAGCAAGAAGCTAACCGCCAGCTACTGCTGGATATAATGTCTGATGCCGGTTTTAAGGTCTACAGCATGGAGTGGTGGCATTTTACCCATCAGCCACCGGTTTACACCGATAAGTATTTCAACTTTATTGTGAAATAGCCGCAAAGCGCAAACCTGCTGCTGGTTTGTGCTTAAATTACCTCTGCTTAAATTACCTAACAGTGCAACCGGCCACATGCACGTTGCTAAATACCGCCCAGACACAGATATTTGATATTGAGGTAATCATCCAGTCCGTATTTTGAGCCTTCGCGCCCTGAGCCTGACTGTTTAACCCCGCCAAAAGGTGCGGCGGCATCTGAAATAATGCCTTCATTAATACCGGCCATACCATACTGCAGCTGCTCGGCAACCCGGAAAATCCGGCCAATATCCCGGCTGTAGAAGTAACTGGCCAGCCCAAATTCGGTATCATTTGCCAGTGCTATAGCCTGCTGTTCATTATCAAACTGGAGCAATGAAATTACCGGCCCGAAAATTTCCTGCCGGGCAATATCCATATCGGCAGTCACTTCAGACAACACTGTCGGCAGATAAAATTGTGGCCCAAGATCTGTCGCCCGGCTTCCGCCCAGTAATAACTGAGCACCGTTACTGATTGCCGATTGCACCAGCTGTTCAACTTTAGCAACGGCCTGTTCATTAATCAGCGGCCCAATCTGGCTGCCGGTTGTCAGGCCATCTGCAACGTTTAACTGACTTACCGCCTGTAATAATTTATAGGTAAATGCCGGATAAATATGGCTGTGCACCAGCACACGGTTGGCACAGACACAGGTTTGCCCGGCATTACGGAATTTAGATGCCATCAGGCCCTGCACTGCTGCATCCAGATCGGCATCATCAAACACAATAAAAGGGGCATTCCCCCCCAGCTCCATCGACACCCGCTTTACGGTAGAAGCACACTGTTGTAACAGCTGCTTGCCTGTCGCGGTAGAGCCGGTAAAGCTGAACTTGGCAACCAGCGGATGCTCAGTAAACACTTTGCCTGTTCCTTTGGCATCTGAACTTACCACCACATTAAAAACACCGGCGGGTATCCCGGCTTCAACAGACAGCTCGGCCATTGCCAATGCCGAAAGCGGAGTCTGCTGCGCGGGTTTCACCACAAAAGTACAGCCTGCCGCTAATGCAGCCGCAGCTTTACGGATGATCATGGCATTCGGGAAATTCCACGGTGTAATAGCCGCCACCACCCCAACCGGCTGTTTCAGCACCAGAATACGTTTATCTGTAGTGGGAGCGGGAATAATATCGCCATAAACCCGCTTTGCCTCTTCTGCGAACCATTGTAAAAATGAGGCACCATAAGTAATTTCTCCACGGGCTTCCGCCAGCGGCTTACCTTGCTCCAGGGTTAATAAACGGGCCAGATCATCCTGATGCAACAGCATCAGCTGATGCCAGCGTAACAGACGGGCAGCTCTTTCTGCGGCAGGCAGCCCCGACCATTGACTGAAAGCCTGATGTGCAGCCAGTACGGCCTGCCCGGCATCAGCCACAGAAGCATCAGCAACCTGTTGTAAAACCTGCCCTGTTGCCGGGTTAATCACACTGAATGTCTGCTCTGCCTGTTGCCAGACACCGTTGATAAAAGATGAAGTACGGATTAACGCGGGGGCATTGATATATTGCATAGCCTGCCTGTTCCTGTAAAAGAGCTCAGATAGGCTAAGTATACAACTCACCTGCATACAGCAGGAAAAATAATCAGTAAAGGCTAACAGCCCCTAGAAGCTTTTAGCCTGCTGACGGAAAAACATCTGCATCGACAGTTCATCCTGTACTTTTTGTTCCTGGCGCTGCTGTTTCAGGGCTTCTTTCTGTGACCGGGTATTCAGCAATTCGGTAATACCCTGATTATAAGCCGCCTGCTTACGGCATGCCTGTTGCTGCTGCAACATCTCCTGCTCTGCCTGCTCGCTGCGCACCTGTTGTTCCTGTTGCAGGTCCTGCATAATGTTTTTCAGCCCGGCCAGGTTTTTCAGGCTCAGGCTACATGCCATTTGCTCCGGCTTTTCCAGTGCAGCAATATGTTCACTCAGCTTGATTAGCCGGTATTGTTCCATCTCAACCTGATTTTTCAACTGCATTTGCCGCTGTTGCATCAGGTTCAGGTTATCTTTCTGGGTTTGCAGATATTTCTCAAGCATGTTTCACCATCAGTTCGGTTAGTTGCTTTTCGGTTTGAGCAAAATCCACTTTTTCCTGTAATCCCTGACATAAAAAGGCTTCAATAGCCGGATACAAAGCTACTGCACGATCCAGTTCGCTGTCTTTTCCGGCCTGATATGCCCCTAACGGTATTAATTCCTGTACCTGCTGATATTTTGCATATAATCGTTTCAGTTCGTAACAGGCTTTCAGCTGGGTATCAGCAACAATATTCGGCATTACCCGGCTGATAGAAGCCCCGATATCAATGGCCGGGTAGTGGCCCCGCTCTGCCAGCTCACGGGTCAGTACAATATGACCGTCAAGAATGGCTCTGGCAGCATCAGCTATCGGATCCTGCTGATCATCGCCTTCTGCCAGCACCGTATAAATAGCTGTCATACTGCCAGTGCTGGAAGCACTGTTTCCTGCCCGTTCAACCAGTTGTGTCAGCTTGCTGAATACCGATGGCGGATAGCCACGGGTTGCCGGCGGTTCACCGACAGATAATGCGATTTCCCGCTGTGCCTGGGCATAACGGGTTAACGAATCGACCAGCAACAGCACATTCAGCCCCTGATCACGGAACCATGCCGCCAGCCGGTGGCTTAGTTCTGCCGCCCGCATCCGCAATAACGGCGACTGATCAGCCGGCGCCGCAACCACCAGCGCTTTTTTAAGCCCTTCCGGTCCTAAACTATGTTCAATAAAATCTTTTACTTCCCAGCCACGCTCACCAATCAACCCGACGATAACCACATCGGCAGTAGTAAAACGGGTCATCATGCCAAGCAGCTTACTTTTTCCCACGCCGGAACCGGCAAATAAACCGAGCCGCTGCCCCTGACCAACCGTAAAAAGACCATTAATTGCTTTTACGCCGACATCCAGCGGAGCAGTCACCACTTTTTTATGCATAGGGTTAACGGCAGGAAGGTTAGCACTGATTGCCACACCGCTATGCAATGGTGGCCGTTGATCCAGCGGTTGCATCAGGCCATCAATAACCCGGCCCAGCAATGCAGAGCCGACTATCAGCTGGCTGGCCGTCGCAATAGAACGGACTTTGGCACCGGCGTATAAGCCACTGGCTTCTGTTAATGGCATTAAATAAGCCTGATCACGGTCAAAGCCGACAACTTCTGCTTCAAACCATTGCCCGTTAATGCCTTCAACCTGATAACGCTGCCCCATCGTATACTGGCCGCCGGCGACAGTCAGGATCATACCGTTTACCCTGACCAGACGACCAAAACTCTGGTAAGGGGTAACCGGACTGAGTTGCTCAGTAGCCTGTTGCAAATGGCGGATAAGCGATGTACCCATGTTATGCTCCCGGATGTTCCAGCAGCTGTTGCCGTACAGTCACCATTGCTTCAGATAAGCGCTGCCTGAAATCCAGCAAATGCAGTTGAGAACTCCCGGTAAACTGGGCACTCCCTGTTGGCAGACTATCGTCAGCCAGCAGCGGTGTATTACCAATGCGGGATATTCCCAGTTGCTGCAAAGCTTCAATATCGGCAGGTGCCAGCCAGATACTCTGGATCTGTTCGGTACTTTGCAAGGCTTTCAGGGTATGGGTTATCGCTTGTTGTAATTGCTGAGGGTTAATACTCAGTTCTGTTTCCAGTACTGTTTCTGCCAGTTTACTGAGTAATTCAAACACTGCCTGCCTGAGGTCTTGCTCCTGCTGCACATTATGCTGCTGCAACTGGGCTTCAAGAGTATTAAAACGCTGCTGGTATTCTGCGGTTAAGCGGGAAATCTCCTGCTCAAGCTGTTGTTTCTGCCATACTTCAGCCTGCTCCCGGGCCTGACTGCGGCCCAGTGCAATACCTTGCTCCGTACCCTGTTCAATACCGGCATTCAGCCCTTTGTCATAGGCGATCTGAGCCTGTTGCTCAGCAGTCTGCTGATGGGCATGTCGTTGTAATACAGGGAAACGGAACACCTCAGACATAGTTACCCCATAGTCTCTTCTTCGTACAGCTTATATTCGACTTCGCCTTTAGCCATCATCTGACGAATCATTGACATAATCTCAGCCCGGGCAGCTTCAACTTTACTGACTGGCTGTGCCTTCATATTCTCAATCTGTTGCCGGTAAACCTGTGCCAGACGCTTAGGCAAAGCACCCATTATACTATTCAGCAGCTCAACGTCAGCACCCTTAAGCGCAATGACCCACAGCTCATCCGGAATTTCATTAAGCAGCAGCGCCAGAACATCTTCTGTCTGGTTGGCAATAGTACCGAAGTCGTACATTTTGTCCTGAATGGCTTCTGCGGTTTCAGCATTATGGGTTTTAAGCAACTCCATGATCTCCGCTTTATTGCCATTGTAGCGGTTCATGATTTCTGCCACTTTTTCCACCCCATCCACTCTGGCACCAATTTGCTCGCCGACAAAGGCAATACAGCTTTCGAGGGTATAACGCAGATCGTCCATTACGTGTTCGCTTACTTCACGTAAGCTGGCGATACGATACAGAATGTCGTCATGTTTTTCTTTAGGGAATAACGCCAATACCGCTGATGCCTGCTCCGCCGGTAAGAAGGCCAGAATCAGCGCCTGCATCTGGATATGTTCCTGCTCCAGAAAACGCGCCAGCAATTCTGACGGCACCCATTCCAGACGACGAATATCTTCAATAAGTGCTCCGCCGTAAATGTCATCCAGCATTTCCCGGGCCAGCTTGCGGCCAACGGCTTTGTCTAATGCCCGTTCCAGATAAATACGTGAAGCACCGTTAAAACCACTTTCATTACGGTAACGATCAAAAAAGTCAGTCAGAATTTCAGCAACATCTTCCTGTGTCACATTCGATATTGTTGCCATCCGCTCAGATAATGCCCTGACTTCAGAACGACTGAGCCGTTTAATAATGCCCGCAGCATTTTCTTCACCCATGCTCAGCAGCAGGATAGCTGCTTTATCCAGATCGGTGATGACTCTGCCGTACTCAGACCTTAGTTGATTCAATGCTGATTCCCCGCTCTACCCAATACTTAATAACCGCGGTGACCCGCTCAGACTCTTTATTTGCCAGTAATTGCATATGTGTAATCTGTTCCGCAAATTCGGAACCCAGTTTAGGCAACGCTGTACCGCTGAAATGAGGCTGATAGTCGTTACCTGCGGCGGCCGGATCGGTAGCCGCACCACCGACACTGCCATCGGCATTCATAGCTGCAGCTGTAGTCGCCTGTGCAGAACCTTCCAGTGTTACTTCAGCACCATTGTCATACGCTGCAACAACTGTACTTTCTTTGCTGCCTTTTTTGCCGTTAATCAGATGATTAACCAATGGGCGTACACCAAACAGAATCAGGGCCAGGCTGATTAACGTACCAAACAGATAGCGGGAATATTCTTTTACTTCCGGTAATTGCCACCACGGCAGACCAGCATGTTCAGCCATCGGCAGTGCTTCGACAAAACCGAAGCTGGTGATATTGAACTGATCACCACGTTCAGCCTGAAAGCCGGTAGCGGTTCTTACCATTTCCCCCAGCTGTGCCAGCCGTTGTTCCGTCCAGCCAGCTTCGCCGGCTGAACTTTCGTTTACCAGTACTGACACGCTCATAGATTTAAGCCGGCCCACTTCATAGCGGGTATGCGTTACAGCCCGGCCATTTTCGAACTGGCGGGAAGCTTCCGTACGCTCAGAAGTACGCTGGTTATTATCTTGCCCTTCCGGATTAGCTGCCGGCAGTGGCGGCTGATTTGCCAGCGAACCCGGGATCCCCATCGCCAGCTGGTCAAACATATTATCTGATTTGGTTGATTCTGTTTTCAGTACAGATGCCGGATCAATGGCTTCCCGTGTTTCTTCCACCACACTGA
The DNA here is from genome assembly GCA_033792355.1 of Chromatiaceae bacterium AAb-1. Taxonomy (GTDB): domain Bacteria; phylum Pseudomonadota; class Gammaproteobacteria; order Enterobacterales; family Alteromonadaceae; genus Alishewanella. Next base: position 18,730 of record JARXRR010000057.1, read on the forward strand.
AATCAACATCTGATGAAACCTGGATCCGGAAGTTGCCATCTCCCAGAATTGGCAGCAGCATAATGGATGCCCGCTGTTCGATATTGCGTTCCAGTTTTTCAATAAATGCCAGTTTTTTATCTGTTTCTTTTCCGACCGGCGTTTCATCAAATAACTCGCCGGTCAGCAGCTTGCCGCGTTGATCAACCACTGCGACAGTTCTTGGATCCAGGCCGGGTACGCTGCCGGCAATCAGGCTGACAATGGCTTCAACCTGCTGACCTTTCAGGGTATAACCCGGTGCCAGATCCACCATCACGGACGCCGCTGACTTTTCTTCCTGACGACCGACAAATAAGTTACGCTTGGGAATGGCCAGATGCACCCGGCTGTTACGTACTCCTTCCATGGTAATAATGGTACGGGCAAGCTCACCTTCCAGTGCATGCTGGTACTGCATAGATTCCATAAACTGGCTGGTACCCATGCTGACCTTGTCACCAATGGTAGATAACCCTTCCGGCATCGCCGCTTTAATACCACGGGCCGCCAGCGTAATGCGGGCATCTGCCAGCCTGTCCTGTGGTACCAGAATATTGCCGCTGTCAGTATCGATACGGAATGAGACTTTCTCTTTATCCAGAATTTCCAGGATGCTGGCTTTATCGTAATGTTCCTGATTTCCATACAAAGGGACATAGTTTTTAGCCGATGTCCATAAAATCAGTACAATTGTTGCAGCCACCAGGGTTGCCAACAACGCGATGGATGCCAGGCTCTTTTCACCACCAGGTAACCAGCTGTTAGACAGATTAATCACTTTTTCTCTGAAGTTTCCGTCAATCATGCTGGTGCCAGGCACTTTTTTTGCTAATTCGCCTTTCATTTATAATCCTTACAGCGACATTCGCATGACGTCATCAATGCCGTTCAGCACTTTATTGCGAACCTGCATCAACATGGAAAAACTCAGACTGGCTTTCTGGCTGGCAACCATAGCGCCAACCAAATCATCGCTACGTCCCGCATCAACGGCAGCCACCATCTCGGCAGCAACATTCTGCTGTTGGTTCACTGAGCGGATAACTGCTTTAAAATCGCTTTCTACACCAATATTGTTAGTTGCTGGTGTAATACGCTCTGCCGATGCAATCTGCTGTAGCTGGGACATGGTATTCAGCATCATACTTTTGCTGTCTATTGGTTGAATCATTTTGCTAATCCTTAAATTTAAGCTATTGCATCTATATCCAGGCCATGCTCGCGCATTGCAGCTAATTTGTACCGCAGCGCACGGGTACTCACCCCCAGAGCTTCGGCAGTACGGGCCCGGTGACCATTAAAACGGTTAAGAACATCGAGGATATAATCGAATTCGGCGACTTTCTTATTATGTTTCAGCAGGCTGGCGCATACGGCGGCAGCGGGCAGATAGCAATCCGGTAAATTGAGATCAGCAGGCTGTAATTCTATGCCCCTGGCCATCACCAGTGCGCGTTGCATCACATTTTCCAGCTCACGCACATTTCCCGGCCAGTTATATTGCAGCATCAGTTCTTTGGTATTCTGGCTCAGATAGTATTTGCCACTGCCGTATTTCTGAATGAAAAACTCTGCCAGCGGAATAATATCCTCGCGCCGCTCACGCAACGCAGGCCAGCTTAATGGCAGCACATCAAGCCGGTAAAATAAGTCTTCGCGGAACAGACCCTGCTCAACCAGTGTCCGCAGGTTTTTATTACTGGCGGCAATAACCCGGATATTCAGTTTTATTTTGCTGTTACTGCCCAGCCTTTCAACTTCCCGCTCCTGCAATACCCTTAATAACTTAGCCTGCAATGACAAAGGCAGTTCTGAAATTTCATCCAGCAAAATAGTGCCGCCATTGGCATATTCGAATTTACCGGTTTGCTGGCTGACAGCTCCGGTAAAAGCACCTTTGTTATGGCCAAACAGCATTGCTTCCAGCATATTTTCAGGAATCGCCGCACAGTTTACCGCGACAAAAGGCTTATCAGCCCGATCAGACGCCATATGAATAAACTGCGCCAGCTTTTCTTTACCCGTTCCTGACTCCCCTAAAATCAACACTGAAGCTTCGGTCTGGGCAGCGCGGTTCGCCAGCTGTAATATCTGACGACTGGCATGAGATACCGCAACCAGATCTTTTAAGCCATTGCTGAATGCTGCGGCATTACGGACACTGGTACGTAACTGAGAGGCAATAAAGGGTTTTAACAGGTAATCGATAGCGCCGCTTTTCAGCGTTTCGGAAGCCAGTGCGCTTTGATCATTATTAACCAGCGTGACAATCTGTGCCTGAGGCACTTTGCGGTGAACCAGTGTTACCAGATCAACCAGTGACATCTGAGTAATACCGGAATCAACAAAAACCAGTTCCGGTACATACTGCGTACAATAGCTGACAACTTCAGTAACCGAATGGGTATGGACCAGCTGATAACCCTCAGTATCGATGCAGGAAATAACATCCTTACCCGGGGCATTCTGATCTATCCAAAGTACATGCCGTAATTTCATGGTTAGTCTCATGCTATGTCAGGTGGATTTACGGATCAGTCTTATTAAGACCCGGCGATTATGTAACTCTTTACCACCTGTGCCAGTTTTGGCAACGGGGTAACGATTACCATGCGCCCGTACTTCAATCATCCCTGTTTTAGCACCAAACTCAATCAGACGGGCAGCAACATCATCTGCCCTCTCCTGTGAAAGTAAACGGTTAGCAATACTGCCATTTGAATCGTCTGCATGACCGTCTATCAATATTCTGGTAACCGAACCATCCTTGCTCAGATAACGGACCAATTGTTCTAAAAAGCGTAAATCTTCTGTTGATGCGGTGCGTTGACCTGCATCAAACAGGATCTGATGATCTCTGGCCTGCTCCCACGACAGAGGCGACATATCTGCCACACAATGCCTGAAACCTGTCACTGCCTGGCGGCCTTCAATGCTGGGTAATATAAGATTTGCAGCTGTCTCATCAGCTCTTAGTTCAAAATCCAGCCAGTAACCAAGATCAATATGCTGCAGCAGGCCCGGGGCCGGTACGATAAAACGCGCCTGAACGGGTGTGATTTGATCAGCAGGATGAGAGAAGTCGGCAATAATACGTTCTGCCGGCTGCCAGTCAGCATTGCGGCCAGCAACAGTTACCTGTTGTAAATGCAGGTTAGGTTTCAGAATATCCAAAATTAATGTCAGCGGTTGATCAGGCGCAATAACAAAACTTACCTGCCCCAGACCCGCTACTGTCTGTTGCATACTGCAACGAAACGCATCACCCTGCAGCTGCCAGCGTGCTTGTTCAGCGGGCTGCACATACTGACCGGGCATCAGCGTTGTTGTGGTACTTAACCAGAAAGCAAAAAAACTGTACGACACTCCACTTTCCTTTTATTACTACAACCAACTTCAACTGCAAACTGTATGTTTGTCAGCACCAGATTAAATCGTCAGGAAATTAAAAGGAAAACGGCACAGAAAAGTATCCACGGTAACCTGCGCAGGCAGAAATACCGGGAACATCCGAAAGGGATGCCACTAAGCTAATGCGGCCCCGCTATCATAATTGTGCCGATTATAAGCACAATATTAGACCGGAAGCTTTGCGTCCTGACTTTTCAGTACAGTTTGCCTTTTAATTGTCTTAGCCTGTTCACATACTGATTCATATAGTTTATGAACAAAAGCTGAATAAGGTAAAAGATATACAATAGAATAATACAAAGCAAGGGTAATTTTTATATTATTGTTTAATTATCAGAATCATCACCTTGTATCTTGCCTGCAGGCATGGAATTACCTGATCTTTCAGGATCTGGTCTGATCAGAAAGATCCTTGATGAATAAA
>JARXRR010000138.1:0-1421 GCA_033792355.1 Chromatiaceae bacterium AAb-1
TGAAGTGACCCCATAAAGTTGGACTCATTTCTAAGCGGCTACCAAGGCCTGATTTCGATACTCTATCGGACTCAGGCCTTTTAGTTTGAGCTTAATCCGTTGATTGTTGTAATAATCAATATACTCTTTAATGCTTTCAATGAGCTCATCCGCACTTTTAAAGACTTCGTTATGGTACATCTCCGTTTTTAATATCCCGAAGAAGTTCTCAGCTACCGCATTATCTAAGCAGTTTCCTTTTCTAGACATGCTTTGCCGTAGGCCCTTATTGCTCAAGTGTTGTTGATATTGTCTGTTTTGATATTGCCATCCCTGATCAGAATGAACAATCGGATTTTCATTAGGGCTGAGTTTAGCTGTCGCTTTTTTCAGCATGTCAGTGACCAAGGATAACTTGACGGATTTACGAACCTCGTAGCTGACCACTTCTTGATTAAAAAGGTCAATAACAGGTGATAGGTAAACCTTTTGCTCACCCACTTTGAACTCTGTCACATCCGTTACCCATTTTTGATTAGGCTTATCGGCTGTGAATTTTCTTTTCACTAAATCGGGTACCACTTTACCCACTTCACCTTTGTACGACTTGTATCGTTTAGGCCTCACTTTTGACCTCAAGCCAAGTTCACACATGAGCCGTTGAACGCGCTTATGGTTAACACCTATACCCGATAAACGCAGGGTAAGCGTTATTCTACGATATCCGTAACGGCCTTTATGCGCGTGGTAGATAGCCTCTATTTGCGACTTTAACGCTTCATCAGGGCAGGCCTGCTTCCGTGCCTGGCGATGATAGTAGTAAACGCTTTTGGCTAAGCCGGTTGCTTTGAGTAAGTGGCGTAAGCTAAATTTCGCCTTGAGCTCATTGACCACTAAGGTCTTTTCTTTGCTTTTTTCTTTTTCGCTTGAGCCAAGGCTTCTAACTTTTTTAAGACAGCATTCTCCGCACGTAAATAATCCAATTCTTCACGTAACTCTTTTTCTGTCATTTGCTCTGATGGCTTAGGCTCAGAAGAGAGGTGTTTCATACAACGCTTGCCTTTTCTCTGTGAGTGAAGTCGGGAAATGCCTCCAAGAGAATAAAGCTTTTGCCACTGAAATAATATACCTGGCGTAGACAAGTCAAAATAGGCGCTCGTATACCCAAGCGACCAGTCATTGTTACGCATTGCACTGAGCACGTTCATCTTGAAAGTAGCGGTGTAAGGATAATCAGAATGCAGAAAGCTATTTCCGCCATGTATCCGATAAACCATTGACCAGTAGCGAATTTGTCTAGATGAAACATCGTACTTGCGAGCGAGCGTATCCGAACTTTCTTGCTCAGCAAGTATTGCTAATTGAAGCTTAAATGCTCTTTGATGTCTGGACATAAAAAGACCCCCAGTAATTGGAATGTCCAACTATTGGGGGTCACTTCA
>JARXRR010000091.1:0-10209 GCA_033792355.1 Chromatiaceae bacterium AAb-1
ATATAATGTAAAGACTATTATTGAAGAAATTATTACCCAAATTCAGCATATATTACAAACCCCCTCCAGTTTCGGGCTTTTGGAAGGTACAGCAGGGCAATTATTATTTTTGTGGTATGCCAGCAAAATATTTCCTGACAGGGTGTCGGAATCGTTATTCAATAAAAACCTGTCTCAACTGGAAATTGTTGACCATACCAGACATTTCGGGATGTCTTTCGGTACAGGCATAACAGGTATTGCCTGGTTATATGAAACCATCTTGCAGGAACAGACCGACAGTTACCAGCCAGATTTTAATCAGAATACAGATATCCTTATACAGCAATATCTGGAACAGGTTCCAGATAATACAGATATCGAGTATGTACTTGGCCTCAGTGGTATTGCAGTTTATCTGGCCAGAAGAAATCGCTGCCAACAGGCATTTCACTGCAGCGAGTTGCTGGTTTCTGTTCTGGAAAAACGGGCCCATTTTTTCAATGAAACGTCTTGTGCCTGGAACACTCCTTTATCTTCAATCTACCGGTTTAATAAAGACAATGACAATCCTGAATTTAACCTGGGGTTAGCTCACGGTGTTCCTGCCGTGTTAGCCGCTCTTATCGCTTTACATGGCGGATTAACCCAGCAAAAAGAAAAAGCAGAAGCGCTGTTGAATGCCGGATGTAACTGGCTGCTGACACAGCGTCAGGATCCGCAAAAGTATGGTTGTTATTTTGGAAATATCGCAGAGAAACCATCCCAATCCCGGCTGGGGTGGTGCTATGGAGACCTTACTATCGCACTGACCCTATTCCGGGCCGGGCGTTTGCTGCAAAGAGATGATTTGATTTCTGCTGCCACCGAGATTTGTTTACATGCCAGCCACCGGACACCCGAACAAAGCTTCATTCAGGATGCAGCTATCTGCCATGGCACAGCAGGCTTAGCTTTTATTTTCCACCTGCTGTCCACTTATTGTACTGATTCCCGGATAAAAACAGCAGAGTACTTCTGGCAAAACGAACTCATTAAGTTATACCAGACACAAGGGCTAAAAGGTTTTTATCGCTTCGGGGAGATCGACGAACAGCCAACGTACCTGGAAGATGCTTCTTTCCTGAACGGTTATGCCGGAATAGGTTTGTATTTACTGACAACCTTAGGGCAAGAACCTGATTGGGCAGATGCACTGTTGCTGCGTTAGATAAAATAAGAGAAATATAGGTGTTTAATGGCCAGTAACACAGAATTAAAAGCCGATTTTTTTGTTATCCGCATTCCCCGGCTAAGCGCCAGAATCGTTAAAGCGCTTCCTTTAACAGACGCCGGGTTACAGGACTATTTATCCAGCTGGCTGGCTTCCCCCGGCGTAAAAGAAGCACTTTATCTGGCAAGTCCGTCGCTGATTGAGCGATTAGCGCTATGGAGTGTTAAGCCCGACAGTAAATCCGGCATCAAAGTAACTTATGCTTTGCTTAAATACCTGATACGTATGGGATGCAGGCCAACGCCTTTTGGTTTATTCGCCGGGATAGCTTCAGGCAATTTTAGTGAAAATACCAAACTGAAACCGGCTCCACTGACAGAAGAACGCCGTAAAACCAGACTGGATATGTTTTATCTGGGGACAATTCAGCACGATTTAATCCAAAACCCGGCAGAAATAGCCGATTGCTATTACAAACCCAATGCATCACTCTATTTACTGGGTCATACCTATCACTATATTGAACCTTACCAGTCAGCTGATAAACGCCAGTACCGGCTTAGCGCTGTTGAACAGGATGAATTTCTCGAAGCCGTGCTAAAGCTGGCCCAGCCGGGGAAACAGAAAGCCCAGCTGATACAGGAGTTTTCTGAACTTTACCCTGAAGCAGATATCACTGAGATTGAACATTACCTGCAGCAGCTGCTTCAGGAACAGGTGCTGATTCCGGAACTTAAGCTACCACTGACCTCCGGCAATACGGGGGTATCGTTTGTTACTTCTTTAAAACAGGCCGGAGCCCAACAAACAGCCACTGTTCTGGAACAAATATTAGCCAAACTGCAAAACCATGATTGCCTCAATACCTGCTCACCAGATGAATATCGCGCGATGTACCTGACTCTGCAACAACTGCCCTACAAAGTGTCTGAAAATAAACTGTTCCAGACCGATGCATGGCGGACGATGGAACAGGCGAATATAGAGACATCACTTTTAAATACCCTGCGGCAGGCTATTCTGGCATTAAAGGCGATAGCCCCTGAGAAAAAAGAGCATTTTGATACTTTTATCAGACAATTTAATCAACGCTTTGAAGGCCAGTTTGTGCCATTGTTACAGGTGTTGGATGACGAAGCAGGTATTTCTTTCTCATCAGATACAGGTTATGAATCACCATTGCTGGCAGGGCTTAATATTACTGCTTCAGCTCATACTGATAAGAGCAATCATCCAAATAAGCTTGAACAACTGTTACTCAGAAAAATACAACTCAGCCATAACACCACCTGCCTGCAACTGGAATCCGAAGAATTACTGAAAGATCGTGATCAGAAAACAATGTTAAAGCAACTGCCGGCGTCATTCGCAGCGAATATTTCCTTATATCAGGATGATGATAACCAGCTATTGGTTCATCTGCATGGCCTTTCAGGGCCATCGGGCGCAAACCTGCTGGGACGATTTTGCCATCTTGATGAGCAATTGCTGCATCAGGTTAAACAGTATCTGAAGCAAGAAGAAAGCCTGTCACCCGATGTCATATTCGCTGAAGTAGTACATATGCCGGACGGACGCCCGGGTAATGTGATATCAAGACCATCATTACGTGATTATGAGATTGTATTCCTTGCCGATACAACACTGCCTGAAAACAAACAGATAGCGGTCAGCGATCTTTATGTATTTACAGAAGCCGATCAGGTAAAACTCTGGTCTAAAAGGCTGAATAAGCAGGTAATCCCCCGTCTGACCTGCGCACATAATTACTCTGCCCATGCTCTTGGCATATACCGGTTTCTGTGCACGCTTCAGCACCAGCAAGCTCAATTACCGCATTTCGTCATGCCGGTATCATTCAATCAGATGGAATATGTTCCCCGGATACAACTTGATAACGTTATTCTGTACGAAACCCATTGGCGGGTTAAGCGGGACATGCTGGCAGCCTTAATGCTGAATGGAAAATGGCAGGCTGAAGCATGGCAAAAACTCCATAACAGATACCAGCTTGATCGCTATGTCTGCTATGCGGTTGCAGACAATGTTCTTACCTTAGATTTGCACAATCCATTTATGATAACCCTGCTGTTATCTGAAACGCAGAATCAGCAATACATTCTTCTGAAAGAATCACTGATAATGCAGTATCAGAGTTATACCAGAAATGATGACGGCCCTTTTGCTCATGAAATTATTGTACCGCTGCTAAACCATGCCGCAGTTCCGGAACAGGTTCTACACGAGAATCCGCAAGCGCAGTTAAACCCGAAAGCCTTACGTCGCTTTCAGCCAGGCTCACAGTGGTTAAGTATTAAATTATATGCAGCCAAAAGCACTGCAGAGCAAATCCTGCTGGAGGAAATAAAACCATTAATTGAAACGCTACACCTGCAGCAAAACCTCCAGCAATGGTTTTTTATACGTTACGCTGATCCAGACTGGCATATCCGCCTCAGATTCTATGGCAATCCCCAACAACTATACAGCCGGCTTCTGCCTCAACTACAGCAACGCCTGGCTCCGTGGTTAAACAGCCATAAACTGCATCGGGTAGAACTTTTCACCTATGAGCAGGAAGTCGAACGCTATGGCGGTGAACACGGCATTGTACTTGCTGAGCGTATTTTTATGGCTGACAGCGACATAGTACTGCAAGGCCTTGGTTTGATAGCTGAGTTTGGAGAATCTATACGATGGCGCCTGGCATTACTGCTCTCTGATGCACTTCTGGATGCCTTTGGTTACAGTTTTCCCCAGAAGCTGCAGTTAATAAGTGAATTACGTCATAAATTCGGGCAGGAGTTTCAGGAACATGCGCAATTACGCAACCAGCTGGGGAAAAAATACCGGGAACTGAATATTTACATTGAACAGGACTTCAACAGCCGCCGGCAAAACGACACTCATGAGCCCTCTGTGCAACAACTGTTGGATGTACGTCAGCACTACGTTCAACTGCTGCAACCCGTTACTGGGCAATTGTTACAACTACAACACCAGGGCCACCTGACGTGCAGCCAAGATACTCTGCTGGCATCTTTACTCCATATGCTGAACAACCGAATTTTCAAAGCTTATGGCCGCGAACAGGAATTTGTAGTTTACGATTTTTTACGGAGACGTTATCTTTCTGAACAAGCTCGCATACAACCAGATTACAATTCAGAAGATATTTCCGGCCAATGAATACATGAAATCACTTTTCCGCCAGCAAGTCTTAGATGAACAACAGTCTCGTCTTCAGGGAGAGGTCAGTCTGACACGACCTCCAACCTTCTCACTACTGGCGGGGTTAATCAGCTTTATTGTGTTGATCAGTTTGGTGTTCCTGATTACAGGCAGCTATAAACGCAAGGAAGTAGTATTTGGCATATTACAGCCTGAGCAGGGAATAATACGGGTGCAATCCAGCCAGTCTGGTACCGTAACGCAATTTCTTATTGCAGAAGGTGACAAGGTAGAAGCAGGACAGGCATTACTGCAACTGACGATGAATCACTATTCAGCAGAACAGACCGAATTAAATGCCACATTACGGAGAGAACTCAGCGCTATTTTAGCCAACTTGCAGCAGCAAAAGTTACAGGAGACACAAAAACATCAGTTGCGTCTGCAGGAAGCAGCAACCCGCATCACCAACCTGAAAAAACAGCAGGAACAATTACAGAATCAATATGAGACGTTTCAGCAACGGCTGGAATTAAACCGGCATTTAGTCAATCAGGTTTCTCAGCTTTCCGGAACAGGCTTTATTTCCAATATTGAGTTAAGTCGTCAGCAAGATACCCTGTTGTCACTACAGCAACAGGAACAAACACTGGTCAATCAGCAGTTAGTTCTGGAAGAACAACTACAGCAGCAACTAAGTGCACAACAACAACTGCCGCTGGACTTTTATGCCACTCAGGGACAACTGGATAACCAGATTTCTGAACTCCGGAATCAGCTGACCCGCCAGCAGCATGAACAATCGGTATTAATCACTGCGCCGCTAGCAGGAACGGTAACGGGTATCCTGCTGAAACCAGGTCAATACCTTACTTCAGGAAGTGTGGCGTTAAGTATTCTGCCTGATAATACCCTTCTGGAAGCCATCGTCTATGTACCAACCCGTGCCATTGCATTTATTGAAAGCGGGCAGAATGCCCGTATCCGTTTTCATGCCTTCCCTTATGAACGCTTTGGTGTTCATGAAGGGCAAGTGTTAGAAATCAGTCATACAGTAATAATGCCGAGTGAAGTACCCGAGCTGGTTCTGGAAGAGCCTGCCTACCGGATACGTATAGGCTTGCAGCAGCAGTTCATTTATGCCTATAACCGCGAACTGCCCCTTCGGGCCGGCATGGCTCTGGATGCCGATATTATCACAGAGCAACGCAGCCTGATCCGGTGGCTATTTGATCCCATTTTCAGCCTGAAAGGACGACTGTAATGCAGGCAGCTTCCCAGAAATTGACATTCTGGCACCGAAACTCGTTGCCAGTCATTTATCAGACAGAAGCTGCGGAGTGTGGCCTCGCCTGCATGGCTATGATTGCCGGGTATTACGGATATCACACCAGCCTGAATGAATTAAGACACAAATTCGCCTTATCGATTGAAGGCTGTACCCTGCTCGATCTGATGAATTTTGCTGAAAAACTGCAGTTGTCATCAAGGCCGTTACGCATAGAAATGGAAGGGGTAGCGTCATTAAAAACACCCTGCATTTTACACTGGGATTTAAATCATTTTGTGGTTTTAAAGAAAGTTCACAGGGGAGTCTGTTTTATCCATGATCCCGCGACCGGCCCCCGCAAACTGCCTCTTTCCGAGGTAGCGAAACATTTCACAGGTATTGCGCTTGAGTTATTGCCGACCAATGACTTCACCTTAAAAGAAGGTCAGTCCAGACTTGGATTATCCACTTTCTGGTCGAAAATTACCGGTCTGAAGCGCTCGTTATCACTGCTCTTTGTATTCTCTATCTTACTGCAGGTATTCACTCTAATCGCACCTTACTACATGCAGTTAGTGATTGATGATGTCATTCTGACCCGTGATACAAGCTTGCTGCTGGTGCTGGCCATCGGTTTTGGCATGGTTCTGCTGTTTGAAATAGCAACCAATGCCGCGCGCAGTTTTGTGTTACTGCATTTTGGAAGCCAGCTTAGCATTCAGATGGCCGGTAACCTGTTTCATCACCTCATTCGCTTACCGCTTAACTATTTTGAGAAGCGGCATATGGGTGATGTTGTCTCCCGCTTTGGTTCACTGCAACAAGTACGGGAACTGTTAACAACAGGGGTGATAGAAACCTTGATTGATGGCCTGATGGCATCTGCGATTCTGGTTGTTATCCTGATTTACAGCCCTTCCCTCACTGCAGTAGTCATGGTTGCCGTGCTTTCCTATGCATTGTTTCGTTTAGCAATGTACCGCTCATTACGCATGGTATCCGAACAGGAAATTCTGGCACAGGCCAAAGAGCAATCTAATTTCATGGAAACTGTCCGGGCAATGCAGACCATTAAATTATTTGGTTCTGAAGCCAAACGGGAAGGACTCTGGCAGAATCATTATATTAATTTTACCAATAAATCCATCAGCCTTGGCATCTTCAACATATCTTATCAGGCAGTAAACCGGCTCTTATTCGGGCTGGAAAATATTCTGGTCGTATATCTGGCTGCCCGTTTAGTGCTGGCAGGTGGTTTCAGCACAGGGATGTTGTTTGCCTTTATGGCATATAAAACACAATTTATGGATCGTATGGCCCGGCTGATTGATAAGCTGATTCAATTCCGTATGCTCAGCCTGCACTTTGAACGTATTGGCGATATTGCACTCACAGCGAAAGAGCAGGTTCACCCCACTCAGGAACGACAGCACCGGATTGACGGTAAAATAGAGCTACGGGGCATTTATTTTTCTTACAGTGATGTAACCCGCCCAGTGCTCCAGAATATCAATATCAGTATATTACCAGGAGAATCTGTTGCTCTGGTTGGCCCCTCTGGCTGTGGTAAAACAACATTGATGAAAATCATGTTAGGTTTATTACAACCCGCAGCAGGCACTATTCTGATTGATAATATTCCGACAGAGCAACTGGGATTGAGTAACTACCGGCGCCAGGTAGCAGCAGTCATGCAAGACGATCAACTATTGTCCGGAAGCATTCAGGACAATATTGCATTTTTTGAAGAAAACATCGATATCGTCCGTGTAGAAGAATGTGCACGTATGGCGGCAGTTCATAAGGACATAGCGCAGATGCCGATGGGTTACAACAGTTTGATTGGGGACATGGGGTCTGCATTATCAGGCGGACAGAAACAGCGTATTTTACTTGCCAGAGCATTATATCGGCAGCCCCGCATTTTATTTCTGGATGAAGCAACCAGCCATCTGGATACCAAAACCGAATCCTATGTCAGCAAAGCGATTCAGCAACTGAATATTACACGGGTAGTTATTGCCCACCGGCCGGAAACTATTGCATCAGTGGACCGAATTATTGAGCTGAAACCAAACATTGATAATAAAAAGCAATAATAAAGACTTGCGCTGCAAAGTGTTTGTCCGGCAGGTAGCTCTGCGGCAAACACATCAGCCAGAACACTGCACCGGCGGGTATCAGCCGCTGGCGATTGCCGCTGCAAAACAGCGGCACCTGAGCTGAATTCGCAATTATGCTACAATGCCGCCTGTTTATGCTGTTATTAAGATACTGCCATGTTAAACCACTACCAGCAGCAAGTTGCCGCCCATATCCTCAGTTATGATGAAAACCAGTATTATCTGCTGCAACGTCTGTCACAACTGAATACCGCACTTAAAGAGCAGCAATTCCCGGTACAGGGTTTATATATCTGGGGACCGGTGGGTCGTGGCAAAACGATGCTGATGGATACCTTTTACCACCACCTTGCCACAGAGCGTAAAATCCGGCTGCACTTTCATCATTTTATGGCCCGTGTCCATCAGGAACTGAATGCCCTGACCGGCCACAAAAACCCGCTACAGCTAATCGCACAGCACTGGGCTGACCGTTATCAGGTACTGTGTTTTGACGAGTTTTTTGTTAACGATATCGGCGATGCCATGTTGCTTGGCACCTTATGGCAGCATTTATTTGCATTGGGTGTAGTATTGGTTACCACGTCTAATGCACCGCCGGAAGAGCTGTATCACAATGGTCTGCAACGTCAGCGCTTTCTGCCCACTATTGCGCTGTTAAGGCAGTATTGTGATGTGATATCTCTGGACAGTGGTCAGGATTACCGCCGTTTACAGGATCATACCCTGCAATATTATTTACTGCACGGCACTGAAACCCAACTGCAACAGCTGGCAGAACAACATTACGGTACTGTCAGCCCGCTGCACACTATCACAATATTAAACCGGGATATTCCGGCCCTATGGCATAACGACAGGGTGATCGGTTTCGACTTTATGGCGCTTTGTTCCGGCCCGCGCAGCCAGTTGGATTATATGGAACTGATTAACCGCTACCAGGCCATCGCCGTGCAGAATGTACCGCAATTCAGCTATCTGGCAGACAAACCAATAGTGCATGGCATTGAAGACAGCTACCAGCGCGAACATAAAAACTATTACGTCAGCAAACTGGATAACGAAGCCCGCCGTTTTATTGCCCTGGTAGACGAATGTTATGACCGCAACTGCTTATTGTTACTGACGGCGGCAACACCGATAACAGAACTCTATCAGGCAAAGCAACTGGCTTTCGCCTTCGCCCGTTGCAGCTCCCGCTTATATGAAATGCAGGGTTGGTAAATCAGGATCCCGCTTCGTACATTACTCATCCAGATGTTGCCGGGTAAGCCATTCAGTTGTCAGGATAAAGAGTTGCCGGGCCTGCTGAATACATTCAGTGACAGCGGCCTCTTCAACCAGATCCCCTGAATAGTCCGCAATATTACGCTGTTTTCTCAGGGCATCCAGCACAATTAAGGTATCTGAATCAATGCCGACTGTTTTTACCAGTGACTGCAACATCGTCTGATGATGCCCCGGTTTACTGGTCAGCGTTCTGAAACCTGCTTTTTGCAAAGCGGCGTTTGCCAGTTGCATAATGGCTTTATAAGCAACATCAAAACGGTTTTCGTTGCTGAGTGCTGCTAACCCTGCATCTCTGATATTGCGTTCAGCCGCAGCAATCAGGCGTTGTATGCTGTTGGCATCCGGTTCAATTCGTTCCAGCAGCCTGCCAATCAGATTGTCCAGAGTCATCTTTTCCTCCGATAAGATACAACATAGGTTTGCTCAGCAGTTCATGGATAAATCCACTTTTTTCCATCAATGCCAATTGCCATTGTGGTTCTGAATATAGCTTAGGATTAATTTCCCGGGCAAGCTGCTGTTGCGCCGGATATAACGCTTTTACTGCATCAGCAAAACCAATATCGCCTACCAGCAGCACATCAATATCGCTGCCAGCTATCGCCTTACCACTTGCCACCGAACCAAATACCGCAGCAAATTTCAGTTCGTTTCCAAAGGGAAGTAAAGCCTCACGTAGTACATCGGTCAGACCACTGGTTTTACGTAATATACTGCTGAGTTCATCAAAAATGATGCAACGGGTATCTGCCTGATAGAGTACCTGATTGCCTTGCTGTGATTTTCTCAGTACACCGGCGTCAGCCAGTTTAGCCAGTTCTTTATGAAGGGTTCCCGGAACAGTATTCGTCAGGCGGGCAATCTCCCGGACATGATAAGCTTCATCAGGCCGGAGCAACAACAAACCCAGCACCTGGCGCCGATAATCTTTAAATAACAATTCCGCAAGTAGAGACATTTTGACAATCATAATGAAGCAAATTAAGCTTCAATTGTAGCCTTTAAAGCTTCAATCATCAATCCCATTAGCAGACACTACTTTTCGCCTTCGCCCGTTGCAGCTCCCGCTTATATGAAATGCAGGGTTGGCCAGCAGCCCCTGATACTTCTGCCGCAAATTAAGCTGCAAATGTAATATGCAAAAAGATAAAGTTATATAAAAT
>JARXRR010000142.1:0-1299 GCA_033792355.1 Chromatiaceae bacterium AAb-1
GTATTGGTTGTAACACTATGAATCGGAGCGCTGATGGATACTGTCTCTTTATAGACGTTTATAATAAAACCATTCGGATACTTCACTTTAGACATATATCCCCTTGGTTCAGATGGACTACCATAACCAATATAAGTCACTTCCGTACCATCGGGTTTTATATAAATATAGGTGTTATTGGCAGCGGCAGTAAACGTATAACGCTGATCACTTAGCGCGATATAAGTCCCGTCCTCATTAATAAGAAAGTCTGTCGAGCTATCGATATCGAATACCCGGATAACAAATAACATGAACAACCGGTTTCCTGGTTTTCCATCAGTATGTAACGTTTTCAGGAACCCGCCAGAAAAACTATCCCGATATCCTTCAAAATTCCCCCCAAGATTTACAAAATTACTACCGTAAGATGATATCGTGTGAGATAAACCAAAATCACCACCAATAGATATATCATTCAGGCTTAGACTGAGCTGGTTAGAAGTAATATTTACCCAATTTCTGTCAATAACAGAATATTTTGGTGGCATTAATGCTTCTGCTGCTACATAACAATTAAAAGTGATGAAAAAATTAAATAGCGCAATAAGAAAATATCTTTTATTTTTTATACTAAACATATTATTGCCCTTATATTAGAAATATGACTCTTCGCTACACCCCAGGGGATTGCACGCTTTAACCCATAGCCCTAATGCCTCTTTCTGGATGTTTGTCACCGTCAGGTTGCTATGAGTGTTGCCATTGATAAGCATAACGTTGTAGTAAGTTGCGCCAGGCACCGCAGACCACATAGAGAAATACAGCTGAGGGTTGGTATAACTAATCGGATATGTTCTTAACCCCGTTGGCAGAGGTAAGACAGGCAAAGGAGGGATGACTTCTCCACTGACTGCTGTCCGGTTGCCCGCAGCATCATATTGGTAAAATCTGTCACCATTTTTGCTGTCATTGATCTCAATCACTCTCTTGAGCACGTCATATTGGTACTCGATAGTTACAGGCTCAGCCAATACAGCTAACGATAAAGACGTTATTATTGATATTAACGTAATAGGTAACCCAAGCTTTCTCATCTCCCCTCCGGCACAAGTGTTATTTTTATAATAAATGGTAGCGCTTACATTTTAACAACTAGATTCAGATGTTAAAAGTTAATTTCTATATTTACCAAAAAATGTGCTGTATCTGGAATATGCCGGACGTGCAGTTTATTAAAACTAAAAAACCACCCGAAGGTGGTTTTGCCTGATATGCAGCTGGACAGAAAGACAACAACAGACTCAGCCGAAGTAGCTT
>JARXRR010000085.1:0-11668 GCA_033792355.1 Chromatiaceae bacterium AAb-1
TCACCATACTCGGATGACAAAGTTGCGATTGAGCACCAGACAATACAGCCACATGTAATATTTAAAATAGGTTCTAATATTATTGCTGGCAGTAGTAATGGTGAATTTGGAGGGGAACTGGTTTTAATTGATGGAGATGGCAAGGTATCTCACATTCAAGAAATGAATGTTGAAGACATATATCAAATGCCCTTTGGTATCGTGGTGACTTCAGGCTTAGCTCACTTGTCATCAAATTATGGTGATATTCACCTTATAGATGGTGACTTTAAAGTTGAGAAGCTATTTGGTTTAGTCGGCATGCCGAGATCATCATGGTTACTGGATAATGGTGATTTGCTCATTAATAGTTACCCTTCAAGTTCCCAAGTATTGACTAAAGCAGGTTACTTGAAACGTGTAAGTTGCATTGCTAGCAAATTAAATAACACGGATGCTGCAAGCAGCACCGGTTCTTGAAGCGTTAGACCATAAGGATTAGCCAATGCGTATGATAAAAATATGTATAACATCTATAATTCTTTTAGTTTTTTCCACTCATGCTTTTGCAACTGAAACAGGAAATAAAATGAAAGTTTCCGGGGAATTCCAGGTCAAATTGCAACCAATGGACACTTATGCCAAGGGCTCTGATGGTGTCAGTTTAGGGCGCATGTCAATCGACAAAACATTTTCAGGTGCTCTGGATGCCACCAGCAAGGGAGAAATGCTAAGTGCCATGACAACAACCAGGGGCTCTGCAGGGTATGTTGCGATAGAGCAGGTTACAGGTTCGTTATCAGGTAAATCCGGTAGTTTTGTGCTGCAGCACTTCGGTACGATGAATCGGGGTGAAAATAGTTTAGTGCTTGAGGTTGTTCCTGATTCAGGCTCTGGTGATTTAAGTGGTCTTTCAGGAAAAATGCTGATCAAAATAGAAAATGGTAAGCACTTTTATGAGTTTGAGTATGAGCTTACCGGACAGTAGATATCCGCTGTATATTCAAAAAGCGGAACGTAAAAACCGTATGCAGGTTAATTCAGCATGAAACAAAGCGATACGAAATCTCAATTTGCAGCAGAACTGCTTCGTCCGGACAATCCGGGTAGCGATACTTTGTGGGCTTTTGTCGTTCTGCCCCAAGAGGCGAGTGCCAGGCTTCCCCGACGCGGCAGAACGACAGTTGTGGGCACTATCAACGGCCATGATTTTCAGGCTACGCTTGAACCAGATGGTAAATTAAGTCATTGGCTGCGGGTAAACCAGGCTCTGCTTGAGAGCACCGAAACGAAATTTGGCGATATTGTCGCGTTTGAGATTATGTCAGTGGAAGAGGAACCAGAGCCTGAGATTCCCTCTGATCTGCTGGAAGCCCTGGCCGCTGCACCCGCGGCTCGGGCCGTTTGGGATGATACCACTACAATCGCGCGCCTGGACTGGATCCACTGGATGACTTCAGCCAGGCAGCCGAAGACCCGGGCAAAGCGGATTGGTGATGCTTGCGACATGCTGGCTTCCGGCAAGCGGCGGGTTTGCTGTTTCGACCCCTCCGGCTATTACAGCAAAACCTTCAGCGCACCGAAAGAAGCTGGCTGAGTTGTGCTGTCAGTTGTAAGTCGTTAAGCTGTTGCATCATCTTTCTGTTAAAGCGTCAGCCTGCCAGCAAGAAAGTCGATAAAAGCGGAAATACGGCCCGACAGCGCCGTATTACGGTAATACACTGCCTGTACCCGCTCTCTGTCGTTGGGTGACAGCACCGCACCGGGTAGCACTTCCACCAGAGTGCCTTGCTGCAGTTCAGTGTGGATCATAAAGTTCGACAACAGGGCAATACCATTACCGGCCAGGCATAGCTGCTTTATCACTTCACCGCTGCTCGATGCCAGTTGCGGTGTTGCTGGCGTCAGTACCGTTTCACCCTGTACCAACGGCCAGTGATTCAAGCGGGTTGGTTCGACAAAGCTGATAATGCGATGGTTGTTCAGCTGTGCAACCGTAGCCGGGCGGCCATATTGTCTGATATAAGCCGGGCTGGCGACAATATACAACTTACTACGCCCCAGCAGCCTGGCATGCAGGTTAGAATCGGTAAGCCGGCCGATACGGATGGCAACGTCAGTTCTTTTTTCAATTAAATCAATAATATTTTCACTGCTAATCAGCTCAAGTTCAATTTGCGGGTATAACTGCTGAAACTCAGCGACGAGCGGCACCAACTGGTGCAGAATAAAAGGCGTGGCCGCATCCACTCTTAACCGGCCGGACGGCATACCTTTTAACAAGCGTAGCTGCTCTTCTGCCTCGGCAATACCATTCAGGCCAGACTTTACTGCCGCCACAAAGCGCCGTCCTTCTTCGGTTAACTCTACCCGTCGCGTCGTGCGGTTAAACAGCGCGCAGTTAAGCTCGGTTTCCAGCCGCTGTATTGCGCGTGAAGCCTTTGCTACCTGAATATTTAATGCTTTGGCTGCGGCAGAAAAACCGCCGCTATCAACAATTGCCAGCAGAACTTCTAAATCTTCGGTTTTTGATATTATTGCCATTTTTGATAAAGTTATTTGCCGGTTATGATGTTTTTTGCAATAGTAGCAACCGGCATAATGCAGCGCAACCTGACTACCGGAGTATCTATAATGCCACTTGTGCTGTGGGCACTGACATTAAGTGCCTTTGCCATCGGGACCACCGAATTTGTTATTGTCGGGCTGGTTACCGGCGTACCACTGGGCACCTTTGTGGCCTTTACCGCCGGTAATGCCATTACTGCCACGCTGACCATACTGCTGTGGGGAGCTTTCGCCTTTGGTAACGTACCCGGCCTGCAGGTGTATGTGGTGCAACTGGCCGAAAAACACACGCCGCAGGCAGTAGATGTCGCTTCCGGGCTGAATATCGCCGCCTTTAATATTGGTATCGCGCTGGGCTCTGTGATCGGCGGTGTTGTGGTCGAGAATATGCACCTGACCGATACTGCCTGGATTGGCGCTGTTATCGTGGTACTGGCATTACTACTGACTCGCTGGTCCGGCGTGCTGGATAACCGCGCCGCACGGCAAAACGCAGTGCAAACAACCTGAACTGACAACCCGAACAAACTTAACGATATAAACAGGAGATTTACAATGAAAATGCCAACCTTAGGTATGGGTACCTTCCGGCTGCAAGGCGATGTCGCCTATCAGTCAGTTAAACTGGCGCTGGCAGAAGGCTACCGCCATATCGATACCGCGCAAATTTACGGCAACGAGGCCGAAGTCGGCCAGGCGATTGCTGACAGCGGCCTGGTCCGCAGCGAGATCTTTATTACCACCAAAGTGTGGCTGGACAACTTAACAGCCGATAAATTTATCGCCAGCGTGCAACACAGCCTGGCCAAATTGCAGACAGATTACGTTGACTTGCTGCTTATTCACTGGCCCACCGGCGCAGACGGTGTACCAATGGCCACCTACCTGCCACTGCTGGCACAGGCTAAGCAACTGGGCTTAACCCGGCAGATTGGCGTGTCGAACTTCACCATAGCGCAGATAGATCAGGCGATTAGCCTGCTGGGTAGCGGTGAAATTTATACCAACCAGATTGAGGTGCATCCCTATCTGCAAAACCGCAAGGTTATTGCCCATAACCAGGCCAATGGTATTATTGTTACCGGCTATATGCCGCTGGCGGTGGGTAAGGTTTTTGCCGATCCTGTGCTACAGCGTATCGCCACTGAAACGGGTTATTCCATTTCGCAGATCGTATTAAGCTGGGTACTGTCACAAGGGCTGGTTGCCATTCCTTCCTCCACTAAGCAGGTGAATCTGGCCGATAACTTTAGCGCCGGCAATATTACGCTGACACCGGAGCATATTGCTGTAATCGCACAGCTGGAAGCTGGCGAACGCATTGCCAACCCGGACTTTGCACCGAAGTGGGATGAGTAAGACCAGGTGATTTAACTCAGACGTCAGGCTTTTAAATTTGATATGAAAAATTTAGCCCTTTCAGTAAAGCAAGTACTACAGGAAAAGGATACATTGCCTTTTTCTGTCTATTCATCCGTTAAAGAGCAGCACATATTCAATGTGCCAGTTATTAAACCTTTGCTGATTTGTGTGCTTGATGGCTGCAAAAAAATCGGCCGGGAAAATGAAATAACCTGTACTGCAGGCAACTTTATTTTTTTGTCGAACAGCCCTAATGTTGAGATGCGGAATATTCCTGATGGCAGGGAATATTTCGCCTTGCTTATTGAGTTTGACTTTAAAGATTTTGCTTGTTTAAGCAGCAGAAAAACCGGAAAAGAAACGTTTTTTCAGGGCCGGATAGATGCAATGCTGCAACAAACGTTGCGGCAATTTGTTGAATGGTCCGCATTTGCCCCTGCCGATATGTGGTCTGTTCGCAGACAGGAAATTCTTCAATTAATCAGTCACCTGGGTTATGAGCAGGTAAACGCTATAGCAGAGTCACTAAGTCTCAGTCATAAGCTGCATAACATTATCAGTGCCGATATTGCTAATGATTTGAATGCCGCGGTACTGTCTTCAAGGCTGGCGATGAGTGAGTCAACCTTACGGAGAAAATTAAATACCGAAGGGACCAGTTTGCAGGCGATTAAGGATAAAGCAAAACTGGCTCATGGTCTTCATCTGGTGCAAACCAGTCTTGAACCAATCGGTCGTATCGCCGGGCAATGCGGTTACCAGTCTCAATCCCGTTTTACCGATAAATTCAAACAGCTGTTTGGCATTACGCCAACAGAACTCAGAAAAACAAAAATGCACGATTAGGGCGAACAGATGACGGTTTTTGGACTAATCTGCTTAGTTAATCACGCATATTATTAAGCCTCTGACAAACTCATTCCGGAGATTTTTATGCAACGCTTAACAAGCAAATTTACGTTACTGTTGTTATCAACATTGCTGTCTGGCTCTGTATTGGCAGACTCATTTACTCTGACAAGTACGGATATATCGCATGGTGAGTTGATGACTAAGGCTCAGGAGTTTCAGGGCTTTGGTTGTAGCGGTGGTAATTTATCACCGCAGCTTTCCTGGTCGAATGCCCCTGAGGGTACAGCAGCTTTTGCTATTTTAGCCTACGATCCGGATGCTCCCTCAGGCAGTGGCTGGTGGCACTGGCAAATTATTAATATTCCTGCAAATGTGACTAACCTGGCCACTGGTGCCGGCGATGCCGGTAAAAACCTGGCCCCTGAAGGCAGTATTCACATCAGCAACGACTATGGGGTTAAAGGGTTTGGCGGTGCCTGTCCGCCGGAAGGGCATGGCGTACACCGCTATCAATTTACGGTACATGCCTTGTCGAAAAAGCTGGAGCTGCCTGATAATGCCTCAGGAGCGTTAACCGGCTATATGGTAAATGCCCATTCACTGGCTTCAAGTACGATCGAAGCGTTATACCGACGCGACTAGCCTGATCTGCGGAAAAGCGGCGTGGCTTTATGTTGTATCCTTTCTGGCAGAGCACTATATTTTGGATGAAAGCGTAAACAATACACCCCGGAATATCCGGGGTGTATTGTTTGATGGGGCTGTATTGACTACGGAACCAGCGGTACTTCGGTCAGGGTGACGATATAGGCGGTAAAGAAGTCACCCTGATTGAATTCGACCGACAGGTCGAGGTCGGAAAGATCGAGCATCGTCAGCTTGTTTTCTGCACGCGCCATCATGGCATCGTAGGCTTTGATATTCTCTTGTTCCTCTGCCACCATGATGGCGGCTTCAACACCGATAACGATGACGGCAAGGGCCAGAGAGAAAGCTCCGGTCGCGGCGCCAGCTGCGTTACCGGCGGCCCAGGATATGACAATTTCCGCGCCTTTCTTCCCAACTTCTTTCATGGCATGAGGAAAAATTGCCTTGGCCGCAATGAGAATGGCTCCGGCTGCTGTTGCTCCCACCGCCGCACCGGCACCACCGCCAATGGCCAGGCCGAGCAGGCGGTTGTTAGCGGCCTGCTCGGCGGTAATGGCCAGGTTAGGCATGGTTTGCAGTGCATACTGATTCGCAACGGAACCGGACTGGCTGGCCTCGTACCATTCAAAGCGCTGCTTTTCCAACTCCTCTTTAATAAAGTCACGGCCGGCGTTAATACGGTTGGCAATGCGTGCAAACAGCACTTGTTGCGAATGGGTCAGGGTGCTGAAACGTTTTCTGACGATAATATCTCTGATGGCTGCCGCCAGTACGCCAGACATGGCGTGGCGGACTTCAGGCTCCCAGGCCATTCCCAGAGTGATTGCTTCTTTGTTCAGGCGGTCATACCGGCCATCGTTGTCATCGTCTGCCACCAGTGTTTTCAGGATATCTTTGAGTTCTTGCTGCATGGCTCTTGTTGCAGCATTGACATCTGCCGGAATGGGTTCGGTAATTTCTGCCTCAATCAGGGGAATCAGGGTATTGCCAAAGTCCAGGGTGGCGGCAACCAGATCCCATGCCGGTACGAAAGATTCGCCATCGGGAGCAATATGGCCTACTTCAACTGTGGTGCCGGTATCTCTAAAAAGATCTTCAATGGTGGCGGCACCGAGATTCATATCCAGCCCGGCAGCAAGATTAAGGGTGCCTGTTGTTGATTCCTGGCGGTAGAAAGCCGGTTCAATAGAGCTGCCGTCTGCCTGATGATTGCTGCTGACGAGCCATTCGCCGGTCTGGGTGGTGGTAGGGCCGCTGCATTGTATTTCCCCGCCTACCGTTGTGCAGGTTTCAATGTAGTACCAAAATCTGGATTTGATGCGCAATACTCCGCCTTCTTCCTGAAAAATCAGGGTCTGGAGGTTATTCAACGGTGACACGGAGATATTCTGGTCAAACCGATAGTTGTCGTTGGCACCGAGGGCGCCTGGTGCCTGTAACTTCAGCAAAAAGGTCCCGGCTGCTGTGCCATCGCTGCGCCACAGGTTGTAACCATCGATCCACTGGTCTTTGGCCGCAAAGAAAATCAGGTTGTCCAGGTAAGCGACCGGGCTGCCGGGCATGATCTCCAGCGACAAACCCACATCAGCCAGTACATCACGGGGAGTATCCCCGGTTGGTAAGCCGTCGGTTTCGAGCAGCTTACCACCGCTGATGGTCAGCCCCTTCTGGCGTATCACCTGAACGGGAAATTCCCCGGTGTTTAGCTTACTGCCTTTACTGATGGTGGCTGTCAGGATCACTTCAGCATTGCCATCCTGAAATAGCGGCTGGTTAACTATGCCGTCATCGTCAATCAGTTCCGGGCGGTCGGACGACCATGTGATGGTAGTGTCGTGGAGGCCACTGCCGGGCAGGTCCAGATTTTGCGTTACCCCAAAATCACCTTCTTCCCCGGCAAAGCCAATCTGCAAGGCTGCCAGCGCCGCTTCGACTGCCTGCTGGTCGGTAATGGCCGGCGGAATGGTATCTTCTTCGTCCGGTGGCGGGTTATTGTCTTCCGCCGGTGGTAGAATATCTCCTCCGGCCGGCGGTGGGTTATTGTCTTCAGCCGGTGGCGCAGGGGGATTTTCCCCGGCAGGTGGCGGGTTATTTCCTCCCACCGGTGGTGGATTGGTTCCCGCAGCCGGAGGCGGAGTGTCGGTTGTTACTGTGTCCTGCCCACAAGCCGTGAGCAAACTACCTGCCATTATCGCAATAATGGCAAACAACCAGGTTTTCCGGGCAAGGTGATAGATATGGCTCATATTTTTCTCTTTTTAAGTTAGCTTAAAGCTGCACAGACCTTGCTCAGCACAATAACGGAGAGCCACAGCCTGTCTTTTTATGGTTTAACGGAAGGTATTATCTGGTATGGGGTGGTTACCACAACCCTCTGATTAGAGGGATGATACTGTTCAGTTTATGATTTTATGATCTGTATCATATTGCGGTAGCTGGCCGGGTTGTTGCTGTGAAAAGGCAACCGCTATGTGTGGCTCAGTTATTGGCGTAATGGCCCAACCATAACGCCATCAGGGACGCACGGTTATTAACGCCGTATTTGCGGAAAATCCGGGTAACATATTCGTGGGTGGTGCTGGGGCTGCGTTGCAGTTCAATGGCAATTTGTTTTTCTGTCAGCCCGCTCAGCAGGCCGGACAGGACGCGTCGTTCCAGCTCTGTTAGTGGTGCGGTTGCCACGTTGAGGCCACATCCCAGCATCTGCTGGCGGTGAAACCAGCGCAGGCCACGCAGGGTATAGGCTACGATGTCGCAGTCGGCGGTGGTGTAAGCGGGCTGACCAATATAACGATGGATGCCGAAATAAATCTCGGCATCCTCATTGATCGGAACGCCAGCCCAGATGGTATCGGCAATACCGCTGTTAAGATACCACAGGCGGTAGTAGTCACTCTGAAACCATTCAGCAGGCACCAGATCAACCAGCCGGTGGGTCCGGAAGCTGCCGGCAAAGGAAACATTGCGTGCGGTACTGGCATCGACACTGCCGGCTTCAAGCTGTTCAACCTGCTCTGCCGTGATTTGTTGCAGGCACGGGTTGGTGTGCAGGTAATGCACAAGACGTGGCCGCCAGCCGGCAACCGGATCGCCACGCTTTGGTTCACCCATGCGCACGGCACCTACCCAACTGGCATTCTGCGCTGCCACCAGATCGCAAATACCCTGTAACAGATGGTTACGAGCCTCGTTTACCTGAGAAGCGTTGATATCGGCCAGTTCGTCCCAGAGCAGATGGATGGTATTCAGTGTCTGATCATCAGGTTTCATAATAGCGCTCCGTTACAGACCGGCAGCCATGTTATCACTGAATAATCATAAACATCAAAACAGCCTCCTTATATTGTACAGGCCGACATTTTAATGATAGTTGTGTGGTAAGTTGCGAAACGATGCTGTTAACGGCTTAATCCGGACAGGCTTTTATCACGGTGTCAGCGTGTTATATTGTGACGGAGCAGGGAGAAGAAGATGAAAACAATCGGTATGTTGGGTGGTATGAGCTGGGAGTCAACAGCCAGCTACTACAAAGCGCTTAATGAAGGAATCAAGTCTGAGCTTGGGGGATTAAATTCTGCCAGAATCTGCCTGTACAGTGTCAATTTTGAAGAAATAGAAAAATTGCAGCATGCGGGAAAATGGCAGGAAACGGCATCGATCTTATCTGAAGCGGCCAAAGCTGTAGAGAACGGCGGGGCAGATTTTCTGATCATCTGTACCAATACGATGCATAAAGTTGTTCCACAGATAGAAGCGGTGATATCTATTCCGATTCTTCATATTGCGGATGCTACAGCTAAGAAACTGCTCGCTGATGGCGTCTCTAACGTTGGTCTGCTGGGCACCCGTTTTACAATGGAACAAGACTTTTATAAAAGCCGTTTAACAGAGAAGTTCGGTATCAATGTCATCGTTCCCGGCAGTAGTGAGCGGATGGTGGTTCACCGTATTATTTATGATGAACTGTGCCTGGGTATAGTTCGCCCTGAATCTGCAGAGCAATATTTAAACATTATCAGCGACTTGCAAAGTAAAGGCGCAGAAGCGGTAATACTTGGCTGTACAGAAATAGCTTTGCTGATTCAGCAGGAGCATACCAATGTACCTCTTTATGATACAACTAAAATACACGCTGCTGCTGCCGTGAAGCTGGCAATCTCAGAAGATAAAGCGATATAACAACGAGCTGATATGTCCATACCATCCATTTCATTACGTGCTGCCCGTTATTTACACCTTGCTGCACAGGGATTACTGCAGAAGCCGCGCCGGCGGGCCCGGCCTGACGATATTCTGGCGGCTATCACCCAAATGTCGCTGTTACAAATCGATACTATCAATATTGTGGCGCGCAGCCCTTATCTGGTGTTGTTCAGCCGGCTTGGTGATTATCCCCGGCAGTGGCTGGATCAGGCGTTGTTATGCGGTGAGCTGATGGAGTACTGGGCTCATGAAGCCTGCTTTTTGCCGCGCAGCGACTTTGCGCTGATGCGTCACCGGATGCTTAACCCGGAAAAAATGGGCTGGAAATACCGCCCGTCGTGGATGGCAGAAAACCGGGCTGACATTGAGGCTCTGCTGACACATATTGAAAAGCATGGCCCGGTTCGCTCTGCCGATTTTGAGCATCCGCAACAAGGCAGCAGTGGCTGGTGGGAATGGAAGCCGCATAAACGCCATCTGGAAGGGCTGTTTACCGCAGGCCGGGTGATGGTGGTGGAGCGCAGAAACTTTCAGCGGGTGTATGATCTTACATCACGGGTAATGCCGCATTGGGATGATGAAAAGCATCTGCTCGATCAGACACAGGCCGAGCGGCTGATGCTGCAGAACAGTGCCCGCAGCCTTGGTATTTTCCGCCCTGAATGGCTGGCAGACTATTATCGGCTGAAGAAGCTGTCAGTCAGACCTCTGCTGGAAGAATGGCAGCAACAGGGAGAGATTATAGCGGTAGAGACGGAAGAGCTGGGAACCATGTGGGTGCACCAGTCACTGCAGGACGAGCTGGCACGGGTACAGGCCGGAAAACTCAGGGCTGCCCACAGTGCCGTACTGTCTCCGTTTGATCCGGTAGTATGGGATCGGCGGCGTGCAGAGCAGTTGTTTAATTTCAGTTACCGGCTGGAATGCTATACTCCGGCGCCAAAACGCCGTTACGGTTATTTTGTGCTGCCATTGTTGCACCAGGGGGCGCTGGTAGGGCGGATGGATGCTAAAATGCACCGGGCGCAGCAAACACTGGAAGTGATTAATCTTTATCTGGAAGATGGTGTCAGGGCCGGTGCCGGGCTGACCGCAGGCTTGCAGCGTGCTATCAGTGATTTTGCCCTGTGGCAGGGGGCGGTGCGGGTGGACGTAAAAGGTGTACCGGCACCACTGGCTTTAGCTTTTGGTAAAGGCTGGAACTTAAACCGTGATGCGGGAATGGCAGAGTAATATACATTCGGCACCGTAAAACCTGATCTCTGATTACGATAGGTGATTTATGCGAAACTTGCTTGATTTTAGTTCTGGCCCGGCAATTCTGACCACATTGCTGATTCTGGTACTGATGTCTGTGATAGTGGTCGGTATCCGCCTTGTTTTTATGCAGACGTTTCAGCGCTGGCGCGAGCGTCAAAACCGCCAGATCAACGAACGGTTAAAGGTACTTATCGCAGCTTACAAAGTACTGGGTGGCTCCTTTACCGGTGAGCTGGCGGTTGATCCTGTTCATTTACGTGAGCTGCGGCAGTCTGTTGGCGCAGGTGATGATCTGGAAGCGCTTGCTACTGCTTCTGAGCGGCGCAGGCGTATCCGCGATGCTGTTGAAGCGGCATTGTCAGATATTATTTTACTGGGCACAGAAGAACAGGTACGGCTGGCAGCGCAGGCGGCTAACGATATGGTGGCAGGGAAAAATATCGAAACTGCCGTACTGGTGGTTTCGTTGCGTAATTTTATTCGTCAGTCTCTGGATTTAACACCCATTCCGGCGGGGATCACAGTTCCTAATCAGGGGCCGGTACGGGTTGCTACAGGTGGTAATAATAGTAAACGAAGCGGTGCGTCTGGCGGTAAAGGTGGTGGCAATGACGGCGGCGGCGGTTCTGGTGGTATTGCGCTGGCGGGTAGCAGCCAGATCAACGAAACTCCCTGAGATAAGGGATATAAGATATTAAGGTATAAGAGTAATAGTATGAGTTATAAAAGATATTTATTTTCAATGTTAATACTGAGCGTTTTTACTGTGCCATTAATGGCTGCTGACGATGTTGTC
>JARXRR010000061.1:0-21010 GCA_033792355.1 Chromatiaceae bacterium AAb-1
GTGGGCTTTACCCACCTGTACAATGCGATGTCGGCGTTAGGCTCAAGGGCACCGGGGATGGTCGGGGTGGCCCTGGCAGACCCCGACAGCTGGTGCGGTATTATCCTTGATGGCTACCATGTCCATCCGGTGGCGGCCAAAGTCGCATTGGCGGCCAAGCCGGAGGGCAAACTGCTGCTGGTGACCGATGCGATGTCCCCGGTGGGGACGCAGGAGACGGCCTTCCGCTTTGCGGAGGGTAAGGTTATCCGTCAGGGGGATAAGCTGGTGTCGGAGGAAGGGAAGCTGGCGGGCTCGGTGCTGGATATGGCCTCTGCGGTGCGGTATGCGGTGAGCCAATTGGGGGTGTCCCCGGCGCAGGCGCTGCGGATGGCATCGTTATACCCGGCGCAGTGCCTGGGCGTACCGTTGGGCCGGCTGGCGGTGGGGGCGTTGGCGGATATGGTGTTGCTGGACAGTCATTATCAGGTCTGTGCCTCCTGGATTAAGGGTGAAAATCAGCTGACAGAAGCCTGAATTACAATAATAAGAGGAAAAATCATGAATATAGCAACAGGTGGGGAAGCACAGCGCAGCAATCTGCTGCCAATGGTTATTGTGGCCGCGTTATTTTTTATTCTGGGGTTTGCAACCTGGCTTAATGGTTCGTTAATGCCATATCTTAAGCAGATGCTGCAACTGGAACCCATAGAAGCATCATTAATTATTTTTTCATTTTATATTGCCGTAACGTTTACTGCGCTGCCATCGGCCTGGATTATCCGTAAGATAGGTTATAAGAATGGGATGGCACTTGGCATGGGCATTATGATGCTGGCCGGGCTGCTGTACATTCCGGCTGCTAAGACCCAGATATTTGCATTGTTTTTACTGGCGCAGCTGGTTATCGGTACAGGCCAGACATTATTGCAGACTGCGGTAAACCCTTATGTAGTAAGGCTTGGGCCGGAAGAAACGGCGGCGGTGCGGGTCAGTATTATGGGCATTCTCAATAAAACCGCCGGTGTCGTTGCGCCAATAGTCTTTACGGCTCTGATTCTGGGGAGTTTTCAGCAACCTGCGGATACGGTTCTTTCTGCAAGCCAGATTGACGAAATGGCCTCAGGGCTAGTACTGCCTTATCTGGGGATGGCGATATTTCTTGGTGTGCTGGCGCTGGCAGTGAAATATTCCCCGTTACCGGAGTTACTGAAAACGGATGCTGAGCAGCAGCAAGGGCAATTTAAAGCCGTACTGGCCAGCCCTAATCTGGTATTAGGTGTGGTGGCTCTGTTCGTTTATGTCGCGGTAGAGGTGATTGCCGGGGATACCATTGGCCTTTATGCCTTGTCGCTGGGAGTAGAGCGTTACAGTGTGATGACTTCCTATACCATGGTCTGTATGGTTGCCGGCTATATACTGGGTATTTTGCTGATCCCCCGGGTATTGTCGCAGCAGACTGCATTAGCGATTTCTGCGGTGCTGGGAGTACTGCTGACTCTGGCAGTCGTAACGGGAGACAGTAATTCGTATGTGATAGCCAATGCTGTGCTGGTGCCTTTGGGCGGGGTTGCTTTACCGGACACGCTACTGTTTATTGCGGTGCTTGGGCTGGCGAATGCGATTGTCTGGCCTGCGGTATGGCCACTGGCATTGTCGGGGCTGGGTAATCTGACCAGTATTGGTTCAGCCTTACTGATTATGGGCATTGCCGGCGGGGCATTCGGGCCGTTACTGTGGGGAGCATTAAGCAGTAGCGGTCTGGGGATGCAGAGCGCCTATGTGGTGATGCTACCGTGTTATCTGTTTATTCTGTTTTATGCAGTGAAAGGGCATAAATTACGCAGCTGGAAGTAAGCATTGACGGGCGTTGCCGGATGAAAAACGGTTTGCTTTAAGCAAACCGTTTTAATCAGTGTTTATCAGAAGCGGTATTCCCAGGTGGCTGCCAGGCTGCCGCGTTTAATCTGCATATCTGGCTGGGGCGATTTATCAAAAGCCCGGCCTTCAATACTCAGTAAGCCATTAAATAATGGCTGGCGGTATTCCAGCCGTAACTGCCAGCTGTCCAGCGCGGTGTTCAGCTGATAATACTTGCCATACAGCAAACTGACTGCCCAGCTATAACCTTCGTAAGTCTGATAGCGGTAACTGCTGCTGAGTACCCTGGCGTCTGCGCCATAGCCGCTGCCTATAATACGCCCGTAGCGACGATAACCCTCAGCATAGATACCGCTACCTGAATATGCACACAGGCCGGGATGTTCTGCATCTTCACAGCGGATATAGGTGTCAGACCATTCCAGATTAAGAGTATGGATGCCATCCGGCGTACCATAAAAGGTACGGATACCCGCCAGATACATTGGTTTGTTGAGTTTATCGGTGCCATTGTCGTCAGCAATTTCGGTGTAGAGGCTGAACGGACGGTTAAACAATGTCAGATGATAGGTTAAATCCAGTGCTGCCATATTGTCGGCATTTACATTGGCGTCATCATCCAGCAGTAGCATATCTTTCCAGGCGCCAAAGCTGTTATCCATGCCGCGGCCACCCCACTGGCTGATCCGTGACAGGCCGATTTCCAGTGCCGGCAGCGGACGGGCACTGAAACGGGCTCCCCAGTGCCTGATCTGACTGATAGTGGTCGCATGTTCGCCCTGTCCGAGAAAGGTACTGAAGGTCCACGGGCCAAGCCAGCTTAACCATGAAGACTGGGGTGCCTGCCAGCCATGACGGGTCAGCCGCACAGAAGGCAGGGGCCGGGCATTATTGCTGAGTAGTAATGCCGTTTGCTGACCGGGGCCCCACCATAGCGGGATCTGATCGGCCGCGATCACCCAGTTGCCGAATACGGCAGCCAGATAGCTGCCATCGTAGGTCATTTCCTGTTCCGGGTTGTCGCCATCAAAATTGCGGTAATTAACCTGCGTTTTTGCTGCCCAGTTACTGCCCAGATATTCTTTGAAAACGGATATGCCGGCACGTTCAAAATAGCTTTCGCCAAAGCTCTGATATAACGATGGATCAGAACTGGCCTTCAGCTTTACGCCTGCAATGTAGTTATGCTGATTGGCATTTAAAGCTGAACGCACATGCGCCAGCGCAAAGCGCAGTTCGTCACTGTCTGGTTCGTCGGTTGCTGCTAAATCTGTGACAATATTTTTCCACATCAGCGGATAAGTATTCACCGGTCCGGTAATAATGCCCGCATGGGCCAGGGTTTGCAGTGACTGCCGCAGGTAATTATCTGAGGTATCAAGCCACGGTGCGGCAACTGCCGGCATGGCAAAGGCCGCAACAATAGCTGATGCAGTAAGTGAAAAAGATAGCTTCATACTGTGAATTTTTGCCGTAATGCGCGTTCTACATGGTCGGGTACAAAACTGCTGACATCTCCACCGTGGCGGCAGACTTCTTTGACCAGCGTTGAAGATATAAAAGTATTTTTCTCTGAGGGCGTCATAAAAATACTGTCCAGTTCCGGGTTTAACTGGCGGTTCATGCTGGCCAGCTGAAACTCATATTCAAAGTCAGCTACTGCCCGTACCCCACGGATTAACACCTGCGCGCCCTGAGCTTTGGCAAATTGTGCCAGTAAGCCGGAAAAACCGATTACAGTGACATTATCGCAGTCACAAAATGCTTCTTCTGCCAGTTTTACCCGTTCTTCCAGCGTAAATAATGGTTGTTTGCTCGGATTTGCAGCTACCCCGATAATAACCGCATCAAATAGCCGGGCAGCCCGTAATACCAGATCAGAATGGCCGTTTGTCAGGGGATCAAAGGTGCCGGGATAAATTGCTTTAATCTTCATACGACCGCTGTTGTACCTTTTATAGGGTTTGTGTTGGCTGCCTGCTACTGGAGTTTTGTGGCAGTTTGGCGTTACTATAGCAAAATAATGATTAAAAAAATAAGTCTATCGGACAAGATGGAAAAGAAGTTACGCACTAAAGATAAGATCCTGCAAGCCAGTATTGAGCTGTTTAATCAGATTGGCGAGCGGCAGGTAACGACCAACCATATTGCGGCTCATCTTGGGATCAGCCCTGGTAACCTCTATTACCATTTTCGCAATAAGGAAGATATTGTCAGGCATATTTTTAAAGATTATACCCGTTTGCTGGAAACCCGTATTACGCTGCCCGGTAATAACCGGGATCCGCTGAAGCTGCTGACAGAATATCTGGATGCGGTATTTGAGCTGATGTGGCGTTTTCAGTTCTTTTACGCCAGCCTGCCGGACATTCTGTTGCGGGACCCATTGTTGCAGCAGGACTACCTGAAGGTTCAGGCCGATGTGCTGCAAAAAGTAACAGATATACTGAAAATACTGAAAAACAGCGGCGTACTGGATATGGCCGATGAAGAAATGCACGACATGGCCCATACCATCAAAATGCTGGTTACCTTCTGGGTCAGTTATGTCAAAACCCAGCATGCAGACCAGACTATCGATCAGGCCGCAGTATACCGTGGTGTTTTGAAAGTACTGCTGCTGTTTAAAGCGTATGCTACGGAGCCGTATCAACCCCGGCTTGAACAACTCCGGCGCCATTACGAGTCACTGGGGCGTCCTGACACTGCAAAGTAAGTCGTACTGTTGTAGCCATTAGTTTACATGCCCGGTAGTGCAGAAGGTAGTGCAGAAATGCCTTTTAATGCAAAAAGCGCTGCAGCATGCGGTTATAACCATTACAATGGCCTGATATTTACTCCACGTACAACATCATCCCCCCAACAGAGGAGGTTTTATGCGCAATGGCGCTTTTCTGCAGCATCTGCAACAACAAATTGATGAGGTGCAGGCAGAAGGTCTGTATAAAGCAGAACGTATCATTTCATCTCAACAGCAGGCCAGTATTCAGGTTGGTGGTAAAGAAGTACTGAATTTCTGTGCCAATAATTACCTTGGGCTGGCAAATCATCCGGATCTTATTGCTGCGGCGCAGCAGGGGCTGGACAGTCATGGTTTTGGTGTGGCGTCAGTACGCTTTATCTGCGGCACTCAGGATATTCATAAGAAGCTGGAAGCCGGGATCAGTGAGTTTCTGGGTACTGAAGATACCATTCTGTATTCTTCCTGTTTTGATGCCAACGGCGGCTTGTTTGAAACCCTGCTCGGCGCCGAAGACGCGGTAATTTCCGATGCGCTGAATCATGCTTCGATCATTGATGGGGTGCGTTTGTGCAAGGCAAAACGCTATCGTTATGCCAATAACGATATGCAGGAGCTGGAACAACAGCTGAAACAGGCTGATGCTGATGGTGCGCGTTTTAAATTAATTGCCACTGATGGTGTATTTTCAATGGATGGCGTAATTGCCGATTTAACGGCCATCTGTGATTTAGCCGATAAATATAATGCGCTGGTTATGGTAGACGACAGCCATGCGGTTGGTTTTGTTGGCAAAAATGGCCGTGGTACCCACGAATATTGCGATGTGATAGAGCGGGTCGATATTATTACCGGTACACTGGGTAAGGCACTGGGCGGTGCTTCCGGTGGTTACACCTCTGGTAAAAAAGAAGTGATCGAATGGCTGCGTCAGCGTTCCCGTCCTTATTTGTTTTCTAATTCGCTGGCACCTTCGATTGTTACGGCATCGATTAAAGTGCTGGAAATGCTGCGTAATGGTGATGCGTTAAGAGCCCGGCTGTGGCAGAACGCAACGTATTTCCGTGAAAAAATGTCTGCGGCAGGTTTTACGCTGGCCGGTAAGGATCATGCCATTATTCCTGTAATGCTGGGTGATGCCAAAGTGGCGGCTGAAATGGCGAAACGACTGCTGACAGAAGGGATCTACGTGATTGGTTTCTCTTTTCCGGTGGTCCCGAAAGGGCAGGCCCGCATCCGGACCCAGATTTCGGCAGCACACACACAACAACAGCTGGATAAAGCCATTGAGGCTTTTATCCGTATTGGTAAAGACATGGGCGTGATCGCATAACAGAAGGCGTAGCGTAAGATGAAAGCACTTGCAAAATTAAAAGCAGAACCGGGGATCTGGCAAACGGAAACCGACAAACCACAGGTTGGCCCGAATGATGTACTAATCCGGATCAGAAAAACCGCAATCTGTGGCACCGACGTACATATTTATAAATGGGATGAGTGGTCACAAAAAACGATTCCTGTTCCTATGGTGGTAGGGCATGAATATGTCGGCATGATTGAAGAAATCGGCTCTGAAGTCCGCGGTTTTAACATTGGCGACCGGGTTTCCGGTGAAGGCCATATCACCTGTGGTTATTGCCGTAACTGCCGGGCTGGCCGGGTGCATCTGTGCCGCAATACCTTTGGTGTTGGGGTAAACCGTCCTGGCAGTTTTGCCGAATATCTGGTTATTCCGGCTTATAATGCGTTTAAAATCCCGGATAATATTCCGGACAGCATTGCGGCTATTTTTGATCCGTTTGGTAATGCAGTGCATACAGCGCTGTCATTTGATCTGGTTGGCGAAGATGTACTGATTACCGGAGCCGGCCCGATTGGTATTATGGCAGCGGCAGTGGCCCGGCATGTTGGCGCACGTCATGTCGTCGTGACTGATGTTAACCCATACCGCCTTGAGCTTGCTTTAAAAATGGGTGCCACCAAAGCGGTGGATGTCAGTAAACAGTCTCTGAAAGAGGTGATGACCGAACTGGGTATGACAGAAGGCTTTGATGTGGGACTGGAAATGTCGGGCGTTCCGGCGGCATTCAGCAATATGCTGGAGACCATGAACCACGGCGGCAAAATTGCGATGCTGGGAATTCCTCCGTCAGATATGGCGGTAGACTGGACCAAGGTAATTTTTAAAGGACTGGTTATTAAAGGCATTTATGGCCGGGAAATGTTTGAAACCTGGTACAAAATGGCCAGCCTGATCCAATCCGGGCTGGATTTAACCCCTATTATTACGCACGAAATGCCGATGGCAGACTTCCAGAAAGGTTTTGATATTATGTGCTCAGGCCAGTCAGGGAAAGTTATTCTTAACTGGTAAGTTCAAGGCCCGCAATGATTACCGGCTGCTGCCTGGCAGCCGGTGATGCAAACACCGCAAAATATCCTGCATGCACCCGTAAATGTCTTTTAAGTGTCAGATTTTTTATCGCTTATGTATGCTGCAAAATTGAATCTGCAGTATAATTTATTTAACTATATGATTTGTAAGTTTTTTTAATATTGGCTTGGTTTATGCCTTGTAACGGCTAAGCAAGTAATTGCGATAAAAAAGACTAACAAGAATATTAGGGAAATATTATGCTCAGGAATCTGTTTTTTACATTCATTTTAGTGGTGGCAGGTGTTTTTGCAGTAAATAATACCGCGTATGCAGGGCCTATCCTGACACAGCACTTTCTGGTGGATAATAACGGCACATGGGAAAGTGTGGGATTTCTTTCTGTCGACTTGGATAATGTCGATGCTGATGGCTTTGTGTCAGACTGGCGGGCATTTGATCTTTTCGGGATTACACAGGAAATAAGTTATAACTTCACTGCATTGCTGGATCCTGACAACTGGTATGCCGGTTTCTCGTTTCTGAGTTTTGATGTCAGTGATATCAACGATATTCTGGCATTTCAGGGATTCTGGGATGCGGATTTCGGGCTGGGCTTTATGGATATTTTCATCACCACCGGTGATTATATTCTGGACTTCACTTTTGTGTTAAGTCAGGCCAGCATAGTGCCGGAGCCCGCTACCCTGTTGCTGATGTTAACAGCTTTGGCCGGGTTAGCACTGCGTCGTCGCAAATCCGGGTTGTAAAATGTCTTCCTCTGTAAAACCGGTGCTTGCGCCGGTTTTTTTATAACATCTTATACTGTCAGAATTTTTTCCAATCCGCTTTTGCCGGTACAGCCCTTATATTTTCTATTGTCCTGTTATGATTGTTTGTTTTTTATTCGATTAAGTTAACCTGTTTTTGTCGATTTATTTTACAAGTGTGTAAAAGTGTAGTTTGCTGATCCGTCAGGGACTTACGCGGTACAGGAGGTCTGGTGATGGGCATAACGCTTGCATAGCGTGAGGTCTGCACATGGGTTTTGTTTATTATCAGACGCACACGTTGTCAGGAATAATAAGGAAGTTGTTACGCATGTTGCATCGCGCAAGATAATTATAAACTGGAGAACATACATGCGATTCAATAGGTTTACGTCAAGGACGGTGCTGGCAGCTGCTGTTTCAGCAGTGTGTTACACCGCTGCGGTCGCAGCAAACGGGTATGAGGTATCAGTTGATACTTCTTTGCTGACGTCATCAGAACCTGCCCAGGCATCAGCGCCTTATATCGTGCAGGTGAAGGGAGTTACGGGTATTGAGAAAGCCGCCGAGCTGGGTGAACTGCAGCCGGCCCGGCAACTGGTAAGAAGAACACTGAACCAGTATAACGCAGCTTCACCACAGGTCGCGGCTTATACCCAGCGGCTGAAACAGTTCCATAATGAACTGGCAGCTCAGGCTGCAGGTTCGGTACTGCATTCCTATACTCATACTTTTAACGGTTTCTCAGCCAAACTGACGGCTGCTCAGGCTGAAAAACTGAAGCGTCACCCGGATGTAGTAGGGGTATGGCAGGATAAGCCAGAGCAGATTACTACTGCTAATACTCCTGAGTTTCTTGGTCTGAATGGCCCGGATGGGCAGCATACTCTGGGTATTAAAGGTGAAGATGTTGTTATCGGTATCGTTGATACGGGTATCTGGCCAGAGCATCCGAGCTTTGCAGATGACGGTTCCTATACCCCGCTTGAAGGCTGGAATGGCAGCTGTGATGTGGGTGAAGATGAAAACTTTGTTTGTAACAATAAACTGATTGGTGCCCGTTATTACAAAAACACCTTTGAGTCTGTTTATGCACTGCAGCCGGGTGAATTCGTTTCGCCCCGTGATGCAGATAACCACGGCAGCCACGTAGCCGGAACAGCCGGTGGTAATGAAGGCGTTACGGCGTTGCTGAATGATACCCCAATTGCAACGGTTACCGGTATTGCGCCACGTGCCCGTATTGCGATGTATAAAGCCTGCTGGAACAGCGATTACGTCAGCCCGGCAGGGGTGGCAGAACGCGGTTGTTTCTATGGCGATACTATGGCGGCAATTGATCAGGCCGTGGCTGATGGCGTAGATGTGATTAACTACTCTATCGGCGGCAGCTTAACTGACCTGACAACCGTGTCGGCGGCGGCAAAATTAAGAGCTGCGCAGGCCGGGGTGTTTGTAGCGGTGTCGGTTGGTAACAGCGGCCCGGCAGCACAGACTATCGGTACACCAGCACCCTGGGTTACTGGTGTGGCTGCTTCTACCTATACCGGCGAAAGCGTGGTCAATGGTATTGAAGTGTCATCTGAGTCTGTTTCCGGTACTTTTGCCGCAGTAGAAGGTGCACAGAGCCGTCCGTTAAGAGAAACCGGTGATCTTACTGCCGAACTGGCTGTGACAGTTCCGCTGGATGGTTGTTCTGCACTGGCTAATGCCGCAGAAATTGCAGGCAGGATTGCCCTGGTTCAGCGTGGTACCTGTCCTTTTGATGACAAGCTGATAAATGCCCAGAACGCCGGAGCTGTCGGGGTTGTGGTATTTAACAATGACGGTACTGCACCCTTTATTATGGGCGGTTCTGTTACAACGCTGACGATTCCTTCGGTAATGGTAAGCCTGGCAAATGGTAACCTGCTGGCTGCGGCTGTGGGCAATGACGAAACGGTAGAAGTTACGCTGAGTCCGTCAGTATTTGCTGCCCAGCAGGAAGTGGGTAACCTGATGGCGACCTTCTCATCCAAAGGTCCTAATATTGCCTCTTACGATGTTATCAAGCCGGATATTACGGCTCCCGGAGTACGTATTCTGGCAGCAGCCTCATCTCAGCCAATGCTGAGACCTCATGGTAACAGCTTTACTTATCTGCAGGGCACGTCTATGTCCAGCCCGCATATTGCCGGTATGGCCGCGTTACTGAAAGATGCGCATCCTGACTGGTCTCCGGCCATGATTAAATCGGCACTGATGACGACTGCCCGGCAGGATGTTCTGAAAGAAACCGGTATTGGTGCCGCAGATCCGTTTGATTTTGGAGCCGGGCATGCAGTACCTGCCAGTGCAACTAATCCGGGGTTAACCTATGACATCAGTTCGGCTGAATATTTTGCCTTTCTGTGTGGTCTGGAAGAGTATGCCTTTGTGCAGAATGCCAGTGGTTTCAGCTGTACTGCGTTTGAGGATGCAGGCTATCAGACTGATCCAAGCCAGCTGAACCTGCCTTCAATTGGTATTGCAGAGCTGTCTGATCCTGAAACCATTTACCGTGAAGTGACAGATGTTTCCGGTAATACTTCAACCTATACTGCCACTATTGCAGCACCGGCAGGGGTTAATGTAACCGTGCAGACCCAGGACGGGAGTGGTAACTGGGTTGACTCTGACAGCTTAACTGTAACCGCCGGTGGTAAGGCGCTGTATGCGCTGAGATTCACACCAAACAGCAGTGCGGTTTATCAGCAGTGGGCCTTTGGTTCAGTCAGCTGGTCTGATGGGGTGCATACGGTAAGAAGCCCAATCGCTGTGCGGGTAGTTCCAACCCAGACTATTGATGCACCGGCAACGATTACTGCTGAGGTGCCGGCAGCAGCAGGGCGGGTCAGCTTACCGGTGCTGATGAAGTACACCGGCAACACCAGTACCCGTCTGGCTGGTTTATCTGCGCCTTTTGGCTCTTCCAGAACCATTCCGCAGGATCCTGACCGTAGCTTCAGTTTCAATGAGGCCGGGCTGGGAACCCATATGCTGGAAATTCCTGCCGGTACCCGTGTCGCCCGTTTCAGTCTGTATGAAGAACTGGCCAATGTTGCCGGAGCCGATCTGGATCTGTATGTTTATCGTTGTGAGAACTGGCTGTGCAGCCAGATAGCAATTTCTGCAACAGATGGTGGTTATGAGGATATCATCCTGCGTGATCCCCAGCCTGCAGCAGATGGTGATAATGGTACGCTATATATTGTCTGGGTTCATGCCTATGACCTGAGAGGTGCCGCAACGGTTAACTACACTATGCCATTCTGGATTGTGGATGCTGAAGAAGGTAATGCCACTGTAACTGCCAGTAGCCGGGCGATTAATGGTCGTTATAACAACGTGACGGTACTGACTAAAAATCTGACGGCCAGTCCGTTCCCTTATCTTGGGGTATTGTCATTCCTGGATGATGAAGATACAGAACAGGACAGCACTTTACTGCAGATTTATGCCCAGTAAATGCATCAGATAACCTGAAAATTAAACGCCTGCCATTGTGGCAGGCGTTTTTGTCTGTAACGCCTGCTGTAACACCGTAAGGATATCGGCACTTTTACGCAGTACCCTGAGCTGCTGGAAAAGCAGCTGCGCTTCAGGATATTGCAGTTTAAGATAACTGAACCATTGTTTAATGCGGTTAGCGTAATACTGGCCCTTATCACCGGCAATTTCCAGCCCGGAGTAATCTATCAGCAGTTGCAGTACCTGTTGCCAGGGCATGACCGGCTGTTGCAGGCGGATGCTGTTTGCCAGATTAGGCTGAGCCAGGGCACCCCGCCCGAGCATCAGATCTTCACAGGCAGACTGCTGCTGGCATAATTGTGCATCAGCCGCAGACCATATTTCACCATTGGCAATCAGGGGAATTGCAATCTGCTGTTTAATCCGGGCAATCCACGGCCAATAAGCCGGTGGTCGATAACCGTCGGCCCTGGTTCTGGCATGTACGGTCAGGGCAGATGCTCCGGCACTGGCAATCGCCGCGGCATTATCCAGTGTCAGGCTGGTATCATCATAACCCAGGCGGATTTTAGCTGTGACAGGGATGGTTGCGGGAACCGCCTTTCTTACTGTACTGACAATACGGTACAGACTGTCGGTTTCTTTCAGTAATACTGC
Organism: Chromatiaceae bacterium AAb-1; assembly: GCA_033792355.1. Lineage (GTDB taxonomy): Bacteria > Pseudomonadota > Gammaproteobacteria > Enterobacterales > Alteromonadaceae > Alishewanella. The sequence goes on from JARXRR010000061.1 coordinate 11,891, forward strand.
ACCGCCCCGGCTTTTATTCACGGTTTTAGCCGGGCAGCCAAAGTTCAGGTCAATTCCGGGAGAACCCAGTTCAATGGCTCTTACTGCATTTTCTGCCAGCCAGTCGGGATCCTGGCCCAGCAGTTGCACCCTGACCGGTGTTCCGGCAGCCGTTTTACCACCATGCAGCAGTTCAGGACATAACCGGGTAAATACCCGGCGTGGCAGCAGTTGATCTACCACCCGCACAAATTCGGTAATACATAAATCATAACCACCGATACGGGTAAGTAAATCCCGCATCAGGTGATCAACAACCCCTTCCATCGGGGCCAGAATAAGCTTCATAGGAAAGGTCTGGCAGGCTCAGCGTACAGCATAAATCGTTTTCATATCCTGTCTGTGCAGCATTTCCGCCAATTCGGGCAGGTTAAAGGTATCCAGTTCCAGTACATCCAGAATCGCACCACGATGCAGTTCCCATTCCGGATCAATATTGATCCCGAATAACTGACGGCTTTCTCCGGTCAGATGTTCGGCCAGTTTCAGCAGGGCAAACAGCTGGCGTTCCAGTTCGTTGTCTGATGCCAGAATCAGTTGTGGGCTGTGATGATAGGCAATCACGTTACATAACTCGTCAGTCAGTCCCCAGGACTTGGCAATCAGGTAACCCAGTACTTCGTGGCAGGTTGAGAAATGCTGTTCTTCTGTTTCGCTGTAACCTTGCTGCGCCTGCAACCCCTGGCGCATCAGTTGCGGATAATTGCGGGCCTGCTCGCAAATAAGGGCAATACCGGCATTATGAAACAAGCCAAGGCTGTAGCAGTCGTCCTGTATCTGATGGCTGAGGTTAAACTGCCTGGCCAGAGCCATCGCCGCATTACCGGTATACAGGGCGCTGGTCCATAATAAATGGTTAAATTTGTCGTCCCGTCCTTCTGATAAGGTATAACGAACCAGAATACTTCTGACCAGTTTAACCACCCGGTTTAAACCGAGAAAGGCACAGGCATGTTCGATGGAGGTAATTTTATTGCGCAGGCCAAAGAAAGCCGAGTTCACCACTTTCAGGGTAAAGCCAGCAATACCGATATCCAGGTTAATTAACGCTGCAATGCGTTTCATACTGGGGGTTCCGGTATCTACCTGTTGCTGTATGTGTTGTAACACCTCGGGCTGAGGTGGAATAGTAAAGCCACTCAGTGCTTGCTCAACTACCGACATATCAATGGCTTGAGCCATAATGCGACTCCGACAACTGCGCTTGGTTTGTTCATACTAAATTAAAGCGGCACAAATGCAAGAGTGGCTTTAACTGATTAATTATGAATCGAGATAAGGACGCCCATGCATCAGTTGCTGAGCCAGCTGCTGCTCGCTTTGCTGATCGCTTAACTGTAAATCAGTAAACTGTACGTCGAACTGTATCAGATCTTCATCAGGTAAATTTTGTGCGACCAGTTTATCCGGTATCTGTCCTACCTGACGGTAAGCATTTACGGCTACCTGGGCAGCCTGTTCCATCAGCATCAGAAACTGGCCAAGCGGAAACTGCCGGAAGATATCGTCATCCAGATGAGCCCAGCCTAATAAATCACCGCTGATACTGCCGTCAGCATGATCAGTAAATAACATTGATACGGCAGCGGTGGTCGGGTTTTCAGCTGTCTGATACTGTTCAGCATCGGTTTCACTGAAAAGCAGTACATAGCCAAAACACGGGCAGCCTTCTGCATCCATTTCATCGAATGATGGATCATATAACAGAAATAACCGGTTATCAGATTCAGACATGAACCACTTCCTGCACAAAAAACGGGCGCCTATTCTACCTGACCACAGCATTATGCTAAAGCCTGAATTGTGGTTTTAGCGCGAAATACCGCAATTACCTGATGAAGTATCAGGATTCTGCGATATAAGGGATTTCCAGTAACAGAGATATTGCCTGTAACAAAGCCTGTTGCTCTGCAGCCGGTTTACCATTAGCAGCAATAGCCGACAGGATAATTTTCCACAGACTGGCTTTCAGGGCTGGTGCCGAAGCCATCAGCCGGGTAACAGCCTCGCTGAGCATGGCATAATCGGTTGCCGGCAGTGGTAAGGGCTCAGTTAATTGTAAAGCGGTAAGTCCCTGTTGCCACACCTGTAACTGACGTGATGTTACCGCGCTGTTGGCCAGGGCTGCCAGTAGCTGCAATAACTGCGGCTGTATCTGTTTTAAGCTTGAGGCAGAGGTGCGGCTGACAATCTGTTGCTGTCTGAACTGTACGGCAACAGTATGTTCTACAAAGCTGGCGGCAACCCATTCCAGTAAGTCGGTTTTGCCATCCGCCTGGATAAAAACCTGTAACCATTGTTCAAACTGCACAAACTGTGGTTGTGCCAGCTCTTTTAACGCCGGAATACAGCGCTGTAACAGCCGCACTTTTTCTGGCAATGGCAATTGGGTAATCTGCGGGCCGAATTGCCTGATTTGGGCTTCCAGCTCCGGTGCCTGCTGCTGCAACTGTGATAGTAAGGTGGCAGATAGTTCAGAATCCTGCGGCAGCAGTGTGGCCAGCACAACAGCCTGGGCAGATTGCTGGTGGTGGCTGCTTTCCAGTAATACCAGCGGCAGTATGGCAGAGATAACCTTTTGTCTGTCAGCAGCATGGTTTGCTGTGGTGTTTTTTGTTTCAGCAGACTGCTGGCTTGTTTGCTGTTCCGGATATTTACCGTTCCAGTTGGGCTCTATTCTGCGAATGCGTTCTGCCAGTGGTGGATGGGTGGCAAAAATTGCTGCCCAGCGGCTAATTGCCTGCGAGAAAAACATATGGCTGATTTCGTCAGCCTGCTGGTTTTCGATACGGGAACCATCATGGTAAACCGCAATGCGTTTCAGGGCACCGGCAATACCTGACGGGTTGCGGGTAAACTGCACTGCAGATGCATCTGCCAGAAATTCCCGCTGGCGGCTGACGGCGGCTTTAATCAGATTACCAAAAAAAGAGCCAAGATAACCAATAACGACCAGACCAAGCGCCAGCAGTAAAATTGCTGCCACGCCATTGTTTTTATTATTACCGGAACTGCGGCGGTGGCGTCCGGCACTGCCGGAACGCATTAGCAGGTAACCGATATGCCCAAGGAACAGAATGCCGTTTAATATGGCGATCATCCTGATATTCATACGCATATCGCCATTAAGGATATGGCTGAATTCGTGGGCAATGACGCCCTGCAATTCATCACGGTTAAGTTGTTCTATACAGCCTTTGGTTACGCCAATAACTGCATCAGCCGGACTATAGCCCGCAGCAAAGGCATTAATGCCCTGTTCCGGCAGCAGATAAACCGGAGGTACAGGTACATTGGCCGCCAGTGCCATTTCTTCAGTGATATTCAGCAGGCGCCGCAGGGCGGGATCGGTGGTGGCGGCAGAAACAATCTGACCTCCGAGGGCTTTCGCCACGGCCTGGCCACCTTGGCGTAATTGCAGCCATTTCACTGACACGGCAATGCCGACGGCACCCAGCACTATCAGGCTGGTCCAACTGACGACCTCCCATGACAGGGCGGCGGGAGTATAGTGTTGTGAATCGTCAGGGGTAAGATATCCCAGACTGAACATTACCAGCAGGTTAGTTAAAATGATCAGCAGCAATACCGCGACACTGAACAGTGAGATCAGTATCCGGGTATTACGGCGGGCCAGATCCTGCTGACTGAAAAAGCCGGTAGCCATTCAGGTGATCAGAAACTGACTTTAGGAACAGCCTGAATGGCTTCGCTATCGGCAAATTCCAGTAATTTGGCATCAGCAACATGACCAAAAGCAGAGGCAAACACTACTGCCGGAAAGCCTTGTTTATAGGTGTTGTACTCTGTGACCGCATCATTGAATGCCTGTCTTGCAAAGGCTATGCGGTTTTCGGTACTGGTAAGCTCTTCTGACAATTGCATCATGTTCTGGCTGGCTTTTAAGTCAGGATAAGCTTCCATTACGACATTAAGACGGCCCATTGCCTGCTGTAAGGCGCCTTCTGCCCCGGCCAGTTGTGTCATAGCACTGGCTTCTCCGGGGTTATTTGATGCTACTTTTAAACCTGCCAGTGCGGCATTACGGGCATTGATAACCGCTTCCAGCGTTTCCCGTTCGTGTGCCATATAGGCTTTTGCCGTTTCCACCAGATTCGGGATCAGGTCATAGCGGCGTTTCAGCTGTACTTCGATCTGGGAAAATGCATTCTGAAAGCGGTTTTTCAGTTTGACCAGTTTATTGAAAATACCAATAACAAAGAAAACCAGTACAAGGAGAATGGCAAGAATAATCAGGCTGGTCATGATAGCTCCGGTGCAGATGAGGACAATTGTGTATTGTTAGCGAAAGTTTAATGGTTTGTCTAGCATTTCGTGCTGGTAACGGCACGAAATGCGGTAACCGGTACAGGCTGCTATTTACTGTATGCTGAGGTATTATAGCGGCATTATTGCGGAGAAAACCTATGACAGATTTCAAACATATTTCGGTACAGGATACGGCGGGCCAGCTGGCTGAAGGCCGGGTGGTTATTGCCGATATTCGTGACGAACAAAGCTTTCTTAACGGGCATATAGCAGGGGCTTATCATCTGACTAACGGCAGCCTGCATCAGTTTATGCAACAGCATGAATTTGAACAGCCGGTGGTGGTGGTTTGCTATCATGGTAACTCCAGCCAGGGCGCTGCCCAGTATCTGGCTCAGCAGGGGTTTGAGCAGGTATACAGTATGGATGGTGGTTTTGAGAGCTGGCGTCAGCAATATCCTTTTGTAAGGGGGGAGCTTGCATAAGTTTGCCGAACTGAATTCTGACCGGGCGGCTTTATTATTTGCCGATTACTGCACAATGCAGGGGCTGGCGGTACATGCGGTGGTGCAGAGTCACCAGTCAGCAGCGTTATATGCCGAAGCTGAACAACTGACACAGGTGGAAGCGGAATTCAGCCGTTTTCTGACGGAGCCGGATCATCCGCGTTATCAGTCTGCGGCATGGCAGCGTAGTCAGGTGAATGAGCGCATAGCCACAGAGCGGTCTGTGCATATTCCGTGGTACAACGTATTGCAACAGCCGGTTACTTTGCTGGTGACGGTGATTTGTCTGCTGGTTTATGGCTGGCAGCAGCTTAACTGGCAGCAGGCACTGCATGTTTTGCTGTTATCTGACCCACAGCAGCTATGGCGCTGGTTTACACCGGCATTACTGCATTTTTCACTGATGCATCTGGTGTTTAATCTGGCCTGGTGGTTTGTACTGGGAAGACAGTTCGAACAGCGGCTGGGCGGCTTTCAGTTACTGAGCTTAATGCTGTCAGTTGCGGTATTGTCTAATGCGGCGCAGTACATGATGGCCGGAGGCAACTTTGGCGGGTTGTCCGGCGTGGTATATGGCCTGTTTGGTTATTTCTGGGTTGCCGGACGGATAAATCCGGCCCAGGGGCTGACCATCAGTAATGGTCTGGTTGGCTTTATAGTGGTCTGGATGTTGTTGGGGTTCTTCGACGTACTATGGCTGAATATGGCAAACTGGGCGCATCTGGCCGGTCTGGTTGCAGGAATGGTCTGGGCAGTATTACTGCGCAGGCATCCCGGCAAAAACGGATATTACTGATACAGATATTTGGTAAACAGCAGATCCTGAATGATCGGGTCTCCTGTTTCGCGGCGGATAACCTGTTGCAACTGCTGGAGAATGGTCAGGCGTATTTCTTCACGGCCGGTCAGTGATTTTATTTTGTCTTCAGGCTGTTTGCTGACAATACCAATAATGGTATCCAGTAATAACGGTTCGTGATGTTCGATGGTTTTCAGATACTTTTTGTCTGAAATCATCAGCTCTGCAGTAATACGAATATACCCCAGGCTGCGTTTATTGCCGGAAATATAGTTGGTTACGATATCCGGATCAAAACCATAATATACAATTTCTTTGGCTTCCTGATTGGCCTGCACGGGTACGTTCAGCATCAGCACCGATAATGCTAATAACAGGATTTTTTTCATGGTAATCACTTCAGCGTTAGTTTATTGGCAAGTTCTGGCTACCTTAGCGCCTGTATCCGAATTTTACCAGTCATCACCACAAGATATTACCGCGAATTGATACACCGCAACAATTACTGTGCCTGAGGCTGAAAAGCTGGTATCGACCGCTATGGAATTGTTATGATGCGCCCAGATTTATTTGTCGCAGATTACTGATAGTGGTATTACCCGCAATTTCTTTACAACATAACTGGCAGGATGCAGAACATGCCGCCTTACCTGCTGAACTTGCCCCCTGGCTGCTGGAGGCTGGATCCCTGACTGCCCGCCTTAAAGCACATAGCCAGACTTTCCGCTTACAGTGTTTACAGCAGCAGATCACGGTATTACCGTTATTTCTGAGCAAGTTATTGCCAGATACCACCATCGCACAGGTACGGGAAGTTATATTATGGTGCAATGATAAACCCTGTGTTTATGCCCAGAGCTGGTTACCTCAGCAGAGTTTACAGGCGGTAGCTGCTTTGTCTGCTTTGGGAGAACAGCCGTTGGGAGAATATCTGTTTAACCAGCAGGGGCTCAGCCGCAGCCCGATAGAGGTGACACAATTGCATGCAGAATTACCGCAATTGACAGGGTATCATCCGGGGCAGTGCTGGGCACGACGTTCGGTATTCCGGCTGAATAATAGCAGCCCGTTACTGGTGGCTGAGGTTTTTCTGCCGGAGGTTGTTCGCTTATGACCTGGCAGCTGACAACACAGCACTGGCCTGCCTATAAGCAACTGATGCGGATTGATAAACCGATCGGTACTTACTTGTTGCTCTGGCCAACCTGGTGGGCGTTGTGGATTGCAGCCGCAGGCGTGCCGCCGCTAAAGCTGCTGGTTGTTTTTACCCTGGGGGTTATTCTGATGCGGGCTGCCGGGTGCGTGATTAACGACTTTGCCGATCGGCATTTTGATGGTGCGGTAGAACGCACCCAATCCCGGCCGCTGGCAACCGGCGCAGTATCCGAAACCGAAGCATTGCAGTTATTTCTGCTATTGGTGCTGTGTTCTGCTGCATTATTGTTTTTTCTGGACTGGAAAACCATTTTGCTGGCACCGGTGGCGCTGTTGCTGGCAGCCTGTTACCCGTTTATGAAGCGTTATACTCATCTGCCGCAGTTTGTGCTGGGTGCGGCGTTCAGCTGGGGTATGCCAATGGCTTTTATGGCGATTCAGCAGCAGCTGCCGCCGGTGTTATGGTATCTGTATACGGCGAACCTGTTATGGACAGTGGCTTATGATACTTACTATGCGCTGGTTGATCGCAATGATGATCTGAAAACCGGTATAAAATCCACCGCCATTTTATTTGGCCGTTATGCGATAGAAATTATTGTGCTGTTACAGTTGATGACGCTGGTGCTGTTGATAGTAGCGGGAATCAGCGCGGGTTTGCATACCGTGTATTATGCTGCGCTGCTGGTAGCCGCGGGATGTTTTATCTATCAGATATGGCTGGCAAAACAGGGGCGGGAAGGCTGCTTTAAAGCATTTTCACATAATCATTATGTCGGGCTGGTAGTGTTTACCGGTATTGCCCTGAGCTATTTTACAGGTGAAATTTTATGATGACACAACATTTGATGAAGCAGAGTATCGGGTTGTTAGCGGCTATCGTATTATTGCTGGCAGTACCGGCAATAGCAGAGGATATGCCGCTGCAACAGTTTGAGCTGGTTGGCCTGCAACTGGGAGATAAACACATTCAGGTACAACTGGCAGATGATTTCCCGAAACGGGCGCAGGGCCTGATGTTTAAGGATACTGCTGAACCGGGAATGCTGTTGCTGTATCCCAGGGCCCAGATCATCAGTTTATGGATGGCAAATACCACCATTGATCTGGATGTCGCGTTTATTGGCAAAGACTGGAAAATTCAGAAAATTACCCGGCTTTATTCGCTGGATGAAACGCCGGTGCCGTCACCCGCTAAAGCCATAGCGGCACTGGAAATGCCGCAGGGCTGGTTTAAGCAGCAGGGAATTACTGAGGGTACAAAAGTAACATTGCTGGAGCAGAAAAATTAGCGGTTTAACCCCGTTTATTATTTTGCATTAGTATTACTTACGACAGCCAGACTAATAGCAGGGCAATGGCAGCAGGAACAGCCTGGATAAACAGAATTTTCCTGTTGGCGGTAGCTGCACCATAGATACCGGCAATAAGTACACAGCTCAGAAAGAAGATTTTTACCGGCTCACCGGCCGCACCGAGCCATAATCCCCAGCCTAAGCCTGCTGCCAGAAAACCATTATAAAGCCCCTGATTGGCCGCCATTATTTTGGTTGCTGCAGCCTGTGCAGACGTTAGGCCAAACGCTTTCAGACCACGGGGTTTATCCCACAGAAACATTTCCAGAATCAGAATATAAATATGCAGTAAGGCAATTAAAGCAATCAGGATATCGGCAGCAATGTTCATCGTCAGGCGCTTCCGTACTTTTAGTTGGCATGAATAGCGGAAAATAACGTGTAACGTATTTTTATGCAATCAGATTCCCCGCCGGCATGCAGACAATCGCAGGGGTATTGCCTGCATGCCGGAAATTACTTGATCTGAGCAGCAATGATGACGCGACGGCATCTTTTAACTGCATATCCGCTCAATACTAATATCACAGCCCCGGCTAATACCGGCATTACTAAAAAATCCCAACTCTGGCCTGTTAACATAATCAGCATTGGGTTAGCCCCTGCCGGAGGATGAGTTGTTCCTGTCAGTAACATTATGGTGATGGTCAGGCCTGTTGCTACTGCCAGGCTCCAGGGGGCTACCACTGCATATTCTGAAAAACAGATGCCGATAAAGGCTGCTATCAGGTGGCCTAAAAGCACGTTTTTCGGCTGTGCCAGCGGGCTTTCCGGTACTCCGAAGATTAATACGGCGGTGGCTCCGAACGGGGCCATTAACCACATTCCGTCAACTGTGGTGCTGTCAGCCCAGGCCAGAATGCCAATGCCCAGAACAGCCCCGGCTCCGGCAATTAATGCCAGCATGGTTTTATGCATCTTTATTTACCTTTAATTTTAAGTAGACCGATTTGTCTACTTTTGGATGGTAGACAAATCGGTCTATTATTGTCAATAT
>JARXRR010000185.1:0-329 GCA_033792355.1 Chromatiaceae bacterium AAb-1
GTAATACCTACATTACTTTGTTGATGGTTGATAAAAACCATACTGAGAAGGTATTTATCAGAACATCTATCCCACATCCTATAGAAAGCCCTGCATGCCATACATCTGAATGGGATTTTGTTATGTCTTACAAAGATGATTTTGATAAAGCGATGTTCTCTGTATTGCTTACAGCTTTTACTGCTCAGAAACGAGTTACGCTCTATGGTTCTGGTGTGTGTGAACTTAGGTCTGATATTGAGACTTTGCGCAGAATTGAAATGAAGTAGCCTGGCTTCATAACAAGAATATAGATTGTGTAACAGGTGGTGTTTTATGCGGAGATTAAT
>JARXRR010000097.1:0-7881 GCA_033792355.1 Chromatiaceae bacterium AAb-1
GATTAAGCTCAAACTAAAAGGCCTGAGTCCGATAGAGTATCGAAATCAGGCCTTGGTAGCCGCTTAGAAATGAGTCCAACTTTATGGGGTCACTTCAGCTGACAGAGGTTTTTTAAAAGACGGGAATGAGCCTTTAAGAAAAAATAGCTCTGATCAGGAAAAAGAAAATAATCGATAACCCGGCGCCAATCGGCAGGGTAATTACCCATGAGATAAAGATATTACGCACCACACTCAGATTCAGCGCAGCAATACCCCTCGCGAGTCCAACCCCCAGCACGGCACCAACCAGAGTTTGTGTCGTAGAAATAGGTAAGCCAGCCCCTGAGGCTATAACTACCGTAGATGCTGCCGAAAGTTCTGCGGCAAAACCACGGCTGGGCGTCAGGTGAGTGATAGAAGAACCGATGGTTTTAATCACCCGTGCGCCCAGCGTTGCCAGACCGATTACGATACCGATAGCGCCAAGTGGTAATATCCACCAGTCCAGAGTCGCCTGACTGGCGATTTCGCCACCGGAAGTAACAACACTGACAACAGCAGCTAATGGACCAATGGCATTTGCCACATCATTAGATCCATGAGCAAAAGCCATACAACAGGCAGTTGTAATCATCAGAATACCGAAGATTTTTTCCACATTATTAAACTGCATCTGCTTATCAGCTTCGGGATCAATTTTTAATGTTGAAATAACAATCTTCCCGGCAATACCCACCACCACAGCAATGCATGCTGCCAGATAAATACCATTAGCCGTGGAAATATGCAGTCCGATGTGTGATAAACCTTTTTGTAAGGTCACCAGTGACATCATAAAACCGGCAAAAGCCATATAGAAAGGAACATATTTTTTGGCATTCGCTAACGGATTATCAGTATCGAAAATAAGTCGCTGTGCACTCATAAAAAACAGATAAGCCAGTACCCCGGCCATTATCGGCGTAACTATCCAGCTGCCAACAATACCGGTTACTTTATTCCATTGCACTGCTTCCATCCCTACTGCGACAACAGCAAAACCGATAATCGCACCAACGATAGAGTGGGTAGTTGATACCGGCCAGCCAAAATAAGATGCCACCAGCAGCCAGGCTCCTGCCGCAAGCAAAGAGGCTATCATGCCAAACACCATCAACTCTGGTACAGCAGTGAAATGACTGGCATCTATAATGCCGCTACGAATAGTGGAAGTAACTGAGCCTCCGGCCAGATAGGCTCCGGCAAACTCAAAAATAGCGGCAATAAAAATCGCCTGTTTTATCGTCAGCGCCTTGGACCCTACCGAAGTCCCCATTGCGTTGGCAACATCATTGGCGCCAACACCATAAGCCATAACAAAGCCAAATACAGCAGCAATAACAATCAATATCAGACCGTAGGATTGCAGAATATCCATAAAAAATTACCTGTTGGGTTTAATCTTAGCGGGCAAGCATAATTTCGAGACGGGAACCAACGCGCAATGCAACGTCAGCCAGATCGCCCACCCACTCAAGGGTACGGTACAGAAACATGACATCAACCGGGTTCATGTCTTTTTCTACCGCCCGTACTTTTTTGCGAAGCTTGATTTGCATCTGGTCGGTGTCATGCTCAATGGCATCCAGTTTTTCAACCATTTTGATGACCAGTGTCACTTCACGACCACGGAAACCGGTTTCCAGTAATTCTTCCAGTTCGGTAATAACATCTTTCGCCATAGCAGTAGCATCAATACAGCGCTGTAAGTAATCATGGAAATCAGTCTGGATGTCTTCAGGAATTTCAAGCTCGCGTCCCAGCACTCTGCCTGAAATGTCTTTTGCTTTATTCGCTATTTTATCCTGCTGCGAAACCAGCTCAAGAATATCGGTACGCTCCACCGGCATAAATAAACCACGAGGCAGGTTTACCCGGATTTCACGTTTTAATTTATCTGCGTCTTTTTCCAGGGCAACAATGTTCTCGCGAACCTGAGCAGCTTTTTCCCAGTCTTTCTGATAAACCGCCTCAAAAAAAGGCAATAAGTGCTCACTGGCCTGATGAACTTTTCTGATATGCTCTTCAATTGGCTTGATAGGTGATTTGGCAAACACTGACAGAAAGGTATTTGCTGGCATAATCCGGCCTCACATTATTCAGGTTGAACAGAATTGGGCGCATTGTAACTGCAAACATACTGCAATAAAAATGAAATATTAGGGTCGGATAAAAAACACCTCTGGCATAAGTATGGCAGAGGTGTCCTGAAATGGCAGAAGATCAGCGGGAAAAAGCACACAAATCAGCTACGTGCATCCTGCTCCAGTTTCTCTTCGCTACTATGGCGAACCACCTTTCCTTTCACAAAAAAGATAATATATTCGGCTACGTTTTTGCAGCGATCTCCGATACGCTCCAGTGAACGGGCCGACCACAGCACATTCATTACCTTGGGAATAGAGCGCGGATCTTCAATCATATAAGTCATCAGCTGGCGGGTAATCGCTTCATATTCACGGTCAACTTTCTTATCTTCCTTATGCACCGCCAGCGCTGCTTCCACATCCATACGGGTAAAGGCATTCAGTACATCATGCAGCATCTGGGCGACATGGCGCCCCAGATTGTCCAGATTAACCAGCAAATCCTGTTGCGCGCTGTTAAATGATTCCAGTGCCACTTTAGCGATACGGCGGGTTTCATCGCCAATCCGTTCCAGATCGGCAATGGTTTTTAATATCGCCATAATCAGACGCAGGTCGCTGGCGGCCGGCTGGCGTTTGGCAATGATACGGGTGCATTCTTTGTCAATCTGCAATTCCCATTCATTGACTTTCAGATCATTGGCAATAACATGCTGCGCCAGCTCGGAATCGCTATTAGCAATAGCCGATAACGCATCAGACAACTGCTGTTCTATCAGCCCGCCCATTGCCATAACATGGTTACGAACCTGCTCTATTTCCTCGTTAAACTGGCTGGAAATATGCCGGGTTAAATTTAATTTATTCATTGCTTTCTCCCTCCGGGGCATATACAGACTGTGAAACCTGCCGGCTGCCAGACGATGTTAACCGAAACGTCCGGTAATGTAGTCTTCTGTCTGCTGCTGACCGGGATCAGTAAACATCTTATTGGTTACATCAAATTCTATCAGTTGCCCCATATACATAAAGGCGGTGTAATCAGAAACTCTGGCCGCCTGTTGCATATTATGCGTAACAATTACGATACTGTATTGTTGTTTCAGTTCATAGATCAGCTCTTCCAGCTTCAGCGTGGAAATCGGATCCAGTGCCGAAGCAGGCTCGTCCAGCAGCATAATTTCCGGCTCTATTGCAATGGCTCTGGCTATCACCAGCCGCTGCTGCTGTCCGCCGGATAAACTCAGGGCACTTTGATGTAGCCGATCTTTTACTTCACTCCATAATGCAGCCTTGCGCAGTGCGTTTTCGACTATTTCGTCCAGTTGCCGCTTCCGGGTAATGCCCTGTAATTGCAAGCCAAAAGCCACATTATCATAAACACTCAGCGGAAATGGATTAGGTTTCTGGAACACCATGCCCACTTTACGGCGCAATTCAGCCACATCCACCTGCGGGGTATGAATATCCTGCCCGTCGAGCAGAATCGTTCCGCTCATTCTGCTGTCATCCATCAGCTCATTCATCCGGTTAAAGCACCGTAGTAAACTGGATTTACCACAACCGGACGGCCCGATAAATGCGGTTACCCGGTTAGCCGGAACGGTCAGGTTGATATTCTGCAATACTGCGGTCTGACCATAATACAGGCTGACATCGCACACCTGTAATTTGCTGTGTTCCGGGGTGTGCGGTCCGGCGCTTAACGCATCATTCATGCTGCCGCCCTGCTTTGCTGTAAAACGCTAAACACTGTGATATTTCTCCCGTAAACGGTTACGCACCCGGATGGCAACCAGATTCAGCAACAGAATCAGCACTACCAGCACCAGGGCAGTAGCATAGACCAGAGACTGCGCGGCATCAGGGTCCGGGCTTTGCAGACCGGAATCATAAATCTGATACCCCAGGTGCATAATTTTCCGCTCCAGATGCAGATAAGGAAAAGTGCCATCGACCGGTAACGACGGCGCCAGCTTAACGACCCCGACAAATATCAGCGGGGCAACTTCACCGGCAGCTCTGGCTATCGCCAGAATCAGGCCGGTCATCATAGCCGGAGTGGCCAGCGGTAATATGACTTTCCATAACATTTCAGCCCGGGTAGCTCCCAGTGCATAAGCGCCCATTCGCAGTTCCTGCGGAATGCGGCTAAGCCCTTCCTCAACCGATACAATCACTACCGGCAGGGTAAGTAATGCCATCGTCAGCGATACCCACAGCAAACCGGGCGTACCAAATACCGGGCTTGGCAGCCGGTCGGCGTAAAACAGGTTATCAATACTGCCGCCGACAACATAAACAAAAAATCCCAGCCCGAATACCCCAAACACTATAGATGGTACACCTGCCAGATTGTAAACAGAAATACGGATCAGCCGTACCAGCAGCCCCTGCCGCGCATATTCATGCAGGTAAACTGCCGCCATAACCCCTATCGGCGTCACAATAACCGACATCAGTAACACCATGATTACTGTACCGAAGATAGCCGGGAAAATACCGCCTCCGGCACTGGCAGTCTGCGGGGCACTACTCAGAAACTGCCACAGATGATAACTGTAATCTGCCAGTTTCTGCCCGAAAGACATCTGGTTGGGATACGAAATCCGGGCAATATCCGGCAGCGCCGGCATGGCTTCCTGCTCATCCGCCACCATATACCACCTGCTGCCATTATGCCGCTCAAGTACTGCCGCATTAGGCGGTAGCTGCCAGTGACTGAGCTGATCGCTGCGATACCAGCGAAACTCCGGGCCATCAGTGTTTTTGCCCTGCCTGATCAGGTAACGGACAACCGTTGATGCTGCTGTTGCAGTATCAGGTACAGGTTCGGTGCGAATCAGTTCACCCAGTATTACCGGGTGATGTCCGCTGTCGGCGGTTACCGTAAACTGCACTACCGGCGATGGCCAGAAATGTCCCAGCCCGTTAACCAGCAGCAACCACAGCAGCCCGGCCAGCATCAGCAGGCAACAGCTCACCGCGCCGGCATTCAGCCAGAGCCAGCAAGTACCTGAGTTAAACCTGTATTTCATCTTTAGATCATCCTGCTACAGCAGCCGGTACTGGCGGCGCAAACGCTGGCGTACCAGCTCAGCCAGCGTATTAGCGCAAAAAGTAAATACAAACAGCAGCACAGCCGCCAGAAACAATATTCTGAACTGGGTACTGCCGGTGGCGGCTTCCGGCAACTCAATCGCCAGGGAAGCGGCCAAGCTGCGCAATCCTTCAAGCAGGTTAAAATTGGTGACCGGATTATTACCGGTGGCCATCAGCACAATCATGGTTTCACCCAGCGCCCGGCCAAAGCCAATCATCACCGCAGAAAAAATGCCGGGGCTGGCAATCGGCAGTACAATTCTGGTCAGAGCCTGCCACGGTGTTGCTCCCAGTGCCAGCGCGCCCTGATACAAGTGACGCGGCACATTAAATACCGCATCTTCTGCAATTGAGAAAATAGCCGGAATAACGGCAAAGCCCATAGCTATTCCGACTACCAGCGCATTACGCTGATCATAAGCCACACCCTGCCCGCTTAACCAGTAACGCAGGCTGTCACCAAATACTAACTGTTCCAGCGGCATGCTGACAGCAAAACATCCCCATACGGTCAGTGCAATCACCGGCAGTAAAATCAATGCTTCGTAGCCGGCCTTAACCCGCTGGTGCAGTTTCAGCCGGTGCCAGCAAAACGCACAGCCCAGAATACTTAACGGCAGCATCAGCAACAGGCATAACACTGCCGGTAAATGCTGTTCTATCAATGGCGCCAGCCATAAACCGGCGATAAAACCCAGTATTACCGTTGGCAATGATTCCATCATTTCCAGCGCCGGTTTTACCTTACTGCGCAGCGCCGGCGCCATAAAATGGGCGGTATAAATCGCAGCCATCACGGCCAGAGGAACAGCAAATAACAATGCAAAAAATGCCGCCTTCAGTGTACCGCTCAGCAAGGGCACCAGCGACAGCTTGGCCTCATAGTCGTCTGAGCCGCCGGTACTTTGCCAGGCATATTCCGGCTGCTGCCAGCCTTCATACCATACCGGCAGCCATAAACTGCGCCATGACACCTCCGGATGCAGGTTATGCAGCCACCAGCGCTGTAACAGGCCATCTTTAGTCAGCAAAAATAACCGCTGGTTACTGTAATCTATTAGCGGCAAAGCATCGCTGATACCGGTGTTACTGTAGAGCAGTTGCTTCCCGGCAGTGGCGTGGTACAACCCCAGCCCGCCCTGCTGGTCCAGCGTAATAAAGCCGCGACGGTGAAACTCCGGCACAATATTCCCAGCCGCAGCAGTATGTTTACCGACAGAGAACTGCCGGATACGGGTCAGCTGTATCAGGCCATCAGAACCGGCAGTAAATGCCCACTGATAAAGCTGCCCGTCAGACGTAGCCGCCACTAACGACTGCTGTCCCGCCAGCCAGCTCAATGCCGTAAGTTGCTGATCAGCCCCGGTCAGCTGACGCTGCTGTACCAGTTCGGCATTAATCTTCTGTAAACCGGTCCCCTGTAAACCAGAACGAAAATGAAACTGCAACACCCGCCCCGGTGCAGATACCACCAGCAAATGCCGCAGATGCCGATCCAGCAGCAGGTATTCCGGCTCCATATTATGGTCTGACAGCGGCACTTCCAGCAGCGATATGTCCCCGCCCGTTTGTAGCAGCCTCACCTGCATCGTGCCTGCTTCCTGATAGCTCAGTATCGCCAGCGTGTTATCGTTTTCCTGCAAACCGACCCGGATTACGGCATGGCGGTCAGTATTATCCAGCAACCGGAATAAAGTCCCTTCCTGTGCCGGAGAAAACAGCAGCAATTGCCCATTACTCAGCCCGAACAACCAACGCCCCTGCGCCGATACCGTCATCGCAGTAACAGTAGTGTCAGCCGGCACAGGCAATGCCAGCTGTTGCAACAACTGCCCGGTGTCGGAACGGTAAAAAAACAGCTGCTGCTGGCTGTTCAGCGCCAGCAGCGTCTGGTTATCCGGCGACAGGGATGCGGCAATAAACGGCGAAGATGCCTGCGGTGAACCCGTATCCAGTTGCAATGACGTTTCAGGCTGTATGCTGGCAGGGCTAAGCAATGGCAGGATCTGGGAAAACAGATAGATAAAAATGGCCGCCAGTGCCAGCATTACGCTGATACCGGCAAAACCAATACTATAACGGGCAATAACATCAAGCCGCCGACGCCTGCGCCGGACACGCTGCCGGCTTCTGCCATCCGGCAATACCGATTCAGTACGATTAATCATCAGTATCCAGTTCCAGCTCTGTTCTTATTCTCAGCACGGTATCTGCCGGTAACGGCTGATAACCTTCCTGCCGGATAAATTTCTGACCTGCAGACGACAGTACCATCCGCAAAAATTCCCGCTCAGGCAGCGCAAGTGGTTGTGCCGGTGCTTTATTGATATACAGATACAACACCCGCGCCAGCGGATAGCTGCCCTGCAGGGCATTTTCCGGTGTCGGCGCCACCACAGCCGTACGTTCCGCGTTATACAGCGGCACCACCCTGACACCCGCGGCGGCATTACCAATACCGGCATAACCGATGGCATTCGGTGTCTGGCTGACAGCCTGCACCACCGCTGACGAACCTGCCAACTGGTGCGTTCTGAGATTAAAATCGCCCTGACACAGTACATGTTGTTTAAAATAGGCATAGGTGCCGGATGCTGAGTTACGCCCGAACAGGGCTATATCCCGCTGCTGCCAGCGCTCAGTCAGCCCCAGTTGCTCCCAGCGCCTGATG
>JARXRR010000079.1:0-13963 GCA_033792355.1 Chromatiaceae bacterium AAb-1
CCAGAGACATAGAACCGCCCGGAAAGAAGAAAAATATAATTCACCGATAACTATGTTTCGGCTATAAAAGGAAAAACTTTAGAAAACATACAAAAATAGACAGCTAATAATATTCAGGCATTTAAAATAAAAAAACCGCCTTTTGGCGGTTTTTCCTGAAAAGAAGACTGTTACTGTAACAAACTTAATGCTGCCTGCGGACGCTGGTTCGCCTGCGCCAGAACAGTAGTACTGGTTTGTTGCAGAATCTGAGTACGGGTCAGTTCAGCCGTTTCTCTGGCAAAGTCAGTATCACGGATACGGCTGCGGGCACCGGATACGTTCTCTGAAATATTTGTCAGGTTACGCACGGTTGCCTGGAAACGGTTCTGAATCGCACCTAAATCGGCCCGTTTACCGTCGATAATACCAATCGCTGAGTCGATTGCGGCCAGCGCCGCTGACGCACCTGCTACGCTTGATACTGACAGGGCTCCCAAACCTAAACCTGATGCACCAAAACCACCGGCTCTTGACAGGTTAACACTGATATTCTGACCGGCATTGGCTCCAACCAGGAAATTAGCAGAATAACCACCGCTTAACAGGTTCTGTTTACCAAACTGGGTAGTGTCGGCAATACGGTTCATTTCCAGTTTCAGTGCTGATACTTCTTTTTGCAGCGCCAAACGGTCATCATCACTGTTGATACCATTCTGTGCCTGGATGGCCAGGGTACGGATACGCTGTAATGAAGTCGTGATTTCATCCATTGCGCCTTCAGCTACCTGTGCCAGTGAAATACCGTCGTTGGCATTGCGGGCCGCCTGATCCAGACCATTAATCTGGCTGGTTAAGCGGTTAGAAATCTGCAGACCGGCTGCATCGTCTGCCGCGCTGTTGATCCGGAAACCGGAAGATAAACGTTTGAATGCCACATCCAGTGAGTTACCAGAGTTGAACAGCTGACGCTGCGCATTCAGTGAAGAGGTATTAGTATTTACATATAACGCCATGATGATTCTCCTGTATGACTGTCACTCTGGTTGCAGCTACTTCAGCATTACGACCATTTGTGCCTGATAACTATGTATCGGAGAACATCAGGATTTCTTGAGTATTTTTTATAAAATTTTTTATAAATCAAATAAAATCAAACAGATGGGATAAAAACAAAGAATTAAGCAGAACACAAAGACTTGTAAGAAAGAAACTTATAAAAGAGAAGGTTATAACACCTTCCCTTTTACCGGATGTAATCAAACAGACTAACCCCGGAAACCTTGGTAAATACGGTAGAAATTGCCTGTAACGCAATTTCCTGTTTGGTTATTTCAGTAAGTGCCGCCGCATAATCCACTTCAGATATATCTGCCCGGTATGTTTTATTATTAATGGTCAGATCTTCATTCGTACCATATACGCTATCCAGCACATTGATCCGGCCACCGATATCAGACAAAAAACTGTCGATATTCGTAGAAGCGCTGGTAATCTGCACAATGGTATCACTGAGGATTTCCTGAAACTCAAAATCAGAAATAGCAGGATCTTCCAGTGCAGTAATAAAATCGCCAAGCGTCGTCAGGATATTTTTCTTCTCTGGTGGTAGTAATGAGAAATCAACCGTTCCCGGAACCGCTGCGGCTCCTGAAATAGTAATTTCCAATCCCTGAAACTGAATGGGTTGATCCGGCGTAAAAATTCCGGTTGCCGGAGGAACCATAGCTGCTCCGTTGCGCAGAATCTCATAATTATCCGGAGCGGTCAGTACCACACTGAAATCATTATTTGCCGGCGTAATACCGTCAAAAGTATTTTTGTAAAAAATATCAAATGCACTCTGGTTATATACCTGAATGCTTGCTCCTGTCGCCCCGCCGGCAGAAACCGTGGCAGCAGTGGTTTTAAAGCGGGCATCCACATTATCAAATACCATTTTACCGCTATCATTACCGGGTAAGGTTATAGTAGAAGATATTTGCAATGCTTTCTGACCATCATCTCCCTGAAACTCATATAACCCCGTAGCCTGATTAAAAGCATAGGCCTGGCTTTTATCCTGATAGCCCGCGAAAATGTAACCCCCTTCAGAGTTACGGGTATTCATCAGGTCAAATAACTCGGTCTGGATATTTTTAAGCTCTGCGGCGATGGCTTTACGATCATCTTCCTGATAAGTCCCATTACCTGACGCTATCGCAAGTACCCGGGCTCTGTCCATTGATACCCGCATATTGGTCAGTATAGTCTCTTCCAGCGCCAGGTTATTCTTCAGTAAAATGCTGTTGCTCTGATATTGCTCAGTCCGGTGAATTGTCTGATCTAACGACAATACTTTTGCAGAAGCTGCCGGATCATCAGCCGGAGTCAGGAGCCGGGTTTGTTTACTTAGCTGATTTTCAGCACGGCTCAGTTTGTTCTGAGTATTTAAAATACCATCCAGTCCTGCATAAAACTTCATGTTAAAAGACAGTCGCATAATAACCTCAGCTTAATGAAGAAAGCAGCGTATCAAACACAGTCTGCGAGGTAGATAAAATCTTTGCCGCCGCTGCATAAGTTTGCTGGAAACGAATTAAATTAGACGCTTCTTCATCCAGGCTTACACCTGACAAAGATTCATACCATTTGTTAGTTTGCTCCAGGACCGCAGCAGATGCTGCTTCGCTGCTCCTGGCCTGACTGGTACGTTCCCCAATCAGACTTACCATAGCGCCATAAGCCTGGTTAAAGTTACTGTAATTTACCCCACCGGCTACAGATAAGGCATTTAACCGGGTGGTATCTGCTTCCTGTAACCCTGCCAGCGCCAGACCATTGCGGTTATCATTAAAGCCGCCGGTGTTATAAGCAATAGTAAACGTATCGCCAATTTGTGGTACGCCACTGACTGAGAAATCAAAACCTGCATCACCCAGACCTGCCTGAGCAAGCACATTCTGATAATTACCATCAGTAAAGTTTGCAGTACCAATTACCGTATTGGTATTGTCACGGATCTCAAAACTATTGCCACCGATATAAGCCATCGTCCACGGACCGCCATCCAGCCCGGCAGGTGATGTAAAACTTGATGAAGCATCTGTATTGGTTACATTTAAACCTGAAACCTGGCCATTGCCCAGATTATTGACATTGATTTCTGTACGGATTGGCGACGCCAGAGCAATATCTTCCGGACGGGTAGTTGCCATAGTCATTACCCGGGAAGCGGATGCCAGAGGTTTCAGCATAAAGCGATCACCAGCCGCCGGAGCACCATCTATGGTGATCGATAAACCGTACAAATCACCACCGGCATCATCTGAACCAATTGTTGCAGGAAAGCCGCCGGGAATATTAACGTCTTTAGCCGAACCGGAAATTACATTGCCCTGCACATCCAGAGCCTCAATACGCACATTATTAGCATCTATTACCGTAACCCGGAAATCGTTAGGCGGCAGGTTCTTGCCCTGCCCCGGTTCGATGGTCATAGTAATGGAACCCCCGCCGGTATTCGCCGGATATGGCAAGCCATCAAAATCAGGAATGACAAACAAATCTTTCCCTATTTCACCATTAAGGTTCATACCCAGCCGGTTCTGGGTATTCATCGCATCAGCAATAGATAATGCCAGCTGACCTAACTGATTTTGAGTCGGGTCCAGCACATCTTCCCGAAAAGCCACCAGTGCTCCCAGTTTGCCGCCGAGTTCCTTGACATTAATATTGCGGGTAATGTTGGCAGAGCCGCTCCACTCTACCTGCAGCTCCAGTCTTGAAGCATCAGGATTGCCCCGCAGACCAATCAGGTTAAAGTCGTTTTTCTCCATTACCAGCGCCTGACCGGTAGACGTAAAAATGAGCTTCTCGCCGTTTTCGGCATCCAGCACTTTGATTTCCATCATCTGCGACAAATTCATAATCGCCTGATCCCTCTTATCTAACAGATCGAGCGGTATTGGCCTGCTGCCACTACCTGAACCATAAGCGGCAATTTCTTTGTTCAGGTTCGCTATCTGTTCGATATAACCATTTGTTTGCGTGACATAAAGCTGTAGTTGCTGATTAACAAACTTCTCCTGATCCAGCACCTGGGTAGATAAGGTATTAAACTGATCCAGCATCGCCTGCGCGCTGCCGATAATCAGCCCCCGGTTAGCCGGCGTCGCGGGTTCATTATTTGCAGTCTGAATTTGCTTGAATAAATCGTTGATATTGGTGGCAATGCTATTAGCCGGGTTGGAAAACAACGCATCAACACGATTGGCCTCTGACAGATACTGCAGACTGAAACTATGCACTGAAGTATCACGGCGTAGCTGTTTCAGGGTAAAATCACTGATTAAGCGGTCAGTTGTGCCTCTGCCAACGCCTAATCCCAGAATCTGTGCTTCAAACTCCGTACGCTGGCGTACATAACCCGTCGAATTAATATTAGCAATATTATTACTGGTGGTATTAAGTAACATGCTGTTTGCCAGAATGGCAGAAGTACCAATTTTAAGTAAATTATCTGACATAAATAGCTCCGGCAATCAGCCTGTCTGGGGCTGTATCTTTGTTATTCGGCAACATCGTTGATTTCTTTAGCGTCTGCAAACTCAGCCCTGACCTGCTCGAAGGCACTTCCCTGGTATACCGACATCACTTTTCTGGCGTATTCAGGGTCAGTTGCATATCCGGCCGCCTGTAACTGTTCAAAATAGGCCTGGGGATCTGATGCAGAGCTTACGGCATCCTGATAACGGCTGCTGCCGGTAACAAAGCTGATGTAATCAGACAGGCTGTGTTCCGGCGATTCATAAGCTCTGAATTTTGCCAGTTCCTTACGCGCCACACCCTGCCGGTATTCCAGTGTATCGACTACTGCGGTATCGCCTTGCCAGCCATGATTGGCTTTAATACCAAATAAGTTAAAGCTGTTATCGCCGGCAGCGGTTTTAATCATCCGTTTGCCCCAACCGGTTTCCAGTGCCGCCTGGGCAATTAACGCCAGCGGATCCATACCAATAGCAGAAGCGGCATTACGGGCTGCTGGTAATAACTGTTTGACAAAATCAACCGGATTATCGACCTGCCAGTCAGGATTTTCTGCGGTCTTCCCAATACTTTCTGTTGGTGAAACTTCATTAATAACCGGCGCTTTAACCTGTTTGCGCTGCATTAATGTCTGCAAATCAGAAAGTGCCGCCGGTGTACTCTTGGTTTTCACCACCTGCGGGCTTAATTGCTGCACTAATAAATCAGCCAGTCCCAGACTGCCGTTTTTTGCCAGCTCAGTCGCCATCTGGCTATCCTGCATATCCTGATAAAACTTTGTGGTTTGCGAGTTCATCAACCCTTCAGCCTCAAAGGCTTCATTGGCTTTACGCATGCTGGATAGCAGCATATTCATAAAAATGGCTTCAAACTGTTCAGCTGCCTGACGTAATGCACCCGGCTCATCTTTCTGCGACTGACTGCGGATATTCTGCAGGCTGCTCAGATCATGATAAGTTACATTATTTTTCGGCAGGCTCATGTCTTTTGCTCCGTTAAATCACAACCAGTTCGCCATGAATGGCTCCGGCTTCTTTCAGAGCCTCCAGTATTGCCATCAGATCTCCTGGTGCAGCGCCTACAGCATTAACGGTACGTACTAAGTCATCAAGTGTCACGCCAGGATCAAACTTAAACATCCGCGAGTTTTCCCGGGTAACATCTATAATGCTGTTTTCTTCTATTGCGGTCTGACCTTCGCTGAAGGGTGCAGGCTGAACAACAGTCGGGTTTTCAGCAATGGTTACTGTCAATCCGCCATGTGTTACCGCTGCCGGAAACAACTTCACTTCTTTACCGATAACAATGGTGCCGGTACGTGAGTTAATAATAATTTTTGCCGAAGTATCACCCGGTTCAAATGTCAGGTTCTCCAGCGTTGATAAATAGGAAACACGTTGGCTGATATCTCTTGGTGCCCGCACCTGAACAGAGGTTGCATCTAACGAATAGGCAGTATCCGGCCCCATAAACCCATTGATGGTTTCTGCCAGACGTTTGGAAGTGGTAAAATCAGCCCGTTTTAAATGAAAAGTAATAAAATCACTGTTGGCAAAAGGGGTAATAACTTCCCGTTCAACCATTGCCCCATTAGGAATACGGCCAACAGTCGGGGTATTAACCAGTATACGGGAACCATCCATCCCCTCGGCGCCTAACCCGCTAACGATAAGACTGCCCTGCGCTACCGCATACACATTACCATCCAGCCCGGTCAGAAATGTCTGTAGCAAGGTGCCGCCACGTAAGCTTTTTGCGCTGCCAACTGAAGATACGGTAATATCAATAGCCTGCCCCGGTTTCGCGAATGCAGGTAATTCAGCATGTACTGCAACTGCAGCCACGTTTTTAATCTGTGTTCTTGAGGTGGTAGGAACATTAATACCAAAGTTAGCCAGCATGGTACGGAAGCTTTGTTCCGTAAAAGGGCTTTGCTCGCCGGTCCCTGGCAAGCCAACGACCAGACCATATCCAACCAGTTGGTTAGCACGAACCCCTTCGACATCCGCGACATCTTTAATTCTGGCAGCGTTTGTTTCCATACTGAAAAGTATCACACACAGCGTCAGGATGATAACAGCAATATGTTTCATATCAATCTCCTAGAATGGCCATAACGGGCCATTAAAGAACCGGCTCAGCCAGCCAGGAGACTGCCCGTAATGATGAGCACCTGTACCACTGTATTCGATTCTGGCATTGGCGATTTTGGTTGATTCAACCGTGTTATTCACATCAACATCCTGTGGACGTATTACTCCGGTAAGCCGGATATATTCTTTACCGGTGTTCAGCGTCAGCCATTTCTCACCGCGAATAACCAGATTGCCATTAGACATTACCTGCAACACATTAACCGAAATATTACCGGTTAAACTGTTACTCTGATCCGCTTTTGAATCACCTTTATAGTCAGAGCTGGAATCAGCTCCAAATTGCAGCACATTACCTGCCACTGACACATTTCTGCCGCCCAGGCCTATCATCGGTTCAAAAGAAGTTGAACTGTCTTTCTGCATTTCGGTTTTGGCTTTTTTCGAAGCCTGGGTTTTTTCAGTCAGCACAACGGTAATAATGTCGCCTTCATGCCGGGCTTTATTATCGGAATACAAACTGTTTGAATAATTCTGCGCAAATAATGAACCATTCTGCAGCATCGGTCTTGGTGCCGGCTCCGGCGGTAAAGGTGCAAAATAAGGATCATCCGGCATCGGCTCCTGTAAAGCAGCACAGGCCGACAGTAATGCAACAGAACATAACCCCATAAAAAAGCGCATAATAAATCCTCCTCTTTACAGCTGCTGTATTGCAAAACCAAGCATCTGATCCACTGATGAAATAACTTTAGAGTTCATTTCATACACGCGTTGGCTTTCAATCAGGTTGACCAGTTCTTCTGTTACATTGACATTGGATGTTTCCAGAGAACCCTGGATAATAATGCCCAGCCCTTCCAGCCCCGGAATTCCCTGCACCGGATCACCACTGGCCCCGGTTTCTTTAAACAGGTTTTGCCCGATAGGCTCCAGACCAGCCGGATTAATAAAATTAGTAACGGTCAACTGCCCCATCACCACGTTTTCATCACCAGCCGGTAAACGAACGGATACTTCGCCATCCTGAGAAATGTTAATGCTCTGGGCATCAGGCGGAATAACAATATTTGGCTGTACCTGAAAACCGGCACCGGAAGTTACCAGGTTTCCGTCACCGTCAGTGGTAAACTGGCCATTGCGGGTATAAGAAATGGTGCCATCCGGCATCAGAATTTCAAAGAAGCCGTGCCCCTGAATCATTACGTCCAGACTGTTATCTGTAGTAATCATATTACCCTGAGTAAAATTCTTCTGGGTCGCCACCACTTTTGTGCCTGCGCCAATCATTAAACCATTAGGCAATTCAGAGTTTTGCGAAGAACTTCCTCCGGGCTGATTTACGTTCTGGTATAGTAAATCCTCAAAAATTGCCCGGCTCTTCTTAAAACCTACCGTACTGGCATTCGCCAGGTTATTGGAAATAACCGAAATATCGCGCTGCTTTGCGTCTAAACCGGTTTTACTGATCCATAATGCTGGATGCATTATTGCCTCCCGGGCTTGCGCCCATTAATCGCTAATTAGCCAGTTATCCGAAGTAACTGATTCTGCTGCCGATCCATTTCTTCAGCGTTTTTCATCATTTTTACCTGCAGTTCAAACTGACGTTGCAGGCTGATCATATAAGTCATTTCACCTACGGCATTCACATTGCTACTTTCTATAGCACCACTCAGTAAGCTGACATCTGCGCTGGCCTGAGCCTGTTGTCCGTTTTTAAGCCGAAATAAACCATCGTTACCTTTATGAATATCTTTATAGTCAGGGTTTACCAGCTTAATACGCTCAACCACCACCATCGCATTAGCCGGCGCCCCCTGAGGTAAAGCGCTGATAGTGCCGTCGGCAGCAATTTCAACTTTTGCCAGCGGTATAGGCAACTGTATCGGGCCATTCTCGCCAAGCACTGCCAGGCCATTTGTGGTCTCCAGCATTCCGGTAGCACTAAGCTGTAAATTTCCTGCACGGGTGTATGCTTCTGTACCATTGGGTGCAATAACCGATAACCAGCCATCTCCCTGTATAGCTACATCCAGCTCACGCTCAGTCATAATGACCGAACCTGCGTCAAAATTCTGACCGGGCTGTTCTGTCATTGAAAATACCCTGGTAGGCAAGCCTTCACCAAAAGCCTGCATCGCCCTGGCTTGCTCAAAATCAGCTTTAAAACCAACAGTGCCGGTATTTGCCAGATTATTTGCCCGCACGCTAAGGCCATTCATATTCTCTTTGGCCCCGCTCATCGCGATGTATAACAAATGGTCCATAACACCCCCGCTTTAACTCTTTGGATAAATAAAGCAAGAAAGGTGCCAGCATAAAAAACATATGAGGATAAAAAAGAAATGCCACCCGAAGGTGGCATAACGGCATCAAACAGGAGAAAAAACTTAGCGGATCTGTAATACAGTCTGTTGCAGTGTACTGTTAACTTCCAGCGCTCTGGAGTTTGCCTGGAAGTTACGCTGAGCGGTTATCAGATCAACAAGCTCGGTTGTCAGGTTGACGTTGGACTGTTCCAGTGCCGATGACTCAATAGCCCCAAAAGTACCGTGGTTGGCCTGACCGGCAATAGGTGCTCCGGAATTAATTGTTTCTTTCCATGACGTATTACCAACCTGCTTTAACCCCTGCACATTGGCAAAACGCACTATAGCAACCTGAGCCAGATAAACTTTGTCGCCATTGCTGTAAGAAGCAACAATTTTACCTTCATGGTTAATTTCAATATCAGTCAGCGCCCCGACCGAAGTCCCATCAGAGTTAGTAACAAATACCTCTGAAGTAGATGCCAGCTGTGTCGGATGACGAATACCTGCCGGATCAGTGAACTGTATGGTGAAATCATCCGGGAATACAGCACCATTTGTTAAAAGTCCATTTAACCCTGTAGGCGGAATAGTGGTACCAGCTGGTAATGTAATGGTAGGAATCGCAACTAAGTTACCGCTGGCGTCAAAAGTTAAAGTAGTGACAGGAGGAGCAGGGTTCAGCTCTTCCCCATCAAACCGGTTATAAACTTCCCACTGTGTAGTTGGTGGCGTAGTTGCAACAGTTTCTATTTTACGAAAGTACGATGTCATTACATGAGGTTCACCCAGACTATCGTAAACGGTAGTATCCGTCAGATAATGAAAAGTGGCGTCATTATCAGGATCAAAAGGCACTGTCGCACCGTCAATTGCAGTTGCCCGTGAATCCAGATTAAGCGTCAGAAACCAGTTAGTACTGGCACGTGGTGCCCCGGCGTTGGCAGGAATGGCGATAGGTCCTACGGTATTTGTGGTAACTGAGGTAGGTTCTCCGGTTTCAGGGTTAACCCGGTAGCCCTGCAAATAATTGCCACGGGAATCGGTAATATAATTATCTTTGTTCAGCTTAAACGCACCCGCTCTGGTATAGGTTAAATCCTGAATCTCCCGATCTGAAGACATCGCAAAAAAGCCTTCGCCGGTAATCGCCAGATCCAGTGAATTATTGGTGAACTGAAGTGAACCCTGATGAAACTGTTGGGCAATCAGGGCCGTCGTAACACCATCACCCACTTTAGTACGGGCTGATGAAAAAATTGATGTCGCATACACATCAGCAAATTCTGCACGTGATTCTTTAAAACCAGTGGTGTTGACGTTAGCGATATTATTGGCTGTGGTATCCAGATCTTTTTGTGCAGCGGCAATACCGCTTAGTGCTATATTAAAACTCATAATTTATCCCACCATACTGTGCATAAACATTCGGTTATATGTAAGAAACTTCAAAAACATCACTTAATTTAACGGTACCCAGCCCCATCAGATTCAGAGAAATCATGCCATTATTTCCTCCTAAGCTAACACTGGTAACCGGGGTATAAACTTTGGTTGGCAAGCTGGATGTAGTACCATCTGTATAGCTGACATCCACTTTAATGTTATAAACGCCCGGGGCAGCTCTTGGTACTGCTGGTTCCTCATCGTCGCCGGAATCCTCTCCACTGTCTGAATCGGTTGTCGTTGCAGGAGCATTGGGATAAGTACCATCCCAGGCAAAATCATTTTTACCCAGTTGTGGGTTGTCTACTTTAAAACTGTGTATCAGTTCACCATTTTCTTTTTCAATACGAATCGTCACCGAATTGGCTGGCTTTTCCAGTGTAAACTCACCTCTGGAATAGGTATCCCCGGTAAACAGGATTTTATCTGATTGCGTCAGTACGCTACGCCCAACCAGAGAAGATGCCTGCAAAGCCTGATTCGATGTCATGCTGGACGCCAGACTTTCGAAATTCTTGTTTAATGCAGTAATACCATCGGCCATGGTGAAGTTAGTCATCTGGGCAATCATCTGATCATTCTCTACCGGCTTAGTCGGATCCTGATACGCCAGCTGCTGCGTCAGCAGCGCAAAGAAGTCAGCCTGAGTCAGTGCTCCGTTGTTTTTTTCTTCCGGTACTTTACCGGTATCCGGCCAGTACATGTCATTATTGACACCAGAGTAATTATTTACATTTGTCGTCATATTATGTCAGCCTTCCTTACTGTCCCTGCCCTAACTGTAATGTGCGCATTAACATCTGCTTGGCGGCATCAGCGGTCTGCACATTGGTATCATAGGAACGGGAAGCCGAAATCATATTCGCCATCTCTTCCATAATGTTAATATTTGGCTTGTAGATATAGCCATTCTCATCTGCCAGAGGGTGATTGGGGGCATATTCCACATTTAATGGCGCATCAGATTCAACAATCCCCAGCACTTTCACTGTTGTGCTTTCGTCCTGCTGCCTGCGGGCCTGGGATAACTCAGCAGCAAACACCGGGTGACGGCCACGGTAAGTCTGATCAATACTGCTACTGACACTATTAGCATTAGCTATGTTACTGGCAGTGGTGTTCATGCGCACCGATTGCGCAGTCATGCCACTACCCGAAATATCCAGCACTTTATACAGACTCATAATTATTGCCCTCCGGTAATGGCTTTTTTCAGGCCGCTGATACGAGAGTTGAGGAATGACATACTGGCTTGATATTCAAGACTGTTTTGCAGAAAGGCATTTCTTTCACGGTGAATATCCACACTGTTGCCGTCGCCGGTATCGGGTTGATCCGGGTTGCGGAATTTTTCTTCCTGACGAACCTCAATGGAAATATTGAAGTGTTTATCATGCGTTCTGGCCATTGGCTTAGCCTGGCGGGATTGGGCATTTGCCAACGCCTGCTGGAAATCCAGATCTTTTGCTTTATAACCCGGAGTATCTGCATTGGCGATATTTTCAGACAAAATCTGAGCCCGTCGCTCACGAACCAGCATTGCTTCGGGGTGCATGCCAAAGGCTTTTTCAAAACTGATTGCCATTTTTTTGCCACCTCATCTTCATGGTGACAAATAAAATGCAAAAGTCAGGCCAAAACTATAATTACGCTAATTCAGGATTTTTTGCGGTAGATAATACCGGGATTACAACGCAGCATATCAAAGTCATTATTAATAGTGGACAACGACTCTGATGCGCCAAGAAACAGATACCCCTGAGGGTTAAGTGATTGAGCAAACTGACGAATAATTTTTGCTTTAATTTCGGGTGAAAAGTAAATCAGCACATTACGGCAGAAAATAATGTCGAATTTTCCCAGTAAGGCATAGCTGTCAAGTAAATTAAGGTGCCGGAAATTGACATTCTTACGTACCACGTCTTTTAACCGCATCATCCCTTTACCACTGTCTTCAAAAAAACGGGTACGTCTTTCCGGCGACAGCCCTCTGGCCAGAGCCAGGCCGTCATATTCCGCACGCTGGCAATACTCAAGCATCGTATTGGAAATATCTGTTCCAAGAATATGAATACCACCACTGAACGCACCGGGCCGGCTTTGCTGGTATTCCAGACCGGTCATTGAAATTGAATAAGGCTCCTGCCCGGACGAACTGGCAGCCGACCAGATTTTGACACTGCGGCAAGTCTTTTCCAGCTCCGGAAAAATTTGTTTCTTCAACAGCTCAAACGGATAAGAATCCCGGAACCACAATGTTTCATTAGTGGTCATGGCATCAATAACAGCAGAACGTAACTGGCGTTCAAACGGGTTCAGTGTTTTATTAACCAGTTCCGATAACGAAGACACACCAAATCTGAGCATCAGAGGTGCCAGGCGGCTTTTTACCAGATACTGCTTATTATCACCCAGCACTATACCGCATTGCTGTTCCAGAAAATCCCGGAACAGCTTGTATTCGCTATCATGCAACTCTTTGTTCGACACCGCTATCCCTTTCAGTCAGTATGCAGCCATTTCTGTACAGACTCAGCCAGTTCATCCGGATTAAATTTGGCAATAAAATCATCTGCCCCGACTTTCTGTACCATTTGCTGATTAAACACACCACTTAATGAAGTATGCAGAATTACATGTAGTTTTTTCAGTTTAGGATTATGTTTGACTTCAGCTGTCAGGGTATAGCCGTCCATTTCCGGCATTTCAATATCAGAAATCAACAAGCCAATTTTCTCTGTAATCGACTCGTCACAGCTTTTAGCGACATCCTGTAAATAGGTCAGCGCTTCACGGCCATTTTTTACCAGATGCATATTAACACCCAGCCCTTCCAGCGAACGCTTGACCTGATTTCTGGCAACAGCAGAGTCATCGGCAATTAATATCAGGCGATCGCCTAAATCGGAGGTAATACTTTGCCGGTCAATAATTGCAGATACCGCCGTTGGTGATGGCGATATTTCTTCCAGAATTTTTTCAACATCCAGAATTTCGATCAGCTCTTTCTCAATTTCAGTTACTGCTGTCAGATAGCTCTGCTTACCGCTGGTTCCTTTAGGCGGCGGCATAATCGCTTCCCAGTTGATATTGACTATTCTTTCAACTGAATTGACCAGAAACCCCTGCACCGAACGGTTGTATTCTGCAATGATAATAAAGCTGTTTTTCAGATCATCAATCGGTTTACCGCCAATTGCCAGACTTAAATCAATAACCGAAATCGTCTGGCCACGGATATGAGCAATACCACGTACATATTTATTACGTTTAGGAATAGCGGTTAGTTGAGGACACTGCAGTACTTCACGCACTTTAAATACGTTTATGCCGTAACGCTGGCGCCCTGTTAATTTAAACAGCAACAGCTCTAAACGATTCTGTCCGACTAACTGAGTGCGTTGATTCACTGAGTCTAAAATACTCGCCATCTGCAGCCCCTCTCTTACTTATATCACTACTTGTCTTAAGTCAGAATTACACCGGAACAGTTCTTGCTTAATACCTGTCTGAAGATATTCAGGTTCATACAACAACTCATTTTGATGTATGGTGTATGTTATAGTTGTCCGCTTACAAAGCATAGCTGAAAGCACATGAATAAAG
>JARXRR010000069.1:0-16800 GCA_033792355.1 Chromatiaceae bacterium AAb-1
TATCCGAGAGGGTGGCCGTACAGTGGGTGCGGGCGTGGTATCGAAGATACTGGCGTAATCGCTGGTGTGATGAAGAGGCCCCTCATGGGGCCTTTTTTATTTTATCTATTAGTGTACCGGTAGCTGAAATCGTTTTTTGCTATGCTGGAAGCTGTACGGCTTAATCAGGAAGGTTAAGTCAGTATTCACAGACAGTAGTTTATGTACAGATAGCAAATATAATTGTCATTCTGATATAGGGATATACTCATGCGCAACCTGCTTTGGTTTCTTTTGGTTTTCTGCCCGGTGGTGTCTGCTGCGGATGCTCTTGATAAACGATTGAAAGAAGAAGACTGGGATCGCTATTCACCTTTTACCCTGATGCCACACCACAATAACTATCTGCTGCCTGTTACCTATGCTGATGGTCTGGCTCCGACTCTGGATCGCGATGGCACCAGCGCCAGGATGGATAATGTTGAGGCCAAATTCCAGCTCAGCCTGAAAACACCAATCTGGACCAGGATTTATAAAGATAACGGTTATCTATTCTTTGCCTATACTCAGGTAGCTTACTGGCAGGCTTATAACCGGGATGTATCATCGCCTTTCCGGGAAACCAACTATGAGCCGGAGCTGCTCCTGGTATTCCCGCATTATAAGAATTCAGAAAATATCGAAGAGGCTGCCAGCCGGATTATCAGCGTCAGCTTGTCGCATCAGTCAAATGGTCGTGCCGGTGAGCTTTCGAGAAGCTGGAACAGGCTCAAACTAAGCTGGATAACGTCGATTGGTAATGTCTTTATCAATTTTGAGCCCTGGTATCGTTTTAATGAAGACCGGAAAGCATACCCCGGAGATCCAAAAGGAGATGATAACCCCGACATTACGGAATATATGGGCTGGTTTGAGCTGTCAGCTGCTTATAAACATAATGATGATACCTGGCGTATGATGGTACGGAATAATCTGCGCAGTGATAACAAAGGCGCAGTCAGATTGTCTTATTCCACTCCCTTCAATAAACATATCCGTTTCTATGCCGAGGTTTTTACGGGCTATGGTGAAAGTCTGATAGATTATAACCGGTCAGTTACCCGGGTCGGGATCGGCTTTGAGCTGAACGATATCCTGTAAGAGAGTTTTGCTTGCCTTTTAAGCAGCTTTGGGTATAATGCGCGGCCAGTCGATTTAATCAGACTGGCTTGTCTGCATCGCAATAGTGATTGCATGACACTTACAGTGCTTCCGATTGGGAAGCAAACGTAACTTGGTGCACGGGCATCCTCCTTAAGGTGGATAGCTTGTGTTTATTTTTGCTCTTTTTGCTCTTTGAGGCTTTGATTTATGAGTAATCAAAGGATTCGCATCCGTCTGAAAGCGTTCGATCACCGTTTGATCGATCAGTCAACTATGGAAATCGTTGACACAGCTAAGCGTACGGGCGCTCAGGTTCGTGGTCCTATCCCACTGCCGACTCGCCAGGAACGTTTTACTGTACTGATTTCTCCTCACGTCAATAAAGATGCACGTGATCAATATGAAATCCGTACCCACAAGCGTTTAATCGACATCGTGGAACCAACTGAGAAAACTGTTGATGCTCTGATGCGTTTAGATCTGCCTGCTGGCGTTGACGTTCAAATCAGCCTGGGCTAATCAGACAGGTTTATAGAGAGGTTTAGGAAATGGCTATCGGTCTAGTCGGTCGTAAAGTGGGAATGACACGCATCTTTACTGAAGATGGCGTATCAATTCCAGTAACCGTAATCGAAGCAACACCAAACCGCGTAACTGCTGTTAAAACAGCAGAGGCGAATGGTTACAGCGCACTGCAAGTTACTGCTGGTACTGTGAAGGCAAGCCGCCTGAACAAGCCTGATGCAGGTCAGTTCGCAAAAGCTGGTGTAGAAGCTGGTCGTGGTCTGTGGGAATTCCGCCTGGCAGATAACGAAGGTGCTGACATTCAAGTTGGCAGCGAAATTACGGTTGAAATTTTCGCTGAAACGAAAAAAGTAGATGTGGTTGGCACATCAAAAGGTAAAGGTTTTGCTGGTGCTATCAAGCGCTGGAATTTCCGTGCCCAGGATATGACTCACGGTAACTCTTTGTCACACCGTGCGCCTGGTTCAATTGGTCAGAACCAATCACCAGGTAAAGTATTTAAAGGCAAAAAAATGGCTGGTCACTTAGGTGCAGAGCGCGTAACCGTGCAATCACTGGAAGTGGTTCGTGTAGACGCAGAGCGTAACATCCTGTTAGTAAAAGGTGCAGTACCTGGCGCTATCGGTGGTGACGTGATCGTTAAACCAGCTGTAAAAAGCTAACGTCTGAGGAGATAAGTGATGGAATTAGCATTACGAGACGCTCAAGGCGTTCTTGAAGTTTCCGAAGCTACCTTTGGACGTGAGTTTAACGAAGCACTGGTTCATCAGGTAGTTGTTGCTTATGCAGCTGGTGCCCGTCAGGGAACTCGTGCACAACTGACACGTTCAGAAGTACGCGGTGGCGGCAAGAAGCCATGGCGTCAGAAAGGTACTGGCCGTGCGCGTGCCGGTACAATCCGCAGCCCGATATGGCGTAGCGGTGGTGTGACGTTTGCGGCTAAGCCACAAGATCACAGCCAGAAAGTAAACCGTAAAATGTATCGCGGTGCGATCAAAAGCATCCTGTCTGAATTAGTTCGTCAGGAGCGTTTAATCGTCGTCGAAAACTTTGGTGTTGAATCACCAAAGACTAAGGATCTGAGCGCTAAATTAAAAGCTATGGATCTGAAAGACGTATTAATCGTGACAAACGAAGTGGATGAGAACCTGTTCTTATCAGCACGTAACTTGTACAAAGTAGACGTGCGTGACGTACACGGTATCGACCCGGTCAGCTTAATCGCATTCGACAAAGTGTTAATCACTGCTGCTGCAGTAAAACAACTTGAGGAGC
The DNA here is from genome assembly GCA_033792355.1 of Chromatiaceae bacterium AAb-1. Lineage (GTDB taxonomy): Bacteria > Pseudomonadota > Gammaproteobacteria > Enterobacterales > Alteromonadaceae > Alishewanella. Next base: position 2,923 of record JARXRR010000069.1, read on the forward strand.
TGTTAGCATGATCCGCGAAGAACGTTTGCTGAAAGTTATTCTGGCTCCGCATGTTTCTGAAAAGAGCACTAATGCGGCAGAGAAAAACAACACTATCGTTTTCAAGGTTGCCACTACCTCTACTAAAGCTGATATTAAAGCTGCTGTTGAGAAACTGTTTGAAACAGAAGTAGTAGGTGTTCGCACTGTTAATGTTAAGGGTAAAACCAAGCGTACTGGTGTGCGTGTTGGTAAACGTAGCGATTGGAAAAAAGCTTACGTGACTCTTAAAGAAGGCAGCGAAATCGATTTTGTTGGCGGCGCTGAGTAAGAAGAGGAGTTAGGAAATGGCACTTGTTAAGTGTAAACCTACGTCACCAGGTCGTCGCCACGTTTTAAAAGTGGTTAACCCTGACCTGTACAAAGGTAAGCCTTATGCACCTTTGTTAGAGAAAAACACTAAGACTGGTGGTCGTAACAACAATGGTCGTATTACTACCCGTCATATTGGTGGTGGCCATAAGCAGCATTACCGTCTGGTTGACTTTAAACGTACTAAAGATGGTATTCCTGCGAAAGTTGAGCGTTTAGAATACGATCCAAACCGTACTGCAAACATTGCATTAGTGCTGTATGCAGATGGTGAGCGTCGTTATATTCTGGCTCCGAAAGGTCTGAAAGCCGGTGATGCCCTGTTATCTGGTGTCGATGCACCAATTAAAACGGGTAATACTTTACCACTGCGTAATATTCCGGTTGGTCAGGTTGTTCACAATATCGAAATGAAGCCTGGTAAAGGTGGTCAGCTGGTTCGTTCAGCCGGTGCTTTTGCCCAGATTCTGGCTCGTGACGGTGAATACGTGACTCTGCGTCTGCGTAGTGGCGAAGTACGTAAAGTATTAGCAGATTGTCGTGCAACCATCGGTGAGATTGGTAATGCCGAGCATATGCTGCGTCAATACGGTAAAGCGGGTGCTATGCGCTGGCGTGGTATTCGTCCGACCGTACGTGGTGTGGTAATGAACCCGGTAGATCACCCACACGGTGGTGGTGAAGGTAAAACTTCAGGTGGTCGTCACCCTGTTACTCCGTGGGGCGTACCAACTAAAGGTTACAAGACTCGTTCAAACAAGCGTACTGATAAATTAATCGTACGTCGTCGTGATAAATAATTTGTGAGGAATTGCCATGCCACGTTCTCTCAAGAAAGGTCCATTTATCGACCTTCACTTGCTGAAGAAGGTAGAGAAAGCGTTGGAAAGCGGTGACAAGAAGCCTATTAAGACTTGGAGCCGTCGTTCAATGATCATACCTGATATGATCGGTTTGACCATCGCTGTCCATAATGGTCGTCAACATGTACCTGTGTTCGTCTCTGAAGAGATGATTGGTCACAAGCTGGGTGAATTTGCACCTACTCGTACCTACCGTGGTCATGCAGCCGACAAAAAGGCCAAGAAACGCTAAGGGGTAAATGATGCAAGCATTAGCTAAACACAAATTTGCCCGTTCTTCTGCACAAAAAACCCGTCTGGTTGCTGATCAGGTGCGTGGTTTGCCAGTAGATAAGGCGTTGAATGTATTAACGTACAGCCCTAAAAAAGCTGCTGAGTTAGTCAAAAAGGTTCTTTTATCAGCCATTGCTAACGCGGAGCACAATGAAGGTGCGGACATCGATACTCTGAAAGTGAAGACCATCTTCGTTGACGAAGGTCCTTCTATGAAGCGTATCAAGCCTCGTGCTAAGGGTCGTGCTGACCGTATCGTCAAGCGTACCAGCCACATTACTGTGGTTGTAGCTGATAACTAGGAGTGAGAAATGGGACAGAAAGTACATCCTAATGGTATTCGCCTAGGTATCACTAAGCCGTGGAGCTCAACCTGGTTCGCGAATACAAAAGATTTTCCGGATTTCCTGAATGGGGACTTTAAAGTTCGTCAGTATCTGACTAAAGAACTGAAAGCCGCATCAGTAAGCCGTATCGATATTGAACGTCCTGCTAAAAGCATCCGTGTGACTATTCACTCGGCGCGTCCAGGTGTGATCATCGGTAAAAAAGGTGAAGATGTTGAAAAAATCCGTAAGCAAGTTGCCGCTATTGCCGGCGTACCTGCACAGATCAACATTTCTGAAATCCGTAAACCTGAATTAGATGCCAAGTTAGTTGCTGATTCAATCAGCAGCCAGTTAGAGCGTCGTGTAATGTTCCGTCGCGCGATGAAGCGTGCGGTACAAAACGCAATGCGTATCGGTGCTAAAGGTATCAAAGTTGAAGTCAGTGGCCGTTTAGGCGGTGCAGAAATCGCTCGTTCAGAGTGGTATCGTGAAGGTCGTGTACCTCTGCATACTCTGCGTGCTGACATTGATTACAACACCTCAGAAGCACTGACTACTTACGGTATCATTGGTGTAAAAGTGTGGATTTTCAAAGGTGAGATCTTAGGAGCTCTGCCTTTAGCAAATGCCAACACCAACAACGCCAACAACAACAACCAGCCTAAAGCGCCGAAAAAACCGGCTCGTAAGGCAAAGTAGGGGTATTGAGCGATGTTGCAACCAAAACGTACGAAATTTCGTAAAGTGCATAAAGGTCGTAACCGTGGTTTAGCCCTGGTCGGCGACAAAGTATCTTTCGGTACTTACGCACTGAAATCTGTTGAGCGTGGTCAGATGACCTCACGCCAAATCGAATCTGCACGTCGTGCTATGACGCGTGCTGTACGCCGTGTTGGTAAAATCTGGATCCGTGTGTTCCCGGACAAACCAATTACTGCTAAGCCGCTGGAAGTACGTATGGGTAGTGGTAAAGGTTCTGTTGAGTACTGGGTATGCCAGATTAAACCAGGCAAAGTACTGTATGAAATGGACGGTGTGTCAGAAGAATTAGCGCGTCATGCTTTTGCACTGGCGGCAGCTAAACTTCCATTCAAGACAACCTTTGTAACGCGGACGGTATTGTGATGAAAGCCAGCGAATTAAAAGCGAAAAGTGTTGAAGAGTTAAACACTGAATTACTGGGCTTATTACGTGAGCAGTTCAACCTGCGCATGCAAGCAGCTACAGGCCAGTTAGCTCAAACGCATTTATTGAAGCAGGTGCGTCGTAATATCGCGCGCGTTAAGACCATCTTAACCGAGAAGGCAGGTGCGTAATGAGCGAAACTAATACCCGTACACTGCAAGGTAAAGTGATCAGCGACAAAATGGACAAGTCTATTACTGTTGCTATCGAACGCCAGGTGAAACACCCAATTTATGGTAAGTTCATCAAGCGTACTACCAAACTGCACGTACATGACGAAACTAATCAGTGTAAAGAAGGCGATGTAGTCACTATTCGTGAATGTCGTCCAATTTCCAAGACAAAATCCTGGACACTGGTTGCAGTAGTAGAATCTGCATCTTAATAAATTATTAAGGTGTAAATTCATAAGAACGGCCCTCAGGGGCCGTTTTTGTTTCAGATAATTCCGCGTATTGATCCGGGCCGTAATATCCTTAATTTATGGCGCTAAGAGACAGCAACTGCAAGCTTTGGTCTCTTAAAGGAAAGAACGTTTTTTAAACTGGTACTTTATTTAAAGTGCTGTTATAATCACGCGCCCTTCTATCTGGGGGGTAGTTTATTTTGTAAGCAGCTAAACCCGTGAGGGTTTTATTGAATAGCGGAGCACTAAGATGATCCAGATGCAATCTATGCTGGAAGTCGCAGATAACAGCGGCGCGCGCAGCGTAATGTGTATTAAGGTCTTAGGTGGTTCGCATCGCCGTTATGCTGCTATCGGTGACGTCATCAAAGTTACTGTCAAGGAAGCAATTCCTCGCGGTAAAGTAAAAAAAGGTGATGTACTGAATGCAGTGGTGGTGCGTACAGCTAAAGGCGTACGTCGTCAGGACGGGTCATTAATCCGTTTTGATCGTAATGCAGCTGTGTTGTTAAACAACAAGCTGGAACCGATCGGCACACGTATCTTCGGACCTGTAACACGTGAACTTCGTGGCGATAAGTTTATGAAGATCGTGTCACTGGCACCAGAAGTACTGTAAGGAGTCACAATGGCTAGCAAAATCCGTCGTGATGATGAGGTAGTTGTTCTTACTGGTAAGGACAAAGGTAAGCGCGGTAAAGTGACGAAAGTTCTGCTTTCTGACAATCGTGTTTATGTTTCCGGCGTTAACCTGGTTAAAAAACATCAGAAGCCTGTACCGGCCCTGAACCAACCAGGCGGAATCGTTGAGAAAGAAGCCTCAATTCATGTATCAAACGTGGCGATTTTCAACCCTAAAACGGGTAAAGCAGATCGCGTAGGTTTCCGTTTTGAAGATGGCAAGAAAGTTCGCTTCTTCAAATCGAATAATGAAGTAATCTAATTGCTATTGGAGTAATACGATGGCGAAACTGCATGAAATTTATAAAGACACCGTAGTTCCTGAACTGTTTAAGCAGTTTGGCTACACCAGCGTCATGCAAGTCCCTCGGATTGTTAAAATCACGCTCAATATGGGTGTGGGTGAAGCAGTTGCTGATAAAAAGATCCTTGAAAATGCGGTAGCAGATTTAACAGCTATCTCTGGCCAGAAACCTCTGGTAACCAAGGCTCGTAAATCAGTAGCCGGTTTCAAAATCCGTGAAGGCTACCCTATTGGCGCTAAAGTGACCCTGCGCGGCGAGCGTATGTGGGATTTTTTAGAGCGTTTAGTCTCTATTGCTATCCCGCGTATTCGTGATTTCCGTGGTGTAAACCCGAAATCATTTGATGGCCGTGGTAACTATAGTATGGGCGTTCGTGAGCAAATCATTTTCCCTGAAGTCGATTACGACAAGGTAGATGCAGTACGTGGTTTAGATATCACTATTACAACTACTGCGCGTACTGATGATGAAGGGCGTGCTTTACTTGCCGCGTTTAACTTCCCATTCAAGAAATAAGGTTTAGGGTCATGGCAAAACAATCAATGAAAGCGCGTGAATTTAAGCGTGCACAACTGGTAGCCAAATTCGCTGCAAAGCGTCATGAACTGAAAGATCTGATTGCCAATCCGGTAACTTCTGATGAAGACCGTTGGGCAGCAGTGCTGAAGTTACAGACGTTGCCGCGTGATTCAAGCCCTTCGCGTCAGCGTAATCGTTGTCGTGTAACAGGTCGTCCACACGGTTATCTGCGTAAATTCGGTATGAGCCGGATTAAAGTCCGTGAAGCGGCGATGCGCGGTGAAATTCCTGGCCTTCGTAAGGCTAGCTGGTAAGAATCACGGGAGTAACGAGCTATGAGTTTGCAAGATCCAGTAGCGGATATGTTTACTCGCATCCGCAACGGCCAGTCAGCCAACAAAGTTGCGGTTAAGATGCCATCTTCAAAACTGAAGGTGTCTATCGCGAAAGTATTAAAAGACGAAGGTTACATCGCCGATTTCGTTGTATCTGGTGACGTTAAGCCAGAGCTGGAAGTAACGTTAAAGTACTTTCAGGGCAAATCAGTAATTGAAACTATCGATCGTGTTAGTCGTCCAGGTCTGCGTATCTATAAGAGAAGCGGCGAATTACCTAAGGTAATGGGCGGTTTAGGTGTGGCCATCGTGTCTACATCTAAAGGGCTAATGACTGACCGTGCCGCGCGCAAGGTTGGAATCGGTGGCGAAATTATCGGCTACGTAGCGTAACGGAGGTAGTAATCTATGTCTCGTGTTGCTAAAGCCCCCATTACAGTACCAGCAGGTGTGACTATCACACAAAATGCTCAGGTACTGACGGTAAAGGGCAAAAACGGCGAGTTAACAGTTAATGTTAACCCGGCAGTTGAAGTTGTAGTGGACGGTAACGTTATTCGTACTAATCCACGTGACGGCTTCGAAAATGCAGATGCACAAGCGGGTACTGCCCGTGCACTGATCAATAATCTGGTAGCAGGTGTAACTGATGGTTTCACCCGCAAGCTGGAACTGGTTGGTGTGGGTTACCGTGCCAAGGCTGAAGGTAAAGTTCTGAACCTGAGCCTGGGCTTCTCTCACCCTGTTGTTTTTGAAGTACCTAACGGTATCACTATCGAAACCCCTTCTCAGACAGAAGTTGTGGTTAAAGGTGCTGACAAGCAACTGGTTGGTCAGGTAGCTGCCAATATCCGCGCGTATCGCAAACCAGAGCCTTATAAAGGTAAAGGTGTTCGTTACGCTGATGAAAACGTGCGTCGTAAAGAAGCGAAGAAAAAGTAGGGTAAGACGATGGATAAGAAACTTGCTCGTCTGCGTCGTGCCAAACGCACCCGCAGAAATATTATCGAACAAGGTGCGAATCGCTTGGTTGTACACCGTACACCACGTCACATCTACGCCCAGCTTATCGCACCAAATGCTGAAGTGATCGTTGCTGCTTCTACTGTTGAAGCAACTATTCGTGAATCATTGAAGTACACTGGTAACATAGATGCTGCTAAGGCTGTAGGTAAAGCGATTGCCGAACGTGCAGTAGCCAAAGGTGTTACTGCTTGTGCTTTTGACCGCAGTGGCTTCCAGTATCATGGTCGCGTGCAGGCGTTAGCAGACGCGGCACGTGAAGCCGGTCTTCAGTTCTAGGAGTAGCTCATGGCTAACGAAGAAGCTAAACAACAATCTGATTTACAAGAGAAGCTTGTTGCAGTTAACCGCGTGTCAAAAGTTGTTAAAGGTGGTCGGATTTTCTCCTTCACCGCTTTAACAGTAGTTGGCGATGGTAATGGTCGTGTGGGTTTTGGTTATGGTAAAGCGCGTGAAGTGCCAGCTGCTATTCAAAAAGCAATGGAAAAAGCGCGTCGTAACATGACTCAGATTGAGTTAAATGGTAACACCTTACACCACCCAACCCGTGGTGTGCATTCAGGTTCTAATGTTTACATGCAACCTGCGTCAGAAGGTACTGGTATCATTGCTGGCGGTGCTATGCGCGCCGTGTTAGAAGTAGCAGGTATCCAGAACATTCTGTCTAAGTGTTACGGCTCAACTAACCCAATCAACGTAGTGCGCGCTACTATTAATGCTTTAGCGGCTGTTAAGTCGCCTGCACAAATAGCAGCTAAACGCGGTTTACGCGTTGATGACATTCTGGGGTAATCTGCCATGGCGAAGAAAACAGTTAAAGTCACCCAAGTTAAGTCGAGCATCGGTCGTTTACCGAAGCATAAAGCGACCTTAACGGGTCTTGGTTTACGTCGTATCGGTCACACTGTTGAACTGGAAGATACACCTTCAGTTCGCGGTATGATCAACGCCGTTAACTTCATGGTTAAAGTGGAGGAGTAACAGATGTTTTTAAATACGCTTTCTCCTGCACCTGGTGCAAAAAAAGAGAAAAGACGTCTGGGCCGTGGTATTGGTTCAGGTTTAGGTAAAACCGGTGGTCGCGGCCATAAAGGTCTGAAATCACGTTCTGGTGGTAAAGTACGTCCAGGTTTTGAAGGCGGTCAAATGCCTTTAAAGCAACGTCTGCCTAAGTTCGGTTTTACTTCTCTGAAATCGTTAGTGTCTGCAGAAGTGCGTCTGCACGAACTGGCAGCAGTAAAAGGTGATGTCGTTGATCTGGCAACTCTGCAAGAAGCCAACATCATTGCCCGTACTGTTAAGTTCGCGAAAGTTGTGCTGTCCGGTGAGATTTCTCGTCCGGTTACCGTAAAAGGTTTAGGCGTAACTAAAGGTGCTCGTGCTGCGATTGAAGCCGCTGGCGGTAAAGTCGAAGAATAATAAGGATAGTACGCGATGGCTAGACCAGGTTCGGACTCAAGAAGTGCAAAAGGCGGATTCAGTGAACTGAAAGCCCGCTTGCTGTTTGTGCTTTTAGCCATAATCGTATTCCGGTTAGGCTCATTTGTGCCAATTCCTGGAATTGACGCCACCGTGCTAGCTCAGTTATTCGAGCAACAAAAGGGCACCATCGTTGAAATGTTTAACATGTTCAGCGGTGGTGCACTTGAGCGTGCATCTGTATTTGCGCTGGGTATTATGCCCTATATTTCTGCTTCAATTATTGTTCAGTTACTGACTGTAGTGCACCCTGCTATGGCCGAGCTGAAAAAAGAAGGTGAAGCAGGTAAGCGTAAAATTAACCAGATTACCCGCTACGGTACTTTAGCGTTAGCTACCTTACAATCTATTGGTATTGCCACTGGCTTGCCTAATATGATGCCTGGCCTGGTGATTAATCCGGGCATGGCGTTCTATATCACAGCAGTAATCAGTCTGGTCACCGGTACCATGTTCTTAATGTGGTTAGGTGAGCAGGTAACTGAGCGTGGCATAGGTAATGGTATCTCGTTGCTGATCTTTACCGGTATTGTTGCTGGCTTTCCATCTGCTATCGGGCAGACAATTGAGCAGGCACGTCAGGGCGATTTGCACTTTTTACTGTTAGTTGCTATTGGCGTAATCGTTGTTGCGATTACCTGGTTCGTGGTGTTTTTCGAGCGCGGCCAGCGTCGTATTGTGGTTAACTATGCTAAGCGTCAGCAGGGCCGTCAGGTGTTTGCCGCGCAAAGCAGCCATTTACCGTTAAAGGTGAATATGGCTGGTGTAATACCACCGATTTTTGCGTCAAGCATAATTCTGTTCCCTGGTACAATAGCCAGCTGGTTCGGAACAGGTGATGGAGTAGTGGCAAATTTCCTGCAGGAATTGTCGCTGACATTATCTCCGGGACAACCGTTGTATATGATGTTATACTCCGCAGCCATTATTTTCTTCTGTTTCTTCTATACCGCGCTGGTATTTAATCCACGCGATACAGCAGATAACCTGAAGAAATCCGGTGCCTTTATACCTGGGATTCGTCCGGGCGAGCAGACATCAAAGTATATTGATAAAGTAATGACACGTCTTACCCTTGCGGGAGCATTGTATATTACCTTTATCTGTTTGGTTCCTGAGTTCATGATGGTTGCATGGAACGTGCAATTCTATTTCGGCGGTACATCATTACTGATTATCGTGGTAGTTATTATGGACTTTATGGCACAGGTACAGACCCATCTGATGTCACATCAGTATGACTCTGTGCTTAAAAAAGCAAATCTTAAAGGCTATAGCCGTTAAGATATATTTGCGGAGTTAAGTTATGAAAGTACGAGCTTCCGTTAAGAAGATCTGCCGTAACTGCAAAGTGATCAAGCGTAATAACGTAGTTCGCGTAATTTGCAGTGAACCGAAGCACAAACAGCGCCAAGGTTAATAGCAGAAAACATATCGAGGGCTGAACGTTGAGTTTAGCCCCTTTATTGTTTGCAAAATGGCCGTCATTTGAGTATCCTTACGGGCTTTTCAAATTGACACCCTTTAAATTTATGTTATAGGAGAACGTTAGTGGCCCGTATCGCTGGCATTAACATCCCCGATAATAAACATGCGGTTATCTCTTTAACCTACGTTTATGGTATCGGAAAAACCCGCGCTAAAACTATTTTAGCTGCTGTGGGTATCGAAGAAAGTACAAAAATTGCTGCATTATCTGATGCACAATTAGACACTCTTCGTGACGAAGTTGCTAAGTACACCGTTGAGGGTGACTTGCGCCGTGAAGTGACATTAAACATCAAACGTTTAATGGATCTTGGTTGTTACCGTGGCCTGCGCCACCGTCGTAGTCTGCCTGTTCGTGGTCAGCGCACTAAAACTAATGCGCGTACCCGTAAGGGCCCACGCAAAGCTATTAAGAAATAGGACGGGGTAAAACATGGCTAAAGCACCAGTTCGTACTCGTAAGCGGGTAAAAAAGCAAGTTTCTGATGGTATGGCTCATATCCATGCTTCTTTCAATAACACTATTGTCACGATCACTGATCGCCAGGGCAATGCTCTTTGCTGGGCAACTGCTGGTGGTTCTGGTTTCCGTGGTTCGCGTAAGTCTACGCCGTTTGCTGCTCAGGTAGCTGCAGAGCGTGCTGGTACTGCTGCGTTAGAATATGGTGTTAAGAACCTTGAAGTGTTTGTGAATGGACCTGGTCCAGGCCGCGAATCAGCGATTCGTGCTCTGAACGCCGCTGGTTACCGTATCACAAATATCACCGACGTGACGCCTATCCCTCATAATGGATGCCGTCCACCTAAAAAACGTCGCGTGTAATTACAGCGCTTCACGGATTATTGGAGAAAGAAGATGGCAAGATATTTGGGTCCTAAGCTCAAGTTAAGTCGTCGCGAAGGTACAGACCTGTTCCTGAAAAGCGGCGTAAGAGCAATTGATTCAAAGTGTAACTTAACTACCGCTCCTGGTCAGCACGGCGCGCGTCGCGGTCGTTTATCAGACTACGGTTTACAGTTACGCGAAAAACAAAAAGTACGTCGTATTTATGGTGTATTAGAGAAGCAGTTCCGTAATTATTACAAAGAAGCTGCTCGTTTAAAGGGTAATACCGGTGAAAACCTGTTAGCGTTGTTAGAGTCACGCTTGGACAACGTAGTATACCGTATGGGTCTGGCCAGCACTCGTGCAGAAGCGCGTCAGCTGGTTAGCCATAAAGCGATCATGCTGAATGGTCGTGTGGTTAACGTACCATCACATACTGTATTACCTGAGCAGGTTGTTGCTGTACGCGAGAAAGCGAAAAAGCAGGCACGTATCGGTGCTGCGCTGGAAGTTGCTGCTCAGCGTGAGAAGCCAACCTGGATTGAAGTAGATAACACGAAACTGGAAGGCGTTTTCAAGCGTGTACCAGAACGTTCAGATTTATCTGCTGACATCAACGAACAGTTAATCGTCGAGCTTTACTCTAAGTAAAGCTAATTCTTAAGAGAGGATACAATGCAGGGTTCTGTCACCGAATTCCTTAAGCCGAGATTAGTTGGTATCGAAAAAATCAACCCAACTCGTGCCAAAGTTACTTTGGAACCACTTGAGCGCGGTTTCGGGCATACCTTGGGCAACGCGTTACGTCGTATTCTGCTGTCATCTATGCCTGGTTGTGCAGTGACTGAAGTAGAAATTGACGGCGTGCTCCATGAGTACAGTGCCAAAGAGGGTGTACAAGAGGATATTATTGATATTCTTCTCAACCTGAAAGGCCTTGCCGTTCGCCTGGAAGACAAAGATGAAGTCACGCTGACTTTAACGAAGAAAGGTGCTGGCCCTGTAACTGCTGGAGATATCCAGCATGGCGACGGTGTGGTTATCACCAACCCTGAACACGTTATCTGTAACCTGACAGGTGAAACTGAATTCAGTATGCGCCTGAAAGTAGAGCGTGGTCGTGGTTATGTGCCTGCATCAGCGCGTTTGTCCTCCGATGATGATGAACGTCCTATTGGTCGTTTGCTGCTGGATGCTTCTTTCAGCCCGGTTGAGCGTATTGCTTATTCGGTTGAGGCAGCTCGGGTAGAACAGCGTACCGATCTGGATAAACTGGTTATCGATATGGAAACCAATGGCACAGTAGAGCCAGAGGAGGCCATTCGCCGCGCAGCAACAATTCTGGCTGAACAGCTGGAGTTCTTTGTTGAACTGCGTGATAAGAGTGAGCCTGAAAAACGCGAAGAGAAGCCGGAATTTGATCCGATTCTGTTGCGCCCTGTCGATGATCTGGAACTAACAGTTCGTTCTGCTAACTGCCTGAAAGCAGAGCAGATACAGTACATTGGTGATCTGGTACAACGTACCGAGGTTGAGCTACTGAAAACGCCTAACCTGGGTAAAAAGTCGCTTACCGAAATCAAAGACGTGCTGGCATCGCGCGGTTTATCTCTGGGCATGCGTTTAGAGAACTGGCCGCCAGCGAGTCTGGTAAATAAAGACTAATCAGATACCAGTTTCTGGTTTAGTGAGAAGGAATAGATCATGCGCCATCGCAAGAGTGGTCGTCAATTAAACAGGAACAGCAGCCATCGTCAGGCAATGTTCCGCAATATGGCAAGCTCGTTGGTGAAGCACGAAATCATCAAAACGACTTTGCCTAAAGCAAAAGAGTTACGTCGTGTTATTGAGCCATTGATTACTCTGGCTAAAAACGACAGCGTTGCAAATCGCCGTTTAGCGTTTGCGCGTACTCGTGACAGAGAAGTAGTTGGATTGCTGTTTAACGTGCTTGGTCCACGTTATAACGCCCGTCCAGGTGGTTACACTCGCATTATGAAGTGTGGCTTCCGTACAGGTGACAATGCACCAATGGCTTATATTGAGTTAGTAGATCGCCCGGAAACAGGCGCGCTGCCAGTTGAAGAAGCTGCAGCGGAGTAATCTGACTCCTTAAATTAAAAGCCGGGTACTCGCCCGGCTTTTTTATTTTGTTAACTGTCCCGCCTTTCTTGACTTTAACTTTCTTTGCCTTAGATACTGATTGCTCCTTTATTAACCGTTTGGTGTCTTATGTCACTGCTGAATATCTTCAGTTCAGCTTTACTTACCAGCTGTCTGTTATTACCGTCCTCAGAAATCAGAGCCGCAGAAAACTGTTCTGTTGCCGGCAAAACCTGCAAAGATTTACAACCACTACTGATGAATATTCCGGCTGAGTATCCGGTACTGAAGCAAGTACTGGCCGAGCCGGATAAATATCAGGTACAGATTATCTATACTCCGGTTACTTTTACCGCAGATAACCAGCCCCGGTTGACAGAGTATTATTACCGGGTTGATAACAGCCGGTATTTTTATCCGGCCAGTACTGTGAAGCTGGTGGTGTCGTTACTGGCACTGGAATGGCTGCAGGAGCAGAACCTGCCCACTCTGGACAGAAATACCGTAATGCTGACGGATAGCGCCCGGCCGGAACAAACGGCAGCACATCAGGATCTAACCGCAGAAAATAATCTGCCGTCAGTGGCCCACTATATAAAGAAAATCTTGCTGGTCAGTGATAATGACGGTTACAACCGGCTTTATGAGTTAATGGGACAGGACTACATTAATCAGAAGCTGCAGGAAAAAGGACTGACTTCGTCATTGATCAATCATCGCCTTAGCGTGCCTTTTACCGATGAGCAGAATCGTCACGTCAATCCGGTTCGTTTTATTGATAACAGCGGTAAATTGATCAAAGCGTTGCCAGCCAGAACCAGTTCAACCTGGTATCGCAACGCACAGCAGCCAGTACTGGGTAAAGCCTATTACAGCCAGGGAAAACTGATTGAACAACCAATGGATTTCAGTCTGAAAAACAGGTTGGCACTGACAGATCTTGATGGTGTCGTAAAAAGAGTCATCTTCCCGCAGCTTTATCCTGAGTTACAACGTTTTAAGTTATCGCCTGAAGATCGCGAATTTATCCTCACTTATATGTCGATGTTACCTCCGCAGAGTCATTACCCGGCTTATGATCCGGCAATATATCCTGAAAATTATTCCAAATACCTGCTGTTTGGTGGTGAAGCACGAACTCTCCCGGACAATATCAGGATCTATAACAAAACAGGCAGTGCTTACGGCCATGTTCTGGATGGCGCCTATATTCAGGACCAACAAAACCAGATCACTTTTTTCCTCAGTGCGATCATTTATGTCAATGAGAATCAAATTCTCAATGATGATACTTACCAGCTTGATGAAACAGGCTTACCCTTTATGCAGCAACTTGGCCAGTATCTGTACCAGTACCAGCTGCAGACAAAGCAATAATGTGGAATGGTCACTCTGCGATCGTAGCAATATGGATCTTTATTGCGGTTAAAGATCCTCCGGATCGTTGAAGTTATATACAGAAAACGGCGCTTAAGCTCAAAAAACGACCGAACGAAACATTTTATGATAAAAAGATCTTGATCAAGTTTCTCCGATCTCTATAATGCGCACCACACAGACGGCAGCGGTGCTGCGATGTGAGAGACGGAAGTCTCGCCTGGGTTGTCTCAGGTTACGCTCTTTAACAATGTGCAATCAATTATCTGTGTGGGCACTTGTACGGTTGATATAAATTAACCTGGTATGAGTGACTATAGAGTCAATTTATAAGT
>JARXRR010000112.1:0-5028 GCA_033792355.1 Chromatiaceae bacterium AAb-1
GTGTTAAGTGACTGAAATTTATTTAGATAGTATTCCAACGACATATATTTTGTATCTCGTTTTAAGCCATAATTTATGGATGTTCTTTTAGCAACAACGCATTTAACCATTTATCACTACTGCGCTCAGGTCTTACATCATCTGTTATCCAGCTTTTCAATATACATAAATTCGTGTCATACAGCAGTGAGGTTAAGCGCTCTGTTGTCATATTAGTAAAGTGTCGGCCATCACGCTCAATGTCAACCTCACCATATTTAAATGAGCAGTAAAATATCCCTGTTGATGTTAGTTGTGCCGCAAGATGGGTAAGGGTTTGGGATAACTCAGTTGCAGGTACATGTAATAAAGACGCACAAGCCCAGATGCCCTCGAAAGGTTTGGTGGTTGAGAAAGATAAAAAATCCGTATGCTTTACCTGCAAACCAGTTAGCTCAGTGGCTAGTCTGGCCATTTCTGAACTGGCATCAAAGGCGACTACTGTAAAACCCTGGGAGAGAAAGTATCTGCTGTCGCGGCCTGTCCCACAGCCGACATCCAAGATACAGCATCCTGATGGTAATAATGGCAGAAACTCGTTATAGAGTGATGCCATATCTACAGTAAGAGTAGCAGCGGCAAATTGCCCGGCATTTTTATTATAAAAATCAATGGACACAACAGCACTCTAGCTTAGTATTAGCTTGCTCATTGTAACCAGATCAGCGTAAATGGCTAGCTAAAAGCTGATGAGATAACCGCTTTAAACTGTCTGCTTTGTTCAGGCAATGCTTCACAGCGGCCATCAATCAACCGGGCGAGTGCCTTGGTCGTTTCCAGTTGTTGCTCTGATAACCCTTCACCGGAGAAATCCAGCCTGTGGCTTAGGTTACGGTATATGGTGGCTAATCTGTCCAGCCTGTGCTTTAAGAAATCAAACTTAATACCGGTTTCATTAGCAACTAACAGCCTTAATCCTGCTATCTGTCTGACACTGTGCTGACACGGTAAAACCCTGTGTTAGTATCTTCCCCGGTATCATTCTAATAATAACCAGGGAGTTTCACCGATGAGAAAACTGCACCTTATGCTGTTGCTGTGCCTGTTGCCACTTATGGCATGGGCACAGGACGACAACAGCCTGAGCGTAGAACGCCTGTGGCAACTGCAGCGCATAGGCTCGCCTGTGGCATCAAACGACGGCAAGTATATTGTTGCGCCGGTTACCGGTTATGACGTTAAAGCCGACAAAGCGCAAACCCGGCTGTGGCTGTTCAGTGCTGATGGCAAGCAGCAAACCCCGCTGACGGCCGAAGGGCTGCGAGCCAGCGAAGCTACCTTTTCGCCTGATGGCAAAACCCTGGCGTTTATCAGCCAGCGTGATAAAGACGACGCCGGGCAAATTTATCTGCTGTCATTGGATAAACCCGGCGAAGCACAGCGCTTAACCAGCGTGCCAACCGGTGTGTACGGTATTAAATGGGCGGGTAAACACCTGTACTTTATCAGCCGTGTCTGGCCCGGTAAAAACTGGGAAGAAATGGCCGCCCAGCTAAAAGCCGAAAAAGAGAAAAAAGTGTCGGCGCGGCAGTGGAACGCGCTGCCTTATTCGCAGTTTGATCACTGGATAGATGAAAACCGCCAGGCGCATGTGTTCCGCATTGCGGCAACAGGCGGTGAAGTGCAGCCGGTTACGCAGCCGCTGGGTTATGAACTGCCGCGTGCCAGCCAGAGTGCGTCCAGCTACGATATTGACAGCAAAGAACAATATATCGCCTTTAATAGCAATGGCTGGGACAATCAGGTAGATGCCAAAATTGATATCTTTCTGGCCCGCATTGGTGGTGACAGCGCAGACAACCTGACAACAGATAATCAAGCGCCGGACGCCAATCCTGCGTTCAGCCCGGATGGTAAGAGCCTGGCCTTTACCCGCCAGCGTATTCATGGCTTTTATGCCGATACCGCCAAACTGACGATTTATGATCTGGCAAACAAAACCAGCCGCGAATTAGCCAGTGATTGGGACCGTTCAGTCAGTAACTTTGTCTGGACAGCCGACAGCCGTGGTTTTTACAGCAGCATCGACGATGCTGCCACGCAGCGCCTGTATCATATAGATGCAAAAAGCGGCAAAACCCGTGCTATTACCAAAGACACCAGTTTTGGCCGTCCGGCACTGGCGGGTGGTAATACCTTAATTGCCACCAATGACAGCTTTATGTACCCGGCCCGGCTGGTAACGGTAGATGCCCGCAATGGCAGAACCACACGGCTGGATACGTTTAACGACGATATTTTAAGTAAAACTGAGTTGGGTTCTTATGAGTCGGTAACCTATAAAGGGGCTGACGGTAAAGACATTCAGATGTGGGTACATTACCCGGCCGGGTTTGATAAAAACAAAAAATACCCGCTGTTCCTGTTAATTCATGGTGGCCCGCATAGTGCTATTGGCGACAGCTTCAGCTACCGCTGGAATGCCCAGACCTTTGCGTCCTGGGGTTATGTTACTGCCTGGCCAAATTTCCATGGTTCAAGCGGTTTTGGCCAGGACTTTGCCGATGCTATCAACCCCGACTGGCGAACTAAGCCGCTGGCCGATATTCAGGCCGCCACCAAATGGTTTGAAAACCAGAGCTGGATAGATACCGGGCGGATGGTAGCCGGTGGTGCCAGCTATGGCGGTTACTTAACTTCTGTGCTGCTGGGAACCGAACACCCGTTTAAGGCGCTGCTGATCCATGCCGCAGTGTACAATATGTACTCGCAAATGGCGGCCGATTTTGCCGTGCACTCCACCCGTTTTGGCGGTTACTGGGATAACCCGGACCTCTACAAAAACATATCGCCGCACTACCATGCCGATAAATTCAATACGCCAACTCTGGTGATCCACGGCCAGCTGGATTACCGCGTGCCGGTAGGCCAGGGCTTTGAGCTGTTTCGCACGCTGCAAAGCCGTGGGGTAGAATCGCGGATGATTTACTTTCCGGACGAAAACCACTGGATTTTGAAACCCAATAATTCTATTTATTGGTATAACCAGGTAAAAGACTGGATGACAAAATTCGCCGAGCCCGGCGCGCGTTAATCTTTAACACAACGGCGCCTGCGGGCGCCGTTTTTCTAACCAGGCTTAAGTGGAGAACATAAATGGCGCCAACCCTTTACCATTATTTTGCGCAGCAACGTTTAACGCTGCAAAGCGGCAGCCGGTTAGCGGCAGCGCAATCGTTGTTGCAACTGGCGGGTAACGCGGCGCTGCTGGCACAATTGGCACCTGAGCCAACCGCACAGCAGTTGCTGGACGTCATAGAGCAAGCCTATCAGGCCGGTTACGAGCAGCAGGCTTCTACCGAGTTTGAATTACAGGGGCTGGCTTTTGCCGGTATTGGCGATCCGCTGTTGCAGCTGGATCTGTTGTCGCAGGTATTGCCAGCCTTTAAACGACAGCGCCACGGCGTGCCGGTTACTCTGGTTAGCTATGGCCTGGTATTGCCTGCCGATGCTCCGGCGTTATGTCAGCAACTGATTGATCTGGAAGTAGAACGGCTGGAAATTTACCTGCCAGCCTCTAATCCGCCAGCCTATCAGCAGGCGGTTAAGCCAACACAGTATGGTTTTAGTGAAGTGTGCCAGTTTATTCATAGCGCCAATGAGGCTGGCTTACAGGTAAGCTGCTTTGCCTATGCACCGGTAAAACAGCAAAGCGAACTACGCGCCCTGGCCCTTGACCTGGGCGCACGGGAGTTTATGGTTAAACCTCTGCTGGAGGTTTAACCAGATTCTCCAGCTCACTGCGCTGGCGTGGCAGCACCGCCAGCTCTAACCCGAGCAATTTAAAATAGCTGCGTAAATTATCTAACCGTGGGTTACCGTTATCGTTTTCTATATCGCTGACAACCTGGCGGCTTAAACCGGTAAGTTTGCATACGTCTGTTTGTGACATCCGCAAGCCTTCGGTGCGTAAGGCTTTACCAATCTGGCCCAGGGTTGTGTTGCCCGACAGCATTTGCTGTACCAGGCGTTGCTTTAATTCAAAGCGATCTGGCGCAGCATCAGCACGGCGTTTTTGATGTGTCATGGCAATAAACCCCACTTTTGCAGCCTGGTTTCCAGATAGGTAAAGCCCATCACCGGCATCTGCATTATGCTGGCAGGCACGCCACGTTGTGTTAAGCGCCCGGGTAAGTTTTGTAGTTTAGCGGCCAATTGCTGTAATTCGGTTTTAAAGAATTCAGGTTCACCATAACAAGCCAGGTTGTTACATAACGCCAGCCAGTCAATATCGCCACCACGCTCAAATACTGTGCTCCAGTGGGTAGTGCGCATTACCACCTCCGGATCTGCCTTCATTGGCGCAAAGTCATAAATGGGGGCCAGTGATACCGTCGCAGCGTGTTTTAGTACCGCCATATTGCGGCCATGGTTATCAGAATTGCCAAATACCACGTTTAACAAATCACGCTTCAGGTATTCTGCGGTTAATTCTGCCGCAGTTTGGGTGTTAACCACTTGCATAAGCACCTTTAATACCTCTTCATGTTTCAAATGGCTGCCAGCGGGTTTATTTAACAGCGAGAACACAGATTCAACACCATAACGTTGTACAGCATGAGAACTAAATTCCCTGTCAAAGCGCGGCAACCAAAGCGAGGGCTGTTTGCTACCTTCGTGTAGCTGCAGTTTGGCAATATCCATACTGGCGAACCCCAGTTCTGCTAATTCACAGTAGTAGTGGTATTCCGTGCGCAAAATATCCTGGTCTATCGCAGTGTTACTCCGGGGGAATTTCACCAGATAATGCGCGTCAGCACTGTTGTCGTTTTGCAGGGTGTCTATCCACACTTCCTGTTGCGGTGTTAGCCGAACCAGCAGTTTAGGTGCGGCACCTCCGGCACCGGTTGCACCGCCTGACACTGCGCCGCGTTGCCTGGCATAGTTTAAAAAGTCATGGTTGCGCTCTATTACCTGCTGCTGTTCAAAGCGCATCTGCTCCAGCGCATTTACCTGCTGCTCTGCGGCCAATTCAACAGACTCTTTCAG
>JARXRR010000169.1:0-542 GCA_033792355.1 Chromatiaceae bacterium AAb-1
GAATTTGGTGGAGCTAAGCGGGATCGAACCGCTGACCTCCTGCGTGCAAGGCAGGCGCTCTCCCAGCTGAGCTATAGCCCCTTCTTACTTCTGCTTTTACCTTTATGCTGCGTTATGCCTCTTCACTCATTCAGTCATTGACCCGATGTCAACTCCTTCACTCGCTCATCGCATGCCTTGCCTAAAGCTAAAATCATCGTAATAAGTTTCTGACTAAGTTTAATTCGGTGTCAGGCTAGGCGCAGTGTCGCAAAGTGTACTTAGGTACACAAGTGACGCTGCAACAACGCCTGGCGGCGAATTTGGTGGGTCTGAGTAGACTCGAACTACCGACCTCACCCTTATCAGGGGTGCGCTCTAACCACCTGAGCTACAGACCCGGTCTAACTGGCCTGTTTTACTTATCGCTACGTTGCAGCCCTCGCTCTCTCAGTCATTGACCTGATGTCAACTCCTTCCTTCCCTCAGCCTGCGCCTTGCGCTAAGCAAAACATCCTGCGTTATACTTCACCATAACGCATAAACTCGTTTGCTCTCTCTCT
>JARXRR010000075.1:0-15206 GCA_033792355.1 Chromatiaceae bacterium AAb-1
CAATAGTATATTAAGCTATTTAAGCTGTATCAATGGATTCCGGGAGTTTCCGATTTCCCGTGGTAAGTCCTTTGGCCGTGTTATATTGAGTTCAATATCAGCGACTGCCGGACAAGCCAGAAGCTCTGTTATCTTCTTTGTTTTTCCGATGAGTTTTTTATACTCGTCAGCAGATAATAATACGGCCTCTAACTGCCCACGGTTAGTAATATGCACCGGGCCGCGCTTTGCTGCCCGTTTAGCTGCGGCTGCATCGTGATTAAACTCACGACTGGTTACTGTTGTCACTGGCATATAAGTACCCCCAAACGCTTAATTGTAGGTACATTATACACCTTAAATCACTAATGTGTGTACCCTATTGAACTAACAATAGGATACATATGCAACATTACTATGCTTGCAGTAATTTCGCAGACACTTCCACTTTGCTGATGCGGTTATTCTCGATTTCTTTTACCTGAAATACCAGCTCGCCTTTTTCGACGGATTCATCAACCTGGGGAATATATCCCAATGTTTCCAGAATCAGACCGGCAACGCTGACATAGCCGGCATCGTTATCTTCATCGATAAGATCATTTACATTCAACTCTAACTGCAGCTGATGTAAATCAGTAGCACCGTTAACCAGCCAGGTTGATTCAGACATTTTCTGAATATCCGGTATTTCATCAATTTCCGGAAATTCGCCGGCAATGGCTTCAAAAATATCCAGCGGTGTTACCACACCCTGCACTGAGCCAAAGTTATCAATCACCATGACCATACCGGCTTTGGACTGGCGCAGTACTTTCATAACCTGCAGAATATCAAGCTGATCAGAAACGAATATCGGCCGGTTTTTCTGCATCAGCTGGTTTGTATCTCTGTTAAGTTCTAATCCATCAAGAAATTCTTTGGCCCTGACCACAGATACCACTTTATCCAGCTCTCCCCGGCAAACAGGAAATAAACTATGAGGAACAGCAAGCAGCTCTTCTCTTATTTGTTCTTTGGAATCCGTGATATCAATCCATGCCACATCGCTTCTTGGTGTCATAATACCTTTGATTGAACGATCAGCTAATGCCAGAACGCCGCCTATCATATAGCGCTCTTCATCAGCAAAGGTTCTTTCATTACCGTCATTGCTGGTATCTGCTGATTGCTCAGTTTTCTCTTTACCACCAATAAGTTTTAGGATGGCATCTGCTGTTCTTTCACGCAGAGGGAGTTTTTCCTCATTTTTCAATGAATTAACTTTAGCCAGCTGATTAAGTGCTTCTATCAGGACAGAAAAGCCTATCGCTACGTATAAATAGCCTTTTGGAATTTTAAGGCCAAATCCTTCTGCTATCAGGCTGAAACCAATCATCAGCAGAAAGCTAAGACATAAAATTACCACCGTAGTGTGTTTGTTCACAAACGCGGTTAACGGTTTGGATGCAATCAGCATCACGGTCATTGCTATGATAACCGCTGTCATCATCACGTAGATATTATCGACCATGCCTACGGCGGTGATTACGGCATCCAGTGAGAACACCGCATCCAGTATGACTATCTGCAGCACTACGGCCCAGAAACCGGCATAAATCGGATTTTTATTCTCTACGTGCGTTTTACCTTCCATTTTCTCATGGAGTTCCATGGTCGCTTTGTAGACCAGAAACAACCCGCCTAGCAGCAGAATCAGCTCTCTGCCTGCAAATGATAATTCACCTACAAAGAATAATGGTGTTGTCAGCGTTACCATCCATGAGATGGTCATTAAAAGGACGAGGCGCATAATCAGCGCCAGAGATAAGCCGATGATTCTCGCTTTATCTCTCTGATGTGGTGGCAGTTTATCGGCAAGGATAGCAATAAACACCAGGTTATCTATTCCCAGCACAACTTCCAGCAGAATCAGAGCCAGTAATCCAGCCCAGATTGAAGGATCAATTAAGAACTCCATTTAGCTGTATCCTTCAGAAGGTGGAATCGGGTATATATTGATGGGAATAAAGAAAGAATGGCTTGTAATATGAATAAATTACGTATTCGTGAAGCATCCATAAAGTTAAGGGTTTTCCTACCTCTTGTTAAAACACCATGGCAAAGGCGACGCTGGATTGGCATCTGCCCTGCAGGTTAACCTTATATAGTGATATTCAGAAAATTTCAACATTTCTCTGATAGCATCGGAATGAACATTTTATGACAAAAGCCCCGGATAACCGGGGCCCTGGTAGTAAAGACTGATAATAAAGATCAGTGTTTAACAGTGGCTATCCACTCATCTATGCGTCTTTCCAGGATATCCAGAGGTAAAGCACCGCCGCCCAGTACGGTATCATGGAAGCCACGAATATCGAATTTTTCACCTAATGCCTGTTCTGCTTTTTTACGCAGTTCTATGATTTTTATCATACCAATTTTGTATGCTGTTGCCTGCCCTGGCCATACGATATAACGGCGAACTTCAGACGTTACCGCGCCATCCGCCACAGGTGTTTTGGCTTTGAAATAATCAACCGCCTGTTGCTCTGTCCAGCCTTTTGAATGCAGGCCGGTATCAACTACCAGACGTACAGCCCGCCACATTTCAGTGATAAGACGCCCAAAGTCAGAGTAATCATTCTGATAAGCACCCATTTCTTTGGCCAGTAATTCAGCATATAGCCCCCACCCTTCAACATAAGCGGTAAAGCTGGCATGGGTTCTGAAAGTAGGAACAGACGTTAGCTCCTGGGCAATAGAGATTTGCATATGATGGCCAGGATTACCTTCATGATAGGCAATGGCTTCCATTTCATTCTTTGGCATTGCTTTCATATCTGACAGGTGAGCGTAATAAACCCCTGCACGGGAGCCATCTGCCGTACCCGGTGAGTAATGCTGTGCTGCACCCGGCTGCTCTCTGAATGCTTCCACCCGCTTTACTTCCAAATCGGCTTTTGGCAACACGCCAAAATATTCAGGGAGTTTCTGATTGATAAAATCCAGATAGCCGATTGAATCATCAATATATCCCTGCCGTCCGGCGTCAGTATCTGGATAAAAGAACTGCTCATCAGTCTGGATAAAGTTGAAAAAGGCTTTTAAATCACCTTTAAAGCCGACCTTATCTTTTATCGCGATCATTTCACCCGTCAGGCGTTCAACTTCATCCAGCCCAATCTGGTGAATTTCTTCAGCCGTTAAGCCTGTGGTGGTAGACGTTTTTAAACGTGCATTGTAGTAGGCTTTACCATTTGGCTGATTCCCTACTCCGGTAGCAATTTCAGGGGTATTGACAATATCTGCTTCAAACCAGCTCTTCAGGCTGGAATAAGCAGGCTGAAAGTCATTCAGCAGTGCATCTTCGGCCTGCGCCAGCAGAGTATTGCCCTGTTCTTCTGTAATACTTTGCTTATCCAGTAATTGTTTAACCTTGGCTTTGGCATCAGCCCATAACGGTGAATCATTACCGGTATCGGTAAACGGTGCGCCAGACAGCAGATTGGATACCTGCTCAATAACGCCTTCGTATGCAAACCGCGGAGCCCTGACGCCAGCCTCAGCATTGGCTTTAGCCTGTCTGTGCAGTTCGGTGATGGCATGACTGATACCAGACAACCGCTTATTGTAAGCCAGCATATCTTCTTCTGAATCTACTTTATGGTAGGTAATCAGTATTTGCGGTAAATAAGCCTGGAGACCATGCATCTGAGTGAAAACATAGTTATTTTGACGAAATGCGGCAGAATTTCTGGCATCTTCATATTGATAAATCCAGATGTCATAAGATGTTCTGGCTTCCGGTGCTAATTTTTCATAATCAAACTGAGATTTCAGTTCTGCTACGGTAGCTGCCAGCCAGGCTAGTTTTTTTTCAGCGGCCTGAACCGATACATCATCTATCTGATCATACTTTTCTTTACGTCCCAGAAAAGTCAGTTGCAATGGGCTTTGCTGCAACTGTTCTTCATATTTTGTTTCAAACCACTGATTCAGGCGTTCCGTTTCAGAAAGCTGTTGTCTGGATTCTGAACTGGCAGAGGTGTTATCTGACGAAGCTGGTGGTGCAGAAGGGTTGCAGCCGGCTAAGATGCCGGCTAACGCCAGAGCAAGCAGGGACTTATTCATCACATATTTCCTTTTATAGTTATGTGGTTATTCGTCCCTAGCCTACCTGCTCCATAATGATTAGTCTACAGTATGAAATGTAAGCAAACTTTGCTGGAATCAGGCACTGACACGTTTGTATTGACGGTATTTTGGTGTCCAGAAGTTGTCTTCTATTTTATTACGCAGGACATCGTCATCCAATTCCAGTGCCAGCCCTTGTTGCTGAGCCACTTTAGCGACCGCAAAAGCGATCTTTTTGCTAAGTTCTGCCAGCTCTGTAAATGGTGGTAACAAACCACCCTTACCTGTATTTGCCAGCGGTGATGCGGCTGCCAGCGTTTTACTGGCGGCTCTTAGCATTTCATCGCTGATCAGGCGGGCTTTTACGGCAATAACGCCCAGACCGATCCCCGGAAAAATATAACTATTGTTACATTGTGCCACGGAGTAGGTTTTGTCTTGATATATCACCGGTTTGAACGGGCTGCCGGTAGCAATAATCACATCGCCTTCAGTCCACTCTATAACCTGTTCAGGCGTCGCTTCAACTTGTCTTGACGGATTGCTTAACGGGAAAATAATAGGTGTTTCGCACTGTTTTCTCATGGTGCGGATAACCTGCTCGGTGAAAAGCCCGGCCTGACCAGATACCCCAATTAATACTCCGGGGCCGGCACAATGAATCACATCCAGCAGTGTCGGGTATTCGCCGCTGAAACTCCATTCGGCAATAGCTGAAGCAGGCTGAGCCAATGCCTGCTGGAAGTCGCGTAACTCAGGCATATTTTCGGTAAGCAAACCATAACGATCTATCATAAATATCTGGCTGCGGGCTTGTTGTTCGCTGATGCCTTCGGCAACCATCTGGCTGATGATCTGTTCAGCAATACCACAACCGGCTGAGCCGGCACCGACAAACACGACTTTTTGCTCAGATAATTTAGTACCTTTACTGCGACAGGCCGCCAGTAATGTACCTACGGTGACAGCTGCGGTTCCCTGAATGTCATCGTTAAAACAGCACACTTTGTCACGATAGCGTTGCAGTAACGGCATGGCATTTGGCTGGGCAAAATCCTCAAACTGAATAATGGCTTCCGGCCAGCGACGCTTCACCGCCTGAATAAACAGATCGACGAATTCATTGTATTCTTCCTGGCCAACCCGCTTCTGTCTGAGCCCCATATACATAGGATCTTCCAGCAGTTTTTCATTATTGGTACCTACATCCAGAATGACCGGTAAGGTGTAAGCCGGGCTGATACCACCACAGGCGGTGTATAAAGAAAGCTTGCCGATAGAAATCCCCATACCGCCAATACCCTGATCACCTAACCCCAGCACGCGTTCACCATCGGTTACAACAATAACTTTTACTTTGCGTTTGGTAGCATTACGTAATACATCGTCTAATTGATGGCGGTCGTGGTAACTGACAAATAACCCTCTGGCACTTCTGTAAATATCAGAGAACTGTTCACAGGCATCACCTACTGTCGGGGTGTAAATGATAGGAATCATTTCCTCAAGGTGCTGTTGCAGTAAACGGTAAAACAACGTTTCGTTGTTGTCCTGAATCGCCCGCAGGTAAATATGCTTGTTTATGGCTTCTTCAAAAGAAGAGTATTGCATATAAGCACGGTTTACCTGCTCTTCAATGGTTTCATAAATAGGAGGCAATAAACCGGTCAGGTTAAATGCAACCCGTTCTTCTTTGGTAAAGGCGCTGCCTTTATTCAGTAAAGGAGTTTCCAGTAATGCAGGTCCGGCGTAGGGAATATATAAAGAGGATTTTTTCATTTTACTGCTCGCAACTGATATTCGGAATAAAAACAGGCCAATAGCTCTGACCATCAAATAAAACTAATAAATAATGCTGATCCTTGGATTCAGCACCGACAACATAAAAAGCCCTTCTGTATTACAGAAATCGAGGGCTTTAAGCAAATCCTGCATGGTAATACCAAGTAATTCAGCAACAAACGGATCAATCAGAGTCTTAATACTATAAAACTCCGGATGCTGATTTATCAGGGCTAACCGCACAGATAAATAGATAATCAGCTGTTCCTGGCGGTTATAACTGAATATGGTACTGTGTTGTAACGCTACCGGTTCAGTGATGCTTGCTGGCAGACGCCACATCTTCAGTAATTCTGCCCCGCAATCGGCATATGTAAATCCCAGGATATTACGTTGCTTTTGCCAGGGGCGTTCTTCGGAATTATACACCTGACAGTGACGGGCTTGTTCAGAATCTACATGAAGTACGACCAGTTCACCGATATTATGTAATAGCCCTGTTACATAAAAGCGATCGGGGTTTCTTTTTTCACAATGACTGCCCAGATAACGGGCAATCAGAGCCGCATTAATACTTTGCTCCCAGAACCGCTCTAAATCAATTACGGTACTTTCGATTTTGCTGCAGGCAGAGCTGATTCCGATGCTGAGAATAAGGTTGTAAACCTGCTCCTTACCAAGAACCAGCAACGCTTTACTAACGGTTTCAACCTGATAAGACAGATTATAAATGGCACTGTTCGCCAGTTTCAGTAGCTTGGCAGTTAATACAGGATCAAGCAGAATAACTTCTGCCACATCATTCAGACTGGCAGTATCAGAATCCATCAGCCGCTTAACCGTCAGGTAACTGTCGGGAAGTGCAAACAGATCTGCAACACTTTGTGCATACTGCAACGCTTTCATTGATGCCAGTCTCCACTCTGACGATATATTTACTATAGCCTGCCCTGACTGCTATGGCCGCCGATTTTACAGGCTTTGCAGGTAAAAGCTTAGCGTTTTTTGTTAAACAGTATGATTAAAGCGATTAAAATAAAATACAGGGAGTTAGTATGGTGAGATAAACGACAATGAGATTATAAAATGCCCCGTTGTACCGGGGCATGATGAGCTACATAAAACAGATCAGGCAATCAGGCTGCGCAGCATCCAGGCATTTTTTTCATGGATGGTCATACGCTGGGTAAGTAAATCGAGTGAAACTTCGTCTGAGGCATCATCAGCAACCGGCACAATTGAACGCGCCGTTTTAGCAATTGCCTCCTGCCCTTTTACCAGGTCAGCGATCATTTCTTCAGCAGAAGGTATACCGTCAGCTTCTTTAATTGATGTGAGCTTAGCATATGCCTTATATGAGCCGGGAGCGAATTCATCCAGTGCACGGATCCGCTCTGCGATATCGTCAACAGCAACGGCAAGTTCCGTATACTGTGTTTCAAACAGAGTATGCAGAGTCTGAAACATCGGGCCGGTAACGTTCCAGTGATAGTTATGAGTCTTCAAATACAATGTATAAGTATCTGCCAGAAGTACAGATAAACCTTCAGCAATGGCTTTACGTTGTTCTTCACTAATACCAATATTAATTTTCATAGCTGGGCCTCTAATTTATGGAGCATCATTACCTGATTAACATAGCATAAAAACAAAAATGTAATTTTAAAAACATTGATGCCTGGCAATAAAGGTGGGGATTATTTATCAGAATTCAACCTGAATTGTGTCAGAAAGGCATCCGGTAACACCGGATGCCTGATTGCCTATACCTGTTGTGCTGCCAGATACTCTTCGTAACTGCCAACGAAGTTACGGATATCTTTGCCGGTAATTTCGATAATCCGGCTGGCCAGTGATGACACAAACTCGCGGTCATGGCTGACAAACAGCAGCGTTCCTTTGTAATGCTCCAGAGCCAGGTTCAGAGATTCGATCGATTCCATATCAAGGTGGTTTGTTGGTTCATCCATGACCAGAATATTCGGCCGTTGCAGCATCAGCTTACCGAACAACATCCGGCCTTTCTCACCACCGGACAGTACTTTGACAGATTTCTTGATATCATCCTGTGAGAAAAGTAACCGTCCCAGAATTCCCCTGATCGCTTGTTCGTCATCAGAAGGTTGTTTCCACTGGCTCATCCATTCGAACAAGCTGATATTTTCGGCAAACTCATGCGCATGATCCTGGGCATAGTAACCAATGTTCGCATTTTCAGACCATTTCACAAGGCCGGATTCAGGGGCTAAATCCCCTACCAGACATTTTAGTAAGGTGGATTTACCAATACCATTGGTACCAAGAATGGCGACTTTCTCACCTACTTCTATCGTCATCCCCAGATTTTTGAGCAACTGCAGTTCACCAAAGCTTTTATTCAGCCCTTCAACTTCCAGTGCCAGCCGGTACAGCTGCTTTTGCTGCTCAAAACGGATAAACGGATTCACCCGGCTGGAGGCTTTTACTTCTTCCAGCTGGATCTTTTCTATTTGTTTTGCTCTGGAAGTTGCCTGCTTCGCTTTTGACGCATTTGCCGAGAAACGGCTGACGAAGGTTTGCAGTTCCGCTATCTGGGCTTTCTTTTTGGCATTGTCTGACAGCAGCCGTTCACGGGCCTGGGTTGCGGCAAACATATATTCATCATAATTTCCCGGATACAGGCGTAACTCGCCGTAATCCAGATCGGCCATATGGGTACAGACACTGTTCAGGAAGTGGCGATCGTGAGAGATAATGATCATGGTGCTGTTACGCTCTGCCAGAACGTTTTCCAGCCAGCGAATGGTGTTAATATCCAGGTTGTTAGTGGGTTCGTCCAGTAACATAATATCAGGCTCAGCAAACAATACCTGGGCCAGTAACACCCGTAATTTCCAGCCGGGCGCAACGGCAGACATCAGGCCATAGTGCTGTTCAAGGGGAATGCCCACGGCCAGCAATAATTCACCGGCTCTGGACTCTGCGGTATAACCGTCCATTTCACCAAATGCAACTTCAAGATCGGCAACCTTCATTCCGTCTTCTTCACTCATTTCAGCTGAAGCATAGATGCGGTCACGCTCTGCTTTTACTTCCCATAATTCTGCATAGCCCATAATTACGGTATCAATTACCGAGTACTGCTCAAATGCAAACTGATCCTGATGTAATTTGGCTACCCGATGGTTAGGCTCAACAAATACTGTACCTGCAGTAGGCTCCAGCTCTTTGCTGAGAATTTTCATAAAGGTTGATTTACCGCAACCATTAGCCCCAATCAGGCCGTAGCGGTTACCCTCACCAAATTTGATAGAAATATTTTCGAACAATGGCTTTGCGCCAAATTGCATCGTAATGTTTGCAGTTGAAATCACGGGATGGTCCAGCAAAAAATAAGCAATGGTGTCTGCTTGATTGTTAATCCGGCTGCGGTTAAACCGGCAGCAACTATAAAGCGCGCTAATATAAGCGCTTTCCTGATTAAACTCAAAACAATAATGACATTCCCCGGCAGGATACCGGGGAAGAGTGACTATTTAGCCTGAGCAACAGCAGTCTGGCTAAGCTCAGTAATATGCGACCAGTTTTTGCCGGCAACAGCATCGTCGGGTACAACCCAGGAACCACCAACACACATCACATTAGGTAACGCCAGATAATCCAGGAAGTTTTTCTCATTAATGCCGCCGGTCGGGCAGAAACGTACATCTGAAAACGGGCCATAAATGGATTTCAGGGTTTTTACCCCACCAGCAGCTTCTGCCGGAAAGAATTTAAAGTGTGTATAGCCTAAACCGGTGCCTTCCATCAATTCTGAAATACTGGCGATCCCCGGAATTAACGGAATAGGTGCCGCTTTACCCGCCTGTAGTAATTCGCGGGTTGAACCAGGACTTATCGCAAACTGTGCACCGGCATCGATAGCCTGTTGCAATTGCTCCGGTGTTGTTACTGTACCTGCGCCAACAATGGCTTCCGGTACTTCCTGTGACAATAAACGGATTGCATCCAGTGCTGCGGCAGTACGTAATGTTACTTCCAGCACATTGATACCACCGGCCAGCAATGCTTTCGCCATAGGTACTGCATCTGCCAGATCCCTGATCACAATAACCGGGACCACAGGTCCCTGCTCAAATAATGCTGCCGGTTTAAGTTGCCAATTCTCAAATGCCATATTACTTACTCGCCAAAGATTGTTTTAGATAAACTGCCGCACCCAGCAGACCAGGCTGCTCGGCAGTGATGACATAACTGGCGATCTGGCGATTAAATGCGCTAAACCGGCCTTTTGCTTCAAATCGGGTTCTGAATTCGCTTTGTTCAAGCAATGGTAATAAACGGGGCACGATACCGCCGGCGATGTAAACACCACCAAAAGTACTGAGTGTAAGAGACAAATCCCCTGCCACACTGCCAAGGGAAGCCAGAAATTGCTGCACAGCTGACAGCGCCAGTTCATTGCGGTTTTCCAGTGCCTGACGGGCAATTTCAGCCGCCGGAAGCGGCTCAGCGGTTTTGCCCTGATATAAGCAAAGCGCCTGATAAATTGCTTCCAGGCCAGGCCCCGATAACAGCCGCTCCGGAGAGACATGGCCGTATTCTTTACTCAGAAACTGCTGTATAAACCATTCCTGTTCATTTTGCGCGGCCCAGTCAACATGACCACCTTCACCCGGTAACGGCAGGTAATAATCATTTAACGGGATCAGATGACCAACCCCCAGCCCGGTACCCGCTCCCAATACCGCCATCGGTTTATCCGGCTGGCTGTCACCGCTACCAATTTTGACCTTTTGATCATCAGTCAGTGCCGGCAGGCACATCGCAACAGCGGTAAAGTCATTCATTACCAGCAAAGCTTCCAGTGACAGCTGCGCTTTCATTTGTGCGATAGAAAATTTCCAGTGGAAATTGGTCATGGTAACTAAATCTGATGTCACCGGACAGGCGATCGCAATGGCAACATGGTGCAATGATGTCAGCGCCTGTTGTTCGCGGTAATGTTGTAGCGCATCAGCCAGCGTGGCAAAATCTGCACAAGGATAAACCTGAACATTATCCAGCGTCAGATCTGCAAGGTTTACCCGGCTGAAACGGGCATTCGTGCCGCCAATATCAGCAACGATAGCGAAAGCCGGAAACTTATCCATGCAAATGTTCCTCGGTGGTAAATAAACTACAGGCTCCCTGCTCTGCGCCGGTTAATTGCAAACGTAAGCTGCCGAACATTTCACGTCCCATACCATAATGGCTTTCAGACATATCATGGGTTACTACCGGTCTGGACAATAATTCCTGTTCGGATATCAGCACTTCCAGTTTTCCGCTTTCACCATCAACCAGCAGCATATCTCCGGTCCGGATACGGGCAATATTACCGCCGTCTACCGCCTCTGGTGTTACGTGGATAGCTGCAGGTACTTTACCTGATGCACCGGACATGCGGCCATCAGTCACCAGGGCGACTTTATAGCCTTTATCCTGCAATACTCCCAAAGGTGGGGTCAGTTTATGTAATTCCGGCATACCACAGGCTTTAGGTCCCTGAAACCGGACCACCACTATGCAGTCTTTATTCAGCTCGCCGGCTTTAAATGCGGCATCCAGTTCGTGCTGGCTGGAAAATACCACCGCCGGCGCTTTTACAATTTCAGTACCTTCGCGTAAGGAAGACGTTTTTATCACGGCCCGGCCGATATTGCCGGAAAGCACCTGTAAACCACCATGTGTTTTGAACGGACGGGCAACCGAGGTCAGTACATCCGGATCGGCAGATTCAGCTGGCCCTTCCTGCCATATCAATTTGCCATCCTGCAGCACTGGTTGCTGAGTGTAACGACGCAGCCCCGGTCCGGCGATGGTTTGCACATCTTCATGTAATAAGCCGGCATCCAGCAGTTCACGGATCAGATAAGCCATACCACCGGCGTGCTGGAAGTGATTTATATCAGCCTGGCCATTCGGATAAATACGGGCCAGTAATGGTGTAGCATCCGATAATTCGGCAAAATCGTCCCAGTTCACAATAAAACCTGCCGAACGGGCAACCGCAATCAGGTGCATGGTATGATTGGTTGAACCACCGGTCGCCAGTAGCCCGACAATACCGTTAACTATTGCTTTAGCATCAACCAACTGGCCTATGGACAAATATTCGGTACCCAGATCGGTTAAACGCGTTACCTGGCGGGCAGCGGCTTTGGTCAGTTCGTCACGCAGTGGTGTACCGGGGTTAACAAAGGAAGCGCCTGGCAAGTGCAGCCCCATAATCTCTACTACCAACTGATTAGAATTGGCTGTGCCATAGAATGTACAGGTTCCGGCAGAGTGATAAGACGCCGCTTCTGCCGCCAGTAATTCTTCTTTTCCTACTTTACCTTCGGCATACAATTGCCGGATCCGTGCTTTTTCCTTGTTCGGAATACCGGATGGCATAGGCCCGGCCGGTACAAAGACAAAAGGCAGGTGACCAAAACTCAGTGCGGCCATCAGCAGACCAGGAACAATCTTGTCACAGATCCCCAGCATCAGGCCGCCGTCGAACATATTATGAGACAACCCGACTGCGGCTGACATCGCAATAATATCACGGCTTAACAGGCTTAACTCCATCCCCGGCTGACCCTGCGTTACGCCGTCGCACATCGCGGGTACTCCGCCGGCAAACTGAGCGATACTGCCAACTTCAGCTACTGCTTCTTTAATCAGGGCCGGATAGTATTCATAAGGCTGATGAGCAGACAGCATATCGTTATAAGATGAAACGATACCGATATTGGCTTTGGTCAGGCTGCGTAAATCGGTTTTTTCCTGAGCATTACAGGCGGCAAAACCATGAGCCAGATTGCCGCAGCTCAGTACGCCACGATGTGGCCCCTTTAACCGGGCTTTTTCCAGCCGTTGCAGGTAAATTTCCCGGCTTTTCTGGCTGCGGGCCTGAATCCGGTCGGTAACTTTCTGAATCACAGGATTCATGGTCAACCTCTAGTTAGGTGCATACATCACGCAAACGTCGGTTTGCGGATGGTGTAAGAAGGCACGGACAGGCATCCGGGATACGTCAGTGTCCGCCATGGCATTATTCAGAACGCTTAATTTATTCTCCCCGACCAGATGCAGAAAAACCTGCCGGCTGTTGAGCAAACGCGGCCTGCTCAGTGAGATACGTTCATAAGGTGCTGTTTCTGGTTTTACTGCCAATGCAGCCGGTGCATTATCCGCCAGCCCGTCTGCCAGCTGCGCACTGCATGGAAATAAAGACGCAGTGTGTCCATCTTCTCCCATTCCCAGAATAACAGCATCGAAAACGGGCAGGTCTGCAAGGCGTTTTTGAATACCCGCTGCGCCATCAAAGGCAGAATCAGCTTTGGCATCATAAAGACTGATAAATCTTGCAGCGGCGGCATTATTTTGTAATAAGCTGGCTTTCACCAGCCCTTCGTTGCTGTCTTTATGCGATTCCGGCAGCCAGCGATCATCTGCCAGTAATACGGTTACGTGTTGCCAGGCTAAATCGGTTTTGGACAGTGTATTAAAGAGCGCCTGCGGCGTTTTACCACCGGAGACTACCAGCCAGGCCTGGCCCCGCTCGGCAATGGCAGCTCTTATCAGCGTCTGTAGTTTTTCCGCAAACTCATGGTTTAAAGCATCAGTAGTGCTGAATTGATTAAATTGCATATTTATTCGTCCCAGTTCCGATCATCACGGGCTAACAGGGAAATAGCCGCAACAGGACCCCAGCTTCCGGCCTGATAACTTTTCGGCGGTTCATTGATAGACTTCCACGCATCCTGAATACCGTCTACCCAGCTCCAGGCCTGCTCTACTTCATCACGCCGCACGAACAGATACTGGTTACCCAGCATAGCTTCCAGCAGTAACCGTTCATAAGCATCAGCAATGCGCTGGGATTTAAACGTTTCGTCAAAGCTCAAATCCAGTTTGCTTTCCTGCAACTGCATGTTTTCACCCAGGCCGGGAATTTTATTCATTACCTGAATTTCAACACCTTCGTCCGGTTGCAGCCGGATAATCAGCTTGTTGGCCGGCAGGTGCTTGTAGGTTTCATGAAAAATATTATGTGGCTGCGGCTTGAAGCAAATTACCACTTCAGTATGCTTTTTCGGCATACGTTTACCCGTACGCAGATAAAATGGCACACCGGCCCAGCGCCAGTTATCAATATCAACTTTAATGGCGACAAAGGTTTCAGTTTTACTGTTCTGACGGGCACCTTCTTCTTCCAGATAACCCGGAACGGCCTTACCACTGACAAAGCCGCTACTGTATTGTCCCCGCACAGTTTTTTCCTGCACATTGGAAATATCGATACGGCGCAGCGCTTTTAATACTTTAAGTTTTTCGTCCCGCAGGCTGTCAGCATCCAGTCTGGCCGGTGGCTCCATCGCAATAAAGGCCAGCACCTGCAACAAATGGTTTTGTACCATATCACGCATCTGCCCGGCGTCATCATAGTAACCCCAGCGACCTTCCACTCCGACTTCTTCAGCAACACTGATCTGTACATGATCAATCGTATTGTGATCCCAGTTTGAAGCAAAAATGGCATTGGCAAAACGCAATGCCAGCAGGTTCAGTACGGTTTCTTTCCCCAGATAATGATCAATCCGGTAAATCTGACATTCTTTAAAGTAACGGGCGACTTCATCATTAATCGCTTTGGACGATGCCAGATCGTGTCCGATAGGCTTTTCCAGTACAACTCTTGATGGCTCCTGCGCCAGCCCGGCAGAAGCCAGCCCCTGACATAACTGGCTGAATAATGATGGCGGAGTGGCAAAATAACTGACCGGAATGCGTTTACTCAAATCGGTAATTTTCGCCAGTTTCTGATATTCCTGCGGCTTGGTCAGATCTATCTGCACATAAAGCAGCTTTTTCTGCATACGCTGCCAGACATCGTCTTCAAATGGTTCTTTCAGGAATTTTCTGAGGTTTTCTTCAACTGTCTGAACATAACCAGGAGTGTCTGATTCATCTCTGGCAACACCGATAATACGGGAGTCAGCGGCTAATAAACCCGCTTTCTCCAGCTGATAAAGCGCAGGCAGCAGTTTTCTGCGTGCCAGGTCACCTTTAGTACCGAATAAAATCAAATCACATGCTTTTTCTTGTGCAGAGGTTGTCATAACCGACCCTTGAATTAGGTGTAATTTTACAACAATACGGCCATACTAACGCAGCAAAACTGGCTTGTAAACCGAATATCTCGTAATTAAATTACATGAAGTGTAATGTTTTGACTATTTTTATAGTATAAGGCAGTCTTAGCGGTGGATCTGCAATTTTGTGGTAAATTTAATACTATTCTGAAGTTAGTTTTGGTG
>JARXRR010000106.1:0-5960 GCA_033792355.1 Chromatiaceae bacterium AAb-1
GTGTATGTTATAGTTGTCCGCTTACAAAGCATAGCTGAAAGCACATGAATAAAGTACAAATTTCTTTTAAACAGTTACTTATCTTATATTGCCTGTTGATTTTCAGTACAACAGTATCCGCAGCGGACGTGACAGAATATACTCCGGCAGAAATAACTGTATTGACAGAAAACTGGTTAAAACAAGAACTGGCGGTTTCTGATGACTCCGAAACCCGGATACAGGTTATTCCGCTGGACAACCGTATCGGTAACAAAATCTGTCAGCAACAGCTGCAATTGAGTATGCCACAGGGCAGCAGCCAGCGTCAAAGCACGGTTCAGATCAGCTGCCCGGATGAGCTTTCCTGGCAACTTTATATTCAGGTACGGATTAGCCAGATCATACTGGCAACGACATTAAGACAAAATATTATTACAGGTAGCCGGCTTACCGCCGATACACTGCAACAGGAACCGAGAGAGCTACGTTTTATCCGGGGAACCCCCGTTACTGAACCTGAACAGGTAATTGGTGCCAGGGCAAAACGGGCCATGAGTATGGGACAAATTATCACCCTGCAGGATCTTTGCCTTGTGTGCA
Organism: Chromatiaceae bacterium AAb-1; assembly: GCA_033792355.1. Classification (GTDB taxonomy): domain Bacteria; phylum Pseudomonadota; class Gammaproteobacteria; order Enterobacterales; family Alteromonadaceae; genus Alishewanella. The sequence goes on from JARXRR010000106.1 coordinate 583, forward strand.
GAGGTGATGTTGTTACAATAACCGTTGATGACAATGGACTGAGTGTGTCTGCAACCGGTATAGCACAGCAGGACGGGACACTGGGAGATACTATTTCGGTAGTCAACCGTCAGTCAAACCGAACGATAAAAGCAGAAGTAACAGCAGTGAATACGGTTAAAGTAAAATTCTGAGAAAAAACCTAAAGTTTTATATCTCTCTGCCGTTAACCTGAACATAAGGAACCGTTTTAGGGTGATGAGGTTTAATTATGGCTATTAATATTAATAACTTGCAAAGCAACTCTCAGGTCAAAACTGACAAGCCTGAGCAAGGCAGACAACAGTCAGCGTTACAGCAGACAACAGCTCAGCAGACATCCTCACACAAGCAGGATTCTGTATCGTTGACGCCGCAGGCACAGCAATTTTCTAAAGTGCAGGAAAAAATCAGTAACAGCAGTGGTATCGATCAGGAAAAAATTGAAAAAATCAGACAGGCAATTGCAGATGGCAAATACAAAATCAATGTTGAACAACTTGCCAAACGTATCGTGCAGTTTGAGAACGATTTCTTTGAGGAAAAATGATCACTAATCAAACCGACATCACCCCCTTATTCGAACAACAGAAGGAGCACTTAAACGCGCTCCTTTCGTTGTTACGGCAAGAAATTGCCTCCCTTGCACAGCGCGATATTGAAACCCTTGACGCTGTTTGCCAGCAAAAACTGGTTGTTCTGAATCATATTCAAAAACTTGATCAACAAATAGCAGCATTACCTGATCTGGTAACACTGAAGCAGCAACCCTGGTTTAAACAGCATGTTGATGATATAGAATTGCAATTACAGCAATGCAAACAGCAAAACGACATTAATCAACAGGCACTGGAACAGAGCCAGCTGACTCTGGAACGTTTTAAAACTGAATTATTGTCTGCCAGGGGCAAAGCCGGCCTGACTTACACTAATAAGGGTAAGACCGCTGTCGACAGTAAAGGAAAGGGTATAAAAGCCTGAAGACCTCTCAGGCTGTTCTGGCTATCTGATAATCTCAGTAATATTTGACACTTCTGATCCGCTGGCGCGGCTGCACATTCTGATAAATGTGATAAACCTCTTTAAAATCCAACTCCAGTTCAGTGACATAAATATCATCTACCGCATAAGTTTTAATTACTCTGGCACCACGAATCACCCCCTGCACTGATGCTGCAAGCTGATCATTTGTCGATACCATAGCCCGCAGATTATCCTGCGCGTCAATTCTTTGACCATACACCATTTCTGTCAGCTCACGGTAAGCATCAAGCCGGGAAGCCCGCATCGCCATCAGCATTTTATGATCCGGAGTTTCACCAGGCTGCAAGGTAATAGGTGCATAACCAACGGCATGCAATACCGGAAACCCTTCAGGTGTAACAGCCTCATATTCTATATGACGATCAAAAACCTGACTGCAGCTACTTAACAGCAGCAAAAATAATGCTGCAATATACCATTGCCTGTTCATGTTACTTTATCCCACTATATAAACCCTGCCAGTAAAAAAGCAATAATCACGCCAGAATACAAACAGGCATATATTTTGCTTTATCTGAACCTGAGAGTAGCTGATAAGAACCTGATATGAAGAAATACATTGCACTTTGTTTACTCGGTTTTCTGAGTTATAGCCAAACCTGTAAAGCCGCCTGGTATGAAGCAACCGGGCAGGCCACTATTGAACAGGGAAACGTCGAGAAAGCCCGCCAGGCAGCAATTGATGACGCCCTGAAACGTGCGGCACTGTTTGCAGGGGCATCATTCAGCAGTTCACAGCAAATTGCCAATGGCATTATGCAAACGGATACTTTTATTCTGGACAGCCATGCCGAAATCAAGCAAGTACAGCTATTATCGGAAAGCCACAGCGGTAATATGATTACGGTTAGCCTGAGGGCTGATATTATTCCCCAGCATTCTTCCTGTCAGTTAAATAACTTCCGGAAAAATCTGTTACTGCCCCCGATACAACTTAATGCCCGCCAGGATGCAATTTACGGCCAGCTATTTGAACTGGGGAAAGATCTGACAACACAGCTGGAATACCATTTAAGAGACTACAGCCCAACCGTTATTGCCGCCAGAACCGAACTTTCGCCTGAGCGCTCGCAACTGGTTTATCCTTTAACTGATCAGCTATTCAGTAATGGCAGCCATTATTTACTCAGTGCCACGATTAATGATCTGTCGCTGGGAGAAAAAACCAACCATTTCTGGCAAAAATCCAGTAAACAACGCTACTTCTCCATAGACGTGCTGATATTTGATTTACTGGAGCAACAGCCCGTTTTTCAGCAGGAATACCGGACTTCCGGTAGCTGGCCCTACAAAGCTAAAGACACACCACAGAGCCATAGTCAGGCATTCTGGCAAATGGAATATGGCAGTAACATCAATGTCGTACTAAAAGCGATAGCGGATGACGTACAGCAGCAGCTGCAATGTGCCCCGTTATTCAGTCAGATAAAGCAGGTCCGGCAAAACCAGATCATGCTGAATATCGGACATCTGCAAGGGCTGAAAACGGGTGATAAGCTGGAAGTTATTCAATTACAGCGCCATCCCGGAAGGTCGGATATTAAGCGCTGGCGCACCAGCCCGCTCACCCTGACAGTTACTGAGCTAACTGCCCAGTCAGCCTGGGCCGGGTCATCTGAGCAGCAGCTGCTGACTCATATACAACAGGGCGATCTTATCGCCATACGCAGGAAAGCACTGTAAAAAGCCCTGTAATAAGACGGTCGTTTCAGGGAAGTCAGCCTTTCCTGAAACGAACCACCAGTTCTTTTAAATCGGATGCGGTTCCCTGCAACGCATCTCCTTCCTCAGCAGCAGCTTTTCCCTTACCAAGGCTATGCACCGCCAGGTCAGAAATCGCAACCACCTGCCGGTTAATATCCTCAGCGACATGGGCCTGTTGCTCTACAGCCGTAGCCATATGACGGGCCATATCTGAAATCCGGTTAACCGCATCACTAATCCCGCTTAGTACCTGCTCGGTTTTAAATACCTGCTCAACGGTTGAGCTGGCATCATGACATCCTTCTTCTGCTGCTTTAACTGCCAGCCCGGCTTTCGTTGTTAATGATGAAATAATGACATGAATTTCTTTTGTGGAATGAGAAGTCCGGTGCGCAAGTTGCCGCACTTCATCTGCCACGACAGCAAACCCACGTCCCTGATCTCCGGCCCTTGCCGCCTCAATAGCCGCATTTAATGCCAGTAAATTAGTCTGATCAGCTATTTGTTCAATAATCTGCGCAACATTTGCAATATTACCGGTTTGCACCGCAAGTTCCTGTACTGAGCGGCTGATATCTTCCACGCTTTGCTGCAAATGTTGTATTGCAGTTCTGGTTTGCTGCGCTGAAGAATGTCCGGTTGCTGTCAGCTTATCGGCATCTTCTGCCTGAGTGGCAGTATCCTGCACATGCACAGCAACCTCTGCAATGGTAGAACTCATTTCATTTACAGCCGTTGCCACCAGCTCTGTTTTTGCCTGTTGCCGTCCCAACGCTTCTACAGCTTCTGACGATAACTGCCTGGAAGCACCGGCTTTCAGGGCAACCAGGGTGGCAGCATCTTCAATACGGGAAATTACCGTATTTAAATGCGACCACATACTGCGAATAGCAACTTCCGTCGAACCAACATCTTTGTCTGCATCGGTATAAGAAGCAACGGCCAGGGGATCAGTAAAGCTGTCAGGCATCAGCTGTTTAAAGTTGTCACACAACCTGCGCTTCTGAACTATCAGGGCACCACCAATAACAGCAAATAATGCTGTCAGCAGCAGCATGCCCCATATTCCGCCAACATAAAGATATGCCAGCCAGCTTAATATTAATGCGATGGCAGGAGCTGCCAACGTCAATACCGACGCCACTGAAGTATTACTGCGTTTTGCTTTTGACTTTCCGGCGGTGCGCAAACTGCCGTAAAGCTTGTCAGCTCTTGCTACGTCAGAACGTAAAGGTACGGTTCTTACCGATTCATATCCTATAACCTGCCCATTTTCTGTTATGGGCGTTACATAAGCATCCACCCAGTAATAATCGCCATTCTTACACCGGTTTTTCACCAGCCCCATCCAGGGTTTTCCGGCTTTCAGATATGACCACATAGTGTGAAATGCCAGTTCAGGCATATCAGGATGACGCACAATATTATGCGGGCTGCCAATCAGCTCATCTCTGCTAAATCCACTTATTTCAACAAAGGAATCATTGCAATGCCGGATAATTCCTTTCAGATCAGTAGAAGAGATCAATTTTTGTTCTTTAGGGAAAAAACGCTCATTTGCTGTAACCGGAAGATTCTTTCTCATAGGCACCGGATTAAAATTTAATAGTTGGAATAAATAACAACATAAATGCTAGCAGAGAAAAATAAATTTACCGCTTTATTTTTTCATAAAGGCAACGTAAAAGCCTTTTTTGATCAAATAGTGATCAAGCAGTAACAACCAACTCCTTATTCACAGCCTGATATTATTCTGCTAGAATCCGCGCCGTTGTATCTGCTTATAACAGACTTAACCGAGACACCTATTGCCCCATAGTTAAATGGATATAACGGCCCCCTCCTAAGGGGCAGTTACAGGTTCGATTCCTGTTGGGGCAGCCATTCCGTGGCTGCATACCTGACCCCGTATTAACGGGCAATTGATGGATATAAAGAACTGACAACAAAATGCGGAATCAGCTGCTGTGCGCTGGCGGCTATCACTTTTGTTCTGAAGTTAATCACTCTGGCATTAACCATAATACCCTTTGGTGTATGTAACATCGTGCCGGACAATACATAGTCAATCGTTTGTTCGTTATCCAGCAGTTTATGATCGCGGCTGAACACAAAGTCGCCGCGTGATGTCACCCGGATATCACGGGTTGTTTTAAAATCGACTACCGCAATGCCAAACTGCTGGAATTGGTGCATAAAACTTTCTGCCAGCTGGTTGCCGATAATATTGGTTTGCTCCAGCTCTGAACCAAGATCCACAAAAGAAGCAACAGCTACTTTAGAGCCGGCGGGAAAGTTATGCATGGTTTCAACCAGTTGCATAGAAATTTGTGCGGCATAATCAGATAACTGTTTGCTTGAATTAAGGGTTGTTACATACTGAACCGGAATTTGCCAGCCATTATTCAGTGGCTGGCTGTATTGTGAAGACGGAGCCGTAACGACACTATCTGCTCTCACCTCTTGCTGACAACTGGTATGACTGCAATGCTGTTTTTCCTGCTGACGGGTTTGCTGAAATGACTGGCAACCACTGATCAGAAATACTGCACCGCATACCATTACTGCTTTTTTCATTAACGCCTCCAATAAACAACTACTTAATATATATC
>JARXRR010000087.1:0-11413 GCA_033792355.1 Chromatiaceae bacterium AAb-1
CATTAATGGTTCCCGAGATATTTACATGACAATTGTTGATGATTCGCATCGGGAGCATAATATGTAGGTCGTCAGGTGCTCTGTAAGGCCAAACATCGGAATATAATCTGTCGTGCTTTGCGACGAGTGTGGCAGAAAAATTCTGATTTAATAGAATATAAAAATCTTCAGCCACCGTTGAAAAAACACTGATGATGGATAGTTTTATAAGGTATTGAATAGCAGACAACTGAGCTAAATCGAGTTGGTCGTTTTTGGTTGATGGCGATTCAAGACAAAACGCGATTAGGCAGGCCAACGCATTAATATCGACACTTGCGTGAATTTTCCAAATAGCCTGCCGACTTAACTTTTTTCTTTTTACCAGCCCAAGAGCACTGTCTTCCTTAAATAACATTTGCACGTAGCTATGCGGTAAGTTTGACAGTGCTTCGGTGATCGACTGTTTGGTAGGCGCCGGGTTATCAATTAGCTGCCACAGAGGATGGCATAGCAGCGAGGTTAAACTGAATAGCGGTTGAACCCGCCTGTCGATATCTGCAACCACCTGGCGTCTGACTATTGGCTCGCCTTGTTCCTTTTTATTGTAAAATCGAGACGATTTGTTAAGCCAGTCTGCGCCATATTTCATCTTCTCGGTGTCAGTTAATAACTTCTTTTTCATTTCATAGGCACTTAGTGCGCCAAGGTACGCTTTTAAACATGCGCAGCCGTACCTTGTTGCCAACGATTTGGCTTCCCGGCTTAGTTTTAAGTACTGATCAAAGGTATACATGAGGAAAAAAAATTTTAGCATTTTCGATGCTAAATTCTTCCTGCATTAATCAACACATTGAATAAATTGAAATTTTCAAAACACCTCATCGCTAAACTCGTGCCTTTAATCTGAAAATAAAGCCTTATGCAAGATTAGCAGACTTGCATACTCTTAGTTAATCCTATGAGTTCCATGCAGGTTAATGACGATGCAGAACGATACACGTGAAGGTAGTGAAATAGAAACGCTGGCTTTTCAGTTGGAGCGTGAACTGATGAACAGCTATGGTTCACCTTTGCTGACCGGCGAAAAGCTCGCTGAAGCTATGGGGTATCGCAGCATTCACTCTTTGCGCAAGCATATGTCACAAAAAACCTTTCCCGTGAAGTTGTTCACAATAAAAGGACGACGCGGCAGATTTGCGTTGGTAAGAGATATTGCCTGCTGGCTGGCAACACAACGACTACAACATCAATCAGAACCAAAGGAGAAGCCTATCGAACAATAGCTAAATATATCGTTATATTCACAAGGCACAGAAAGTGAAAAAGTCAGTACTGTGGAGGCACTGACTTTTTCTGAACTCGTCGAATTTTGGTTGGCTCGACCCGTTTATTTAAGCTTTCTATTGCACCCCTGTCAAGTTTTCGGCTTTGGCCGAAGATACAGGCCTGCGCGTGCCTTGATTTCATTCACATTGAAATTAAGGAGGCTCATTATGAGCAATCACACATTGCGGCAGCTTATCCGGTTGCTGCTAACCACTAACTTTTCAAACCGCCGTATTGCGCAACTGGCGGCGACATCGCCCAACACGGTACGAACCTACCGGCAAAAGCTGTGCGAAGCCGCGATAAACAGTGCTGACGTTTCGCAGTTGGCGGATAACCAATTGGTCGCAAAGTTAAATAAACAGAAACAGCCTGGCTCGGATAAACGTCAGCCAGACTGGCCACATATCCATCAGTTGATGCAGGCTAAGCACCAAACGCTGATACAGCTTTGGGAAGAATATCGCAGCATACGCCCCGCAGATGCATTTAGTTATTCCCAGTTTACCCATTACTACCGTCAGTATGTTAAATCGATTGATGTCTCGATGCGCCAATATTACGCGCCCGGTGAGGTGTGTTTTGTCGACTTTGCCGGTAAGCGGATACCGTGGACAGAGCCCAAAACACAAGAAACCCAGTTTGCGGAAATTTTTGTCGGCGTGTTAGGTTACTCCCAGCTTATTTTTGCTTTAGCGCTGCGCTCACAGAAGCTGGAAGACTGGCTTGGTGCCCATCAGCAGATGTTCACTTACTATGCCGGTGTGCCACAGTTAGTAGTGCCGGATAACCTCAAATCTGCAATTACCACACCTGGCAAATATCCTGAAATAAACCCCAGCTATCAGGAATTGGCAGAGCACTATGGCTGTGTGATTGAGCCAGCGCGAGTCAGACGGCCGCAGGATAAATCGCTGGCAGAAATTGGTGTGTTACTGGTCACCCGTTGGATCACCGTTGTGCTGCGCCGCCGGCAGTTTTTTAGCCTTGCTGAGATTAATCAGGCGATAACAGAGCTGCTGGAGCAGTTAAATCAACGCCCTTTTAAACGCTACGAGGGCAACCGGCGCGAGCGATTTGAACAAGCTGAGAGAGCCGTATTGTCAGCGCTACCGGATAAGCCGTTTGATATTGGCCGCTGGATACATCAGCAGAAGGTAAACCGCGACTATCACGTCTATGCACTTGGCCATGCCTATTCCGTACCCTACGAGCTGACTAACCAGCACGTGGATATCAAGATTTGCCAGCACAAGGTTGAAATTTACTTCCAACATAAACTGGTTGCCGTGCATATGCGAGGTTTTATCAAAGGTGGTGCAACCACAGAGCCCGGCCACCGGCCCAAAAGCCATCAAGCCTACGCCGAGCAATCCAAAGCACACTTTATACAGTGGGCCAAAGGGATTGGTGAAAGTGCATCGGCGCTGGTGTGCGCCCAGTTTGCCAATAAGCCGGAGTATTCGCTACAGGGCTGTAAAGCCAGCTCGCAGCTGCAAAAGCTGGCCAGACATTATGGTAATGACCGCTTTGAAAGAGCCTGCAAATGTGCCTGTGACATCCAATCACTGTCAGCAAGCAGCGTGCGTTCGATTTTGCAATGTCGTTTGGATGATGGAGCACAAACGGATATGCCGGTACAGGTGCCGTTACCGCTGCATCACAATGTGCGTGGGCCGCAATATTATATCAACGGAGGGCAATAACATGAGTGAACAACAAGTGTTTGAAAACTTTCAGTTACTCCGTTTGCCTGGCATGAGCACCGCCCTGCAGCGGGTATTGGACACGCCGGACATGGCGGCTATGCCGGTTATCGATATCCTGGCGTTTCTGACCTGTGAGGAAATCCAGTACAAGGCGCAGAAAAAACGTGAACGCTTGTTCAAGGCCGCGAAACTGAAACAGGCTCAGGCTTGTGTGGAGAATATTGACCACCTGGCAAAACGGGGGATTGATAAGGGCTATCTGGCCACGCTGATTAACTGTGAATGGATAACACGAAATCAGTTTCTAATTATTACCGGCCCTACCGGTGTGGGTAAAAGCTGGATCGCTTGTGCTTTGGCAAATCAGGCTATCAAACTGAACCTGCCGGTATTGTACAAACGTTTCGGGTTGTTGATGGAAGAGCTGGATATTGCCCGCAAAGATGGCTCTTTACCGAGGCTGCGAAGCTACCTGTCTAAGTTCAAATTGCTCGTTTTGGATGACTGGGCCATTACGCCATTACTTGAACGTAACCGGCAGGACTTGCTGGAGTTGATGGAAGAGCGCACAGAGTCAGGCTCGCTCATTATTACCACGCAACTACCCGTGAGTAAGTGGCATGAATACATCGGAGAGCCGACGATTGCAGATGCCATTATGGATAGGATTGTCCACCGCGCTCACCGGCTGGAATTGCATGGCGAATCTATGCGCAAAGTGTACAAAACCATCGGGGAGGACAAGTCATGAGTAAAGAAATACACATTGATGGCTTCGAGCACATGCTGGTATCTGTTGATGTTGACGATATATATGTCAAACAGCTGTTTGAGATATACCACCAGCGATTAATCACTAACCCGATGGTATGCCAGAAGCTTAAGTTGCGGGGTATAGGTATGGATGCAATTCTGGCGTTTCAGATGGGCTACTGCGACCGCAAGTTAAACCGCTATGTTCAGCCCTCTGATAAGCCGGATGGCGCTGGCTTTAGAGGTGTACTGCGACGTTTGGAGTTAACCAAGGCTAATGGCCATGAGATCTTCAGAGGGTGTATCGTAGAACCGGTGTTTGAAGGCGACAGGCTGATAGCAGCATGTGGAGTTAAGCTGATCTGCCCCAGTCGCCCGGCTTCGCGCATTATCCAGTGGTACAGGAACTGTGTTTACACATGTCCAGTCAGGTTCAACATCATGGTATGGGGAAAGCGTTATGTTACTCACTAAGCCAGCATCTCTGGCACTGCCCGGCTGTATCCATTATTACCTGGATGTTTGCCGGGCCAAGGGGCAGAGTGAAAATACGGTGGTCAGCAAAGAGGCTGCTCTATCCCTATTTCAGCAGTGGTGTGAGGCACTGGGTATTATCAGCCTGGAGCAAGTGGATGTAGACTTACTGGACAGCTATCAGCAGTATCTGCATCAATACCGCAAAGCACGTAATGGCGAGCCATTGTGCCGGGCAACCATACGGTACCGGTTAACAGTGGTAAAAGTGCTGATCAGGACGCTGTTTGTTAAAGGCGTGCTTGAGATAAATAGTACAGAGCACTTTGAATTGCCTAAAATTGGCAGACGGCTGCCCAAGCCAATCCTAAGCAAGCTAGAAGTGAAAAAAGTGCTACAACAATCAGAGCATTATGGTCAGCGTGGTTTAAGAGATAGGGCGATAATGGAAACATATTATGCTTCTGGTATTCGGCGTTCTGAGCTGGGAACCCTGACACTGGATGATCTGGATTTTGAGCAGTATCAACTCAGAGTTAATCAGGGAAAAGGCTTTAAAGACCGGTATGTACCAATAGCCAAGAGTGCCTGTTTTTGGATCTACCGCTATTTGAAAGAGGTGAGATCCGGGCTGGCTAATGAACATTCAGGTAAAGTCCTGTTCTTGGCAAACAATGGTAAGCCGTTCCGGGTTGCACAGTTGTCGGAGCTGGTTGCCAAGTACATCAAACTGTCGGATATCCGTAAAAGAGGCGCCTGTAACCAATATCGGCATGCTGCTGCAACGCACATGGTCGATAATGGCGCTGATATCCGCCATGTACAAGAGTTTCTGGGGCATGCCGATCTGTCTACCACACAAATCTATGTGCACGTGAGTATGGTAAAGCTGAGAGAAGTTTATAACAGGACGCATCCAGCCGCCCAAAAATGAAAATGTAGGTTCAGGGATGAACCTTAAGGCAATCATTGCGAATATTTCGAAAACTTGACAGGTTTGCGAATATTTCGGATAATCACGTGAAACCGTGAAACCGTGAAACCGTGAAACCGTGAAACCGTGAAACCGTGAAACCGTGAAACCGACAGAGATTATCAAAATGTTGAATGTACAATCATTACCGAGTGCTGAAGAAATTGCACTGGCAAAGCTAAGCAGCCAGGAGCTTTCTGCTGTATTGGAAGCAAATGGTGATGTACAAAATTTTAATGTGGTGGGAAAGAATGGCGAACACCATTCGGTAAAACTTCCTGCCAGTGCGGTTAAATTAATGATCGAGGTACTGACTCAACTTGGTCAGGGTAATAGTGTGAGCATCACTCCTATACATGCTGAGCTGACAACGCAAGAAGCCGCGGATATGTTGAATATGTCCCGCCCCACCTTTATTAAGTTGCTTGATTCCGGAGAGCTTGCTCATACCAGAACGGGCAATCGTCGTAAGGTTGCGTTTGTCGATGTGATGGAATATAAGCAAGATATTGATGCGAAACGCCTGGCTACTCTGGATGAGCTATCAGCACTCGATCAGGAGCTGAATTTGGGATATTAAATGGCAACCTATACCGTGATCCTGGATGCATGTGTGATGTATCCAGCGCCGTTGCGCAGTTATTTATTATATCTTGCACAAACCGGCCTTTACCGGGCCAGATGGACCGAGCAGATACATGATGAGTGGATACGTAATCTGCTAAAGAATCAACCTGACCTGGCCGCAGAAAAGTTACAAAAGACACGGGAACTGATGAATAGCCATGCACCGGATTGTGTTGTTGACGGCTACCAACAGTTTGTTACAGGCATTGAGTTACCTGATGACGACGACAGGCATGTGGTGGCAGCAGCAATCAAGGGGCAAGCTGAAGGTATCATTACCTTTAATCTGAAAGATTTTCCGCAGCAGAGCCTGGCTCCTTTGGGATTGACAGCTATTCATCCTGATGTGTTTCTGGCTGATATGTTTGAACTCGATCCGGGTAGAACAATTCTGGCAGCACAGCGGCAGCGACGGGCACTAAAGAATCCACCTATGACGGTGGAGGAATATCTGGATTCATTGCAACGGCAGAAGCTGCCTACACTGGTATCCAAGTTACGCCAATTTGAAATGATACTGTAAAAGTCCCGCAGGGGATTTTTTCTTTGCTCTTTAATAAGTTAACTCCAAAAGCACTATCCGATTAATTCATATGAATGGTCGGGTGTACGATGCCAGGCTGGGCCGGTTTATCCAGGCAGATCCGCTGGTGCAGAACCCGACCAAAGTACAGAGCCTGAACCGGTACAGCTATGTGTGGAATAACCCGCTAAATGCGACAGACCCAAGTGGTTTTGTCTGTGAAGGACAAGCGTGTATGGACACACGGCCGGAGGATAATAAGCCGATAGAGCGGATAGTAGTACGGGGAACCCAGCCAGATAGTGCGATGCAACACCACCATAATGCGATGCAGCAGCATATCAGGCATATGGTTATGGAGGGGGTATCGCAGAACTCGATGTCGGGTACTGTTACCGGGGTGAATGAGCATAGTGAAAAGGGTTTTTTCCGGCAGTTAGCAGAAAATCTGGTATCAGGGCTTGAAATGATGGCCAGCAATCCCTTTGTTGGTATTGCAGAGGCTCAGCAAGAATTGCAGGGAGCGGAATTATCGGGAGATGAAACTGCAATAGAAAGAGCGCAGTTGGCGTTATATAGCACTGTGGCCACGGTTGTTGTGGTATCAGCTACTCCCGGGCCTGCGACGGGAGGGAAAACTAAGGTAGACTTTAAGAGTGTGGGGAAAGGGATGAATAACCCTACGGTGAAATCTGCTGCCGCCAGAGGAAAGGAAGCACACAAAGAGTTTGCAGAAAAGATAAAACAAAAACCCGGTTGGCAGTCTGAAAAAACAATCATTGGGCCTAATGGTGAAAAACTCAGACCTGATGCATTAACGCCGAGTGGGAGACCTGTTGAGTTAAAACCAAATACGCCGAGTGGCAGAAGACAGGGTACTAAACAAATTGAAAAATATAAAGAAGCGACAGGTACTAATGGTCGGGTGATTTACTACGATCCTAAGGACTAGGTGAAACAATGCTGAAAGACTTGATTCAAGAACATATTGCGCCGCTGTTAAAGCAACATGGTTTTAAAAAGAAAGATTTAACCTGGAGTAAATCCAAGGATGGAGTTGTTCAGGTTATAGATTTCCAACTGAGCCGTTTTAGTACCGACGAGAAAGAGGATTTCACGATAAATCTTGGAGTATTCGATCCGCTGGTATGGAAAAAATGCTGGGCAAAAGAACCACCAAAATTTATTAGGGAAGAAGATTGTTTTCCGCGTATACGGATTGGTCAGTTGTTAAACGGATTTTCTAAGGAGTCAACTGATCATTGGTGGATGTGCAGCGCGAAAACTAATGAAGATGAACTCGGCAAGGAGATTGATAATTTGCTTGAAGAGAAATGCTTACCGTTTCTGGGCGACATGTTAGATTGTCATGAAGTTATTAAGTTTTACTCTTCTGGCTCCAATCACCTGATGCCGATAGAGAAGATTTATTTAGCAATAATCAAGAACCACGTTGGTGATACCCATTCTAGTGATGAGCTGCTAAGTGAAGTTGTTGCTATTTCAAAAGCTTGGGCGAATAGAGTTGTTCAGGTTCGTTCTCAGTTATCCCGTTCATAACGTTCATATGGTAGGGGTATTAAAAACTCACCTGATTTTGCTTGATATTTGAGCTGTCCTGTTCATAACCATGGGGGCAGGTGCGTTCAGGCAAGGGCTTTTCCTGGATGAGCCCTTCCGGTTAAGCTTGAAGCCGGTAACGACCCGGGGTTTTACCGGTCACGAACAGTTGGATGAAATGGGCCTGATTCATATGAACGGGCGGGCGTATGATTACAACCTTGGCAGGTTCTTATCAGTAGACCCATTTATCCAAAGCCCCGGAAACAGCCAATCCTTAAACCCTTACTCCTATATTATGAACAATCCGTTGGCGGGGACAGACCCTACGGGATATGTGGGTTGTGCGGCGTCGAAGATAGAAGTGGTTTGTGATAAGACCGTAAGCCGCTGGGGAGGGAATGGCAATGCGGATATGACGGCGTTTGCGACATCGTCAGGCGTTGCATCGAATCAGGGCAATGGGGCACGGAGTGTTCAACCATCTCAGGGGAGTGCAGGTGGTCATACTGCTGATATCGGTTCGCAGAATAGTTTGGCAGCAGGTTTGTCAGGAATTGATGGTGCTTTAATTAGCAAGCATGTTTATGGTAAAGGTGGAAACCTTCCTGATGGTATATCTCAGCTATCCAATGAAAGGTTAGAGGAGATGGGATTGGCAGACATGGTGTTTAATGATGCTGAATCAGGGTTTCAATCAGGGCTCTATTATGACTCTAATCATAGAAGTTATATCTATGCTTTGGCGGGAACTAATGATGGAGCAGATATGGCAGAGAATTTTGCTCAGGGAGTAGGAAACTTTGCGATGCAATATGATTTAGCTTTAAGAAACACTGCCGCAATTAAAGCTTCTGTCGGAGGAGCGTTAACTCTTGCAGGTCATTCGCTTGGCGGAGGATTAGCAAGTATGGCAGCAGCACTAAATGGTTTGCCTGCAAATACATATAATGCTGCAGGTGTGCATATGAATACATTAGCCAGATATTCTGGAGGAATGGCTAGTGCTGTCAGATTAGCAAACTCAGCCAATGTAAATGCCTATCATGTTATAGGAGATGGCCTTACGAGGATGCAGCGTTATAGCACTTTTGCACCAGCTGTGCCATCAGCTATAGGACGTCCAGTGGTTGTCCAGCCAGCGAACCCTGTATGGGGATTAGTACCATTTTATGGTGGTGTAAAACTTCACTCTATAGACACTGTAATCGACTCGATGAGGTAGAAATGAACCATCTTGCTAAAGCTATTTTTGTATTTATGTTTTTAATTATCGGCGGGTGCAGTTATCACAATGAGCCAGACATTTTCTTACATATCAAGAGTGGGGATTTGGAAGCTGTTAGAAAGGATGTTAAAGAGGAAGGTATTTTTGAGAAAACAAACTTAAAAGGGATAACGCCATTAATATATGCAATTGAGCAGGACAATCTCGCAGCTTTTAGATTGATGCTTGAGAATGGGGCAGATCCCAATCACAGGATTTCAAGTGGTGGGAGTGCTATGACCTTTTCCATAGCAAATGATGACCCCACATATTTGCGTTTGCTTATAGAGTTTGGGGGGGACGCAAATTTTTTTCATGAAAGCAGAAGGGAAAGTGTAATTTTTTCTGCATTATCTCCTGGAAAACAGGAGCATTTAAAGATCTTATTCAACGCAGGAGCAGATATAAATGCTCGCGATGGTGTAAATAGAACACCTATCATGGTTTCGGGAGTTCTTAATCAATATGAGACTGTGCTTTATCTTCTTAAAAAAGGTGCTGACTGTACTCTAAAAGATAATTTCAATTATACGTTAAGAGATATATTAAGAGACAATCAGTTTATGGAGACTGATAATATGATGAAATTGCGCTTTGTTATACTTGACCATTATTGTCATTGATACCACGAGCAGAGTTATCATCTGACGGGTGGCGATGGTTTGGCTATCACATACAACAGCTTTAAGCAGCCGACACAGATAACGCGAAACACCAGTACCTTCCACTTCAGCTATGGGGCGAATCTGGAACGGTTAAAGGAAACGCGCAATGGCACGGTTACCTATGAAATAGACCAGGTTTACGAAGAAGATGCCAATGGTCATTGGCGGTTGTATCTGGATGATATTGCGCTAATTAAGTATGACGATGCCCAGCAACATCAGATTTACTACATGCACAAAGACCGGTTGGGGAGTACGTTAACCTATACGGACCATAATGGTCAGGTAACAGACCGGCGGCGGTATGATGCGTTTGGCAAACCGCAGGGAGCCACAGAGAATAGCCCGTTGGGCAGCCGGCTGGAGAATATCACACTGAGCCGTAAGGGCTTTACGGACCACCGTCATCTGGATGAGGTAGAGCTGATTCATATGAATGGTCGGGCGTATGACTATAACTTAGGACGTTTCCTGAGTGTGGACCCGATTATTCAATCACCGGGCAACAGCCAATCCTTAAACCCGTACAGTTACATCATGAATAATCCTTTGGCGGGAACGGACCCGACGGGATATGTGGGGTGTGCGGCGTCGAAGATAGAAAGGGTGTGTGATAACACCATCAGCCGCTGGGGCGGTAATGGCAATGCGGATGCAGCGTTTTATGCACCAAAATCAGATAACGCTAATTCAGGCAATGGAGCGAAGAATCAACCTCAAGAAAGCGCTCAAGGAACACCAACAACTGATATACAAAGTGCTGCAAATAGAAGTTGGAATCCTTCAAAAACATCTGAAATTGCAGAGAAATATGAAGGTATTTCAACGGATGTTGATGTTGAAATCGCAATGATGGAAAGTAACCTGAATGATTATGGTCAAACAGCGGCGAGGGGAGGACGAAGGGGAAATACTACCAGAGATCCGCTCCAGCCTTACATAAATGCCCGTTACAACAGAGTATTTGAGCAAATCAGGGCATTAGATCCTCACTTTAGTGTTGCTCGTCCGGCAGGGCGTACTACAAGGCGAGATCTTGAGGTTCTTGAAACACAGTTAGCAAATTTGCGAGGTGCAAGTATTCCTCAATTGTATTGGCCGCCTAATATGGGATTCCAGGGGCCTATCAGAAATACACATCTACGTCCTGGTCAAGTTGTAGATCGTTATGGATTAGAGGGAGGACATTTTGTTTCCCCAGCAGGCACCCCTTTTGGACAAAGGTCCTTGCCAGGAGATGCCAGAAATTTGCCATATACTCAATATCGGGTTTTAAGACCTATCCATGTTCGGGAAGGGGTTGTTGCTCCAGCTTTTGGGCAGTTTGGTGGTGGGACTCAGTATATTTTGCCTTTAAGAGTTAGGACTTTAGTTGAACGTGGTTATTTAGAGAGGGTGAATCAATGACCAAAAACGAATTGCGAGCAAAGTTGCATTACGAGGGAGTTAATCCACATTACTATAGTATTGATGGTAAAACGATTCTGGAAGGGTATTGTTTGGCTTATCAAGATGGATTGTGGTGTGTGTATTACAGTGAAAGAGGAATTGAGA
>JARXRR010000183.1:0-366 GCA_033792355.1 Chromatiaceae bacterium AAb-1
TTGGGGGCGATGTATGCCAACCGTATCCGGCTGATAGGCACCGAAGCGGGATTAGGGGTGCGCAGTGACGGCCTGATACAGGCGGCTGAGTCGTTAACGTTATCGGCAGACGGGCACATTGTGCTGAACGATACGCTGGCCGCAAAGGCGCTGGCGCTGCAAAGCCGCAGCAGTGATGTGACCTTACAGGGCACGGTGTATGGCACTGAGGTCAGTGTCAGCGCGAAGGAGGCGGTGATTAACCAGGGCACGCTGGCCGGTGCAGATACGGTGTCAGTACAGGCGGCCTCGTTACACCAGCAGGGCGATATCCTGGCCGGGATAGATAGCGATGGCCAGTGGCAGGATGGCGGCCAGCTGCAGCTT
>JARXRR010000086.1:0-11466 GCA_033792355.1 Chromatiaceae bacterium AAb-1
CCATTACTGCTTTTTTCATTAACGCCTCCAATAAACAACTACTTAATATATATCATTTATGGTTTCGGCTGAAAAAGCAGTTTCTTTAATTAAAGCATTAAATTTTTTCTTATTTATCCTTGCCTTAACTTTAAGAACTCGACCGAGTCGGCCTGTAGCAGAGACTTCACAATATGCCCCGGTACAAAGGTTCTGGCGACAGATATAACTTTTTTATTCGCAATCTGAATTAGCCGGGCATTGATCAATACCCCCTGCTGATGCCGTGTCAGTGTGCCGGTTACCACATATTTTATCGGTAATTCACTGCTTAACTCTTCAAAGTTACGGCTTAATACAAAATCACCGCTTTCGGTCACCCGGATATAATCGGTAACTTTATAATCTAGCACCGGTACACCAAATTTATGCAAATCATAAATAATGGCTTCGCTTAAATGATTACTGAATACCGACCCCTTATCCAGTGATGAATCAATATAAGCAAAATCGGTTACCCCAACCATAGCCAGATCACCCAGCGCATGATGTTCAGCCATCAGTTCATGTACCAGATTCCGTGCATAATCATTGGCCGTCAATACCGGCGGGGTACGCGGTGCAGTTAACACTGCCGGACGGGACTGAAATACTTCATCGCGTTCTACCCGCTGTTCACGGGGAGTAATTTCGCCGCTGACGGTTACTGTATCCAGCCGCTCAGTAACATCAGCAGAGGGTGTAGTACAACCGGCAATTACTAACTGAATGCCGGCAAGAAGTAGCAACCGCTTCATTTTCTGTCTCCATAAATATTCTGCCGGTATAAATACCGGCCTCGTTTCATTACCTGTTGTTCGCTCCAGAATACCGTTACCGGAATATAATCTGTTGCTGTGGCAAGTACCTGTTTTGATGCGATATCAATCAATCTGACATTAACAATAACACCGTCTTCCTTGACTGAATAAGTACCGGACAACATAGCATCTGCAACACTGGCAGATTGAATATCCGTCAGGATACGGGATAACGCCTGTTCGTAGTTTGCCTGCAATAAAAGCTCATTACGTAAACGGTACTCATAAACGGGCAAGCCGTAGGTCCGGGCATGGGTCAGCATACTTTCGCGCAGCTGATTAGCCAGTTCCCGCTCTTCTGTTGAGGCATGCTCCAGTGTCAGGGTATCAACCGGTAAAAAACTGGCTACCACCACTGAGGGTAACCGGCTCTGCGCCACTGTCGCATCAGAGAAGGTATTAAAAAGCCCGTTTGCCAGCCGCTCAGTATAATGCTGTAGCGGGTAATGACTAAGTGCAGGTTTGGCATAACCTGAGTTTGCAGATTCAGGCACAGAAGAGCAACCTGCCATAATCAGAGCAAACAGCAATACCTGAATAATATTTTTCATAGCAACCTCTTATTTTGACCTGTATTTTAAAAGCAAAATTCAGGCCAGAAATAAGAGGGTATGTAAAACAGCAGAGTGCAGGGTTAAATTGCTACCGGCGCTTTAATATGAGGGTATGCCTGATAATTTTTCAGGGTAAAGTCGTCATAACTAAAGCCGAATATATCTTTTACCTCAGGATTAATTTCCATTACGGGTAATGGGTAGGGTTCCCGTGAAAGCTGCAGCTGCACTTGTTCCAGATGGTTTAAATACAAATGCGCATCCCCGAAAGTATGCACAAAATCTCCGGGTTGTAAGCCACAGACCTGTGCCACCATCATGGTCAGTAAAGCGTAACTGGCAATATTAAACGGGACACCGAGAAAAATATCTGCGCTACGCTGATACAACTGACACGACAGTTTTCCGTCGTTCACATAAAACTGAAATAATGTATGGCACGGCGGCAGTGCCTGCTTTCCGGCAGCCGCATTCTCTGCAGGGGAAAAACGGGTATCCGGCAGTACTGCCGGGTTCCAGCCACTGACGATCAAACGCCGGGAATCCGGCGTACGTTTAATATCAGCTATCAGCTGGCTGATTTGATCAATCACCGTACCATCCGGCGTTTGCCAGCTACGCCACTGGGCACCATAAACCGGTCCCAGTTCACCTTGCTCTGTAGCCCACTCATTCCAGATCGATACCCCGTGCTGTTTGAGGTAAGCAATATTGGTATCGCCACTCAGAAACCATAACAATTCATGAATAATTGATTTCAGATGGCATTTTTTTGTGGTAATCAGCGGAAAGCCCTGCTGCAAATTAAACCGCATCTGATAGCCGAAAACACTGATAGTACCTGTACCTGTGCGGTCTGTTTTTTTATGACCGGTTTCCAGTACATGCCGCATTAAATCAAGATACTGCTTCATACTTTTACATTCCGTTGCTGGTGGTTACGCCAATAAGAGAAAGCCATCAGCCATAAACCGGCAATGATCATCGGTAAAGATAATAACTGCCCCATTGATAGGCCGGCAGACAGCAAACCTATATGTGCATCCGGCTCACGGTAAAACTCAACCAAGAAACGTCCGGCGCCATAGCCCAACAGGAATAAGCCGCCTAAAGCGCCAACCGGCGGACGACTGCGACGATAAAGCAAAATCAGTATAAACAGTACTATGCCTTCCAGCATAAACTCATATAACTGCGAAGGGTGCCGCGGGTAAGGCCCGGCACCGGGGAATAAAACAGCCCAGGGCACATCGGTCGGGCGCCCCCATAGCTCGGCATTAATAAAATTGCCCATCCGGCCAGCAGCCAGCCCCAGAGGGATTAATGGCGCAACAAAGTCTCCCAGTTCAAAATAATCCTTTTTATATTTCCGGGCGAACAGTAACATTGCAAGCAGTACCCCTATCAGCCCGCCATGAAACGACATTCCTCCCGTCCATATTTTGAACAGGTATGATGGTTCCTGTAAAAACAACTCAAACTGGTAAAATAGTACATAACCAATTCTGCCACCCAGAATAACGCCCAGAAAACCCATAAATAATAAATCACTAACCTGCTGTTCATTCCAGCCAGAATTGGGTTTGGCAGCTGCCCGGCTGGCTAACCACCAGGCAATGGCAAAGGCAACCAGATACATAACGCCATACCAGTGAATACTGACAGGCCCGATACTGAACATCACCGGATCAATTTCAGGAAAGGTGATATAAGCTGAAGACATAAGGATCCTTTTTGCAATGCCGCCTGAACATTCAGGCTCTTAACTGATTTAACAACTGTTTTTGTTCAAGGAAACGCTGTACCTGCTGACGCACGTCTTTAGCTGAGGTACACGCCAGAATATCCGGCAATAACGCCTGTAATTCAGCAAGCTCAATCCGGCGTAACAACCATTTGATTTTTGCCAGATTACTGCTGTTCATACTAAAGCTCTGAAAACCCATCGCCGCCAGAATCAGTACCCCGCCTGGTTCACCAGCCAGCTCCCCGCAGATACTGACCGGAAACTGCAGGCCATGAGCCTGCTGCCCAAACTGGTTCAGTGCCCGCAGTACAGCCGGGTGCTTGGCATCGTAAAGATTCGCCACCCTGGCATTATTGCGATCAACCGCCAGCAGATACTGCGTCAGATCGTTTGTGCCGACCGAGCAGAAATCGACTTTTCTCGCAACCTCCGGCAACTGATACATAATTGACGGTACTTCAATCATGATACCGGTCCGTGGCCGAGGCAGTGCCATACCAAGCTCATCATTCACTTCAAAACAAGCTTGTTTTATCAGTCTGAGTGACTCATCGATTTCGGATAAATCAGAAATCATCGGTAACAGAATATGCAGGTTATTCAACCCAAGGTTAGCTTTCAGCATCGCCCTGATCTGTACCAGAAAAATCTCCGGATGATCCAGCGTCAGCCGGATCCCCCGCCATCCCAGAAAAGGATTTTCTTCTGTAATGCTGAAGTAAGGCAGCGCTTTATCGCCTCCGACATCCAGAGTACGCATAATAACGGGTTTGGATGGATAGCTCTGCAGCACTTTACGGTATATTTCGATTTGTTCCTGCTCCGCCGGAAAGCGGTTGCGCATAATAAACGGAAACTCTGTCCGGTAAAGCCCGACCCCATCGGTATATTCGGCTTTGACTGTTTCCAGTTCAATGGCCAGGCCAGAGTTAACCATTAAACTGAATGACGTACCGCACATTGACCAGGCAGGTAATGCTATTTCCTGCTGATAGCGGGCATTAAGTTCAGCATCTTCATTGATTAAACGCCGGTATTCCGCACAGATTGCTTCAACCGGAGACAACAGAATATGTCCCTGATAGCCATCAACAATTACCCGTTGTCCCTGCCAGTGCAGTAAAGGTAACTCACTGACTCCCATTACCGCAGGTATCCCCAAAGCTCTGGCCATAATAGCAGCATGGGAGTTTACAGAGCCGCGCAGGGAAACGATGGCAACCAGTTGTTCGCGGGGAACTTCAGCCAGCATACTGGCAGTAACGTTATCTGCCACCAGTACCACTTTTTCCGGTAACTTCACCCGGCGCTGTTCCGTATCAAGCAAATTATTCAGTACCCGTTGTCCCAGATCGCGGATATCAGTACCGCGCTCCCGCAGATAAGGGTCTTCCATATCATCAAACTGCCGGGCAAACCGTTCAACAACCCGTTTCAGAGCACTTTTAGCACACCAGCCTTCCGCAATCTGCTGTTCAATCTCTCTGCCAAGACTGGCAGCATCCAGTAACTGGTGATAAACATCGAAGATAGCCAGTGCATCAGCAGGTAAATGGCCAGCCATCCGTTCAGCCAGACGATTAAATTCTGCTTTGGTTATTTTTACTGCCCGATAAAACAGCGCCAGTTCTTTTTCCGGATCATCAGACCGTTTTTGCGAAATAGCATCAAAGTTACTTGATGGCTCAAATACGTAAGCCTCGCCAATCGCAATACCCGGTGCACCGGGTAACCCCTGAAGCTGCCCGACGTGCGCCTGCAAAACAGAGCTCTGGCTGGCGGCCTGGCGCATTTCTGCATTAGCCAGTACCGCAGCCAGCTGGGCAGCCAGCGTTACCAGAAAGGATTCTTCATCTTCATTAAAAATGCGTTCAGCCGCCTGCTGAATGGTCAGTACGCCAAGCACTTTACGGTGGTGAATAATAGGACAGCCGAGAAAAGCAGAAAAATGCTCTTCACTGACTTCAGGGGTAACTTTGAATCTTGGATGCAGCTGCGCCTGCGCCAGGTTAATAGGTTCTTCCCGTTGACCTACCCAGCCAATCAGACCTTCAGAAAAACCAATGGCAATTTTACCTATCGCATCGGGATTCAGGCCATCAGTCGCCATCAGCATAAAATGCTGTTGTTCATAATCAGCCAGATATACAGAGCAGCACTCGGTTGCCAGTGCATGTTTTATATTGCTTACCAGACCAGCCAGCGCATTGTTTAGCACTGGCTCTTGTGCCACATCCTGAACAATCCGCCGCAACTGGCCTAACATACAAACCCCATAGCTGATTATGGTTTACCTGGGTATATCAACATTTTGGTATCAACATACCCTACTGCTTTTTATAAACTTTTTCTCTTTCCATCCCGACGAATAAATGGCAAAGCGACCGGGGCAAACTCTTTCATGACCTTACGATAAACTTCCCGTTTAAAAGCCACAACCTGTCGCACCGGATACCAGTAACTGACCCAACGCCAGTTATCAAATTCCGGATGCGATGTTTTTAAAAGATTTACGTCTTCATCCCGACAAGTCAACCGCAGTAAAAACCACTTCTGCTTTTGTCCGATACACACAGGGTTACTATCTCTACGAATTAACCGTTTAGGTAGTTTATAACGTAACCAATGCTTGGTTGAAGCAATGATTTCCACATCTTCTGGTCGTAAACCAACCTCTTCATGCAACTCCCGGTACATTGCCTGTTCCGGTGTTTCTCCGTCGTCAATTCCACCCTGTGGATATTGCCAGGAATGCTGGCCGTATCTTTTTGCCCAAAACACCTGTCCGTGGTGGTTACAAATCACTATGCCGACATTGGCCCGGAAACCTTCGGCATCAATCACACAAACCCCTGGTGAGTTTTTATCTGATATGCCAAAGATTCTTTCATAAACTGTTAAATACAGCAAACGGTATTTTCAACAGCTCTAATATCAGCAACTCTTTAAAGTTATCCACAGATATCTCAATTTCATGACAATCAATGTGAACTTCTTCACAGACATTGTTGATAAATCTGTGAGAAACAGGTCGTTTGTTACTGAATAACTTTCTGGCACACCCGTTAATAAAACATTATGAGAGTAAAAAAGCATTATATCTCATAAGCTTAAACTGATGATATTTATAGTCTGATCATCGGCACGATGTGCATAAGTCAGTTTGGCGCGTTTTTAAGCAGTCAAATCTGCTGAAACATGCTAGGGTAATCGCAGTTTAACGAATATGAATTTCTATGATCCTGCCTCCGGTTTCTGCTGATGAATTACTGACCCGCTGCAAAGCTATTGCAGGCTTAACTCTGGGGCAACTTGCCGCAGATTTACACCTTGCCGTGCCTGCCAATCTGAAAAAGGATAAAGGCTGGACAGGTCAGTTAGTGGAACAGGTACTTGGTGCAACAGCAGGCTCACAGGCGGTTCATGACTTCCCGCATCTGAACATTGAATTAAAAACTCTGCCGGTAGATCAGAACGGCAAGCCACTTGAAAGCACCTATGTCTGTATAGCGCCATTAACCGGTACTACCGGATTGCAATGGCACCAGTCCTGGGTATGCCAGAAGTTAAGCTGCGTATTGTGGTTACCTGTGCTGGCAGAACGGCAACTGCCGGTAGCTGAGCGAACCATTGGTAGCGGTTTTTTATGGTCACCAACACCACAGCAGGAATATCTTTTACAACAGGACTGGGAAGAACTGATGGATTTGATTGCTCTTGGAGGAATAGATCAGATCCGTGGTGCGCAGGGCAAAGTATTGCAACTGCGCCCGAAAGCAGCAAACAGTAAAGCATTAACACCAGCCACAGGTCAGTATGGCGAACCCATTCAGACACTGCCCAGAGGGTTTTATCTGAAAACCAGCTTTACCCGCAGTATTTTACAGCAGCAATTTCAGATAGCTTACTAGGGGCTGTTAACCTTTGTCTATCATGCAACGGGTTTACATAACTGAATGCTGTCACTTAATGCGCGGTACGACTCCAGCCCGGCATCAGCTTTACGACAGGCCAGATACATTGGCCGCCATAATCCGGCGGTTCCTAACGGTACTGAACACAACAGCCCCTGCTGCTGATAAGGTTCCGCCATCCATGAAGGTAAAGCGGCCACCCCTTCGTTTGCAGCCACCAGTTGTACAATCTGGCTGCCCTGCTCTATCTGGCGGTTTTTTCCTTTAAAGCGGCTTTCCGGTAAAAAATACCGGAACAAATCCTGCCGCGCTTTAGCGATCGGATAACTGAATATAGTCTGATGTACCAGATCTTCAGGCTCCACCTGAGACCGCCTGGCCAGCGGATGTTCAGGGCTAACCAGCAGCCGTAGCTCCATGTCAAACAAATGGCGGTATGCTACCTGCTCCGGTAACCGTAAATCCGACGTCAGCACAATATCAAGTTCATGCTGTAATAAAGCCTCAATCGCGTTGTGTTCAATAAAAGGGGTAAAGTCAATTTTAATAGCGGGCCAGTCCTGACAGAAATGTCTGACAGCAGGTAACAGCCAGTGAAAACAAGCGTGACATTCCACACACAACCTTAAACAGGTTTCCGTATCAGCCCCCAGCTTCAACTGACGATTCGCCGCATCGACTTCAGGCAGGACTTTTTCAGCCAGTTCCAGCAATAGCCGCCCCTGGGCGGAAAACTGCACCGGCACGGTTTTACGTTCAAACAATACGGCCCCAAGCCGGTGTTCCAGATCTTTCAGCTGATGCGACAACGCAGACTGCGTCACGCACAGTAAGTCTGCTGCTGCCTGCAACGAGCCGGTATCAGAAAGTGCCTGCATTGTTCTTAGGTGTTTCAGTTCAATCATCTTGAGAGATCTTCATCTGCTACAGGAATTCTTTTCATTTGTGCCATCCAGCATAACCACCGAGAATGGACATATCAACATCCAGACGTCCAAACAAGGAATATAATTATGTTAACACACAATCTGGGGTTTCCCCGTATTGGTAAAAAGCGCGAATTAAAACGCGCTCTGGAAGCTTACTGGCAAGGCGAATTAAGCCAGCAGGAACTGTTAGCCCAAGGCACCAGACTGCGTAACGAACACTGGAAACTACAGGCTCAAAGCGGTGTCGACCTGCTTCCTGCCGGTGATTTTGCCTGGTACGATCACGTACTGACAACATCTCTGTTACTGGGTGTCGTACCGGAAAGACATCGTAATGACGACGACAGCGTCGATCTGGATACCCTGTTCCGTATCGCCCGTGGCCGTGCGCCTAAAGGTAAACCGGCAGCCGCCAGCGATATGACCAAATGGTTTAATACTAACTATCACTACATAGTGCCAGAGTTCTCAGAAAATCAGCAATTCAAGCTGACGGATTTATTCTGGTTTGAGCAAATTGCAGAAGCCACTAAAGCTGGTTATAACATCAAGCCAGTATTACTAAGCCCGGTCACTTACCTGTATCTTGGTAAAACGGAGCAGGATACAGATAAGCTATCGCTGTTGCCCCAGTTACTGACAGCTTATCAGGTCATTCTGGATAAACTGAATGCACTGAATATCGAGTGGTTGCAACTGGATGAACCCATTCTGAGTTTAGAGCTGTCCGCAGAATGGCTGGATGCCATAAAAACCACTTATAACACCCTAAACAAAGGTAAAATGAAAATTCTGCTGACAACCTACTTTGGTGATATCAGCCAGTATTTACCGGAAATCGTAAAGCTGCCTCTGGATGGTATTCATCTGGATTTAGTGGCAGAAAAAACTGATCTGAAAACAATTAATGCCACCATACCGGCAAACTGGGTCTTTTCTGCCGGTATTATAAATGGCCGCAATATCTGGCGCACCAATCTGGTAACCGCTTATCAGCAACTGCAGCCGGTGTATCAGCAGCGTAAAAACCTGCTCTGGTTGGCACCGTCATGTTCATTACTGCACAGCCCGGTAGATCTGACACTGGAAACAGCACTGGATGCAGAAAGCCGCAGCTGGTTTGCTTTTGCCCGCCAGAAATGTGAAGAGCTGGCACTGCTGAAACACGCCCTGCTTACTGACGAAACCGCCGCTATCAGCCAGTATAGCAAGCCCATTCAGGACAGAAAATTCTCTGGCCGGGTACAGAACCCGGCAGTACAACAGGCCGTTACGGCTCTGGCACAACGCGATGGCCAGCGGCCAGTACCTTATGCCGAACGCCAGAAAGTCCAGCGTCAGCATTTTAATCTGCCGTTACTGCCAACAACAACTATCGGTTCATTCCCGCAAACGCCTGAAATTCGCCAGAGCCGGCTGGCTTATAATACCGGCAGAATAGATGCCGTGACTTACGAGCAGCAAATTAAGCAGCAAATTCAGCTGGCCGTACTGGAGCAGGAACAGATTGGTCTTGATGTGCTGGTACACGGCGAAGCAGAGCGTAACGACATGGTTGAGTACTTCGGCCAGCAGCTCGAAGGCTTTGTGTTTACCCAGTATGGCTGGGTGCAGAGTTATGGTTCCCGTTGTGTAAAACCACCGGTTATTGTTGGCGATATCAGCCGTCCGGTGCCAATGACCATTGAGTGGACAAAATATGCGCAGTCACTGACCAGCAAACCAATGAAAGGCATGCTGACAGGGCCGGTAACCATTCTTGGCTGGTCCTTCCCGCGTGAAGATATCAGCCGTAAAGATATTGCCCTGCAACTTAGTCTGGCATTAGCAGAAGAAGTACTGGATCTGGAAAAAGCAGGTATCGACATTATTCAGATAGACGAACCGGCTTTCCGGGAAGGTTTACCGCTAAAACGCAGTCAGTGGCAGCAATATCTGGACTGGGCAGCCTATGCGTTCCGTTTATGCTGCGATAAGGTAAAAAATACCACGCAAATTCACACCCATATGTGCTACAGCGAATTTAACGATGTAATCGACTCAATCGCCGCAATGGACGCTGATGTCATCACTATCGAAACATCACGCTCTAATATGGAGCTGTTAAACGCATTTGAAGACTTTGCTTACCCGAACGAAATCGGGCCGGGAGTATATGATATCCACTCCCCGAATATTCCGACCGTAAGCTGGATGAAACAGCTGATCCACAAAGCTGCCGACAAAATTCCGGCAGACCGGTTATGGGTTAACCCGGATTGCGGCCTGAAAACCCGCGGCTGGAATGAAACCCGTTCAGCGCTGACCAATATGGTTAAAGCCTGCCAGGAACTGAGACAGGAACTGGCCTGAAACCGCTAAACAACAAAGCCAGCTATGCAACTGGCTTTGTTTTCTTCCGGCTGCTGTTTACCGGACCGGTAATTCAAAACGGGAGAACATCTGGTCAATTTCTTCCTGGTTACGTAACAAATTGGCTTTCTCTACCACGTCTTTTGTCAGGTGTGGCGCAAAACGCTCAATAAAGTCGTACATATAGGTTCTTAAAAAAGCCCCTTTCCTGAAACCGATTTTAGTGGTTGATGCTTCAAATAAATGGCTGGCATCAATAGAAACCAGATCCTTATCCAGGTCTTTATCCATCGCCATAGATGCAATAACCCCCACTCCCAGCCCCAGCCGTACATAGGTTTTAATAACGTCAGCATCGGTGGCGGTAAAGACAATTTTCGGCTCCAGCCCTTTAGCAGCAAAGGCTCTGTCTAATTCAGAACGACCGGTAAAGCCAAATACATAAGTGACTATCGGATGATCTGCAACATCTTCTACTTCTATTTTACGGTTCAGCTGCGCCAGCGGATGATCATTACGCACTATCACACTGCGGTTCCAGTGATAGCAAGGCAACATCACCAAATCCCCATATAAATGCATAGCCTCGGTTGCAATAGCAAAATCGGCTTCCCCACGGGATGCGGCTTCAGAAATCTGCTGTGGTGAGCCCTGATGCATATGCAGAGAAACTTTCGGATATTTCTGCATAAATCCCCGGATCACCGGCGGCAAAGCATAGCGTGCCTGTGTATGGGTAGTGGCAATATTCAGCTTCCCCTGATCCGGCAGCGTATGCTCTTTTGCAACAGCTTTAATACTTTCAACCTTCGCCAGTATTTGCTGTGCAATATCAATTACATCCCTGCCTGCCGAAGTCACATGGGTCAAATGCTTACCACTGCGGCCAAATACCTGAATCCCCAGTTCGTCTTCCAGCATTCTTACCTGTTTACTGATCCCCGGCTGTGAGGTATAAAGGCTTTCTGCCGTTGCTGACACGTTCAGATTATGATTAAGCACTTCAACAATATAACGCAGTTGTTGTAATTTCATGTGTACGGATCCATTAATGGCATATCATTACTCAATATACCTGTATGGCAGGATATTCCAACTTATTTTTAATCATGTAATACCTATAACAAATAG
>JARXRR010000186.1:0-320 GCA_033792355.1 Chromatiaceae bacterium AAb-1
CAGCTGAGCAGCAGCCATCTTACCAACCAGCAAAGCGGCGTGATTAAAGCCGGTAACCGCGGCACCGTCACCACCGGTACGCTGACCAACCTCGGCACTATCAGCAGCCACGACACCTTAACGCTTAACTTAAGTGGTAACCCCGGCATTAACCACGGCACCCTTGCGGCCAATAAGACACTGAATATCACCGGCAACCTGGAGAACACCAACCTGCTCTACGCCGGGACGCAACTGACGATGACCGGCAGCCTGCTGAACCTGACCGAAGGCGAGGGCTTAGCCAGTGTCTATTCGGGCGGTAACCTGCAGATTAGCGG
>JARXRR010000167.1:0-548 GCA_033792355.1 Chromatiaceae bacterium AAb-1
GCCGGGACGCAACTGACGATGACCGGCAGCCTGCTGAACCTGACCGAAGGCGAGGGCTTAGCCAGTGTCTATTCGGGCGGTAACCTGCAGATTAGCGGTACTGAAATCGTTAACCGGGGCGGCAGTATTGCCGCAGCAGGGGACCTCGCTCTGAGTGGCAGGATCACCAATACTTATACCGGGGAATTAGTTGAAGAGGAATTAAGCTCTGGCATTCATTATGATGATGGCTATCTTCCCCCTATGAATTGGTGGTTTGGGAGATTGGCAGGACCTGTAAGTCGCTATGTTTCTGCTGGAACGAAAACAACAACAATAGTTTATCAGTCTCACTTAACGGGTAAGGCCGGAAAAATTACTTCTGGAAATAATCTTACTTTGGATGGTGTAACACTAAATGATTATGGCTCTATCACTTCTGGCGGTGCTATTGCGTTAACAGGTACTAGCTTTAAAAATAACTCATCTCAGAATAAAGAAGTATCTGATATAGAAGAGGTTCGTAATTTTTGGGATCTGCACTGTGGTGGCGGTGGATATTCTAATGG
>JARXRR010000104.1:0-6533 GCA_033792355.1 Chromatiaceae bacterium AAb-1
GTGTATGGTTAATTTTAATGACAACGCTGTCATTAAGGTTAGCAAAAAAATAATACAATACGATTACAACGAGGAACGGGAGCGGGTTATGTTGCATAATAAAATGAATAAATGTGCCCTGGCTGTAAAAATAGGTATGCTTGTAAGTTGTGGTACATTCGCATTCTCTGGTGTGGCAGCTGAAGAAGAGGTAGCAGCGGAGACTAAGGTTGAGGTAATAGAAATCCGTGGTATCCGGGCGTCACAGGAAGCAAACCTGAACGCAAAGCGCTTTTCTAATGCCGTGGTAGATGTAGTGACCGCGGAAGACATCGGTAAATTTCCGGATAAGAACGTCGCTGAATCCCTGTCACGTATTACCGGGGTATCGGTGACCCGTGGTTTTGGTGAGGGAGAAAAAATAGCAGTACGGGGTACTGATCCCGCTCAAAACAGGACTTTGCTCAATGGTGCTTCTGTAGCATCAGCCGACTGGTTTGTACTGGATAATCCATCACGGGCGTTTAACTTTACCTTACTGCCATCCAACGTAGTATCTGATTTGGAAGTATATAAAACGCCTCAGGCGGATATTCAGGAAGGTTCACTTGGTGGAACTGTATATCTGAAAACCCGTAAGCCACTGGATTTGGCTGCTAATACCGTATCTTTACAAGCCCAGGGGCAATATAGCGATGTATCGGAAGAATGGGATCCGCAGTTATCTGGCCTGTATTCATGGAAAAATGATGCAGAGAGTTTCGGTTTGTTACTTTCCCTGACCCGTCAGGAACGCTCTTTGGCCCGTAAGGGTAAGGAAGTACTGGGTTTTTACCGACAGGAAGTGGATGGTGAAGAATATTGGGCTCCGCGCATTATTGGAGATGCTTATTTTCAGCAGCAGCGTGAGCGGACAACCGTGCTGGCTACAGCGCAATGGCGGCCATCAGAGCAAACAGAAGTGGTTTTGAATATTCTGGACACTAAGCTGGATGCTAACAATATAAACCATAACCTTTATACCTTCTTTAATGATGGTTTTGATGAAAATTCAGCCGTTATAGCTGGCAGTGGTATTGTCTCCGGTCAGGCCAATAATGCTGGTTCAGAATTTGCGGTGATTGACCGGGTATCATATAGCGATGCCAAGTCTTATGATCTGGAAGTTAGTCATACGTTGGATAATGGGTTAACTATTACAGGTAAACTGGGAACAACTAAAGCAGAAGGTGGTACTTCGCGGGATCGTTATCATCAGTTTAATGGTACTTATACCAGCTCAACTTTTGATTCCGGGCTGAATATGCAGAATTATATTACGCCGGGTAATACGGAAACCTTTCAGGATCTCCAGAACCGGACGCTGGACTGGATGCAGGAAGGCTCCAGGGTTATGACAGATAAAGAGAATTATGCCGGTCTTGATTTTAAGTTTGAAATTGATAAAGGCATTTTTAACAGTATCAAAACGGGTGTGCTGTTTCAGGACCATGATAAAGGGCAGCATCAGGATGGTATTCGCTTTCACTGGTTAGCCGATTCTCAGCACAATGATCCGGTCAATGGACCTTATGGTGATGTTCGTCCCGGTGAAACCAGTTGGGGAGCGCAGGTGATGGGCTGGACGGGTAATCCGATCCCGTTTTCATCTTTCGCCAGTGGCGAAACCTATGCCTATTACCCGCTGATGAGCAGTGGCAAATCGGCTGAACTGGCTTTCCCGTCACAAGCCTATAATTCGCCTACAGCCCGCTTCCTGTTTTTACCAAATACCTGGGAAGTAAACGAAAAAATCTCTGCTGCCTATATCAAGGCCGATTTTTCCTCTGAACATGTCCGCGGTGATATGGGTGTCAGGGTGGTTAAAACGGAGGTATCTTCTTCCGGTTACAGCTGGGAGGGTGACTGGGTTGCAGGATCAATCAGCATGCTGGGTGGGTATGATCTGCTGGCAGATGAGCTTGAGCCGGCCCGTAATGGTGACTGGGCTATCAGCTATGGCACGCTGAAGCATGATTACACCGATGTACTGCCCAATATTAACCTGGTGTTTGATTTATCGGAAAGCAGCCTGATACGTTTTTCTGCTGCCAGGGTTATGGCCAGGCCAGACTATGTCAATATTGCTAACCAGCAGTCAGTCAATATTCCTACCCGGTCAGGCAGCCGCGGTAACCCTTATCTGGAACCGGTACGGGCCAATCAGTTCGATATTGCCTATGAATGGTATTTCAATCCAAGCTCTGTCGTGGCGGTGACTTATTTCCATAAAGATATTCAGGGCTCTGTTATTAACTCTGTTACTGTCGAACAAGCCTTTGATGAAATAAATAACGAGCAGGTGGCAGTGACTATCACAGAACCCAAGAACGGGCTTGGCGGCCGGGTACAGGGCATTGAATTCGGTTATCAGCAGGCGTTCGGTGATTTTGGTATTATCACCAACTATACCTATACCGATGCCAAGAGCGATCAGGAACGGGATGCCGTCGCTAACCCCGGCTCAGGGCTGATTGCCGGTAACTCAAGGCATATGGCGAATCTGACCGGCTATTTTGAAAATGATATTTTCAGTGCCCGTTTAAGCTATAACTACCGTACCGAATTTTTCAATGGTGTGGGGGAGTTTGGGAATGAAGTATACACCGATGATTTCGGGCAACTGGATGCCAGCCTGACTTATAATTTCAGTGAAACCATATCCTTTGTACTGGAGGCTGTGAATTTACTGGATGAAGATCTTTATCAGTACCATATTGATAAAGCCCGTCCTGCAGCATTGTATGAAAATGGCCGTCGTTTCACCGCTGGTGTGAATATCCGTTTCTGATTGCATCGCTGTTTTTATTAATGCCCTGTTTATCAGGGCATTTTTATTGGAATTAAATACAGCCGGGCATTTTTCCCGCAGCGATGGGTAATGCCGATCAGTGACAAGCATTTTGTAAGCGTGGCGGGTATTTTAGCAAATACGGTTGATCAGCTGGCTGACTTAACGCATGATAGGGCCCAACTGTTGGCTGTACTGTATTGTACCGTTGTAATAAAGAGGCTGTGAGCTGTACTTTTTGCGGTTGGTATCGCTGGACAAGATAACTATAAATATCTCTATGGAATAATGTAAGAGCAGTAATATGACTTCAACACCAAAGATCGTTCCACTAAATAAAGAAACACACGCTAAAACCACAATCAGTGGTAATAACCTGTTTGAACATATCAGCCAGGAACATATGTTACCGGTAGTGGTACATGAGTTTGTAACTGCGGGTGCCGAGTTTCCTGTTGCTTTCGTGAAAAACAGCCAGAATGATACTTACCAGTCGGTAGCAATTCTGGGGCTGGAAGCAAAACAAAACCTTTTCCTGAAAGATAATAAGTGGCAGGCGCTTTATGTGCCAAGAGCAATACGTAATTACCCGCTGGTGCTGGTACAGGAAGCACCGGACAGCGACCGTTTACTGGTCGCGCTGGATGAAAGTTCTGCCCGTGTTACCGAAGGTGACGGTGTGGCATTATTTAATGAAGATGGTACGGAAAGCGAGTTTCTGGTTAATCGTAAGCAACAGATGGCTGATTATCTGGATATGGGGCAGGTTACCCGTAGCTTTACCGAAAAACTGCAAAGTCTTGACCTGCTTAGCCAGCAGACTTTAACCATCACCATTAATAATGAGCCGCGTACCATTAACGGCCTGTATCTGGTGGACGAGAAAAAGCTGACTGAACTGAGTGATGAAGTATTCTTGGAGTTGCGTAAGCAGGGTTATCTGACGGCAATTTATGCTCATCTGATGTCGTTGCAACATACGCAGAAACTGGTGCAGAAGCTGGCTGAATCAGCCGCATAATCAGTTATATTTTCATCTGCAAAACAGCCGGATTAACCTGAGTTATCCGGCTTTTTTATTGAGCTTATTCTACGGTTACCACTCTGCTGTGCTGGCCCGCCGCTGTGCTGCGCAGCCAGAGATTTTCAGCCGGTAGTGGCTGGGTCTGTGAATAGTGTTGCCAGTTTTGCCCCTGATCAACACTGTATTCAATCATCAGTCCGGGTAGCAGGGTATTCAGCTGCCATTGATTATGCTGATACAGGGCACCGGGTGGTGGTAAGTAGAATTGCACACCGGCTGTTGCCAGCCGCTGGAATTCAGTGCTGGTAAGACGGCTGGCAAACGCTGACCAGTCAGCCTGCTGCTGTGTTTTATTACCGGTATCTTCCCAGGCTGCTTTATGCCATGCCCGTTCAGCCAGGGCCAGTAAACGCGGATACAGCATTTGCTCCAGTTGTTCGGCGGTTCTGATGGTTTCGCTCCATACCTGACCCTGAATACCCAGCAGATTCTGCGGTTGCTCCAGTTTTGGCAGCGCGCGGCCAACCAGTGCCTCTAAGTCGGCAATAGCTGCGCCACTGCGGGTGGTCTTTGCATTGGCATACAGGTTATCCGGCATAAAACCGAATACTTTATCAATGCCGGTATAACGGCTGGCCCAGTAGTAGCCGCGTTCTGCCGGATGGGCCTCATGCGGATGGTCGAAATATAAATGAGTACCGGCTGACAGAATCACCTGATAGCCATTATTCGCCAGCCGGTAGGCACGATCTGCCACCCCCCATTCCCAGATATTATCCCAGGCATTGGCAATCACCCGGCTATTGGCAAACTGGCTGCGATTAAAGGTGTTAGTGGTATCGTACATCAGGCCGTCTTCCCAGCCGGCCAGTGCCAGGCCACGTTTATGGGTAATATCAGCTACCCGGCTGACAAACCAGGGCTTCAGATCCGCAATACCGGCGACATTATTATCGGTAGCCGCAAACAACTGCTGGCAGGCGGGGGATTGCTGCCAGGAGCCGGTGGCGGTTTCATCGCCACCCATATGGAAAATATTCAGTTTTAATCCGGCCTGACGGTACATCTGTTGTAGTTCATAGACTACTTTCTCGACAAAGGCATAGCTGGATTCCAGACAGACATTAACCGAGTTATCGGTATAGTTCTGTACACTGAGATAACGGGACTGATCGGCCGGATCAGACAGCAGATACTGACGGGCAGCATCTGGCTGACCGGCTGCCAGTAAACGCCGGTAACGGGCTTCCATCGCTTTGATAGCAGCGCGGGCATGGCCTGGCAGGTCAATTTCCGGAATCACTTCAATATGGCGTTCGGCGGCAAATTTCAGGATTTCAACAAAATCGCTGACCGAATAATAGCCATTACCGGAACCGGTTTTGTGCGGACCGGTGCCAAGCTGGGTTAGCAGGCACTGTTGTTCGGTCAGATCAAAACAGCGGTAAGCGCCAATAGCGGTTAATTCCGGCAGGCCGGGAATTTCCAGCCGCCAGCCTTCGTCTTCGGTCAGGTGCAGGTGCAGTTTATTCAGCTTATAGCGGGCCATTTGCCCGATCAGGCGCAGTGTCACATCTTTACCATGAAAATTACGGCCCATATCGTAGTGCATACCCCGCCAGCTGGCGCGTGGCCGGTCTTCAATAATCCCGGTTGGCAGCAGCAGTTGCTGCTGTTGCGGATTAACCAGCGCCAGTAATGACTGAATACCATAAAACACCCCGGCTTCATCGTGGCCGCGGATCAGGATGTGATCCCGCTGCAGTTGCAGGCGGTAACTTTCTGGCTGACTGTGTGCATCAGGCTGTATTTGCAATACGATATTGTGCTTTTCATTGCTGCTAAGGTGCTGTGGTTGCAGTGCCAGCGACAGGCCATATTGTGCGGCCAGTTGCTGCTGCAAATAGCTGGCCTCGCTGTGTGAGGCACCGCTGAAGCGGATTTGCCAGTCTGCGGTCAGTTGTAATTGTTGCCGCTTCAGCTTACTGCTGTAAGGTGTGGGAATAATCCGCTGTGCACTGTCAGTAACCTGCTGGCTGTTAAGCTGGTTGTTGCTGGCAAAACGCAGCGCCGGGGTAACAGTAGGTATCAGATCCGGTTCGCCGGCATTACGCAGTAATTGTTCTGGTTGCGTCAGCGGCAGCACAAAATCGCTGAACTGTTCGCTGTCGGTATTACGGAATACTTCCGGTTGCAGTGAACCTGCGCTGATAAAGGCGCGTGGCATAAAGTCGCTGTAACTGACAATCCAGGGGGCAGAATCAAAATGCAGTTGCAGGGTCTGACCCGCTGCCAGTCCGGGAAAATCTGCGGCCGGGGTTATACGATGCAAATCGCCCTGTATATGGGATATGGTCAGGCCATTAAGGGTTACCGTATTAATTTTACGGATAAAATGAAAATAGATGTGCCAGTCCTGTTCGCCTTTGGGAAGTGCCAAAGCGGATAAATTTTCAATTCTTATTACACCTTCAAAACGGTTAGATTCGTTCAGCAGGTTGGAATGTACGCCAAACAACAGCCGGCTTTCGGTAGCAAACTGAGCCAGTTGTTGCTGGCTGGAAAAAGGTTGTGCCAACAGCAAGCTGCTAAACAGCAGTATCATCAGATAGAAAAATAATCGCATTACAAGGCTCCCCTGGTTTCTTTTAATATTGATGCAATGTTTTAGTCTCTGTTTTTATTGATATTATTTATTAC
>JARXRR010000118.1:0-3598 GCA_033792355.1 Chromatiaceae bacterium AAb-1
TGCTTGGCCAATACGTTGGTGATAGCTGCTGTTAATGTAGTCTTTCCATGGTCTACGTGACCAATCGTGCCTACGTTTACGTGCGGTTTATTACGTTCGAATTTAGCCTTAGCCATGAGCGGACCCTTTTAAACAAACGGCGGTTGTATGAATTTGTATAGTGATTATAAAAGCTAGAGAGGGATATTAAGAAATGGTGCTGATACCCAGAATCGAACTGGGGACCTCATCCTTACCAAGGATGCGCTCTACCGCCTGAGCTATATCAGCAATCAATCTAAATTGGAGCGGGCAGCGGGAATCGAACCCGCATCATCAGCTTGGAAGGCTGAGGTAATAGCCATTATACGATGCCCGCGGCTATTCTCGTAGCTATTAAAGCGCTAACTGGCGAAGATGGTGGAGGGGGAAGGATTCGAACCTTCGAAGGCAGTGCCGGCAGATTTACAGTCTGATCCCTTTGGCCACTCGGGAACCCCTCCACTAATGGTGCCGCTTATCCGAGTCGAACGGATGACCTACTGATTACAAGTCAGTTGCTCTACCAACTGAGCTAAAGCGGCACTACGTCAGTGGCTGCGAATTCTAGTAGAATGACCGGAGAGGTGCAACAGAAAAAAACAAAAAAGCCATTTTTTCTTGGTTAACCGCTCATTTACTGCTCAAATCTGCTTTTAGTTATCAATATAGCGGGCTAAGCCATAAAAAAGCAGCAATGGATCTGCTATCAAAGGCAAATGGCTCAGATGCGGTTTCAGGTATATGCTGTCTCCGCCAGTCAGAATCACGTTATCTGCCAGCCCAAGCTGCCACCCCTGCTGTATTGCCCCGGTAACTGCAGCCAAACAACCATTTTGTAGACAAGCCACGGTTTCCTGTCCTGGTTCCAGCCGGGCTTTAATCGCTTCGGAGTTAAATACCTTAGCGGTATTTTTTACGACAGCCTGTTGTTGCAACCGCAACCCCGGCAATATCCAGCCCCCAAGGTGTATACCATCTGCAGCCAACCAGTCTACAGTGACCGCTGTACCTGCATCGACAATCATCAGTGTCTGGGAAGGGTATTTCAGTTGGCTTCCCAGTAATAGCAGCCAGCGATCAACCCCCAGCAAACCCGACTGCTGATAGCTGCTGGTAACACCGAAAGCTTTAGGTTCCGAATGAACCTGCCGCCACGGAATATGCTCTAATTCCAGCTTCTGCCTTAATTGCAGGGCTCTTTCCGGGCTGGCCACACTGCTGAAATACACGGCCTGTAATGGCAATTTTGCTACGTTTTCTGCCGTTAACTGGGGCAAAGGGGTAATTTTCCCTTTATCTGCCAGCGTAGCTTTATCTCTGCTGTTCCCGATATCAATCAGTAGATACATTTTCAGCTCCAGGGCGTAAACTCAGCTCGCCACCATAAAAAGTCTGCCTGCCCGTTTTAGTATCCAGAATGATACCACCCTGGTTATCCACTCCTGTAAATACTCCGCTGACATTTTGTGTTCCGCAAAGATTGACTAACTGTCCGCCATACTGATTTATCTGATTAAATTCTTCAGTAAACGGCGAAAAGCCCTTACGGGTAAACTCTGTCAGCAATAAAATTAATTGCTCCTGTAGCCTGGCAATCAGTTTATTCCGGTTAATAGCAGTATCTGTTTCACTGCTTAAATCGGTCCATTGCTGATCAATGTTATCCCGTCCCGCTTCCGGCATTTGTATATTCAGGCCAATCCCGATAATAACATCACAGCCGGCATGGGCTTGTCCTGCAAGTTCAACCAGAATTCCGGCAACCTTTTTGTTATTGATATAGACATCATTTGGCCATTTTACTTTTGCCGCAAGCTGATAGTCGTTTCTGAGCAGCCTGACCAGTGCAATTCCAACAACCAGACTCAGCCCCATTGCGGCTTGTATACCCTGCTCTAAACGCCAGTACATTGAAAAATACAGATTAGCGCCATAAGGAGAATACCATTTCCGCCCACGGCGTCCTCTCCCGGCAGTCTGAGCTTCAGCAACCAGGGTAAACCCATTGTGCAGCGCCTGCCCTTCAGCAATACGGTTTAATAACTGAGTATTAGTTGAATCTGTGATGTGCTGGACCAGCACTGGCTCTGCCGCAGTTGCCTGATAAGAGCGGATTTCTGCTCCATCCAGTAAAAATATCGGCTTTGCCAGCCGGTAACCACGCCCTTTTACTTTAAAAACATCCAGCCCGGCTTCCTGTAATTGCACAATATATCTGGCAATAGCCGTACGACTCAGACCAATAGTGTCAGCCAGCCACTGACCAGAGTAGAAACTCCCGTCAGCAAGATAGTTCAGCAACTGGCGTTGTACCGCCAGATTACTTCTGCTCATAAAGCCCATTCCTTGCTATCAGACGTACTTCAGGCTCAAGCCAAACCTGATAAACTGCTGACACCTGCTCCTGAATCGTCGTTTTAAGGGCCAGTAATTCTTCTGCAGTGCCCTTACCATAATTAACCAGTACCAGCGGCTGTTTCGGGTAGCAACCGACATTTTTATAGCGGTAGCCTTTAAACCCCTGTTGATCAATAAACCAGGCTGCCGGCACTTTTACGGTCAAATCAGCCTGAATAAAACCGGGCATATCAGGAAATTGATGTTTAAGGAGATTGAACTGCTCTGCTGATAACACCGGGTTTTTAAAAAAACTACCACAATTTGCCAGCTCAGCAGGAGCAGGCAACTTACTGTTACGTGTCTCAATAACCTGCAAATAAATGGTGCTTAACCCGGTATCAGCCGGTAAATGATCCAGACCTTTATAAGTCAGCACCGGCTTAGGCTGCTGCTGTAACAGTAATCCCACCGCAACAATAATCCCTTTACCCGACAATGCCTGTTTAAAGATGCTGTCGCGGTAGGCAAAGCGGCATTGTGCGGCAGTAAGGCGCTGTACCTGCTTTGTTTGCCAGTGAAAAAAGTCGACATACAGACAGACATCAGCCAATTCTACGCCATAAGCTCCGATATTCTGTACCGGGGCAGCACCGACAGAACCGGGGATAAGGGCAAGATTCTCAATGCCCCATAATTCCTGATCAACAGCCCACTTAACCAGTTCATGCCAGTTATGTCCGCCTGCAACATGCAGCAGAAAG
Organism: Chromatiaceae bacterium AAb-1; assembly: GCA_033792355.1. Lineage (GTDB taxonomy): Bacteria > Pseudomonadota > Gammaproteobacteria > Enterobacterales > Alteromonadaceae > Alishewanella. The sequence continues at coordinate 3,123 of JARXRR010000118.1, forward strand.
TAACCCGTATCCAGCGGGATCAGCACCTTATTATCAGCAATATAACGACAGACAGGCCTTGATACAGAATCCAGAAAGATAGTATTACTGCCTTCTCCCAGCACTAACTCATTACCAGCTGGCTGATATTGCTGTAAATCTGTAACAGATTCAAACTCAATAAGTTTTTCCAGTGTATGTGCCAGCCTGAATGTAGAATAATCTTCAGCTTTCTGATCAGAAAAGATATGCATAGGTGCACCGGTAAGAAAAAGTGCAGCTATTGTAATAGTGCACAGAGCCAAGCGCAAACCGGCATAGTTCGGATAAAATACAGAGCTGCAGAAACGAAGGGGAAGGAAAGCTGATCCGGAGGGTATTCTCCCGGCCTAACACATAAAAAAACCCCGCTCTGATGAGCAGGGTTCATTTATGAGGCGCCTGGCGGTGAACTACTCTCGCATGGCGAATGCCACACTACCATCGTCGCAGCTGCG
>JARXRR010000081.1:0-12990 GCA_033792355.1 Chromatiaceae bacterium AAb-1
GGATTAAGCTCAAACTAAAAGGCCTGAGTCCGATAGAGTATCGAAATCAGGCCTTGGTAGCCGCTTAGAAATGAGTCCAACTTTATGGGGTCACTTCACAAGCCACGGTTTTTACATTTAAGCGTTTAAGATCAGAAATCTTCTGAGGTAACCTGCTCTGCCCGTAAATGACGGGTAATTTTCGCTTCAGCTTTTAAAGCAGCAATCACCGTAGCAAAACTTAATTCAGCCTGTTGCTCTGATAAGCGTTCAAGCTGGCTGGCATCAGGAACTACGGTAACTTCAGCATCATGCACTGCCGTAACAGCAACCAGTGCCACATCGCCATTGCTTAACGTTACAACATCAACCGAAGGCTGTTCAGCAGCCGGTCTTGCCAGTGCAAAAGCTTTCGTTCTGACTTCAGTATCCAGCGTGCCGCCAAAACGTGGCGTTTGCTTCGCGTCCTCTAATGTCAGGCCCGCCTCTGTTACCAGTTCAGCAAAACTGCTTTGTGATAACGAACTTAGTAATGCCTGCGCTTTTTCTGTAGCCAGTTTTGCGGCCTGTTCGGCAATCACTGCGGCCTGTACATCGGTTTTTACTTCTTCCAGTGTACGGGTACGTGCCTGTTCATGCTCTTTTACCCTGACCACCACCACATGCTGCTTTTCAATTTCAATCACATCACTGTTTAAACCTTCACGGATGAAATCAGCATCATAAATCCGGTTTAATACCTGTGGATGATTCAGCGGCACCGTAGCTTCACGACGGCTGAATAAAGGAGTGTTTTTGACTTTGCCATCAAGTACTGATGCGGCTTCGTCAAGGTTATCCGGTACTTCAAATGCAATTTCGGTCAGACGCTGTTGCAGTTCATAAAAATGCTCTGCTGCTTCATCTGACTTGATCCGCTCTGCAATCTCGGCTGCTACTTCGGCAAGAGGTTTGGTTGAGGCAGGTTCCAGCGTAACCAGTTTAATAATATGGTAACCGTAGCTGCTTCTGACAACATCACTTAACTGACCAGCCTCAGACAGTTCATAGGCCGCCTGTTCAAACTGTTCGTCCAAATCGCCTTTTTCCAGCCAGCCCAGCACTCCGCCGTTTTCTGCTGAGAAAGTATCAGCAGAATGGGTACGCGCCAGTTCAGCAAAATCGGCACCTTGTTGCAGTTGCTGCAGCAATTCAGCCGCCTGCGCTGCCACCGCACTGTCATCCTGCTCAGACTCCAGCATAATATGCGCAACCTGACGTCTTTCAGCTGTACCATACTGTGCTTTATGGGCATTGTAGTAATCAGCAACCTGCTGCTCAGTTACATCAATCTGAGCGGCCAGCACCGCGGCTGATAACTCGACATATTCAACCGCTACTTTTTCTTCAGTTTCGTACTGCTGAATATGGGTAATGTAGTAATCCTGCAGTAACCCGTCTGTCACTGCTACATCTGATGCAAAAGCTGATGCTTTAATTGTGGCAAACTGAATATCACGGGTTTGCTGCTGTAATTTTGCCAGCAACTGCATTTCAGAAACCGTTGCAAATTCACTGCCAAACAAACCTACCAGTAGCTGATTGCGGGATAACTGGTCGCGCAGTAAATCACGGAATTCATTTGGCTGATAACCGGCCTGCCGTAACAGGGCAAGATAGCGCTCGTTGTTAAATCTGCCATCCACCTGAAATTCCGGCATCTGGCGGATAGTGTCACGGATCTGCTCGTCGCTGACGCTTACCCCCAGCTTTCTGGCATATTGCTTTTGCAATGTTTCGTCAATCAGGCGTTCCAGCACATCATTGCGGAAACTGTTCATATATGCGGTATCTGCGGCCAGCATATTATACATGTCACCGAACTGTTCCTGCATGCGGTTACGTTCATTCTGAAATGCCTGATCAAAAGCAGTTCTGGAAATATCTTCACCGTTTACAACTGCCACAGGCTGTTCAGTTGTGGTGCTTAAGTAACTGCCCACACCGGCTAATGCAAACGTAAGAATAACCAGCCCTAATATAGACTTGGCAATAATGCCCTGAGAGCCATCTCTGATTTTTTCTAACATTTTCGGTTAATCTCGTTATTCAACTCAGTAGTTGCCTTAAAAAAAAGCGCATCTTATCAGATGCGCTTTTTTTATAGAAGCCTTAGCAGGGCAAACCAGCAGTATAACTGCTCTTGCCTGCTTCGAGGCACGCTTAGTTCACGGCGTCTTTTAACGCTTTACCAGGCTTGAAAGAAGGAATTTTCGCAGAAGCGATTTGGATAGTGGCACCTGTTTGTGGATTGCGGCCTGTACGTGCAGCACGTTCACGAACACTGTAAGTACCGAAACCGACTAATGCAACAGAGTCGCCTTCCTTCAGAGCTCCGGTAACAGCGTTAATGAACGCGTCTAAAGCACGACCGGCTGCCGCTTTAGAAATATCTGCATCAGCAGCAATTTTGTCGATAAGTTGAGACTTGTTCACAATATCATCCCCTTCAATTGTTATTATTTTCTACAACTACAAGTTATTAGTTTTAACATTCTGTTTTTCTGTTATAGCAGCCATCAATAATGTATGCAACAGGGAAACAGGTAAAACTAATAATTTCTGCTTTGACCTGAGCCCTTGTTATACAAGGGCTCTGTCGAAACTGTCCATAACTTAGCACAGCCAACGGGAATGAAAAGCCCCTAAAGTGGATTTTTTTCGGTTTTTTTGCTTTTTGCTGCATTTTTTACCGGATTTACCACCGTAACACGGCTTGGAGGCTCTTGTAACGCCAGTTCCAGCACCTCATCAATCCACTTCACTGCTTTAATTTCAATATCACCTTTTACGTTATCAGGGATATCTTTCAGATCGCGGACGTTGTCATGAGGTATCAATACCCGCTTAATGCCTCCACGGTGGGCAGCAAGCAGTTTTTCTTTCAACCCGCCGATAGGTAATACTTCACCACGCAATGTAATCTCACCGGTCATGGCCACATCAGCCCGAACCGGGTTACCGGTAAGGCTCGATACCAGTGCCGTAACCATGCCAATCCCTGCACTGGGGCCATCTTTAGGGGTTGCCCCTTCAGGCACGTGCACATGAATATCCCGTTTCTCGTAGAAGTCTTCGTTAATCCGTAACCCTTCAGCACGGCTGCGAACTACCGTCATTGCCGCCTGAATAGACTCTTTCATCACATCACCCAGTGAACCGGTAAACGTCAGCTTACCTTTCCCCACGACAGATGCAGCTTCAATGGTCAGCAAATCGCCACCCACTTCTGTCCAGGCCAGCCCTGTAACCTGGCCAACCCGGTTGCTGTCTTCCGCTTTACCGTAGTCAAAACGCTGCACGCCGAGGAATTCTTCCAGATTTTCCTGATTAATCGTCACATGACTGCTTTTGGACAGCAGGATCTGTTTCACCGCTTTACGGCACAATTTGGAGATTTCACGCTCCAGGCTACGAACCCCGGCTTCACGGGTGTAGTAACGGATAATGCCGATAATTGCGCTGTCCTCAATGCTGATCTCGCCTTTTCTCAGACCATTACGGCTGATTTGCTTCGGGATCAGATGCTGGCGGGCAATATTCAGTTTTTCATCTTCGGTATATCCGGCCAGCCGGATAACTTCCATCCGATCCAGCAATGCCGCAGGAATATTCAGGCTGTTAGATGTTGCAAAGAACATCACATCGGATAAGTCATAGTCGACTTCCAGATAATGATCACTGAAGGCAGTATTCTGTTCAGGATCCAGTACTTCCAGTAAGGCAGCGGCAGGATCGCCACGGAAGTCCGACGCCATTTTATCTATTTCATCCAGCAGGAATAACGGGTTACGCACCCCGACTTTTGCCATTTTCTGGATAATTTTACCCGGCATAGAACCGATATAAGTACGACGATGTCCACGGATCTCCGCTTCGTCGCGCACGCCACCCAGTGCCATCCGTACATATTTACGGCCTGTGGCTTTGGCAACAGACTGCCCGAGCGAGGTTTTACCCACACCAGGAGGGCCAACCAGACACAGAATCGGGCCTTTCAGTTTATTGACCCGTTGCTGCACGGCCAGATATTCGATGATCCGTTCTTTTACCTTGTCCAGACCATAGTGATCAGCATTAAGGATCTGCTCTGCTATTGCCAGGTTCTTTTTCACCTTGCTCCGGGTTTTCCACGGTACATTGCACAGCCAGTCGATATAGCTGCGAACCACGGTCGCTTCAGCCGACATCGGTGACATCATTTTCAGCTTCTGTAATTCAGCTCTGGCTTTATCTGCCACTTCTGCCGGCATCTGGGCCTGTTCAATTTTCTTTGCCAGCGTTTCAAACTCATCCGGCGCATCTTCCAGTTCACCCAGTTCCCGCTGAATAGCTTTCATCTGCTCATTCAGATAGTACTCGCGCTGGCTTTTCTCCATTTGCTTTTTAACGCGGCTGCGAATACGCCGTTCAACCTGCAGAATGTCGATTTCGCTTTCCATCATCGCCATCAGGTATTCCAGCCGCTCGGTTACGTCAAAGATTTCCAGTACTTTCTGTTTATCTTCAACTTTCAGCGGCATATGGGCAGCCATGGTATCTGCCAGCCTGGCAGCATCGTCAATACCACTTAATGCGGTCAGCACTTCCGGCGGGATCTTTTTATTCAGTTTGATATAGCCTTCAAACTGATTAATAGCCGAGCGTAAAAAAACTTCCTGCTCACGGCTTTCAACATCAACCGTAGGAATAACATCGACGTAAGCAGCAAAGGTTTCGTCAGTTTCGGTAAACTCGTCCAGTCTGGCCCGGCGTCCACCTTCTACCAGTACTTTTACCGTACCATCAGGTAATTTCAGCAATTGCAGAATGGTTGCAACTGTACCAATGCGGTATAAATCGCTTTCTTTTGGATCGTCCAGCGTCGCATCTTTTTGTGCAACCAGAAAAATCTGTTTGTCATTATCCATCGCTGCATCAAGGCATTTGATGGACTTCGCCCGCCCGACAAAAAGTGGGATAACCATATGCGGATAGACTACAACGTCCCGCAATGCCAGCACAGGCATATGCAGGCGTTCTGTATGTTCTGTTGTCATTGACCTTCTCTCGAATTAATTACTGCAGGCGCACTATTGGTCAGTATATGGGGTTAAATTGGGAAACTTCAATTACCAAAATGAAAAAGGAGCTGAATCAGCTCCTTTTTTTTCAATGAGATTCCGCTACCGCAGGTTCGTTATTCTCATAGATCAGGATCGGATTACTTTCACCACGAATCACTGTTTCGTCGATAACAACTTTGCTGACATCGGTCATTGAAGGCAGCTCGTACATCGTATCCAGTAATACCGCTTCAACTATAGAGCGTAAGCCCCGGGCACCGGTTTTGCGTTCCATTGCTTTCTGGGCAATCGCTTTTAATGCATCGTCACGGAATTCCAGTTCCACATCTTCCATACGGAATAATGCAGCAAATTGTTTAATCAGGGCATTTTTAGGCTGGCTCAGTATCTCTACCAGTGCATCCAGATCCAGCTCTGTCAGCGTAGCCACAACAGGTAAACGCCCGATAAATTCAGGAATAAGGCCATACTTAACCAAATCTTCCGGTTCGACATCACGGAAAGATTCGCTCAGGCTGCGGCTGCTTTCCTTACTGCGGACTTCAGCACCAAAACCAATACCTGAACCTTTAGCGCTGCGCTGCTCAATTACTTTGTCCAGCCCGGCAAAAGCCCCGCCACAGATAAACAGAATTTTAGAGGTATCGACCTGTAAGAATTCCTGTTGCGGGTGCTTACGCCCGCCTTGTGGCGGCACAGAAGCAATGGTTCCCTCAATCAGCTTCAGTAATGCCTGTTGCACCCCTTCACCCGACACATCACGGGTAATAGAAGGGTTATCGGATTTACGGGAAATTTTGTCAATTTCGTCGATATAAACAATACCACGCTGCGCTTTTTCAACATCGTAGTCGCATTTTTGCAGCAGCTTCTGGATGATATTCTCAACGTCTTCGCCTACATAACCGGCTTCCGTCAGGGTAGTCGCATCGGCCATGGTAAAAGGCACATCCAGCAGACGGGCCAGCGTTTCAGCCAGTAATGTTTTACCACTGCCGGTAGGGCCAATCAGCAGAATGTTACTTTTACCCAGTTCGACATCCTGTTTGTGCTGCACACTGCGTAACCGTTTGTAGTGATTATAAACCGCAACCGCCAGTACTTTTTTGGCATGTTCCTGTCCGATAACATAATCATCCAGATGAGTACGAATCTCACGGGGAACCGGTAATTTGTCAGTATCACGCTTCGGAGAAATATCTTTAATTTCTTCCCGGATGATGTCATTGCATAGGTCAACGCATTCGTCACAAATATAAACTTGTGGGCCGGCGATCAACTTACGCACTTCATGCTGTGATTTGCCACAAAAAGAGCAATATAATAATTTGCTGCTTTTATCGCCTTCAGTGCGATCAGACATGTAACTACCTCTTCACTGCTTTCGTATCTGTTCAGGAAACAGATTGCTTCGTTTCAATTACTTAACCTCTTTCTGAAATATGGCATCAATCAGACCATATTCCAAGGCTTGTTGCGCACTTAAAAAGTTATCGCGCTCGGTGTCTTTACAAACCTGCTCATAACTTTTACCGCTATGCTCAGCCATTAAACGGTTCAGTTTCTCTTTTATACTGAGAATTTCACGGGCATGAATTTCAAAATCGGTAGCCTGCCCCTGAAAGCCACCTAACGGCTGGTGGATCATTACCCGGGCATTTGGCAGGCAATAACGCTTCCCTTTGGTGCCACCTGATAATAAAAATGCGCCCATACTGGCAGCCTGACCAACACAGACCGTTGCTATATCAGGCTTAATATAGCGCATCGTATCATAAATAGATAAACCAGCTGTAACGGAACCCCCCGGAGAATTGATATAAATATAGATGTCTTTTTCAGGATTTTCAGATTCAAGGAACAATAATTGCGCCACAATCAGGTTCGCCATATGATCTTCAACCTGACCGGTCAGGAAGATAATCCGCTCTTTCAGTAATCTGGAATAAATATCAAAAGAACGTTCGCCTTTCGCTGTTTGCTCAATAACGATAGGCACCAGCGCATTTACGATTTCATTCATATCACGAGACATAGGCATAAAATGAGATTCCCTTTAAAAATAAACGCGAAACAAGCACATCAGAAAATAAAATGGCCCGAACACTGTCCGAGCCATTAAAGCTGTCATGAAAACAGAAGTCAATGCTAGTTAGCAGCCTGCGGGTTCATGATTTCATTAAATGCGGCTTTTTGCTCAGTCACTTTGGCAGCAGCCAGAATCAGTTCAATTGCCTGTTCTTCCAGAGCAACATTGCGCATACCCTGCAGCAGCTCTTTATTGCTGTTGTAGTACTGTATAACTTCCTGCGGATCTTCATAAGCTGAAGCCACAGTTTCAATCAGTTGCTGTACTTTGGCATCGTCAACTTTCAGCTCATTGGTTTTAATTACTTCACCCAGTAATAAGCCAACCTTAACGCGATCACGAGCCTGCTCTTCAAATAAAGAGGCTGGTAATTCAGGCAGGTTTGTAGCATTCAGGTTGTTACCAAAACGCTGTAAAGCCTGCTTACGCAATACTTCAACTTCGCCTTCGATCAGTGCCTTCGGAACGTCTACTTCATTATTCGCCAGCAGGCCTTTGATCACCTGATCTTTTACTTTGGCTTTAATGTTCTGGCCCAGCTCGCGCTCCATATTTTTGCGCACTTCTGTTTTTAAGGCGTCAACAGTTGCATCAGCCAGACCAAATAATGAAGCAAATTCATCATTCAGTTCAGGCAGCACTTGTTGCTGAACACCCTTTACCGTGATAGCGAAGCTGGCGGCTTTTCCTTTCAGGTTTTCAGCATGGTATTCTTCCGGGAAAGTCACATTCACGGTAGTTTGCTCACCGGCTTTTTTACCGATAATACCGTCTTCAAAACCCGGAATCATCCGGCCTTGTCCCAGTTCCAGAGAAAAGTCAGAGGCTTTGCCGCCTTCAAACTCTTCACCATCAATAGAACCGGTGAAATCAATGGAGACCTTATCGCCGGTTACGGCTGCGCCGTCTTTGGCTTCCCACTTGGCATGCTGTTTACGCAGTGTTTCCAGCATGTTGTTTAAGTCTTCATCGTTGATTTCAACAACAGGCTTACTGACTTCGATCTTATCCAGGTTTTGTACTGCAACTTCAGGATAAACTTCAAATACTGCGGCAAATTCCAGATCTGAACCTTCAGCCAGTTTACCCGGAGCAAATACCGGAGCACCAGCCGGGGTTAATTTGTTTTCAATAACGGCATCATAGAAATAACGTTGCATCTGTTCAGAAGCAACTTCCTGCAGTACGGCTTGTCCGTAGCGCTTTTTGATAATTGAAACAGGTGCTTTACCCGGACGGAAACCATCAATACGTTGCCGTTTAGACAGATCACGTAAACGATTTTTTACTTCAGTATCAATTTTCTCAGCCGGAACAGTGATCGTTAAGCGGCGCTCTAACCCCTGGGTGGTTTCCACAGAAACTTGCATCTTGTTACCTCAAAATCAAATCGGGCGTCTTAATATACGCTGTAATAATTGGCCCGGAGTAGTCGACGACAAGCAAAGATTAACCGGACCTGTTTAAAATAGGACGCGGCATTATAGCGGCCTAAATCTCCGGCGTCGAGTACTTAACCCGGACTGTTTTAAGCCGGTAATATTCATGCTTAATTATGGCTTTACCTGCCACAGATGCTTACTTTCTGATCTGCCCGTTGCCACTGACAATATATTTTTCTGTGGTCAGTGCTTCCAGCCCCATCGGGCCATAGGCATGCAGTTTGCTGGTAGAAATACCAATTTCGGCCCCCAGCCCCAGTTCTCCGCCATCAGAAAAACGCGATGAAGCATTGTGCATCACAACAGCACTATCGACCCGGCGAATAAACGCCTCTGCCCTTTGCTGATCTGAAGTGCAGATAACTTCGGTGTGCTGACTACCAAAGCGTTCGATATGGCTGATAGCGGCGTCAATATCATCCACAATCCGCACTGCAATTTCCGGTGCCAGGTATTCCTGCCCGAATCCGCTAATCTCTGTCAGTTCAGCCTGACTGAAAAAAGGCAGGCTGTCGGCACAGGCATGAATTTTTACCTGATGCTCAGCCAGAGCCTGATTTACCAAAGGTAAGAAATCAGCAGCGATCTGCCGGTTCACCAGCAAACATTCCAGAGCATTACAGACGCCCGGCCGTTGCACTTTACCATTTAGCAGTAACTGTAATGCCATAGTCAAATCTGCAGACTGATCGACATATAAATGACACACGCCCTTATAATGCTGAATAACCGGAATACGGCTATGTTCGGTGACAAAGCGGATCAACCCCTCACCGCCACGCGGAATGACCAGATCGATAAACTCGTCCTGCTGCAGTAAAGCAAGCAGCAGCTCACGATCCGGATCCGGCACTATGCTGATCACTTCATCTGGTAGCTGATGCTGACGTAGCGCCTGATGCATCGCTGCTGCAATCGCCATGCTGCTTTTAATCGCTTCACGGCCACAACGTAAAATGGCAGCATTGCCCGATTTAAAGCATAAGGCACCGGCATCAGCCGTCACATTGGGCCGGGCTTCATAGATCATGCAAATCACACCCAGCGGAATACGCTGCTTATAAATCTGAATACCATTTGGCCGTTGCTCAATATGACGGCGCCCGGCAAGTGGATCCGGTAAATCAATAATCTGCGTGATAGCATCAGCCATCGCATTAATACGATCCCCGGTCAGGGTTAACCGGTCCAGCATCGCAGCACTGGTGCCGGCAAGCTCAGCTGCTTTTACTTCTTCTTTATTTACACTGAGGATGGCCGGAATTGCCTGCCGGATACTGTCGGCAAAACTCTGTAACACCGCGTTTTTTTGTGCATCTGTTAACTGAGCGACCACTTTTGCCGCCTGTGCAGCTTTTGCAGCCAGAGTGGCTGCTAATGTTTCTTTCATATTGTCTCCAGCAGCATCATATCACTGCGATGAATTACTTCATGGGGCCTGGCAGGGTGATATCCCAGGCAGCCAGCTATCTCCCGGCTATGCATGCCTTTAATTGAAAAAAGCTCTCCGGCACTGAATTTGCTGATACCTTTGGCGACAGAACGCAATCCGGTTTTGCAACGTACAATAACCGCATCTCCTGAATCAAACTCACCTTTAACAGCTACTATACCACTGCATAATAAAGAGGCGCCATGATTGCATAAAGCATCTATACAACCATCATCGACCCAGATTTCTCCTTTCGCCCGGAGCGTATGCCGTAACCAGTGCTTTTTAGCCGACAGATGAGAGGTTTTACCATAAAAGATCGTGCCGGGATTACTGCCGGCAAGCAGTTGCTGAAAAGCACCAGCCTGGTGACCATTAATAATCAGCGTATCAATACCCTGCGCTGTGGCTTTCTCTGCGGCTTCAATTTTGGTACGCATACCCCCCGTGCCAACAGCCGAAGTACTGCCACCGGCAAGCTGATAAATACGGTTATTGATAGTTGTTACTTCTTTTAGCAGCCTGGCTTCCGGTTCCCGGTTTGGATCAGCAGTGTATAACCCGGCGACATCAGAGCAGATAATCAGCGCATCAGCCTGAGCAATAGTGGCAACCATTGCCGCCAGATTGTCGTTATCGCCTACTTTTATTTCATCTGTAGCAATAGTGTCGTTTTCGTTCACGATTGGCAGGATATGATGATCGAGTAATCGTCGCAGGGTATTTTGAATATTGATGTGACGCACCCGGTCACTCAGGTCACCATGCGTCAGTAAAACCTGTGCACAGGGGAAATCGAAACAACGGCTCCAGAAATTCATCATCTGATTCTGGCCTACTGCTGCCATAGCGCGTTTTAATGCTATAGGAACCCGCTGGTGGGCAAAATTAAAATGGTGGCGGCCTGCTGCCACACTTCCCGATGAAACCAGAATAACTTCCAGTTTCTGCTTTCTGCATTGCTGAATAAATTCAGCGATAGGACGCAAATATTTATCACTACATCCAAGATTATCCGGCGCTATCAGGGCACTGCCAACTTTCAGAACGACCCGCCGCCAGGATGAATTAATCATAACTCCTCCGCTGGTTGGTTCCTTTTTACTGTAGCAAAATCAGCCAGTCAGTACTACCCTGAAAAAATCTGCTGTCTTAAAGTGGATAAATCAGGAAGCCGAGAATAAAGCGACTTCCTTATGGGTATCAGGCATAGTAATTGTTTTTTCGAATGTCAGACCCAGTTGGTTCAACACCCGGACTGACGCCTGATTTGCCTGATCAACAATGGCCACAATTTGCGGAAGTTTTAGTTGCTGCTGCCCGTAAGCTTTAACAGCAAAAGCCGCCTCCAGCGCCAATCCCTGCCCACGATACTGCGGTAAAAAAGCATAGCCTATATCCGGAATACCCAGAAAATCCCGGAATATCAGTCCGCATAAACCAACCAGTTCGGCCGAGGCCGCCAGTTCAACAATAAATAAGCCATATCCATGACGTTGATAGCTAAGCAACGGGCCAGCCGTTAAATATTGCTGTGCATCAGCTAATGTCCTGACACCCCGATCTGCAATGTTCCGGATATAGTCAGGGTCATTTAATAACGTCAGCATAAAAGCGGCATCATCAAGCGTCAGATAACGTATTTTTAAACGTGAGGTTTGCAGAGATAACATTTGGAATAAAGAATAGGAAAAGAATGACTTAATAATACAGATAATTCAGAAACGAACAAAGAAATAGATATTAGACGTGTGCAGAAAGATAATGGTCGGTGATGCAGGATTCGAACCTGCGACCCCTTGGACCCAAACCAAGTGCGCTACCAAGCTGCGCCAATCACCGACTCTGTACTGCAAAAAGGATGGGGTGGATGATGGGGCTCGAACCCACGACAACCGGAATCACAATCCGGGGCTCTACCAACTGAGCTACAACCACCACAATAACACTAACTACATTAATTGGCGCGCCCGATAGGATTCGAACCTATGACCCACGGCTTAGAAGGCCGTTGCTCTATCCAACTGAGCTACGGGCGCACAATCGAAAGCCTATCAAGCTCTTAATGGTCGGTGATGCAGGATTCGAACCTGCGACCCCTTGGACCCAAACCAAGTGCGCTACCAAGCTGCGCCAATCACCGACTTTGCTGCACTGCTGCAACGGGGCGGAATATTAACGCCAGCTATCAGAAGCGTCAAACCTTTTTTTGCTTAAAACAACCGATTGCCTATTATTTGAACCTAAACGAGCTTCCGGAGTTTCAGGATGGTGTTCTGAGTGCTGCTATGAGAAAATAAGCCACACTTAACAGTGGCAGAGAATTGCATACGTGACAGCACAAATTATTGATGGAAAAGCCGTTGCCCAGGCAACAAAAGACAAAGTCGCCGCCCAGACCAGAGCCAGAATTGCAGCTGGCAAACGAGCGCCGGGTCTGGCAGTGGTACTGGTGGGCCTTAACCCTGCGTCGCAGGTTTATGTCGGCAGTAAACGTAAAGCCTGTGAAGAAGTTGGTTTTCATTCGGAGTCTTATGATTTACCGGCCGAAACCACCCAGCAGCAGTTGCTGGATCTCATTGATAAACTTAATCAGGATAACACCGTAGACGGTATTCTGGTGCAACTGCCCTTACCTGCCGGACTTGATGCAGAAGAAGTACTGGAACGCATTCATCCGCATAAAGATGTGGATGGCTTTCACCCTTACAATATCGGTCGCCTGGCCCAGCGTATGCCCGCTCTTCGTTCGTGCACCCCGAAAGGGATTATGACCCTGCTGCAAAGCACTGGCCTGAATATCAAAGGTATGGATGCGGTTATTGTCGGAGCATCCAATATTGTCGGCCGCCCGATGGCCCTTGAATTATTACTGGCAGGCTGTACTGCTACTGTTTGTCATAAATTCACCCGTAATCTGGAACAACATGTGCGCAGAGCCGA
>JARXRR010000021.1:0-50059 GCA_033792355.1 Chromatiaceae bacterium AAb-1
CTGGTGAATAAACAGCCATTTGAACCTGCTAACCACCCGCCGTCTGACTATAACTATTGTGAAAAGAAGACAGGACAACTACTCTGACACGGCGGGATATCCAACTGGTCTTGATCGTCACTATCATCGCTCGATAGCATAATATCAAGTACTCCAACGGCTACTAAACCTGTTACTTTTAGAACTTTACCCCACATTCCCGCCTCCTATTCATCTAAAAAATTTGGCATGCCAAATTTACTAAGGATTCCTTAGTATCCAGCTTCTATTAAAGCTAAGACAATCTTAGTTTTCAATAGCCAATGTCTCACACTAAGATTGAATACTAACGATGGTTCGCCGCTCCCTAAGCGATTAAAGCAGGCAAGAAAACGAAAAGGGCTATCTCAGAAGCAACTGGGTATTTTGGCCGGTATGGATCGTTTTGCTGCTTCAGCCAGAATGAACCAGTATGAGCGTGGTGTTCACTCCCCTGATTTCAAAACGGTTATTGCTTTAAGTAGAGTACTTGAGGTGCCAACTGCGTTCTTCTATTGCATAGAAGACGAGTTGGCTACAGTGATTATGGATTGGGCAAATCGCAGCTAAAAATTTGGCATGCCAAATTTTTAGCTGCCTAAATAAGCGTATGTGATACTGAGTCTCTCATGCCCAAGCTCTTTGCTTATTTGTAGTCGTGCTGAGGTATCGAGTGCATGCTGCTCAGCGTTTAAAGTATTTCTTTTAGGGCCACCATCTGCCGGGCATTGCCAACCGGTAAGATCTAAATATCGCTGTCTGACATAGTGATGACGTAACCCATGGTTTTTGCTTAAACCAACACGGGATGTCTCTCGCTCATATCGCCCAAGTTGCTGAGCATAGTTTTTGCTTGCCGGTATTAGTGCTGTTTTGGTAGTTGCGGCAATTTCTTTCAGCAGTGTTAGCTGGGATTGATTAGTGATAGGGATTTCCCGATATTTACCGCCTTTAGTCCAGGAACCCTTTAAGCGAATATGATCGTTTTGCCATCCGTAAGAAAGATTAAATTTAATGGCTTCTTCTCGGCGAAGGCCAAACTCCTGCTGAAGCCGTAATGACAGTTTAATATGGTCGCAGCCGACTTTTGCGTGTTTTTCCATATCCAGCTGCTTGGATTTGCCTAGCGGGTTATTGCGGATGATAGCTATACCATAGCTATCATTGTCACGAGCGACGATGTTGCGTTTACCGACCTTATCCGCCCACCATCGAATAGCCGCTAAGCGATTTTTAATTGTTTTATCAGCAATACCATCACTTTGCCACTTAGATACTAAAAAATCGACATGTTTAGTTTTTAGCCCTTCGGGGTCTCGCAGTTTAAATCCACCTGTAAGTAGCTGTTTAGCTGCCATATCTAATATTTTTCCACGGCTGTTACGGGTACCATAGCTGCCCTCTTTGTGTTTGAGATTGACCATTTGATGCAAACGATAACCTAGTTGGCTCATGTTTTTTTCCTCTAGTTGATTAACGAAAATGTTTTTAAGCGAGAGAAAAAATCAAAACCGAAGATCAGGGGGCGTTAACCAAGAATAGGTAAGTTTTGAAGCCACATGCACGGTCGTAACCGGGAATGTTGTCATAAAGACACAAGGGCTAACTGATCTAAAGCAATACAAGCTGAGCTGGATGGCTTCTGTTGAAGGCAATACCAGACTACGTTGGTTTTGTTGATATTGGGGATTGGTCTTGCGACCCGTTGCTACGGACGTAGCACCTCTGGAGCGTGTTGTGGGCAGCTGAAGCGCCCTTTTTCTTTTCTGCTCTTGGTGAGCTAGTACGATTCAAAAGATATCATATTGATCAGCGATTGCAACAATAAAAATCAACATCCCTCTTCTGGCCCAGGATCGTTGAAAAGCAGATTCTGTTGCAAGGCATCATGAGCAATGGCCTTGCGTAGCGACTCTCCGAGTCGTCCCTACCTTGGCAGTAGGGACGACTCGGCCAGAATCTGCTTAATATTAACCCTACGAGTCTTATAGATATTTATTAAATGACGCTTGGGTTTTAGCCAATTATTGCCGGTGACACTATTCCTGATTCAACTGCTTTGCCGCTTCAACTGCCTCAACGATGGCCAGTTTGACTGACTCAGAGTAGTCGTCCTCGTAGAGCACAGAGCTGATTATTTTATGCAGCAACGCTTTATCGATGACGTTATCTGCGACCCAGACGGCAATGTTTTCCATCTCTTTGACAAAGCGCTGTACCACATAGTCGAAACCATTCAGCTCAAGGAAATAGGCTCCTAAAGCCAGCGATGAACGTTTATTACCATCGTTAAACGCATGGTTCTTGTTGATGGAAAATACTAAGTGCGTCAGCTTGTCTTCTATTTCAGGGTAGTACCAGTCGTTTTGGATGTGCTGCAAGGGACTCTCTAGCTGGCCAATGTCTTTGGTACCAGCCAGGCCACCAGACTTCTCAATGATCCAATCGTGAACATTGATCGCA
Organism: Chromatiaceae bacterium AAb-1; assembly: GCA_033792355.1. Lineage (GTDB taxonomy): Bacteria > Pseudomonadota > Gammaproteobacteria > Enterobacterales > Alteromonadaceae > Alishewanella. The sequence goes on from JARXRR010000021.1 coordinate 2,482, forward strand.
TGCGTTACATCAAAATAGAAAAAGCTAATGCCCGTTCCTTCAGAACTATTCATTGATGCAATCCTTCAGCTAGCGATCTTTCAGACGTTTGAACACTGCCAGTGTCTCAGGGTCACTGAGCTGCTCTTCCAAAGAGCGGCTCTTTTCTCCAAGAAAACGTTCAAAGTCGGCTTCTGGTACTGATTTTATGTACGCTTCGAGCTTTTCATGTAAGGCATCACGGAAGCACAAATCGCGGCTTGCCATTTTGGTTCTTGCATCCAGGATAAGAGGATTGAACAATGGATGTTTTTCAAAACTGGAAAAAAGGCTTTCAGCCTCCTTTTGGGTCAGCTTACGGCCTCTGCTATAACTGGCCTGTTCCAATTCATGGGCAATACCCGACTCATAACTGGCAATCAGGTTCAGTACTTCAGAATACAAGGTTTCGCGGATATTGGTTTTGGCTGCGAGATTTAACACCTTTTTATATTCAGTGGCGTTTTCATGGAAAATGCTCTGGTAGATCAGGTTGGTAAAACGCGCATATTTCCAGTGGTTGCCCTCAACATACTTATCCAGGGCATCAGTGAATAGACGGCGGTAGTTTTCTTCCTGTAGTGCACTGACTAGGTAGTTTTCATCACGCTGATTGATAAACTTGGTGTGCCCACCAGCCCGTTCGGCCATCACATCCAGCACTATGTCCAATAAACGAGAGCGCATCAGTCGAGCTGGTTCGCTCTCTGTCAGTAGCATGCCGATATTCAACACCGCACGAAAACTGAACAATCCAAGTGCGGTGGTTTTGGTACCCTCATTGATGAGGGTACCAAAAGCTAACTCTTTAAATTCTTTTAACTTTGCACCACGAATAACCCTATAACCATTGCTTTTCAGCTCATCCCCATGAGACGAGATATAACGCTCTATAGTGACATCAGCTATCTCATACAAAGACATCACCTGAGCTTTGGTAAACACTGTGTCTCCTTCAAAGGCTATGCCGCCCAAGCCTAAGTGCTGCTCTGCCTGTTGCAAGGCGTAGCGGTTATTAAGGATATTCTGGCGATCGTGGGATGATTCAGTGAGGTCTTTGGCCATTCTAGGCTTCCGCTGTTTTTGGTTGAGTGGATGAGGTAACGGTCACCTGGCCATTCATTAGCAAAGGGAGTAGCCAATCGCGGAGCTTGCGTAACTCTCTATTTTCTAAAGTGGTCAAGTTTAGATAATTAACAAACTGTTCAATTTTTACTTGGAATTGGCTTAACAACTCTTCGCTTGGAATTGCAATAGAATACTGCTTGAGAACGCCCCAATCAGCTCTTGGCATTTTCGAGCCTGTAGATGATTGACTTGCCAATGAGATAAATTCGTCGCTGAAAATTACTTCTAAAGCCACCCCAAAATAGTTTTTACTGGTTGGTCTGAATATCAAAGTATCAGTAGATGTTATCCCATCAAATGGTGCAACTGTTACTTTATGGAAATATGGCCTTATTTTCCCAAACAATATGTCCCCTTTTTTGAAAACAGTCTTGTCACTTTCTGCGGATTGCGACATAGCCCAATCTTCAAGAGATAGTTTCTTCCTTTGAATGTGCTCAAGTCCAATATAAGGCGTTGATGGTTCGATTTCGCTAGGTGATACATTTCCTTTGACCAAACTAACTAATTTTTTCAATGGAACAACCTCCCAATCCTCCGGAATTCTCCGCTTCAGGGTTGAGTTGTAGACCATTTTGCCGCCGGAGGTTTTATAGGGGTTGCCGTTGGCGTCGGGGAAGTCGAATTGTACAAACCAATAGTCGTACAAGGTTTTGGCCATAGCTTCCAGTTCGGTGTTGATACGGTTATTGAGTTCGATTTTTTCGTCAATTCCACTTAAAAGTCTTGCAACATATTTTTGCTCATCAAGTGGGGGAATTCGAATAGGAAAGTCAGGCAGCTCGTTCAATGCAATACGATCCACAGTGGCCCCTGTAATAGTATTGGCTTTTATCGTTTGCTGAAAAACGGGAGATAGATATGCATAAAGGGCATACTCAGGTATTACTTTTTCTCTATTGAGTCTAAGTAAACCCATTCGCCTTCCTAAGCATGCTCTTATTCCGGAAGGCATGAGTGCAGCTTCGCCAAGTCTAGTTTCGTAAGAAAAAAGAAGATCTCCTTCTTCAGGCGTTACTCTTTTAGTCCATTTTTTAAAATCATCTTCGCTTAACGAAGCTGACTTGCTTAAATCTAGTCGCCCTTTATCCAAGCTTGAAATACTTAAAAAATATGGCCCAGATTCCAATTTAGTGGGCGTGGCATGCGGGCCATCATATATTGTGGCAATACTCCTAATAGTCGTCATATGTTTAGGCTTCATACTTCAATCCCGCCAACTGCTTTTTAATATCAGCTTCCAATTCACGTGATTGTTTAAACAGGCTCTCCAGATTGCTTGTAAAGTCCCTTATCTTCTCAGCAAACTGTTCTGGGGTAATATCCAGATACTCAATTTTGACATCGAAGTACTGGCCAGCACTTAAAGAGTAATTCTTAGCTTCGATTTCGTCATAGCTTACGGCAACTGAAAAATCCTCTACAACGTCTTTGGCATTAAAGGTGTCGATAATGCGCTGTTCTTCTTCCTGACTCAGTACAGTTTTCTGATTCTTACCGTCTTTGAGCTTCTCGCCCAGGTTGGAGGCGTCAATCAGTACCACTTTGTCTTTATTGCTACCATCCATAAACAGGATGGAGACATTCGTACCTGTGGTTGCAAAGATATTCGACGGCATGGATATTACGCCTGCCAGCATTTTGTGTTTTACCAGGTATTCGCGAATGCCTTTGTCGATACCCGATTGGGCGGTGATAAAACCTGTGGGCACCACCACTGCAGCTTTGCCGCCCGGTTTGAGTGAGTGAATGATGTGCTGCAAGAACAACTGGTAAATTTCCATTTTGTCCTTGGCTTTGGGTTTGATTTTGGGAATGCCAGCAAAGAAGCGTTCTTTGTTTTCTTTGCTGTCCAGCTCGTTCCTGAAGTCAGAGAAATCCATCTTGAACGGTGGATTGCTGACGATGTAGTCAAACTTCTTAAGATCTTTGCCATCTTTGTGATAGGGATGTAATACGGTATTACCCTGAATCACATTAGGGATGGAGTGCACAAGATTGTTCAGAATAAGGTTAAGGCGCAGCAAATTTGAAGACTTTTGCGAGATGTCCTGAGTGTAAATACTGCATCGGTTCTCACCAATGGCGTGGGCTACGTTCATTAACAAGGTGCCTGAGCCCGCTGAAGGGTCGTAGCAGCTAACGTTTTTTACTTTACCTTGTTGATCTGCAGGTACCAGAATGGCTGCCATAATGCGTGCCACCGCATGGGGAGTGTAGTACTCGGCGTATTTACCACCGGAGTTACTGTTGTAGTCTTTGATCAGGTATTCAAAGATGGTGGCGTAGAAGTCGAATTTTTGCGTGAAGATACGCTCGAAACTGAACTCTACCAGCTTGTTGATGATGGCGCGGCAGAAGGCGTCGCGTTTTGATTCATCAGAAATATATTCGCTAACGCGATCAAACAGCACCACCTTGGTGCCACCATCGGTCTTAACGGCGAACACATCGTTATTAGTCAAGGCAATGTCGCGCAGTGTGTCGTCAAACAGCTTTGCGAAGTCAGGCGCGTTCTGTTGACCGAATAGGTAGCTGATAAAGTGATGAGGCTTTAAACGAGCCGTATCGCCACCCATTTGTAGCTGTAGCATTTCCAGTTCGTCTTCGCTCATGGCTACCAGGGCTTCTTCCCATTTTTCCGAGCTGGCGACCTTTTCATCGATTTGCTTCGCCTCATAAGCGAACTTGTCGTTGAGGAACTTGTAGAGGAAAGTCTGGGTAATGATTTTGAATTCATTACCGTCATTGCCCAAGCCATAGTGGGCACAAATGTTCTTAAGGCTATCGATCAGTGCTTTAGTTTTTTGTTGAAACTCGAGTTCTACCATTTTACCGCTCTTTATGGTTTACGTTTACCAGGCTCTACTGCCGGTATGAAATTCTTTCAGATACTCTGCAACCACCAAGTGATTAATAAATTTTGAAGCGTTGGCGTTGAGTTGTATTTTTTGCTCATCTTTGAAACGCCTTATGACTAAAGGCATCATCTGGCGCTCAAAGTAACCTTCGTTATCCAGTATTTGATTGTTGTTCAGTACCTGTTCGTCGGCGTCTTGTTTTACGCCGGTTAGGGCTTCAAAAATTTTACGCTCGCTCTCTGATATATCGCTGCGCTCTTGCAGGCGCTTGTGAATGCGTGTGTATTTAGCATCGCCAAGGTATTTCTGACGCAGCTGATTGTTTTGCCGGTTAAGCTCTTTAACACGGTCGTGAATTTTATTGAGGGCGTCGATATTGGCCACCATTTCGTCCTGCGTGACCTCGCTGAGGTTCTTTTTCTTGAACAGCCTTTCCAGTTCTTCTTTCAGGCTGACAAATTTTGGGTCTTGCTGATCAAAGTTGCTGGCTAAGGCTTCGCGGGTTTGGCGCAAGGTATTCTTTAACTGATCCGCTAATACCAATTCCTCTTCGCCCACTTTTATAAAACGGAAGATCACGTCTTCAAGGGCGACATTCAGCAGGTTGGTTGTATCTGAGCCTTGTTCTATGCTCTCTTTCAGGTTAAGCATATCAAGGTGACTGCAGGTTTCCCTGTAGAGGATATTGAGCTTTGCAAAATCTAACTGGTCTAGTAACTCATAGTCGCCTTGCAAACGTATAAGATTGTACAGGCTTTTGGCGTTTTCCAGAGCTTTTTTCAGAGCGAGTACCGTTTCTCGATCCTGAATTTCAGTGATCTGCATTTGGAAGATTTCCGCATTGTCGATATCAAAACGGAACAGTACATCTTTGATATGCTCAATTTCTTCTGCGATCTCTTGCTGTGATTTGAATAAGTTGGAGTAGTGCTCCATTTCATTACCCAACTCAGCTTGCAGCTCATCAAAGTAAGCTTTGTTGGTGGCATCAAACTCTTTTCGAATATCGGCAAAGTCCACTACATATCCGTAGCGGAAGTCCTTATAGGTGCGGTTGACCCGTGTTAGTGCCTGCAGCAGATTGTGCTTGCGGATTACCCGACCCAGATATAGCTTTTTTAGGCGCTTTGCATCGAAGCCGGTGAGCAGCATGTTATAGACGAACAGGAAATCGATTTTGCCTGCTTTGAAGTCTTCTACCCAGTCTTTACGTTCTTCTTTGGTACCTATGTCATGAAGAATCAGTGCTGCGCTCTTGACCTTGGCGTCCTGTTTCACCTTTGCTGCATAGCTATCTGGTTTGGCTGCGGCGAGCAGGGATTGTGCAGAATCCTTTATTTCAAAAGATGAGCTGGCGGATTGTGCGTAAACGCCATTAAAGATATCGAACATCTGCTTGGCCTGATCTGAGCTGTCACAAATGACCATGCCTCCGATGCTGGCATCATTCAGTGCTCCACGACTTTTTTCAAAATCGGTGATGATGTAATCCAGCATGGGTTCAACGAAGCTTTTATGAGCGTAAATAAGCTTGCGATCTACATCGCCCATTTGAACTTCTACATCCTCTAAGGCCTGCTGTAACACCATCTTGTAGTTGGTTGCGATCTCTTCACGGATTAGGCGCAGAGTGTAGCCATCGGCAATGGAGGCGTTGTAATAGTACTTGTGGATATAGTTGCCAAATATCTGCTTAGAGCTAATAGCTTTGGAGTCAGGGTTCTTTCTGGCTTTATCCTCGTCAACGATCAGTGGCGTACCTGTGAGCGCGATCTTGATAGAGTTAGGATCGGATTGATACAGGTTGGCCAGAAAGCTGCCCGTTGGGTTGTAGCTCCGGTGCGCTTCGTCCAGAAAGAAGATACGCTGGATGTTGATGTCGTAGTCTTTAGTAGACAATACATCCGGGTCATCCCGAAACTTCTGGATGTTCACAACAGTGATTTCCGGCTTGCCAGAATGGTTGTGAATCACCTGTGTGGCTTTAATGTCTTTGGCAAAGGCATCACGGGAGTTAATTGTATGCACCGTTAGACCGCGCGCGGTGAATTCTCGATGAGATTGTTGTAGTAGGTCCAGCCTGTCCACAATAAAGTAGAACTTGGGAATTACCTGTTGTTTTTGAAAATAGTCTGTCAAAAAGCGCACATTGTAATAGGTCAGCGCCGTTTTACCGCTACCCTGAGTATGCCAGATAATGCCTTTTTTAACGCCATCATCAAGCTTCTGCTCAATTGCTTTAGTAGCAAAAAACTGTGGGTAACGCATGATATGCTTATGTAGACCGTCAGTCTCAGCCACGTAAGCCAGGGCATAGCGTAAGATAAAGGCCAGGCGATCACGACTAACCAATGAAGTACAGATCCGGTTAGTAGGGCGCTCAGGTAGCTTATTTGTTTGAAACTCAGGGTTGCTGCGAATGACCTCCACGTTGTTATCTTTCAGTACCCTCAGTTCTTCTTCTTCCGAGACAGTTTTTAACAACACTGTCAGGTTCAGTATTTCTTCTTCTCTGAAGTAGTTGAAAACGGGTTTATGGTAAGAACTACTGGCGTAGAATGCCCCTTGTACGGGTTCGGGATCACCGTCATCATACTCCATGTTGTTGGAGAAAATCATGAACTGCGTAATGTTGGCAAAACGCTTGAATTTCGGGTTCTGGAAACGTTTATTGATTCGGTCTCGCTCGGCCAAAATGCCTTCGCGGTTGTTGGGCTTTTTCACCTCAATAAAGACCAGCGGCATTCCATTAACCAACAAAGTGATATCAGGGCGGAATTCCTCATCACCATTCTTGCAGGTTAACTCCGTAACCACATGAAAGCTGTTGTTGCTAAAGTTCTCAAAGTCGATCAACCTGGTATTCGAGCGGTCAGTCAGACGTTCAAAGAAGGCTCGCCCAAGATCCTCGTTGTCTAGTTCCAGCTTGATATCATCTAGTAGGCGGCTTACGTCTTCAGGTTCAATGCCTGGGTTGATTTTAAGAATCGCGGCATTGAAGATTTCAGGGAAGATGTTGGTATCCTGATCCCAGCTTTGCCCTTTCAGTGACAGGTACTGATACCCGAGCCTCATCAAATGAAGGATAGTGGGGATCTTTACACGAGTATCTTCATTAAATTTCATAACTTTCCCTGTTTATTTCGTTGACAGCTCAAGCAAATCACTTATCTGGCAATCAAACAGCAGACACAGTTTCTCTATAGCTTCCAGATCGACTTTTTGCGCGGTTTCTCGGTAAAGCAGGGTGATGGTATTACGGCTTAAACCAGTTTCTCTGGCAACGTCGGCTATACGCATCTTTTGTTCGCCCATCAGTCTTGCGAGGTGGCACTTAATCACTGTCTGCTCCAAACAATGTTGACTACTGACGGCAGAATAACATCTCAAAGATGAAAAACAATTATTTAAGTTCAAATCACATATTTAAACACAAAGCCCTAAACCACTCCGTTCAAATCCAGTAAAGCCATAAATCGGAACCCCACGCAGTGGGGCCCCCTTGCTGCGCAACCCTACGGGCGATTTATAGCTTGACTGGCTTTTCTCTGCGTAGTGCATGTTGGCCATGTGGTATGGCGGGCCTGTAGGCGACAAGCGCCTATAGGCTCACCAACCACATATCCATAAGGGGCTAACATGACAAAATCTGAGTTTATTAAAAGAGCTAAAAAGACAAGTTTTGACCAAATAGTCAGGAGTGAAGAACCTGTTAGTCAGGTACTGTTAACTCAGGTACTAACCACAGACCGGTGTTACTTAGTTAAATCAGGTGAAAAGCATCAGTTCTGGATAACCCGCAACAACAAGCTGTGTCTGGTTACTTCAACGCTGAAATCAAATTTTTGTGTGGTAGCTTAAACCAAACAATGGGAAGGGGAGACAGATATAAAGATCTTAAACAACTGATACTTAAAATCTTTCCCTGTTTCCCTATTTTCCCAATTTAATTGTTAAAGCCACAGGCTCGGTAACGATTCCATTGCCTCTTTGCGTTTGCTTTCAATAATGTCGGCATATATCTGAGTCGTTTTAAGCTCCGAGTGTCCCAAAAGCTTTGAAACCGTATAGATATCGGCACCGTTAGTCAGTAGTCTTACCGCAAAGGTATGACGGGCACAATGAAACGTAATATGCTTGGTGATACCAGCAAGAAGCATCCAAATTTTAATAGTATCGTTAACGTTTGATGAGTAGCTCAGGCCTTTGAATACCCGGCTCTCAGGTGCTTGCCGTTCACCCATGAGTTTTACTGCGTCGCGTGGAAGATCTAAATATTGAAGTTTTCTGCCTTTCTTATGGTTGAACGTTATCCTGTTTACACTTTCACTTAAGAAGACATCCTGCCATTTCAATTTTTGGATATCACTCCAGCGTAGGCCTGTAGTGCAGCCAAACAGGAAAGCGCTTTTTATCACCTCTTTGCGACAATCAGTCTGATACGCGGCTCTCAGTTCATCCTCAAGCAAGTACTCCCGTTTATTTTGCTCTGGCTTAATACTTTTAACCTCATTTACAGGGTTTCTGCGAATAATACCCTCGTGAAATGCTTGGTTTAGCGCCGCTCTAACTTTGTTAAAGTACGTAGATGATGTATTGGAAGAAAGTTTTTTACCAGATTTAGTGACAGCGGTTGTTGTCAGGTAAATACGAAAGTCTTGCAATATTGCGGCGTCAAAGTTTGCAAAGGACAACTGGTGGCCATCGGCAAAGCGCTGTAAATGAATCAGTACTGATTCCCAAATGGATACGTTGGATTTGCCATCAGTTTTCCTTTTTTCCTCGATAATTTGCTGCATATAGTCGATGAAGCTTTGTTGTTGTTTGGCTTCGTCTTCAAAGTGATATTTGTTATTAGCCAGGTCAACAATAGCCTGAGCCTGAATACGCTCTGCTAGTTCCAAGGTCTTTTTATTGTAATCTCGCTGAGCCTTGTCTTTGGGCGTGGCATAGATGAATAGGTCTAAGGATTGGCGTTTGCGCTTTTTAATACGCTTACCTGATTCGTCGGTATAGGAACCATAGTTACGGGTTAATAGCAGTTGTTGACGACCAGCACGATCTGCTGGTTTTTTCTCAATAGATAACTTCATATGTTACTCCTGTGTAGTGGGCCACTGGTGGCCCACGCAAACACAGCTGGTGGGCCATCCAAGACCCATTTTTAGCAACTATAGGAAAGTAAGGAAAGTAATTTATGAGTTTAAATATATGAATATATTAGAAATATTTCCTTTGTTTGGATGATTCTTTCCTTTGTTTTACCGCGCTATTTCCCGATACAAAATGAGCTGAAAATTCTGCCCAGCAAGTCATCGCTGGTGAATTCACCGGTAATTTCATTCAGGTATTGCTGGGTCAGGCGCAGTTCTTCAGCCAGGATTTCACCGGCGATAAAACTGTGCAGTTGTTCCTGGCCGGTGGCTAAGTGCTCTGCTGCGTGGCTCAGTGCGTCGAGATGGCGGCGGCGGGCCAGGAAAGTACCTTCGGTGCTGGCTTCAAAGCCGGCACAGGCTTTAAGGTGTTCGCGCAGTGCATCTATGCCTTCACCGGTTCTGGCTGACAGCCGGAATACCGGGATGCCATTTATGTCATCCGGTGTCATGTTTTCGCCGGTTAAATCAGCCTTATTACGGATGACCGTAATACCCAGTCCTGCTGGCAGCCTGTTGATAAACTCTGGCCAGATAGCATGTGGGTCAGTGGCTTCGGTAGAGGTGCCATCAACCATAAACAGTACCCGGTCGGCCTGGGAAATTTCCTGCCAGGCGCGTTCAATGCCAATTTGTTCTACCTGATCGGTTGCTTCGCGCAGGCCGGCAGTATCTATAATATGCAGCGGCATACCGTCGATATGGATATGCTCGCGTAGTACATCGCGGGTGGTGCCGGCGATATCGGTAACAATGGCGGCATCTCTGCCTGCCAGTGCGTTAAGCAGGCTGGATTTGCCGGCATTAGGCCGTCCGGCGATGACGACCCGCATGCCTTCACGCAGGATACTGCCCTGATTCGCCTGCTGGCGGATGGTACTCAGCTCTTCGATTATCGCTGCCAAGTCAGCAGCGACTTTACCATCTGACAGAAAATCGATTTCCTCATCCGGAAAGTCGATGGCTGCTTCTACATACATTCTGAGATAAATAACTTTTTCGACCAGCTGATGAATTTTACGTGAGAACTCGCCTTGTAATGATTGCATAGCGGAGCGGGCGGCCTGTTCGCTGCTGGCATCAATTAAGTCGGCGATAGCTTCAGCCTGGGCCAGATCCAGCTTGTCATTTAAAAACGCCCGTTCAGAAAATTCACCGGGCCGGGCAATACGTACATTAGGCTGTGCCAGTACCTGTTTTAGCAGTAAGTCCAGCAATACCGGACCACCATGACCCTGTAACTCCAGCACATCTTCACCGGTAAAGGAATTCGGGCCGGGGAAATACAGCGCAATACCCTGGTCCAGTATCTGTTGTCCGGCATCAAAAAAAGGCAGGTATTCGGCATAACGGGGCTTTGGTATTTTATGCAAAAGCGCTTTTGCCACGTGTTTTGCATCAGGCCCCGAGATACGGATAATACCGACACCGGCACGGCCGGGGGCAGTAGCTAAGGCAGCAATGGTGTCGGTGGTAAACATAAATATCCCTTTAATAAAAAATGCCTGTTAAATAACAGGCATGCAGTAAATTCCGGGGTTAAACCGGAAACGGCACAACGCTTCCGGTTTAACTGATCGTTTAGTCTCAGGCTTTCTTGGTATGCAGCCCTTTTTTCTCCATGCCTTTGTAAATAACCAACATCTGGGCAATAGAAATCAGGTTACTGACAAACCAGTACAGCACCAGACCACTTGGGAACCACAGGAAGAATACGGAGAATGCGACCGGCATCCACATCATAATCTTCTGCTGCATCGGATCGGTTACCTGCATCGGCGTCAGCTTCTGCATTAAGAACATACTGGCACCGAACAGTACCGGCAGTACATAGAACGGATCTTTTGTTGACAGGTCGGTAATCCACAACATAAAAGGAGCATGACGCAGTTCAACGCTTTCCACAAATACCCAGTACAGAGCCAGGAAAATAGGCATTTGCACCAGCATTGGCAGACAGCCTCCCATCGGGTTCACTTTTTCCTTGCGGTAAAGCTCCATCATGGCAGGGCCCATTTTTTGCCGGTCATCTTTGTAGCGGGCCTGAAGTTCGTCAATTTTCGGTTTCAGGTTACGCATTTTCGCCATAGATTCGTACTGAACTTTGGTCAGCGGATACATAATCAGTTTTACAACAATCGTAATACAGATAATTGCCACGCCCCAGTTCACTACCACGCTTTGAATCAGTGTCAGCAACCAGAATAAAGGCTGAGAAATAAACCACAGGAAACCATAATCAACAGTTAAATCCAGGCCGTTGGCCAGCTCTGCCAGGTTATCCTGCGTTTTAGGGCCGGCATAAAAAACGGCATTGATAACGGCCTGCTCACCCGGAGCAATCTGAATAGCAGGGCCAAGACTACCGATAACACCACGTTCGCGGTTTACACGGCTATACAGCTGGTTATCCTGCTGGGCATCAGGGATCCAGGCAGAAACAAAATAATGTTCCAGCATGGCTACCCAGCCACCTTTGGTTGAAATCAGCAGGTTTTGCTTCTGCATGTCATCGAAATTGTATTTTGAATAACGCTCCTGGCTGCTGCCATAAGCTGCACCACGATAGATTGGCATCATCATGCTGCTATCTTTACCGCCTTCAATGCTTTGCAGCAGATGCTGGTAATTCTGTACTGATTTGGCTTCAGTCGTGGTGTTATGCAGTAAATATTCTACCCGGACATCATATTTTCCGGCGGTAAAAATAAAGCGTTTTTCAATATGTAAGCCGTTGTAGTCCAGTGTTAAAGGCACCACCAGTTCAGTACTGTCACCACTGAGGCTAAAAGTTTGCTGAGACGTCTGATATACCGGGCGGCCGCTGTTTCTGCTGTCGTCCGGACCATCTTTACCCAGCAAACCTGATTCTGCAACGTATTCGAAACCAGGCAGCTTACGCATCAGTATATAAGACTGTTCGCTGTCTTTGGTTAACTTATAGTGCGGCAGCGTCAGGTTAACAATATCACCACCCCGGGTGTTAATTGTCAGTTCCAGCACATCGGTTTTTACGCTAATCAGTTGTTCGTTGCTGTCTGACGCTGCGACCGGAGTTGGCTGCATTACCTGACTGTTAAATTCATCTGCGGTCAGTTGTAAATCAGTGGCGGATGATTCTGCCTGCTGACTGACCTCTGTTCTTGCCACAGGCCGGGTGTTGTAGTCCTGCTGCCACTGTTGCCAGAGTAAAAAACTGACCAGTGCCAGACCAATAATTAATAAACTGCGTTGTGATTCCATGGGTTAGCTTTTCTCATTGTGCTTTTCAGGAACGGGATCATCACCACCCGCATGCAAAGGGTGACATTTTAATAGACGTTTTGCCGCCAACCAAGAGCCTTTTATTACCCCAAAGCGCTCTATTGCCGTAATAGCATAATTAGAGCAGGTGGGATGAAAACGGCAACTGGGGCCGAATAACGGGCTGATCAGCTTTTGATAACCACGAATAAGTATCAGCATGCCGCTGACTGCAACGCGATGTACTGACGAGCGATTTTGCCCCATAACTTTTCCAGTTGTTTCTGTAATTCATCATTTGGCGTATTACTGATATCACCTTTCACCATCAATACCAGATCCACGGCAGGTAGCCTATGCTGATGTAAACGGAAGCTATTGCGGACACACCGCTTAATCCGGTTACGCTGCACAGCTAATTTAACACGTTTTTTGGCAATAGTAAGGCCCAGCCTGGGATGAGTTAACAGGTTTGGTTTTACCAGAATGGTGAACAGGGGAGAAGAAACCCGAAAAGGTTGCTGAAAGACGTTATCGAACTGGCCGGGCGTTAACAGGCGTAGCTCCCGGCCAAATTTCAGGCTGACCACTCAGCGGTAACAGCCGGTTAGACAGCTAAGCGCTTACGGCCTTTTGCACGGCGACGAGCCAGTACCTGACGGCCATTTTTAGTTGCCATACGGGCACGGAAACCGTGAACGCGTTTACGTTTTAACACGCTGGGTTGAAAAGTTCTTTTACTCATAATTTCATCCGTCCGGTCGAAATATTTACTAAGATTACCTGTGTTTTAGCAAATATACCAAAACGCAGCTGACAAAAATGAGCGCGAATTTTAAGTACTCCTAAGCCGAAAGTCAATGCGATCCTTGTGTTTATTGTGCTCTGATCTTTCATCACCGGGCCTGATCCTGAAAGTTTTCCACAGCCGTTGGTCGCTTACTGGATAAAATGTGGGTTATTTTGTGTCTGGCTTAGATTTTGTCAGCTTTTTCTTTGGCTATAAATAAAAGGAATAAAAGAAATTTTACATTTACAATTAATGAGTTAACTGTAAATTTTCAGGGTTTGGGCTGTTTTGGAAAAGTCAATATTGAAGTTGTGGATAAGATAGTACCATAATGTACTTTAAGTTCACTTACGCCAGCCTTGTAAAACAGACAGAATAAAGGCTTCAGGAGATATGGTGTATCAGTCCGTTTGGCAGAATTGCCTGCAGGCCCTTCAGGCCGAATTGCCGGCCCAGCATTTCAGTATGTGGATCCGACCATTACAGGCAGACAGCTCTGATGATGCATTAACACTATATGCACCGAATCGCTTCGTGCTCGACTGGGTGCGTGAAAAATACCTTAACCGGATCATGGAACTGATCCAGGATTATTGTGGTGATAATTCTCCCCGTCTTCGTTTTGATGTTGGCAGCAGCCAGAAAATTCCTAAACCCCAGCAAACCAGCCAGACGGTGGTTGAAACCCCGGATATAACGTCTGCGGCTGTTACCCCGGTAAAAAACACTACCGTGGCTGAACCGGCTCCGAAAAGTATTGTGCGCAGCAATGTGCGGGCTAATTATACGTTTGCCAACTTTGTTGAAGGTAAATCTAACCAGCTGGCAAGGGCTGCGGCCAGTCAGGTGGCAGATAATCCCGGTTCGGCTTATAACCCCCTGTTTATTTATGGTGGTACCGGTTTAGGTAAAACCCACTTATTACACGCTGTCGGTAATGGCATTCTGGCGAAAAAGCCGGATGCTAAAGTGATTTATATGCATTCAGAGCGTTTTGTTCAGGATATGGTTAAAGCCTTACAAAACAATGCGATAGAAGATTTTAAACGTTATTATCGCTCCGTTGATGCCCTGCTGATAGATGATATTCAGTTTTTCGCTAATAAAGAGCGCTCGCAGGAAGAGTTTTTCCATACTTTCAATGCGTTGCTGGAAGGTAATCAGCAAATTATTCTGACCAGCGATCGTTATCCAAAAGAGATTGATGGCGTGGAAGATCGTCTGAAATCCCGCTTTGGCTGGGGATTAACCATTGCGATTGAGCCTCCGGAGCTGGAAACCCGGGTTGCCATTCTGATGCGCAAGGCACATGAAAACCAGATCCGGTTGCCGGAAGAAGTCGCCTTTTTTATTGCCAAAAGGCTGCGTTCAAATGTGCGCGAGCTAGAGGGGGCACTGAATCGGGTGATAGCGAATGCTAACTTCACCGGGCGCCCGATCACGATTGATTTTGTACGTGAAGCGCTGCGTGATTTACTCGCCCTGCAGGACAAACTGGTCACGATAGAGAATATTCAGAAAACCGTGGCTGAATATTATAAAATCCGGGTAGCCGATTTATTATCCAAGCGCCGCTCGCGCTCGGTGGCTCGCCCCCGCCAGATGGCGATGGCGCTGGCAAAAGAACTGACTAACCACAGCCTGCCGGAAATTGGTGATGCTTTTGGCGGCAGAGACCACACCACAGTACTGCATGCCTGCCGCAAAATTGAGTCTCTGAAAGAAGAAACTCACGAAATTAAAGAAGATTTTCAGAATTTAATCCGTACTTTGTCATCGTAACAAGGGAACCGCTATGCAATTCCTCATTAACCGAGATGCGCTGCTTAAACCGCTACAGATGGTATCTGGTGCCATTGAGCGCCGTCATACATTACCTATTTTATCGAATGTATTACTGGAAGTGTCTGAGCAGTCACTTTCGTTAACGGGCACTGATTTAGAAGTAGAATTGGTAGCAACGACCGTGCCTGATCAGGTGGTCAGTACCGGGCGTATTACGGTTCCGGCAAAAAAATTACTCGATATCTGTCGCAGCCTGCCTGAAGGCAGTGAAATCCGGGTACAGCTGCAGGGAGATAACTGCATCCTGACCAGTGGGAAAACCAAATTCACATTATCGACATTAAATGCCAGTGAATATCCGAATCTGGAAAGCTGGGAAGGTGAAGCGAATATCAGGCTGACCCGCCAGCAACTGCGAAAGCTGTTGGATGATACGTCCTTTTCTATGGCGAATCAGGACGTACGTTATTATCTTAACGGTTTATTATTTGAAGTGGATAATGGCAGTGTTAGTTCGGTTGCAACGGATGGCCACCGTCTGGCCTTAAGCAAACTCGATTTGCCTGATGTTACCGCCCAGCAGAAGCAAATCATTATTCCGCGTAAAGGTGTACTGGAAATTATGCGGTTGTTAGCTAATGACGAGCAGCCGGTACAGCTTAGTCTGGGCCAGAATCATATTCGTCTGGTCGATGATAATTTTATTTTCAGCAGCAAGCTGATAGACGGGCGTTTTCCTGATTACCGGCGGGTATTGCCGCGCAATACCACCAAACTGGTTACGGCGCATCGTGCAGTATTAAAAGACGCCTGTATCCGCGCATCAATATTGTCGAATGAAAAATATCGGGGTGTGCGTTTTACCTTGACCAATGGTGAGTTGCAAATTGTTGCCAATAACCCGGAACATGAACAGGCAGAAGAAGTTATTGAAGTTGAATATCAGGGTGACAATCTGGAAATCGGCTTTAATGTCGGTTACTTACTGGATGTGCTGAATACCCTGGCGACTGATTTAGTTATTCTGCACCTGAGCGATGCCAATTCCAGTTCCCTGATTGAAGGTGTAGGTAATATTGGCAGCTCTTACGTTGTTATGCCAATGCGTTTGTAATTAATGTCTTTGTTGTCTGTTTCTGCCAGCCAGTTCCGTAATCTTGCGGCATTGTCACTGGCAGCTCATCATCAGTTTAACCTTATTTACGGCGTTAACGGCAGCGGTAAAACCAGTATTCTGGAAGCAATATATTATCTGGCGCATGGACGGTCGTTCCGCAGCAGCCGGGCGCAGCGTTTAATCCAGCATGAGGCCGCTGCATTTATATTGCATGCCAAAGTCACCGTGGCAGAGCAGCCATTTGCGTTAGGGTTACAGCGCGACAGACAGGGTGAGCTGGTATTACGGTTAAATGGTGCAACGGTAAACCGGCTGGCTGATTTTGCCTCCCTGTTGCCGGTGCAGTTGATTACACCTGACAGCTTCCGCTTATTTTTTGGTGGCCCGAAAGAACGGCGGCAGTTTTTCGATATGGGATTGTTCCACGTGGAACCTGCCTTTTTTGAGGTCTGGCAAAAATTCCATAAAGTACTGAAGCAGCGTAATGCCTTACTAAAAGGTAGCCGCCAGTATGATTCACAGTTTGAATACTGGGATCAGCAATTTGTACAACTGGCGATACAACTGCAGCAACTCAGAAAAACCTATATCGATGAGCTGACCGCCGCATTTTATAATCTGATAGCAGCTGAGTCTTTATTATCCAAAATCAGCTTTCAGCTGCTTTCTGGCTGGCCTGACAAAGCAGAGCAGAATGCCGCCGATTTGCAACAGTTGCTACAGCAAAGTTTTCAGCAGGACAGCCGGATGGGGTTTACCCAGTATGGGCCACAAAAAGCCGATTTACGGTTGCGGATAGAGCAACACCCGGCTGAAGAAGTGTTATCCCGTGGACAGTTAAAAGTGTTATTATTTGCACTTAAAATTGCCCAGAACAATGTAATCCGAGACAGTGGAAAAAAGCAGCCGCTACTACTGATTGACGATTTAGCGTCGGAGCTGGATGAAAATTCAACCCGACAGATTTTTGGTTATTTAAACAATATTAATTCGCAGGTGTTTATTACTGCAATTAATGCTGATCAGGTTTCACCCTATATACCAGCAGATAAGCTGGTAATGTTTCACGTGGAACATGGTCAGATAACAGCACGGACAGATGAAGATGGCCGAACAACATAACTACGATTCCACGAGTATTAAAGTATTAAAAGGACTGGATGCAGTTCGTAAAAGACCAGGCATGTACATTGGTGACACCGATGACGGCACCGGCCTGCACCATATGGTTTTTGAGGTCGTCGATAATTCCATAGATGAAGCTCTGGCCGGGCATTGTTCAGATGTTTTCGTCACTATTCACAGTGATGGTTCTGTTTCCGTGCGTGACAACGGACGTGGTATCCCGACCGAGATGCACGAAGAGGGAGTATCGGCCGCCGAAGTTATCATGACAGTACTCCATGCCGGGGGTAAGTTCGACGATAACTCCTATAAAGTGTCTGGTGGTTTGCACGGTGTTGGCGTTTCAGTGGTAAACGCACTATCTGATAAACTGGAGCTGACCATTCGCCGTGGCGGTAAAGTACATAATCAAATCTACCACTTAGGTGTACCACAGGCGCCATTAAGCGTTATTGGTGAAACGGATGATAAAGGAACCGAAATCCGCTTCTGGCCAAGCCTGACTATTTTCAGCGATATTAATTTCCACTATGACATACTGGCTAAACGCTTACGTGAGCTGTCATTTTTAAACTCGGGTGTCAGCATCATTGTCACTGATGAGCGAAATGACAAACGCGATCATTTTAAATACGAAGGTGGTATTGAAGCCTTTGTGCAATATCTGAATCGCAGTAAAACCAGTATTCACCCCAAAGCATTTTATTTTACCAGCCAGCGTGAAGATGGCATTGCGGTAGAAGTGGCTATGCAGTGGAACGACAGTTATCAGGAAAACATTTTTTGTTTTACCAATAATATTCCGCAACGGGATGGTGGTACGCACCTTGCCGGGTTCCGTTCAGCGTTAACACGGGTGCTGAATACCTATATCGAGCATGAAGGTTATGCTAAAAAAATGAAAGTGGCAGCTACCGGTGACGATGCCCGTGAAGGCTTAACTGCCGTTATCAGCGTTAAAGTACCGGATCCTAAATTCAGTTCGCAGACAAAAGATAAGCTGGTGTCGTCCGAAGTTAAATCGGCAGTAGAAAGCGTTATGCATGAAAAGCTGAACGAATATCTGCTGGAAAGCCCGAATGACGCAAAAATTATCGTTGGTAAAATAGTCGATGCTGCCAGAGCGCGTGAAGCTGCCCGTAAAGCCCGCGAAATGACCCGCCGTAAAGGTGCACTGGATATCGCCGGCCTGCCGGGAAAACTGGCTGACTGCCAGGAAAAAGACCCGGCATTATCTGAACTGTATATAGTGGAGGGTGATTCTGCGGGGGGCTCTGCCAAACAAGGCCGTAACCGCAAGAATCAGGCAATATTACCGCTGAAAGGTAAAATTCTGAACGTAGAAAAAGCCCGCTTTGACAAAATGCTGTCTTCTCAGGAAGTCGGCACGCTGATTACTGCTTTGGGCTGCGGTATTGGCCGTGAAGAGTACAACCCGGATAAAACCCGCTATCACAGTATTATTCTGATGACCGATGCCGACGTTGATGGTTCGCACATCCGTACTCTGTTACTGACATTCTTCTATCGTCAAATGCCGGAGCTGATCGAGCGCGGCTATATTTATATTGCTCAGCCACCACTGTACAAAGTGAAAAAAGGCAAACAAGAGCAATATATAAAAGACGAAGCCGCGATGACCGAATTTCTGACAACATTAGCGCTGGACGAAGCCAGCTTACATGTTAATGAAAATGCTCCGGGTATCGGTGGTACCGCACTGGAGTCGCTGGTACAGCAATATCATAAGGTAACAGCAACTCTGGGGCGGTTATCACGTAAAATCCCTCATAACCTGCTGAATGAGCTGATTTATGTACCGGCTATTACGGTAGAACAGGCAAAAGACAAAGCATCGGCAGAGCTGTGGGTCAGTAATCTGATAAAACGTCTGGATGAAAAAGAGAACGATGGCTCTACTTATCGTGCTGGTATTCATGAAGACCGCGAACGTCAGCTGTTTGTGCCTAAAATCATTATCCGTCAGCATGGTATCGACAGTGAATATGTACTGCACCATGACTTTATTACGTCGCGGGATTACCAGAGCATTACTGCGCTGGGTAACGAGATCCGTGATTTGATTGAAGAGGGTGGCTATATCCGTCGGGGCGAGAAAATTAAAACCATCAGCAGTTTTGTCGAAGCACTGGACTGGCTGATGGTAGAGTCTAAGCGTGGTTTAACTATCCAGCGCTACAAAGGGTTAGGTGAAATGAACCCGGAACAGCTGTGGGAAACGACAATGGATCCTCAAACCCGCCGTATGTTGCAGGTAACAATTGAAGATGCGATTGGTGCCGATCAGCTGTTCGCTACGCTGATGGGAGATCACGTAGAACCACGCCGCGCCTTTATTGAAGAAAATGCACTGTACGTAGCAAACTTAGACGTGTAATTTTTTCAGCAGAACCACAAGGGGCGTAAAGCCCCTTTTTTAACAGCGTAAAATTTCTGGTTTTACACCGAAAAAATGTTCAGTGGCGCTACAGTTAATACGCACAACTGAGTATACTTTTCAGTCATTTTTATCATGAGTTGCAAGCAGAATGCATAAGTACGATATTAAAACCTTTCAGGGACTGATACTGGCCTTACAGGATTACTGGGCGCGGCAGGGCTGCGTTATTGTTCAGCCGCTGGATTTGGAAGTGGGTGCCGGTACTTTCCATCCACAAACCTTTCTGGGCTCGTTAGGGCCGGAACCAAAAAACGTCGCCTATGTACAACCATGCCGCAGGCCAACCGATGGCCGTTACGGCGAAAACCCTAACCGGCTGCAACATTACTATCAGTTTCAGGTGATCCTGAAACCATCACCGGATAACATTCAGGAGCTTTATCTGGGTTCACTGCGTGAACTGGGTATTGATACGCTGGTACACGATATCCGTTTTGTGGAAGATAACTGGGAATCACCGACACTGGGTGCCTGGGGCTTAGGCTGGGAAGTCTGGCTGAACGGTATGGAAGTCACCCAGTTTACCTATTTCCAGCAGGTCGGTGGCTTAGAGTGTAAACCGGTCAGTGGTGAAATTACCTATGGTCTGGAACGTCTGGCGATGTATATCCAGAATGTGGACAGCATTTACGACTTAATCTGGACTGATGGCCCGCTGGGGCGTGTTACTTACGGTGATGTATTTCATCAGAATGAAGTAGAGCAATCTACCTATAACTTTGAACATGCTGATGTACCGGCCCTGTTTGCTGCATTTGATCAGGCCGAGAAAGAAAGCCAGTATCTGATAGAGCAGGGGCTGCCATTACCGGCTTATGAAAAAGTGATGAAAGCCAGCCATGCGTTTAACCTGTTAGATGCCCGCCATGCTATTTCAGTAACGGAACGTCAGCGGTATATCCTGCGGGTTCGTACCCTGGCTAAAGCCTGTGCCGAGGCTTACTACGCTTCACGTGAAAAGCTCGGATTTCCATTATGCAAAACAACAAAGGTGGCTGACTAAATGACAGTGCAGGATTTTATTGTTGAGTTAGGTACTGAAGAGTTACCACCAAAATCACTTAAAACACTGGCCAGTGCTTTTGCTGACAATCTGGTGGCAGAGCTGGCCAAACAAGAATTATCTCATGCCGGTGTCAGCTGGTATGCTGCGCCACGCCGTCTGGCTGTGCGTATTAACCAACTGGCGGCACAGCAACCGGATAAAGTGGTTGAAAAGCGCGGCCCTGCACTGTCTGCTGCTTTTGATGCCGCAGGTAATGCAACTAAAGCGGCTCAGGGCTGGGCTGCCGGGTGTGGCATTACTGTTGAGCAGGCAGAAAAGCTGGAAACCGATAAAGGTGCCTGGTTACTGCATAAAGCCGAAGTCAAAGGCGCAGATGCTGTCAGCCTGCTGCCGGAAATTGTACAACAGGCGCTGCATCGGTTACCGATTGCCAAACCTATGCGTTGGGGCAGTTCTGATGTGCAGTTTATCCGCCCGGTGCATACGCTGATTATGCTGTATGGTGATAACGTCGTACCGGCAACGATTCTGGGTAAACCGGCGGGCAATCAGACCCGTGGGCATCGCTTCCATGCGCCGGAACTGATCAGCATCCGTCATGCTGATGATTATCTGCCTGCACTGAAAAAAGCTTTTGTACTGGCCGACTTTAATGAGCGTAAAGCAATTATTAAAGCGGCTGTTGAAAAAGAAGCCAAAGCATTAAATGCCGTTGCGCAAATGGATGACAGCCTGCTGGATGAAGTCACCAGCCTGGTAGAATGGCCGGTAACACTGGTTGGCAGTTTTGAACAAAGCTTCCTGCAGGTGCCGTCGGAACCGCTGATTTCAACGATGAAAGATAATCAGAAGTACTTTCCGCTGTTAAACAGTGATGGCAGCCTGCTGAATAAATTTGTATTCGTGGCCAATATCGAAAGTAAGGACCCACTTCAGATTGTTCTGGGTAATGAAAAAGTTGTGCGCCCACGGCTATCTGATGCTGAGTTTTTCTTTAAAACTGATAAAAAGACTAAACTGGCTGACCGGCTGGACAGCCTGAAAACCGTATTATTCCAGCAGCAGCTGGGTACGCTGTATGAAAAATCAGAGCGTATCAGTCAGCTGGCAGGCTTTATTGCCGGTAAAATCGGCGCTGCTGCGGAAGATGCCGCCCGTGCCGGTTTACTGTCTAAAACCGATCTGATGACCAATATGGTAGCAGAGTTCCCGGAAGTGCAGGGCATTATGGGTATGCACTATGCGCGTATCGACGGCGAAAAAGAAACCGTCGCACTGGCCCTGAACGAGCAATATATGCCGCGTTTTTCCGGCGACCAGTTGCCAACCCAACGTGAAAGTTATGCGGTTGCTATTGCTGATAAACTGGATTCGCTGGTGGGTATCTTTGGGATCGGCCAGGCCCCTAAAGGGGATAAAGACCCGTTTGCACTTCGTCGGGCGGCCATTGGTGCATTGCGGATTATGGTAGAGAATCAGCTGGATTTAGATCTGGCCGAACTGGTTGAATTCAGCAAAACCACTTTTGGCACTAAGCTGACGAATACTCAGGTGAGTGACGAAGTTATCGACTTTATGCTGGGGCGCTTCCGCGCCTGGTATCAGGACGAAGGTTACCAGACAGATGTTATTCAGGCAGTACTGGCCCGCCGTCCGACCAATCCGGCTGACTTTGACCGCCGGGTAAAAGCAGTCGCACAGTTCCGTAAACTGGATGCTGCTGCTGCGCTGGCGGCTGCTAATAAACGGGTGGCTAATATTCTGGCTAAAGTGACCGAAGCTGTTCCGGCACAGGTGAATGCTGCGCTGCTACAGGAAGATGCGGAAAAAGCACTGTATAACGCTATTGTGGCAGAGCAGGCTTATCAGGCAGCGCAACGCAGTTATGCTGAAAGTTTGATGCATCTGGCGGCATTACGCGATGTTATTGATACCTTCTTTGATAAAGTGATGGTGAATGCAGAAGATAGTGCAGTACGGTTAAATCGTTTGGCATTATTACAGCAGTTACGTGGGTTGTTTTTGCAGGTAGCAGATATTTCTGTGTTGCAGTAATTACTCAGTACTGCTGATAAACAGAAAAGCCCATAATACCGATCAATTAAGCAAGAATCGGCTTATTCTAAGCCAACCGTTGCAGCCCTGGATGGGTTGACAAATTCGTCAGGAACGAATTTGAACAGCTCCGCTGGCCCGAAGGGGGAACTTCATGGATGAAGTTCATAGCCCAGCCTACAGGGATGTATTTACGGCGTGTTGGCGTGAATAAGCCGATTCTTACAGCTCTTAACTGACAAGCGTTATGCTGGTTTTTTATAGTTGCTGATTTTTATTACCAGTGGCCGAGAACTTTCCACCATGCAATACCGATAACGGCAAAGATCAGCAGTTCGCAGACACACATAATAAAACCAACGCCCCACCATTTACCCAGCGTAACGTAACCGCTACCGAAAATAATCGGCGATGTGCCGGTGGCGTAGTGAGTGAGCGTCATCATAATACCGGAGCCGGCAGTCATCATCAGCAGGAACGGGATAACATAGTCAGCCGGGATCAGATGTACGCCCACTGTCAGAAAAGCCAGCATCATGGCACTGACATGTGCGGTAGTGCTGGCAAACAGATAGTGAGAGAACACAAATACCAGTACCAGCACAGAAGCTGTTAGTTGCCAGCTCATGCCGCTGGCTTCAATGCCGGTTTTCAGGCCATCAGAGAACCAGCTGATAACACCCAGCGAATTCAGCTCATTGGCCAGCATCACCAGTGCCCCGAACCAGATCAGTGTATCCCAGGCGCTTTTTTCTGATAGCACATCATCCCAGTCAATAGTGCCGCTAATCAGCAGAATAAACAGCCCCAGAAAAGCCACCACCGTCGGGTCTAGTATAAATACATCACCGAAAATCATCGCGGGTACGTTGGCCCATAGCAGTAACAGTAAAGCGAAGGTGCCCATCATTACTTTTTCTTTGGGTTGTAGTTTTCCCATGCCCCGTAATTCAGATTTAGCAAAATCAACAGCATTAGGGGTTGCTTTAATTTCCGGCGGAGAAATAGCATAAATAATTAACGGCATCAGTAAAATACAGACCAGACCGGGCAGCAGCATGCAAAGAGCCCAGGTGCCCCATGACAGGTGGAAGCCCTGGTTAGTGACCCGTGCCACGTAATCCACCACCAGCGGGTTGGGTGCGGTAGCCGTCAGGAACATCGCTGAGGTAATAGGGTTAGCATGATAGTTCACCAAGGCCAGATAAGTCCCTATTTTGGCTTGAGTGCCTTTTTCCGGATCAGAATTAAAGGCATTAGCGATAGATTTCATAATCGGATGCACAATACCGCCGCCGCGTGCAGTGTTGCTGGGAGTAAAAGGAGCCAGAATCAGTTCACAGAATGCCAGGCCATAACCGATACCCAGCGTTCTTTTACCGAGCATCGCAATAAAAATAAAACCGATACGCCGGCCCAGTCCTGTTTTCTTCAGACCGCGGGATATCAGAATCGATACCACAATTAACCAGATTAACGGGCTGGAAAAGCTGCCGAGCGCATCGGTAATTGCGCCTTTAGACGATGTAGATGTCACCTGTGATAACGATACGACAATGATTGCCATAAAGGCCATTACACCAATCGGCATCACTTTAAGGATAATCGCCACAATAGTGGTCAGAAAAATAGCAACCAGTCCCCAGGCTTTCGGGGTTAAGCCCTCCGGGCATGGGATCAGCAGAAGTGTTATCAGCACAATAGTCGTAATCAGTGCCGGCACAATTCTGAAAGGTACTGCACTGTTAAAATAGCGCAGCATCGCAATAC
The DNA here is from genome assembly GCA_033792355.1 of Chromatiaceae bacterium AAb-1. Classification (GTDB taxonomy): domain Bacteria; phylum Pseudomonadota; class Gammaproteobacteria; order Enterobacterales; family Alteromonadaceae; genus Alishewanella. Next base: position 26,994 of record JARXRR010000021.1, read on the forward strand.
AGTTTTTTATCATAAGTTCACCTTAGACGTGATGTTAACCTGACGACATGCCCGGGGTTGTCAGAGCTTACTTTAGTTTATAAAGGCCATTAGCTTATTGACACATATCACATTGCTGAATCATGCTCTGCACTGACCTGGTTCCGGCCTCGTTGCTTCGACAGATAAAGCTGCTGGTCTGCAGCCTTGATTGTGGCGTTAAAGTCCTGAGCTTCATGGCATACTGCCACCCCAAAGCTGGCGGTAATCTGTTGTTCAGACTCTGCTGTGGCAAAAGGTGTCCCGGCTAATTGTAGCCGGATTTTTTCGGCCGTTTTGACCGCGTCATGTAACCGGGTATGAGGCAGGAGCAGCAAAAACTCTTCGCCGCCACTACGGCAGGCAATGTCCTGTTGCCGCAGGTTTTTGCGAAATAATTCGGCGATCATTTTTAATACGCCATCACCAACATCATGGCCAAAATGGTCATTAATTTCTTTGAAGTGATCGAGGTCGCACATAATGACCGACAGGGGAAAAAACTCCGCATGCTGCTGAAACAGATTTTTTGCCAGCACTGATTCAATAAAACGACGATTGGCTAACTGGGTTAAAGGGTCGGTATTCGCCTGAGTATCTTTACTCTGTTGCAACTGGTTCATTGCCTGATGGCTGCGTTCCCTGAATAAGTCGTTGATCCAGCAAACTATAATCACCAGCACTAATGAAGCAATAAAGCGGCTGGACTCTGCTTCTTTGTATTCGGCCAGAATCAGGTCTGGCACAAATAGCATAATACTCAGAATTATCAGCAGCATAGTATTGCCGATAAGCGCATTTCTGACACCGGTTAAACCAAACAGAATAGCGGGAAAAGGAAATACCCAGTACAGCGCCGTATTATTAAAGCCACCCTGATATACCAGGCTAAGGACAAAAACGCCAACCAGGAAAGATTCAACAAAACAGGCACGATTAAGGTTTTTTGTGTAGTGGAAAACCACAATATTTAATAAAAAGGCGCCGGCAGTACCAAATAAAATAAGCGGCAGCATAAACTGCTCATGGTGCCAGTTTCTGATGCCATAAAAGAACATAACGGCCGAGGTAATGTAACTGACAAACAGAAGAATATAGTACCGGCGGCGGGCATCAATCCGTTGCGCTTGCTTGCTGCTTTCTCTGCTTAGCGTTGTAAACAAATTTTAACTCTTTTTATGCGAAAGAAAAGGCTCAAATCAATTCTAGTCTTGCATAGAAAAAAGACAATATTATTCAGATATTAACCTGGGTTTGACACTTACCGGCTGGTGATATAACAGGCTACCGGGGGATGCAGGTGATGGTAGCAGCAGCAGGACTAAACTGTAAAACGCCATGCCAGCAGCAGGCTCTGTTTTTGCCCCTGTTGCATGCGAACCTGGCGGTATTCTGCTCCCGCCTGCTTTAGCTGTGCGATAAGCGGTTTATGGCTGGCCCGCTGCGATACCAGTGTGGTAAACCAGCCAATCTGAGCTGCAAAGTGCCGGCTTTCAACTATCATCCGGCCTATAAAGCTCAGTTCACCACCATCACACCACAGTTCGTTGCCGGAACCGGCAAAGTTACGCCCGCCGGGAGTTTTGCCCAGTTTGGTCCATTTTTGCTGGTTAACGTCTGCGGCTTCCTGTGCTGAACGGTAAAACGGCGGGTTGCATAATGTCAGGGCAAACTTTTCGCCGGGCTGGATAATGCCGCTGAAGATCTGGGCGGGTTTTGGCTGCCGGCGCAGGCTAATCGTACCTTGCAGGCTGGTATTGGCATTGACCAGTGTTTGCGCCACGTTAAGCGCTGTACCGTCAATATCAGTGCCAACGACCTGCCAGCCAAAGGTGCGGGTTGCCAGAATCGGGTAAATACAGTTAGCGCCGCAACCGATATCCAGCACCCGGATAGCTTTACCGACAGGAACTTCACCATTTACGGCTAATAAATCGGCGGCGTAATGCAGATAATCTGCCCGTCCCGGTATCGGCGGGCACAGATAACCCGGCGGTAACTGCCAGAACGGCACCTGGTAATAATGTGCCAGCAGTGCTGCATTCAGCGCCTGTACTGCCGCCGCTGTGCTAAAATTAACAGTTGTTTCACCGATTGGTGTGGTCGTCAGAAAAGCCCGTAACGGAGGATGGCTCTGGCATAAAGCGGCCAGATCATAACGACCCTGATGCGGATTACGTGGGTGCAGCTTAGCCATTTATCACTCCGGCGGGTGGCAGACAGCAGCGCTTAAACTGCGTCAGACTCAGGGTTGGTTATAACATAATAAATTAACTGCTGACTTTTTTTACCAGATACTGATAAGGCAATTCTTCGGTATTACTGGCAAGCAGTTCATGATCCATAAAGCGGCAGAATGCCGGGATGTCACGGGTGGTTGCCGGGTCATCCGCGATAATCAGCAGGGTTTCACCGGTTTGCATTTTGCGAATAGTCAGCCGGGTCATCATTACCGGTTCAGGGCAGCGCAGGCCAAGGGCATCCAGTGTCTGGTCAGCGCTGCTGAATAGTTTTTTCATTATGACTCTCCGGTAAAACTGCTTACTATTTATACGGCGTATTTCATAAAAGAAATAAAAAAGGGCCGGAAATGGCCCTATTTTAGCGATATTTAACGTAAAACGACAGCTATAAGCTGTTTACGGCCGCTCGAATATCGTGGCGATACCCTGACCTAAACCAATACACATCGTTGCCAGCCCGAATTTACCACCTTTATCTTCCAGTACATTAATCAGCGTGGTGCTGATACGTGAACCAGAGCAGCCCAGCGGGTGACCCAGTGCAATAGCGCCGCCGTTAAGGTTGACTTTCTGATCCATCTGCTCCAGTAAGCCTAAATCTTTCATTACCGGCAGGGCCTGGGCTGCAAACGCTTCGTTCAGCTCTGCGTAGTCAATATCCTGAATAGTTAAACCGGCAGCTTGCAGGGCTTTTTTTGTCGCCGGAACCGGACCATAACCCATAATGGACGGATCGCATCCGGCAACGCCCATACCGCGGACATAAGCACGGATTGTCAGGCCAAGCGCTCTGGCTTTTTCTTCGCTCATTACCAGCATGGCTGACGCTCCGTCAGACAGTGCCGATGATGTACCGGCCGTCACTGTGCCGTTGGCCGGATCAAATACCGGTCTCAGCTGGCTTAAGCCTTCAACGGTTGTTTCCGGGCGGATCACTTCGTCGGTATCAAACACTTTCAGCACGCCGTCAGCATCATGGCCCTGTGTTGGATAGATTTCATTTTTAAAGCGGCCGGCCAGCGTTGCTTCATAAGCCAGACGATGCGAACGGGCACCAAATTCATCCTGCTGCTGACGGCTGATACCATGCAGTTTGCTCAGCATTTCAGCGGTTAAGCCCATCATACCGGCTGCTTTGGCGACGTTTTTAGACAGCCCGGGGTGAAAATCAACACCGTGGCTCATTGGCACATGACCCATGTGCTCCACGCCACCGATCAGATATACCTCTCCCATACCGGTCTGAATCGCCCGTACTGCATCGTGCAGCGCCTGCATGGAAGAACCACACAGCCGGTTTACGGTAACCGCCGGCACTGAATGGGGAATACCTGCCAGCAGCGCAGCATTACGCGCTACGTTAAAGCCTTGTTCCAGCGTTTGCTGTACGCAGCCCCAGATAATATCGTCAATGTCTGCCGGATCCAGCGCCGGGTTACGTTCTAAAATACCGGCCATCAAATGAGCCGACAGTTCTTCTGCGCGCACGTTACGGAAAATACCACCTTTGGAACGACCCATCGGGGTACGGATGCAATCTACAATCACTGCGTTTTTCATCTTATTCTCCTGCGCTTAAACCGGGAAGAAGCGCTGGCCACTGGCTGCCATTGCGCGGGTTTTTTCTGTTACCTGATAAATTTCGCCTAAATGGGCGTATTTATCTGCCAGAGCGACAAACTGAGCGATACCAATCGTATCGACATAGCGTAGCGGACCACCACGGAACGGAGGGAAGCCCAGGCCGTAAATCAGCCCCATATCGGCTTCAGCCGCGCTGGCAACGATGCCTTCTTCCAGACAGCGAATCGTTTCGTTAATCAGTGGCACCATAGTACGGGCAATAATTTCTTCAGCCGGGAATTCCTGTGCTGGTTTTGCCAGGCTACTTAGCAGCGCTTTGCTGGCCGGGTCCTGATCTTTCTTCGGTTTGCCTTTGGCATCTTTGGTATAAGCGTAGAAGCCCAGACCATTTTTCTGACCATAGCGGTTTGCCTGATACATCGCCGCTACCGGATCCTGTTCCAGTTTCGCCATCCGGGTCGGGAAGCCTGCCGCCATCACATCGGTACAGTGGTAGGCAGTATCCAGTCCGACTACGTCCAGCAGGTAAGCCGGGCCCATCGGCCAGCCGAATTGTTTTTCCATCACTTTATCGATCTGGACAAAGTCAGCACCGTCCAGCACCAGTTTGCTGAAACCGGCAAAGTAGGGGAACAGTACGCGGTTAACGAAAAAGCCCGGGCAGTCGTTAACAACGATAGGCGATTTACCCATACTGGCAGCGTAGGCGACTACCGCGGCTACGGTTTCTTCGCTGGTATCTTTACCGCGAATAACTTCTACCAGTGGCATCCGGTGTACCGGGTTAAAGAAGTGCATACCGCAGAAATTCTGCGGGCGGCTCAGGTTGGCTGCCAGTGAGTTAATGGAAATGGTTGAGGTATTTGACGTCAGAATGGCATCAGCACTTAATAATGCTTCTGTTTCTTTCAGGACCGCTCCTTTAATTTTCGGGTTTTCCACTACGGCCTCAACCACGATATCTGCATCTTTTACCAGCTCATTACTCAGGGTCGGCGTGATAGAGGCAATCACTTTCGCCATACCGGCAACGTCCAGCTTTTTACGCTCAACCTGTTTTGCCAGCAGCTTGGTTGCTTCGGTCATACCCAGTTCCAGCGCTTTGGCGGCAATATCTTTCATTACCACCGGCATGCCTCTGGATGCTGACTGGTAAGCAATGCCACCACCCATAATACCTGCGCCGAGTACCGCGGCTTTACTGACTTTTTTGGTGGCAGTTTTAGCGGCCTTTTTGGCTTTGCCTTTAATCAGCTGATCATTAAGGAATAACCCCACCTGTGCCGTTGCTGCCGTGGTTTTGGCCAGTCTGGCGAAGTTCTGGTTTTCCAGCAGCATGGCTTCTGCTCTGCCGTGGCGGGCAGCGGCTTCAATAGTTTCTACTGCCAGCATTGGTGCCGGATAGTGCTTACCGGCAGTGGCAAATACCATGCCTTTAGCGGTAGAAAAGCTCATCAGTGCTTCGGTTTTATTCAGTTTCAGCGGCTCCAGCTTGGGTACCCGCTTTTTACGCCAGTCCAGCTTACCGGCAATCGCATCTTCCACTATGGATAAGGCTGCGGCTTCCAGTTTTTCCGGTGCTACTACTGCGTCCAGCAAGCCTTCTTTTTGTGCCTGCTCTGCACCACGGTCTTTCCCGGTGGTAATCCACTCCATTGCATTGTCGGCACCAATAATTCTGGGCAGGCGTACTGTACCGCCAAAGCCCGGCATAATACCCAGCCTAACTTCCGGTAAACCGATACGGGTGGTGGTGTCGCCAACACGATAATCGCAGCCCAGTGTCCATTCACAGCCACCGCCTAATGCAAAACCTTTAATGGCCACTACAGTCGGAACCGGTAAATCTTCGAGTAAATCGAAAATATCGGTGGCCTGTTTTATCCAGATTTGCAGCTCGGCTTCATCGCGCTGAAAAATACCCAGAAACTCGGTGATATCCGCACCAACGATAAAAGCGTCTTTGCTGCTGCAAAATATTACGCCCTGGACATCGTTATTTTTGTGCAGTACTTCCAAAGCTGCTTTACACTCTATTAGAGTTTGCTGATCAAACTTGTTTACAGAGCCTTGGGCATTGAATACAAACCGGGCAATTCCCGGTTTCAGGTAGTCAACAACAACGTTGTTACTCTGGTAAATCATAAAATATGCTCCTTGGTCGCGTTAGCTGTATTAAGTATTCGCAACTGGTACGATGAGGTTATCTCTGCCAGTGTGTCGCGGTTTACGAAAAATTTCAACCGTTATTTAAACGCGTGTTTGAATTCGGATAATACGATCAGCAGTAAATATAGGCGCATTTTTAGTTTTGAGTATTTATTGGCAGGGATTTGTGTGAAGGCTCTCCTTTTTATTGTGTCAGGTTTTTTTTCGTTAACTGTGCTGGCCTCGGAAACCATAACAGAGGCAGATACCGATGTGTCAGATACCAAGGTGTCAGGTAATAGTACCACTGCGCGTTACAGTGAGCTGCGGCCTTTATTTGTAAAGGCAGAACGGCAGATTGGCTCAGCAAAAAAAGCTGAAGTCAGCGCATTACTGGAACAACTGCAGGATTATCCGTTGCAGCCTTATCTGCAGTTGCGCTGGTTATCCCGTAATTTAAATGCCACTGATGATATTGTCGGTTTTTTAACCCAATATCAGGGGTCACCGCTGGACTGGCCGTTGCGTAAACCCTGGCTGGTGCATCTGGCAAAACGTAAACAGGGTGAGCTGTTTTTAAGTCATTATCCGGGGTCGTCGGATACTGAGCTGGAATGTTATGCACTCTTGTTTCGTTTACAGGATGAATCACCGCAGACTGACACTATCTGGCCACAGGTTCAGGCTTTGTGGACGGTTGGCAAATCACAGCCTAAAGTCTGTGATCCGCTGTTTGCCCGGTGGCGGGAAGCGGGGCAGCTTACCGCTGATATTGTGTGGCGGCGCCTGCAACTGTCGGCAGAAGGTGGTGATGCCAGCCTGATTTCCTATCTGAAAACGCTGCTGCCGGAGTCTGAGCAGTATCTGGCCGATTTATATCTGAAAACCCGGCGTAATCCGGCAGAAATCAGTAAAAATAATTTCTTTCCGGGCAAGCAGGTGAAAGAGCGCGATATTCTGGCCTATGGCCTGAAAAGGCTGATCTGGCGCTCTCCGGCACAGGCGTTACGGGTGTGGCAGCGTTCAGTGAAGGATCCTTACTTTACCGCAGCGCAACGGCTGGATGTGCAGCGCCAGTTTGCAATTGCACTGGCCAGTAAAGGTGATGATAAAGCCGAGGAATGGTTAGGCAGTTTACCGGCAGAGCTGGTGGATAATAACCTGGCACAATGGCGTGTCGGGCATGCGCTGAAACAGCTCGACTGGCCTGCGGTACAGCATATTATTGAAAGTTTTCCGCCGGAAATTGCCAATGACACCAGTTGGCGATACTGGCTGGCCCGCGCTTATGATGAACAGGGGCATACAGAAACCGCTGCCTTGTTGTTCCGCCAATTGGCAGAGCGGCGGCATTTCTATGGTTTTATGGCCGCGGCAAAGTTGGGGTTACCGCCCAGTCTGGCGCATAACCCGGTGCCGGTCAGTGATGAAGAATTACGGCTGTTGCAACAGAACCCGGTTGTTATCCGCGCCCAGGAGTGGCTGGCGTTAGGGCGGTTGACGGAAGCCCGGCGGGAGTGGAATTATTTGCAGAATGGCACCACTGAACAGCAGAAACTGATTTCTGCACGGCTGGCGCATGATATTCAGTGGCATGAAAGGGCAATTTTCTCACTGGCTGATGCCGGATACTGGGACGATATTGAATTGCGCTTTCCGCTGGCGTTTCAGGATGAAATACGGCATTTCTCTGAAAAAGCCAAAATTAACAGCGGTTGGGCAATGGCCATTGCCCGGCGCGAAAGCTCTTTTATGGCCGACGCCAATTCGCCGGTCGGGGCCAGAGGTTTAATGCAGATTATGCCGGATACCGCCAATTACATTGCCAAAAAACCGGTGCAGCTACGCCAGCTATATAACCCGGTAGTGAATATAGACTATGGTACGGATTACCTGAACTATCTGATGCGCCGTAACGATGGCAACCTGCTGATGGCAACGGCTGCCTATAATGCCGGTTACAGCAGGGTAAGGCAGTGGATACCGAAAGATTATGCGATACCTGCTGATGTATGGATTGAAACCATTCCGTACCGGGAAACCCGGGAATATGTAAAAGCCGTTATGGCGTATTATCAGATTTACAATATCCGGATGAATATTGCGCAGGATGTATTTGAACCATTGCTTGGTATGCAGATTGGGGTGATAGCAGAATAGTGCTATGATGTGCTCTGGTTTGCAGCAGAACAACAAAGGTTAGTATGAAGCAGGATTATCAGTCTCTGTATCAGGCGCATATTGCTGAATTGCAGTCACGTACCCGTAAAGTGCTGGAGCGTGAAAATCTGGATGCGCTGGTGATTCATTCCGGTCAGACGAAACGCCAGTTTCTGGATGATCTGGATTATCCTTTTAAAGTAAACCCGTTATTTAAAGCCTGGCTGCCGGTTATTGATAACCCGCATTGCTGGTTGCTGCTTGATGGTGTCAGTAAACCCCGTCTGATTTTTTACCGCCCTGAGGATTTCTGGCATAAAGTGCCGGATGAGCCGTCTGATTTCTGGGCAGAATATTTTGATATTCAGCTGCTGGATATTGCCAATAAAGTGGAAACGCTGCTGCCGTATGACAAAAGCCGCATTGCTTATCTGGGTGAGTATCTTGAAGTTGCCAAAGCGCTGGGTTTTACAGAAATAAACCCGGAAGGCGTTATCACATATTTACATTACTACCGTGCCTATAAAACCGGATATGAGCAGGCTTCGCTGCGTCAGGCCAACAAAATAGCCGTTGCCGGGCACCGGGCTGCCAGAGCGGCTTTTTATGCCGGTGGCAGTGAGTTTGATATTCAGCTGGCGTATCTTGCCGCCACCGGTCAGGGCGAGAATGAGATGCCATACGGCAACATTGTTGCGTTGAATCAGAATGGTGCCATTCTGCATTATACGGCTCTGGAGCGGCAAAAGCCCGCTCAGCCCTGTTCTTTTCTGATTGATGCCGGGGCGCAGTTTCATGGTTATGCCGCTGATATTACCCGCAGCTACAGTTTTAACCCGCAGGATGAGTTTGCCGGGCTGATTCAGGCGGTTAATCAGGCACAGTTACAGTTGGTTGATGCCCTGAAGCCGGGTATTAAATACTCTGATTTGCATGAAGTCTGCCATCTTAAAATGGCGGCAATTCTGCAACAGTATGATTTTGTTAAGTTGCCGCCAGAGGCAATAGTGGAAAAAGCTATCAGCAACGTGTTCTTTCCGCATGGTCTGGGCCATCATCTGGGGCTGCAGGTGCACGATGTCGGTGGTTTTATGGCCGATGAACGGGGAACCGCAGTACCCGCACCGGAAAAATATCCGTTTTTGCGCTGCACCCGGGTGATCGAACCGGATATGGTTTTTACCATTGAACCCGGTCTGTATTTTATTGACAGCCTGCTGTCACAATTAGCAGCATCAGAAAACAGTAAATATATTAACTGGCAGAAAACCGATGCGTTTCGCAGGTTCGGAGGGATCCGTATTGAGGATAATGTCATTGTTCACCGTGAGCGCAATGAAAATATGACCCGCGATTTGCAACTGGGCTGACTGTAAAACATCATGCAATACCGTGCTATTGTCCGGATCCTGGGGCTGCTGATTACTATTTTCAGTATTACTATGATTCCTCCGGCGCTTATTGCCTACGGCTTTAACGATGGTGCCGGTGTACCGTTTATTCTGTCATTTCTGCTGTGTCTGTTTATTGGTTTTGCCATCTGGTATCCGAACCGGCGTTACCGCTCAGAAATGAAAGTGCGGGATGGTTTCCTGATTGTGGTGCTGTTCTGGACGGTACTTGGTGCGGCGGGGGCTATTCCGCTGATGTTATCTCCAAACCCTGATCTGACCATTGCTGAAGCGATGTTTGAGGCATTTTCCGGCCTGACCACCACGGGAGCAACAATATTAACTGATATTGAAACGCTGCCCAAAGCCATACTCTATTACCGGCAACAGCTACAGTGGCTGGGCGGGATGGGTATTATCGTGCTGGCAGTGGCTATTCTGCCAATGCTGGGTATCGGTGGTATGCAGCTATACCGTGCAGAAACACCGGGCCCGGTAAAAGATAATAAAATAACCCCGCGCATTGCCGATACTGCCAAGCACTTATGGTATATCTATCTGTCGCTGACACTGGCCTGTATGTTGTCGTTTTATCTGGCAGGTATGAGCTGGTTTGATGCAATCTGTCATGCGTTTTCCACGGTATCTATCGGTGGTTTTTCCACCTACGATAACAGCATTGGTCATTTTAACAGCCCGTTGATTAACGGCATTTGTGTGCTGTTTCTGATGATCAGCGCGGTAAGCTTTCCGCTGCATTTTGCCGCGGTGCGGGGCAAAAGTATCCGTACTTATTTCCGTGATCCGGAGTTTAAAACGTTTTTGCTTATCCAGATGGTTATTATTATGATCTGCTTTTCAGTATTACTGAAAAGCAGTACCTATGCCGGTGCTGCGGAGACTTTTAACCATGCTTTGTTTCAGGCCGTATCGATATCCACCACTTCCGGTTTTACGACCGATGGTTTTGCCGGCTGGCCGTTATTTCTGCCAATTTTATTAATTTTTTCCAGTTTTATCGGCGGTTGTGCCGGGTCTACCGGTGGTGGCATGAAAGTAGTGCGGGTACTGCTGCTGGCGATGCAGGGGGTAAGAGAGCTGAATCGTCTGGTGCATCCGCGGGCGGTGTATGTGATCAAGCTGGGCAGAAGACCGGTTGCTGACAGAATTGTCGAAGCAGTGTGGGGCTTTTTTGCCGCTTATGCGCTGGTGTTTGTGGTGATTATGTTATTGCTGATCATGACCGGGCTGGACGATATTACCGCGTTTTCGGCCACGGCGGCCTGCCTGAACAATTTAGGGCCGGGGCTGGGAGAGGTTGCCGATAACTTTAGTGCGATTCCCGATGCAAGTAAGTGGGTGCTTACTATTGCTATGGTTTTTGGCCGGCTGGAGATATTTACCTTGCTGGTGCTGTTTACCCCCGCATTCTGGAAAAGCTGATCCCGGGCTCAGATAAAAATCGCACTGACCTGGAATAGCCTTTCCACTTCAATGATATGTTTTTTGTTTACCATAAACAGGATAACGTGATCATTGCTTTCAATCACGGTGCTATCGTGTGCTATCAGGGCTTCGTCACCGCGGACTATCGCACCAATGGTTGTGCCGGGCGGTAGTTTCAGTTCCCTGATGGCTTTACCGACAACTTTGCTGGTACTGCTGTCGCCATGTGCAATCGCTTCGATAGCTTCTGCGGCACCACGGCGCAGTGAGTACACATTAACGATATCGCCACGGCGAATATGGGTTAACAGGGCAGAAATTGTTGCCTGCTGGGGCGAGATAGCAATATCAATTTCGCCACCCTGCAGTAAATCAACATAGGCACCGCGTTTAATCAGTACCATGGTTTTCTGTGCACCCATCCGTTTTGCCAGCATGGCCGACATAATATTGGCTTCGTCGTCGTTGGTCACGGCAATAAAAACATCGACCTGCTCGATATTTTCTTCTTCCAGCAGTTCCGGATCTGACACATCACCGACATAAACCACCGTATTATCAAGACCGCTGGATAAGAATTCGGCCCGCTCTTTACTGCGTTCGATTAACTTAACACTATGGGTTTTTTCCAGCGCCCGGGCTAGCCCGAAACCGACATTACCGCCACCGGCAATCATAATCCGGCGATAACTGCGTTCCAGTTTCTGCAGCTCGCTCATTACCGAGCGGATATGCTTGGTTGCCGCAACAAAAAAGACTTCATCGTCAGCTTCAATAATAGTGCTGCCCAACGGTTTGATGGCGGTGCCCCGGCGGTAAATTGCGGCTACCCTGGTTTCGATATGCGGCATATGATCTTTTAATGCCGACAGAGCATGGCCCACCAGTAAGCCGCCATAATAGGCTTTAACGGCAACCAGACTGATTTTACCTGCCGCAAACTCTACTACCTGCAAGGCTCCGGGGTAATCAATTAAGCGGCGGATATAGTTGGTAACCAGCGCTTCCGGGGCAATAAAATGGTCAACCGGCATATCATCTTTATGAAACAGCTGATCACGGTATTTCAGATATTGATTGGTGCGGATCCGGGCAATTTTCAGCGGGGTATTAAAAATACTGTAAGCCACCTGGCAGGCAACGATATTTACTTCATCACTGTTGGTTACGGCGATAATCATATCGGCATCTTCGGCGCCGGCTTTTCTGAGAATATCCGGGTGAGAGCCATGACCATGCAGAACCTGCAGGTCAAAGCGATCCTGTAAAGCCCGTAACTTGTCGATGTTAACATCAACCAGTGTAATATCGTTCTGCTCGCCCACCAGGTTTTCAGCCAGTGTCGCACCTACCTGACCGGCACCTAAAATGATGATTTTCATCAGCCGTTTTACTCTTCTTTTCTTAGTCTGGCGTAGAAAAAGCCATCCATGTCCTGTTGTCCCGGTAAAATCTGCCAGCCGTCAGTCGTGTCTGCTGCCTGCTGTGGTAGTGGCTCCGGTATGGCATCAGGTTGCTGTTGCAGAAAGCGGGTAATCTGCTCACGGTTCTCTGCCGGTAATATGCTGCAGGTAGCATAGAGTAATATGCCGCCCGGAGCCAGTAACGGCCATACCTGTTGCAGAATATGCTGCTGGGTTTCTGCCAGCCGGGCGATATCTGTTTTTTTACGCAACCAGCGAATATCAGGATGCCGGCGGATAACGCCGGTAGCAGAGCAGGGCACATCCAGCAGGATCCGATCGAATAACCGGCCTTGCCACCATTGTTCAGGTTCAGCCGCATCTGCGGCTTTTACGGTGGCAGTAAGCCCGAGGCGTTGCAGGTTGTCATGTACCCGCTGTAAGCGGCCGGGCTCTTTATCCAGTGCCGTGACATTTGCCTGTGGTGCCAGCTCCAGAATATGGCAGGTTTTACCACCGGGCGCACAGCAGGCATCCAGTATTTGCTGGTCATTTTTTACATCCAGCAATACGGCTGCGTACTGGGCTGCACCATCCTGTACCGAAAATAAACCTTGCTGGTAACCCGGCAGGCTGGTGACATCGCAGGGCACATCAAGGCGAATAGCTACCGGTAAATCAGGCAGTGGCTGGGAAAATGCAATTTGCTCTGCCTGTAACAGGGCTATGTATTGCTGCGGTGTTATTTTACTGCTGTTTACTCTTAACCATAACGGCGCTTTTTGCTGGCTGGTTTCTAAAATGGTTTGCCACTGCTGCGGGTAGGCCTGCTGTAATTCGGTGATTAGCCAGCCTGGGTAATTATACTGTACTGCCAGCGGAGCCTGACTGACATCAAACAATTCCGGGCGCCGCTGTACATTACGCAGTACGCCATTGATTAATCGGGTCAGCGATTGCCCTTTCAGGCTGCGGGCGGCTTCTACGGTTTCACTGATGGCTGCATGATCAGGAATACGCATAAACCGCAGCTGATAAATACCGACATATAGCAGAAACTGCAGTGGCCGCAGCTGTTTTATCAGGGGTTTTTCCATCAGCTGCTGGCATACGCTTTCCAGTTGGGGCAGGTAACGCATGACACCAAAGCAGATTTCCTGCAACAGCGCTTTATCTGCCACACTGACATGGTTTTGGGCTGAGGGTAATACTTCTGACAGCGACTTACCCTGATCAACCACCTGATAGCAGCATAATGCTGCCTGTGCCCGTAAATTAAGCTTCATCCGGCTGTCCAATAACAGTACCGGGCTGTAGCCAGTCGGCCCGGCCGTTCAGAAAGTCCTGCACTGGCATGGCTTTTTTACCGGAGGGCTGTAACAGCGTGATATTCAGAATATCCTGCTGGCAGGCAATCTGAATACCTTGTTTATCCGCCGCCAGGATTGTTCCCGGAGTTGTATGATGATGACGGGGTATTACGCTGGCCTGCCAGACTTTGACCTGGCCTTGCTGCAGGCTCAGGTAACTTACCGGCCAGGGATTGAAGGCCCGGATTTCACGCTCAAGTGCTGCCGCAGTTTTATGAAAGTCCAGCCGGGCTTCTTCTTTATCCAGTTTTTCTGCGTAAGTTGCCAGTTCAGCCTGTTGTGGCTGAGCCTGCTGCTGTAGTGCCGGTAAATCAGCTAATGCTGTCAGCAGAGCCTGTGGCCCGGTTTCTGCCAGTTTCTGATACAACGAGGCACTGGTGTCATCCGGCTGAATCGGACAGCTGATTTTACTCAGCATTGCTCCGGTATCCAGTCCCTGATCCATCTGCATAATGGTGATACCCGTTTCGCTGTCGCCCGCCCAGATCGCCCGCTGGATAGGGGCGGCGCCACGCCAGCGCGGCAGTAATGAACCATGTACGTTAATGCAGCCCAGACGCGGGCTGTGCAGTACCACCTGTGGCAGTATCAGGCCATAAGCTACCACGACCATTACATCGGCATTGAGGGCTGCCAGTTCCTGCTGGGCCGGAAGTTTTTTCAGCGATTTTGGCTGGTAAACCGGTATGCGGTGCTGTATTGCCAGCTGTTTTACCGGGCTGGCCTGTAATTGCTGGCCTCTGCCTGAAGGGCGATCTGGCTGGGTATAAACGGCAATAATCTGATGCGGAGAGTTCAGCAATGCTGCCAGATGGTCAGCAGCAAAATCCGGTGTACCGGCAAAAATAATACGAAGTGGTTGGGTCACGATAATTCCTGTCAGGTTAAGCCCGTTGCGCCTGCCGGGCTTCTTTTTCCAGCTTTTTACGTATACGGTCGCGTTTCAGTGGCGAAAGGTAATCGATAAACAGCTTGCCGATAAGGTGATCCAGTTCATGCTGCAGACAGATTGCCAGCAAGCCATCAGCTTCAAGTTCAAACCAGTTACCGTCTTTATCCTGGGCTTTTACTTTTACCTTTTCGGCCCGGTAAACTTCGGCATAATTCTGCGGCACGGACAGGCAGCCTTCTTCGTAAGAGGCTTCACCTGTACGCTCAGTAATTTCCGGGTTAATGAAAACCATTGGCTGATTACGTTCTTCAGACAGATCAATAACCACAACCCGCAGATGGACGTTAACCTGTGTTGCTGCCAGTCCGATGCCTTTTTCGTCGTACATGGTTTCAAGCATGTCATCGACCAACTGGCGGATTTCCGGGGTTACTGCTGCAACTGGTTTGGCGACAGTGCGTAGTCTTTCGTCCGGATAATGTAAAACCTTTAAAACAGCCATAGAACCTACAAAATATGCTTTATCTGAAATGGAGCCTGTGCTTTAATTTTAGCCATTAATCTGTTTTATTAACAGAGTAGCGTGTCATTTTACCATAATAAACCGTCTCCGGCAGGCAACGGATTATACCAGTTGCAGTTAACGCCGGGTATTTTATAAGGTGCCAGTATTGGATGTATTACGTAACTGGCTTGCTCTGGCCGCTGTTCCCGGGCTTGACGGCCTGAAATATCAGCGGCTGACAGAGCATATTACCCTGGCAGAACTGGTCAGACAGCCTGCCAGCACCCTGCGTCAGATAGGATTTACCGCCCGGCAGGCTGAAATATTCAGCCTGGTCTCTCCGTCATTGATTGACAGTGCCTTACAGTGGTGCGACAGCGGGCCTGATCACCATATTATTACTTATGATGACCCGGCATATCCGCCTTTGTTACGCCAGACCAAACAACCGCCATTACTATTGTTTGTGAAAGGCTCTGTGGCAGTATTGTCGCAACCGCAGGTTGCTATGGTCGGCAGCAGGCAGCCAACACCGACAGGTAAACAGGTGGCAAAGCAATTTGCGGCTGAATTAACCCGGCATGGTTTTCTGATTACCAGCGGGCTGGCCAGGGGAATTGACAGTTACAGCCATCAGGGCGCCTTGTCTGCCGGGGGCTTAACGGTTGCTGTGCTGGGGCATGGGTTACGGCAGGTATATCCCAAGTCCAATATTCAGCTGGCAGAGCAAATTACGGCACAAGGTGCTCTGGTATCAGAATATTTTCCTGATGTCGGGCCAAGAGCTGAGCATTTTCCGCAGCGTAACCGTATCGTCGTCGGGCTGAGTCAGGGAACACTGGTGGTTGAGGCGGCAATAAAAAGTGGTTCGTTAATCAGTGCAAATCTTGCCGCAGAATACAGCCGGGATGTTTTTGCGGTGCCCGGCTCAATTTACAATCCGCAGGTAGCCGGTTGCCATCAGTTAATTCAGCAGGGGGCTAAATTGGTGATGTCTGTGGCCGATATTCTGGAAGAATGGAGCTTTTTCCCAAAAAATGGTCTAAATAAAATAACGGAACAACAAAAAAATCCGGTTATGGGCTTGTCTGACCAACAGTTGTTGGCTAACGTAGGTGATGAGACTACGGCGGTAGATGTTATTGCAGAGAGAGCAAATATGCCGGTAGCTGACGTAACCATAGCTTTGCTGCAGCTTGAACTGACCGGAGTTGTTGCAGCTGTACCTGGTGGCTACATTAGGGTGAGGAGTACCTGAATATGTTTGATATCCTCGTTTATCTTTTTGAAAACTATATTCATAGTGAATCCGATATTTATGTTAATCATGCTGACCTGACCAAAGAGTTAAGCCGGGCAGGGTTTCATGACGATGATATTTTCAAGGCGCTGAACTGGCTTGACAGCTTATCCGCGTTACAGGAAAGCCATGTTAAGCCATACCTGACCAGAGGATCTTCCAATGCTATCCGGCTTTATACAGCGGAAGAGCAACGTAAAATTGATACGCAGGGGCAGGGTTTTCTGCTGTTTCTGGAGCAAATTAACGTACTGGATGCCCAGACCCGCGAAATGGTGATAGATAAAGTGATGGCATTAGATGGTGATACCATCAGTCTGGAAGACCTGAAATGGGTGGTGCTGATGGTGCTGTTTAATGTTCCGGGCCATGAATCTGCCTATGCGCAGATGGAAGACCTGATTTTCGATGAACCCGACGGGCCGCTGCACTAGGCGGCCTGACTACCTTATGCGATACTGATCGCCTGTTTGGTTTTTATGGCATTCTGGCATGTCGGCTGGTGATACTCCGCTTTTTGATATCCCTGAACAACAACAGCTGTGTCCGTTGTGTCAGCATCCGCTGCTGATTAAATCGGGTAAGAATGGCCCGTTCCTTGGTTGCAGTAATTATCCGGCCTGTCAGTATCTTAAACCTTTGCATCAGCATGAAAATACGGTGGTTAAGGTGCTGGAGCAGGAACATTGTCCGCAATGCGGGCATTTGCTTGCGGTGAAAAACGGCCGTTACGGTATGTTTATTGGCTGTACGAATTACCCCGAATGTCATTTTGTGGTGCATGAACAACCGCAAACCGCTGTAGCTATAACTTGTCCTTCCTGTAAAAGCGGTACTCTGGTTGAACGGATCAATAAATTCGGTAAAGCATTTTTTGCCTGTGATGCGTATCCTAAATGTAAGTTTCTGCTGAATGATAAACCTGTTGCCGGGCAATGCTCCGGCTGCGGTTATCCGTTATTGACGGAAAAAAAGACAGTGCGGGGAATAAAGCATTATTGTGCCAGCAAGAAATGCCAGCAAGAGCAGCCGGATTAATCAACCGGCTGTGATGGTAACTTGTTAACTCAGGCGGCGGGCCATAATGTCCAGTTCTGGAAAGTCAGCAGCAGGCAGCAGGCTGATTAACTGTCTGAACTGTTGCGCCAGTCCGGTATTATCCGGTGCGCTCAGGTTAATATGACCCATCTTTCGCCCGGCACGCCGGGTTTTGCCATACCAGTGCAGATGCAAACCGGGAATAGCCAGTATGGCTGGTGGTACGGTATCGGTTCCCAGAATATTTACCATGACAGTGGGACGAAGAAGCGTTGTGCTGCCCAGTGGTAATCCGCATACTGCCCGCAGGTGGTTTTCAAACTGGCAGGTATCGGTACCCTGTTGTGTCCAGTGGCCTGAATTGTGCACCCGGGGCGCAATTTCATTTACCAGTAACTGATCATTCAGTTCAAAAAACTCAATCGCCAGTACACCAACATAATTCAGTTGTTCGGCTACTGCCGTAAACATTTTTTCAGCCTGTTGCTGCAGGGCGCGATGTTGTTCCTGTGCGACCGATACACTGAGTACTCCGGCAACATGGTGATTTTCCGTAAGCGGATAAATAGCGGTATTTCCTGCTTTATCGCGCACGCCGATCAGCGATACTTCCCGTTGAAAAGGAATAAATTGTTCAGCAATAATGGCTTGCTCAGGATCTGCCGTCAGAAATGCTTCCAGTTCTGACCAGAGTGCAGCTGCCTGTTCTGCTGTTTTTAAACGCCACTGGCCTTTACCGTCGTAGCCTGCCAGTGCACTCTTAAATACCAGCGGCAGGCCAAGGGTATGGATTGCCTGTTCAAAGTCTGTTTTATTATTGATGATTTGGTAACGGCTGGTTGCTACTCCGGCTTTATCCAGCAGTTGTTTTTCCAGCCTGCGGTCTCCACCGGCCTGTATAGCTGCCGCACCGGGCAGAAACTTGCCACTTTGCTGGCATTGCGTCAGAACCGGCAGTGGAATATGTTCAAATTCGGCGGTAACCACATCGGCATCAACCAGCGCAGCTGCCAGCCCTTTGCCCAGTGGCTGCTGAGTTACAGGGTGTACAATATTGTCTGAATTAACATCATAAGCGCTGATTTGCAGCCCAAGCGGTGTACCCGCCAGCGCCATCATTCTTGCCAGCTGACCCGCTCCCAGTATCAGAACCTTCATGCTGTTACCTCTGACGGATCCGGCTGGCTGAGTACAGCGTCAGTTTGCTGTTGGCGGAAGGTATCTATTTTGGCCAGCAGTGCACTGTCAGCGGTTGCCAGTATCTGAGCCGCCAGCAAACCGGCATTGGCAGCTCCGGCGTCACCGATAGCCAGAGTACCAACGGCGACACCTTTTGGCATTTGTACAATAGACAGTAAAGAGTCCAGCCCTTTCAGGGCTTTCGACTGTACCGGTACTCCCAATACGGGCAGGCTGGTAAAAGCCGCTGCCATACCGGGTAAATGGGCTGCGCCACCGGCTCCGGCAATAATCACTTTTAAACCTCTGCCGGCGGCAGAAGATGCGTATTCTGCCAGTAACTGAGGAGTGCGGTGAGCGGAAACAACCCGGGTTTCGTAGGCAATACCAAAGCGATCCAGCATATCTGCCGCATGTTTCATGGTTGGCCAGTCTGAGGTGGAACCCATGATAATACCGACTTGCATAGTTGTTTCCTTTAAACTTGTGAAAAGAATGAATTCAGAATACGAAGGCGTTATTATAGCGATCATCCGCCAGTGAAGAAAATTTTAGTTTAATCCGGTTGCAGAGTGCTATCTGTTATACGGTTTATACAACATAAATGCAGAGTACATGACAGAACACACCAATCCGACAGAGCAGGCTGTACACTGGTTACAAACCGGTGAAGTGATTGCTTATCCGACAGAAGCAGTATATGGTCTGGGGTGTGACCCGGATAATCAGCAAGCTGTTATGAAATTACTGGCCATGAAACAACGGCCGGTAGAAAAAGGGTTAATTCTTATTGCAGCAAATTATTCACAGCTGTTACCTTATATAGACGATAACGCCATTGCACCGGAGCGCCGGGCTGCAATTTTTTCCAGCTGGCCCGGTCATATCAGTTGGGTATTACCTGCCAGCAGCAAGGCTCCGCGGTGGCTTACCGGTAAATTTGACACTATTGCAGTACGGGTTTCTGCACACCCTGTAGTACAGCAATTGTGTCTGGCTTTTGGAAAGCCGTTGGTTTCAACCAGTGCCAATCTGGCCGGGGAACCCGCTTTTACAGAAGCACAAGCACTGGCTGCCCAGTGGGGCAGTCAACTGGCAATGATAGTGCCGGGTGCTCTGGGTGGGGCAACAAAGCCCAGTCAAATCCGGGATGCTGTTAGTGGCGAAGTACTCAGGAGTTAAACCATGACCGAACCTTTTGAACCTCAGGATCATCTGGCGGAAATTCAGCGTTTTTTACAACGACTACAAAATAAAATATGTACAGACCTTGAACGCATGGATGGGGGGGCTACCTTTGTTGAAGATATCTGGCGGCGTGCAGAAGGTGGTGGCGGTAAAAGCAGAATACTGGCTAATGGCAATGTATTTGAACAGGCGGGAGTAAATTATTCTCACGTCCGTGGTGCAGAAATGCCGGCATCTGCAACCGCACATCGCCCTGAACTGGCCGGACGCAGTTTTCATGCCTGTGGTGTATCGCTGGTTATCCACCCGAAAAACCCTTATCTGCCAACTACCCATGCCAACGTGCGTTTCTTTATTGCCGAAAAAGAAGGTGAAACACCGGTATGGTGGTTTGGCGGCGGTTTTGATCTGACACCATTTTATCCTTTTGAGGAAGATGTCATCCACTGGCATAAAGTCGCCAAGGAAACCTGTGATAATTTTGGTGGCGGCCTGTACGCTAAATATAAAAAATGGTGCGACGAATACTTCTTCCTGAAACACCGTAATGAAACACGGGGAGTCGGTGGATTATTCTTTGATGATCTGAACGAACTGGGATTTGATGAAAGTTTTGCGTTTACCCGGGCGGTGGGAGACAACTTCCTTAAAGCTTATCTGCCGCTGGTGGCTAAACGTAAAGATACACCTTACGGCCAGCGTGAGCGCGATTTCCAGCTTTACCGGCGGGGTCGTTATGTTGAGTTTAATCTGGTATATGACCGCGGTACTTTATTCGGCTTACAAAGTGGTGGGCGGGCTGAGTCAATTCTGATGTCTATGCCACCACTTGCGCGCTGGCAGTATAACTATTCGCCGGAACCAGACAGCCCGGAAGCAGAGTTATATCAGATTTACCTGAAGCCCCGCGAATGGCTGAAACTTACTGATTAATCATATGAGTCGCCAGTTGGGCAATCGACTGGCGAATACCTTCCCGTAACAGACGGTGTTCCACTACGTCGTCTAATGCAGTATTAAAACAGAACATCCACTGGTCACGTAGTTTCTGATCTACCGTAAATGGCATATGGCGGGCTCTGAGCCGTGGATGACCGTATTTCTGCTCAAACAGTGCCGGGCCACCCAGCCAGCCGGATAAAAATTCAAAGAATTTCTGGCGGATAGTGTCCAGAGGTAATGGGTGAATGGCATAAAGCTCTGCTGCTTCCGGGGCGCTTTCCATGATATCGTAAAAGCGGTTAGCCAGACGCCGCACTGCTTCCTCACCGCCCATTATTTCGTAAGGTGTTTGTTCCGGGGTTGGATGTGGGTTGCTATTTACAGCGCTTTTGTTAAAAATCATCTTAACCAACTTCTTTATGGACATATCGTGGATCGCTACGCAGTATTCGGAAACCCGATAGGGCACTCTAAATCGCCATTTATTCATCAGCAATTTGCAGCACAGCTGAATGAAGCCATCAGCTATGAAGCCATTCTAGCACCTGCAGGGCACTTTGCCGACAGCTGGCAGCGTTTTGTTAAGGACGGTGGAAAGGGTGGCAATGTTACGGTGCCGTTTAAAGAAGATGCGTTTAAGCTGGCAGACAAACTTTCTGCCAGAGCCCGCATAGCAGGTGCCGTTAATACACTTTATCTTGATGAGCAGGGAATACTCTGTGGTGATAATACTGATGGCCTGGGGTTAGTTGCTGATTTGCAGCGTCTGAAAGCACCTTTACACAATAACTGTGTATTGCTGCTTGGTGCCGGTGGCGCTGTACGCGGCGTTATACAACCATTACTGGAAAGCGGTGTCAGCCATATTGTCATTGCAAACCGCACTGCCGGAAAGGCAATTGCATTGGCACAGGCATTTCAGCAACAGTTTAAAGAGAGCACGATAAAGGGGTGTGGTTTAGCAGATATTCCGGCTTTACCTTATAAGATAGTGATTAATGCAACATCGTCTGGCCTCAGTGGCGAGCGGCCAGAGTTTGATTCGCATGCCCTGAGCCAATGTGAGCTTGCCTATGACATGCTATATGCTAAAGACCCTACGGCTTTTCTTATCTGGTGCCAGCAACATGGCGTATCACAGATTGCTGATGGGCTGGGGATGCTGGTAGCTCAGGCAGCAGAAAGCTTCAATATCTGGCGGGGCCGCAAACCGGTAACAGAACCGGTGATGGTTAAACTCAGAGAGTTGTTGCAGCAATGAACCAGCAGCTGATTTTCAATGAAGACTTCCATTTTGACACGACCAGGCAGGCTGTGGCATTCAGTTGCCTGAGCTGCGGACTTCGAATCAATTGCTATATCAGGTTACCGGCAGGGATGCAGCCGGATGACTGGCTGCATCAAATTAAACAGGACTCCCTCTGCTGGGAAGATAAAACAGAGCAGGCACTGGAAGACGATGCCGTTAACGAGAATGGCGAACTCTGGTTCTAGTTTGCCGTTTCAGCCAGATATTCCTCTTTCAGCCGGACATAATTATCTGCGGAGATTTTCAGAAAGGCTCTTTCCTCTTCAGTCAGGGCCCTGGCCTGCTTTACCGGGCTACCGACATAGAGATAACCAGACTGCAGGCGCTTACCGGGTGGAACCAGGCTGCCTGCCCCGATAATCACATCATCTTCCACTATTACATCATCCATAACAATAGCGCCCATTCCTACCAGAATACGGTTACCCAAAGTACAACCATGCAGCATCACTTTATGGCCGACAGTCACATCCTCACCAATAATCAGTGGAGAACCTTCTGGTTTTTTGGTTGTGGGGCGGGATAAATGCAGTACCGATCCGTCCTGCACATTACTGCGGGCTCCGATACGGATATAGTTCACATCACCGCGGGCAGCGACCAGAGGCCAGATGCTGACATCTTCGGCCAGTTTAATATCACCGGCCAGTACTGACGACTCATCAACATAAACACCCGCTGCCAGTTCCGGGTAAATTCCTTTGTAAGAGCGAATTGCCATGATTATTTCCTGTATCCCAAATCTTGATGTTGAGTAATTATGCAATAATTGCTGTAAAAAAGCGCCTTTCGCTGCAACTTTGAGCAAACGGCATAAAAAAGCCAAAATAAGGGGTTGGAGGGGTTGCGTGATTGTGCTGAATGCCTATAATGCGCGCCATGCCACGGGGCGGCGAGCTGTCCCGGTGAGTTGAGGTTCAGGCCAGTCAGGTAGTGATAAAAAGCAGTTG
>JARXRR010000108.1:0-5398 GCA_033792355.1 Chromatiaceae bacterium AAb-1
TTATATCAACCGTACAAGTGCCCACACAGATAATTGATTGCACATTGTTAAAGAGCGTGCCCTTCTCAGGGCGGGACGCGAATTCTACGCTTCCCAGTTTTATTGTCAAGTCTTTTTCAATTAATTCAAAAGCCTTAACCGATAAAAAAACCTACTTAACAGTAGGTTTGGTGCAGATGGAGAGACTCGAACTCTCACGCCGTGAAGCACTAACACCTGAAGCTAGCGTGTCTACCAATTCCACCACATCTGCGTATGTTTCGCGACTAGCGCTGAACATGGCGTGCAGTATAGCGATTTAAAAAAAACCGTCAACAGCAAAATGCACAATTTTTACTGTTCGACTAAATAGCAAGCAACTCGCTTAGTATTTAGCCTTTTTAATCAAACCAATCTCTTCCAGACGCTGCAATAAGTAATCATTAGAGCTTATTGGCTCAGGATAGCGATTAGGACGAACGTCAGAAATACAGGAACTAAGTGTCTCAATAGTAAAATCCGGATTCGGATGCATAAAAAACGGTATTGAATAACGCGGTTCTTTTGCTGCGGCACCCGCCGGGTTAACTACCCGATGAGTTGTAGAAGGTAATACATGATTGGTCAGGCGTTGCAGCATATCGCCAATATTGACCACTATAGTACCTTCAATTGTGGTTACAGGAAGCCAGGAACCATCCCGGCGTAATATTTCCAACCCGGCCTCATTCGAACCTACGAGAAGAGTGATCAGATTAATATCCTCATGCTGACCGGCACGTATCGATTGGGTATTGGTATCGGCTATTGGTGGATAATGAATAGGACGGAGAATGGAATTACCGTAATTCACTTTATCAGCAAAGAAACTTTGCTCCTGCCCTAAAAACAATGCCAGAGCTTCCAGTACACGATTGCCCAGCTTTTCCAGTTCTGTATACAGTGTATAGGTTGCTTCTTTAAAACCTGCAACTTCTGTTGGCCACACATTAGGGTACAAACTGGGATGAGGTGCCTGGCCATCAAATTCGCGCCCGACATGCCAGAATTCCTTCAGATCAGGATGATTGCTGTCTTTTGCTTTTTCAACACCAATTCCGGTATAACCTCTGGCACCACCTTTACCATCAAGAAAGTATTTCTTTTTTACATCTGCCGGTAATGCAAAAAAAGCTTTTAATACTGTGTAGGCATCAGCAATAACCTGATCCGGTATCCCGTGATTTGAGATACCGCAGAAACCAAATTCAGTATAAGCAGCCCCAATTTCCTGCACAAAGGCAGCTTTGTCAGTTTCAAAGCAGGTGATATCCAGGGTTGGAACATATAAATTTGTCATCAGAAATTACTCTTTACGCTAATGAGAAAAACACACCGGCAATAGCTGCACTCATCAGGTTTGCCAGTGTTGCTGCTAATAATGCTTTTAAACCAAGCTCTGCAATATCGGAACGCCGGTTTGGTGCCATTCCGCCCAGCCCTCCCAGTAAAATAGCAATAGAGGAAAAATTTGCAAAACCACACAAAGCGATTGTAATAATAACTTGTGATTGCTCGCTCAGTGTATCCCGGACTGATACAAAATCGAGGTAGGCAACAAATTCATTAATAACCAGCTTTTGTCCGATAAAACTGCCTGCCAGGCGGGCTTCATCCCAGGTCACACCAATTAAAAATGCCACTGGCTGGAAAATATAACCAAAAATAATCTGTAACGTTAAACCTTCATACCCAAGCTGAAGACCAACCCAACCAATCATGCCGTTGACTAATGCAATTAAGCCGACAAAGGCTAACAGCATAGCCCCGACATTGATGGCCAGTTGCATGCCACTGGCAGCACCTGCTGCAGCGGCATCAATAACATTAGTATGCGAATCTGTTTCTTTTACGACTTCAGCAAGCTCGTTAACAGGTTGTCCGGTTTCCGGCTGAATAATCTTAGCCATCAGCAATGCTCCGGGCGCTCCCATAAAACAGGCGGCAATCAGATACTTCAGTTCAATACCCAGTCCTACATAACCCGCCATAACAGAACCGGCAATTGTCGCCAGGCCACACACCATTACGGCAAACAGTTCAGAACGGGTCATAGTCGGAATAAAAGGACGAATCACTAACGGCGATTCTGTCTGGCCCACAAACAAATTAGCCGCAGCGCACATAGATTCAGGTTTACTGGTACCCAGCAGCTTTTGCAGTCCGCCACCAATTACCTTAATGATTAGCCGCATAATACCGATATGGTACAGCACCGCTATAAGAGAAGAGAAAAAGACAATTACGGTTAATACATGCACCGCAAAAATAAAATATTTGCTTTTATCCGCTACCGGTCCGAACAGAAAAGCAATACCGGCATCGGCATAGGAAATAACCGTCAGTACAAAAGCAGAAATAGAAGCCAGTACATCCTGACCGAATGGGATATATAACACAAAAGCAGCCACTGAAAGCTGCAAAGCAAAAGCTCCGCCAACCGTACGCCAGTTAATACGGCTACGGTTGGCCGATGCCAGATATGCAATAACTAGTATGACAATAATGCCAACCAAACCCATCATAATGGAAGTTCCTTTTTATTCAGACAGAAGTTGTCTGATTTTTGCTTTTATTATATCAATAGCTATTTGATTCTTACCGCCACGGGTAACAACCAGATCAGCATATTGCTTGGATGGCTCGATAAACTCGAAAAATGCAGGACGAACAGAATTCTCATACTGCTCAGCAACAGAACCTAAACTACGGCCCCGCTCTTCCAGATCACGTTTAATACGACGCAGCAGACAGATATCCAGTGGCGTATCCATAAACACGGTGATATCAAATTGTTGTCGTAATAACTCATCTGTAAGTAACAGGATACCCTCAACCAGAATGACCTTAGCGGGTTGCACGGTAATAGCCGTATTCAGACGGGTATGTTCTTTATAACTATATTGCGGCATTCTGACAGTTTTGCCGTCTCTTAACATTTGCAGATGACGGGCCAGCAATTCGTGTTCAAATGCTGCCGGATGGTCATAATTGGTAAGCGTTCGCTGCTCAAAAGACAGATGACTTTGATCACGGTAATAAGCATCTTCAGAGAGTATTGCAATACGCTCACCACCCAGCTCTGCCACTAACTCCTGATAAACGGTTGATGCAAAAAGGCTTTTTCCTGACGCAGAGGCTCCAGCAATAGCAATGATTGTAATTTTTCCCACGAGTATTTCACTTATGCAGAATTTAGCTGCTAATTATCGCTAATAATGCAGGCTTTAGGAATAAAAAAATGCCAGTCGGATGACTGGCATTTTTACCGTACTGTTTATTAGACAGATCAGAACTTATAGCTTAAACCTACGCGCACTTCCCACAGAGAAGGTTCAATACGACGGTTCTCTGCTGTTGGTTGATTGAATGTATATACATACTGACCATCAGCATTAATACTGGTAGTAACAGCAGACGTCTGTGAACTGCCTTCTCTTACAATACCCCAGTCATCATTTAGCAAGTTGCCTACGTTTTCTATTACGAAGTAAACACTGCCTTTATGCTCTGCACTAAAGCCTGGGAACTGCTGTTCAACACGAATATCAAACTTGTTCCACCAGCTACCGCCGATAGCATTCCTCGGCATAATACTTCCGCGATATCCCTCCAGCCCTTGCTCAGCTATCCAAGTATTAAAGTTAGTCTCGTGATCCGCAGATGCAAATACCACTTTGTTGTCATTTAATGTTGGCACATATAACAGCTGACGGCTTGCATCGTTAAAACCTAAACCTGAACTTGAACGGTCAAAGGTATAACCATACGAGTTACTCTTAACTGCCTGACCGAATAAACTGAAACGAGTTTCATAGCCGGCAAAAAACTCACGTACATAAGTTAAATTCAGGGTAAAACGATGTGGAATTTCATAATCAGATGTTGCTAATGCCAGATTTTCCGTATCTGAAGCAGATACAAAATGATAGTTAGAAAATGCCACCGAACTGTTCATTGGGTGTACATCTTTAGCATCCGTATAAGCGTACGCTAAGGCAACATCAATCCCATTATCAAAAGACTTAGTACCTGATAATGAAAAAACTGTAGAACGAGCATCATTACCTTTGCGGTTCGTTAACAAGAAATCATTACTTTGACCACGTCTGGAGTTATAAACTGGACGACCATCTGGTGCTGTAGCAGTCTGGTCTAGTGATAAATCCTGGATAATTGCAGAATTTTTCTTTCTACTGTGCAATAAATCTGCTGACACAACATAACCGCTGTCAAAGTTGTAAGTAGCACCTAACGCATATTTCCACTCAGACGGAATTTTGAAATCTGGATCTGTTACGTTAGTGGTAGAGTCAGCTGTTCCTGAACCAACTGCATCATACAATGATTTAGGTATATCGTACCCTGGACGCCCTTGCCCTATCAGCTCAACTGCATCAGGCCCTAATAACTGTAAGTTAGACTGGTTAATTTGAATATTACGGATACCGTCATTTGAATAGCTATTCGATATCCAGACATTTGGATTACCGCCGGAATATAAACCAGCGCCACCGCGAACTTCCAGTTGATCAGTTGCTACCCAGTTAATGCCTAAACGAGGTTGTAATAAACTCTTCCCATCAAGGTTTTGCTGGTTAGAGAAACCATAACGCTCTTCAAAGTTAGCATTATAAGTAGGTACATCATCACTGGTATACCAGTCATAACGTAAGCCAGCAGTAATTGTTACATCAGCATTTGGTAAACGATATTTATCCTGAGCATATACAGTATGAATATTATACTTAAACTCACCAGCGGCATCGTTTGGGTTATGTGATGCTGCATTACCATAATAAACTCTGGCTAAACCATTTCTGAACGCTTCAATATCAGAGAAACGATATTGGCCTACGGTATTTTGTACGAACAGGTTGAAAACATCTAAGTTTTCATATTCATATCCGAAGTACAGTTCATGGTCGTCCAGATAATAAGTACCGGCCAGTTTAAAGGACAGATTGTCGTAATTTAAAATGTTAGATTGGCGTGAATCATCAGGGCCAAGGTAAATGGTAGTACCATTAACACCAAGGATCTGGACTTCACCAAAACCGCTGGCAGCGTCTATTGATATTTGACGATTACGCAACTCTGAGTAACCAACCCGCACTTCTGTAGAAAAGTCTGGTGTCCAGTCAGAATATAAAGATGTTACATAAGCGTTTAGTTCAGCCCCACGCTCATAAAAGTGATTCGATAATGACAGACGATCAGAACCTGCGTCAGACTGTGCTATGGCATAACCGTCGTTATAGTTATACATAAAGTTCAAACGGTGTAGATCATTAATATTCCAGTCGACTTTTAATAAAATCTTTTCGTCTTTAACTGGCATACTAGGAATTGCAGAACCAGGATCATAATTGTATATATC
>JARXRR010000165.1:0-570 GCA_033792355.1 Chromatiaceae bacterium AAb-1
GCCTATCAGGTCGGTATGGCCGGTAACGTTGACATCGACTTCACCACCGGTGATGCTGCTGATGACGGTTTCCGTACTCTGGTGGCGGCCACTGCTGGGTGAAGCCCGTCTCGAAGAAAGCGAGGGCGCGCAGCTTTCTTAGGGCTGAACGCCCGGACAGAGGACGTCCGGGCCGGGCTGACCATCATCAGGGATGTGGTTTCTCAGGACGTGACAGGTATAGCGCTTAGTAAAAACAAAATGCTGCTAATTTCTGCCTGAAAAACAAGAATTCAGATTTTAAAAGAACAAAAGCAGCAAAAGAGCCAGCTAAGTTGCCAGATTATTTATCGCTAACAACCGAAAACTGATTAAGCTTCAAGCAGAAACGGGTTGTTTTTATACAACCCAAGCGTGTGAACGATATGAACGGGACAATGATATGTAACACTATGAGTGGGACACATTAACAAGCTTCTGAAGCTGTTCCAATAGAGTCCACCCCCCTTTCTCTTGTAACACCATAACTGCCTTACTAATATCTTCAGCTCGTATATAACCTTTCCCAGGAATCATAACATCTATAAATGT
>JARXRR010000083.1:0-11927 GCA_033792355.1 Chromatiaceae bacterium AAb-1
CTGTTGTAAGGTACATTGGCGGTTCTGTTATGTTTGATTATGCAATATTTGCATTTTTAAAAGATATAAAATCAGTAAGTTTTATAACTTATATCTAAAAATCATTTCCGCAACCTGCAACTGCTGAATAAAGTGAATTCAGGGAAAACGTTGAGGCAGGCTGAAAAAATGACCCGTAATACTTCTGAAATATCCAATGCCAGAACAGCATTTCTGATACCGAAAGGCAATGTAAGCCGTTCAGGAAAAGTTGCACTGGCAGCACTGGTTACAACTGCACAGTGGCTGGTAACGCTGAACTGGACCGGGTTGCTGGCCCGGTTGATCAGTCCGCTGGTACTGCTGTTGTTATGGGAAATCTCATCCCGTACCGGTTTACTGCCGGAACGGATTATTGCGGCACCCAGTGCGATAGCCGACACCTTATGGGAACTGATTGCTTCCGGTGAACTGGGTCAGCACCTGCTGGTTTCGCTGAAACGGGCATTGCTGGGGCTGGGGATAGGTATGGTGATAGGGGTGGTGATGGCATTGATCTCCGGGCTGTCAAAAATAGGTGAAATCATTGTCGATTCCCCGATGCAAATGCTCAGAACCATTCCGTCACTGGCCATTGTGCCGCTGTTTATTCTGTGGTTTGGCGTAGGAGAGTTTACCAAGGTAGCGTTAATTGTGCTGGGGACGACCTTTCCTATTTATCTGATGCTGTTTTCCGGGATCAGGGGAATAGATGCCCGGCTGGTTGAAGCCGCCCGGACTTTGGGGCTTAACCGGCTTGAACTGATCCGCCATGTCATTATTCCGGGTTCCTTACCGTCTTTTTTTGTCGGGCTCAGATATTCACTGGGAATTTCCTGGCTGGCACTGGTGGTGGTTGAAACCATTAATGCCACAGAAGGGATTGGTTTTCTTGCCAGCGATGCCCGCGACTTTATGCGTACCGACATCATTGTTATCTGTCTGCTGATATACAGCCTGCTGGGGCTGGTGATCGATGCACTGGTGCGCAGCATGGAACATTTTGCCCTGAAGTGGCGCCCGTCTTTTATTAAAAATTAACACTATAAGCAGGTTAACAACGATGACAAAACACAACGTTGCAGCAGTCAATGTCAGGAATGTGACCCGTCAGTTTGGTCAGCAGAAGGTGCTTAATGGCGTTGATCTGGCAATCCGGCAGGGAGAATTTATTGCACTACTGGGGCGTAGCGGTTCCGGTAAAACCACATTACTGCGGGTACTTGGCGGGCTGGACCAGATTGATGGTGGCGAAGTGGTTGTACCTGAAAAGCGTTCAACGGTATTTCAGGAACCGCGGCTGATGCCCTGGAAAACAGCGTGGCGCAATGTGGTACTGGGTGTCAGGGGTGACAAAAAACAGGTTAAGCAAAAAGCATTGGCGGCTTTGGCAGAAGTCGGGCTCAGTCACCGGATTGATGCCTATCCGTCAACGTTATCGGGCGGCGAGGCGCAGCGGGTGGCACTGGCCCGCAGCCTGGTCAGGGAGCCTGAATTACTGCTGCTGGACGAACCTTTCGCCGCGCTGGATGCGCTGACCCGGATTAAAGCCCATCAGCTGATACAGACGTTATGGCAAACCCATGGTCCGGCGGTATTAATTGTTACCCATGATGTGGACGAAGCGGTACTGCTGGCTGACCGGGTACTGGTGCTGGCAGACGGCCGGATCAGCAAAGAAATCACTATCGGTTTACCGCGGCCAAGAACGGCTGCCAGTAACACATTTCAGGAA
The DNA here is from genome assembly GCA_033792355.1 of Chromatiaceae bacterium AAb-1. Lineage (GTDB taxonomy): Bacteria > Pseudomonadota > Gammaproteobacteria > Enterobacterales > Alteromonadaceae > Alishewanella. The sequence goes on from JARXRR010000083.1 coordinate 1,754, forward strand.
ATAAGACGTGAACTGCTGCATGAGCTGGGCGTTGAAGAACCCACCGGCAATCAGTATCACGAAAACAGGGATGAACAGCAGCAATATTATAAAAATAACAGGCAGGTCTTCAGGAAAGCAGCATCAGCGTAGCCGGAAGCGGTATGACTCCGTGCGGGGCAGTCACGCTGAATGTCCTTTTAATATCGTAGCTGCGTGCAGTTTTGTACGTCTGGAAGAGATCATGAACACAAAGAAGATAAGACAAGTAAAAGTAAGCCGTAAATTAACACTGGCACAGGCGATCACCGCAGCTCTTGGCGTGTCACTGTCTGCCACCGTACTGGCTGAGGAAATTGCCGAGGCCGCCCCGGACGATCTTGAAAAAATTGTGGTGATTTCTACCGGTACCAGAGGCTCGACCCTGACGGTGGCTAACAGCCCGTCACCCATTGATATTATCAGTGGCGATCAGATCCGCCAGGCAGGCAAAGCCAGCCTGCGGGAAGTGCTGGGTAATATTGTACCGTCCTTTTCTGCACCTTCGCAGGCCGGAGGCGGTACATCAGCCAGTGTCAGACCGGTGTCTATCCGGGGATTAAGCGGTGATCACCTGCTGGTACTGGTTAATGGCAAGCGTCGCCATAATACGGCGGTCTATAACAACTTTGCCAGGATCGCCAGTGGCAGTGTGCCGGTCGATCTGGATTTGATCCCGGTTGCAGCGATTGAACGCATAGAATTACTGCGTGATGGTGCTTCGGCACAATATGGTTCTGATGCCATTGCCGGGGTACTTAATATTATCCTGAAAAATCAGGATCATGGAGGCAGTGTTACCGTGACCGGTGGCCGGCAGGAAGATAAACCGGGTGATCTGTTTCAGACATCGGCTAACTTCGGAACGGCGCTGGGTAATAACGATGGTTTCCTGAATGTTGCGCTGGATGTCCGTTTACAGGGCCCTTCTTATGCTGCCGGTAATGCTGAAGGCTGGTTATATTACCCGTTACTGAATGGTGAGCCGGTGCCGTTTGGCACTGCAGGCGCCGAACCCGATCCGCGTGAAGCCACCGCAGAGCGGTTAATCGCCAAAGGCTACGGCCGCTCTAACCGGGACAAAGTGTATAATGTCTCGTATAACGCCGAACTGCCACTGAACAACCACCATACGCTGTATTCTTTTGCTACCTACAGTGATCGTGAAATCAAAGATTCCCGCGGTAATTTCCGGGCAACCAGTGTGTCGTCTATTCCTGAGGTATTCCCTGACGGTTTTGTCGCACAGCGGCTGATTGAAGAAACGGATTTTCAGGCAACTGCCGGTATTAAAGGTGACGTGGCGGGCTGGGGTTATGATTTCAGCAGCAGCTACGGCCGGGACGATGTCTGGCTGGGAGCACAGAATACCCTGAATGCCTCCTTGGGGCCGGATGCCGCCAAAGACCGTTATTATCTGGGCAAGCAGATTTTTGATCAGTGGACCACCAACCTTAACTTTACCAGACCTTTTGATATCGGCTGGCATTCACCTTTACTGGTGTCTGTCGGCGCTGAATACCGCTGGGAAGAATATCAGCAGATCGCCGGGGAACCGGACTCCTATATTGACGGTGGCTGGGAGTATCCGGCAGGCCATCCCAGAGCCGGTCAGCGCCCGGGGGCCGGGTTACAGTCGTTTACCGGTACTTCCGATGTCGATGCCGGTGAACTGGACCGTGATATCTACGGTGTTTATCTGGATGTCGGCGGCGATATTACCGAAAAATTTTACGCCAGTGCCGCCTTTCGCTTTGAAAGCTACAGCGACAGCTCAGGCGATACTTCCAGTGGTAAGGTATCGGCCCGTTACGAGCTGATACCGGGGCTGGCCGTAAGGGGAACCTATAATACCGGCTTCAGGGCACCGTCACTGGCGCAGCAGATTTTCTCCGTCACCCAGAACACCCTGATCCTGCAGTCTGACGGTACCGGAGTGCTGGCGCTGGCGCGTTATCTGCCACCTGGCACCACTGCTGCCCAGGCACTGGGGGCGCAGGAACTGAAACCGGAAGAATCAGAAAACTTCAGCTTTGGTATTACCTATGAGCCGTTCCGCAATGCCAGGGTGACACTGGATGTCTATCAGATCGATATCGACGACCGGATTGTAAAAAGTGAAATTATCCGCGATAGCGGAGGTTCAACGACTATTCAGGATACGCTGGCCAATCTGGGCATTTACGATCTTGCCTCGGCGCAATATAACCTGAATGCGGTGGACACTAAAACCAAAGGTGTCGATCTGGTCGGCGAGTTTGGCCACGACCTGCAGCAATACGGCTATGTTCGCTGGTCGGTGTTATACAGCTATAACAAAACCGAAATTAAACGCATCAAACAAAATGACACTGTTGCCGATCTGCTGGGAGACAGCTACGTCATTTTCGGTCACCAGGCGCAGTCTGATCTGACAGTTGCGACCCCTAAAGACAAACTGGGGCTGGGCAGTTACTGGCGACTGGGTGATGTTACCACCAATCTGAAACTGACCCGTTACGGTAAATATACCGAAGCCGGTGCCACACCCGCCAATGATCTGTTTTTCGGTGAGAAATGGGTTACCGATCTGGATATTGCCTGGCAGTTTACTGACAACCTGACATTCTCGGTCGGTGCCAGCAACCTGTTTGGCACCCGTCCGGACAGACAGCAGGTACTGCCGGTACAAACCGGACTTGGCCCTGCCAACCCGACCCAGATTGATAACCCTGATAACTATGGTGCGTTCGGGCCTTTTGGCCTGAACGGGGCCTTTTACTATGCGCGGTTTTCTTACCAGTGGTAAGGCGCTAACTGGCAGGGGCGGCGGTGTGGCCCCTGCAGAATATTAACCCGCTTTGTTATGAACAAAGCATGTCAACCTGACTGATGAGGTAACAAAATGAGTACAACTAATACTGCTGTTGCCACGCAACCTCTGGAAGTGATTGCACTGGAACCGACAATTGGCGCTGAAATCTATGGGGTGGATCTGAGCCAGCCGTTATCCGACGAGCGCCGGCAGCAGATCCGACAGCTGTTACTGCAATATAAAGTGCTGTTTTTCCGGGAGCAGAATATCAGCAGTACCCAGCAAATTGCATTTGCCAGACAGTTCGGAGAGCCATATGTGCATCCGACCACAGTAAAAGATAATGAGCAACTGCCGGCAGCGCATCTGATCCGTACCGAAGACGCAGCAAAAGCTTATGGTGATGCCCGTAAAGGCCGCTGGCATACCGACACCAGCTGGATGCTGCAACCAACCTGGGGAGCGGTGCTGCGGGCCGTGGCATTACCAGAAACCGGCGGTGATACGGTGTGGGCTGACAGCGCTCTGGTTTATCAGGGACTTTCTGATGAGCTGAAACAGAAAATAGATTCACTTTATGTGGTACATAACTTTAAAAGTGAACTGGACAAGGTGAATTATCCTTATCCTGTGGTTTCCCATCCGCTGGTCCGTACTCATCCTGAAACAGGGCAGGACGGCCTGTTTATCAACTTCTCGCTGGCACCTTATATTCTGGGCTGGTCTCCGGAAGACAGCAAAGACCTGATTAACCAGCTGCTGAAAGCGTTTTCAAATCCTGAATACCATGTGCGATTTAAATGGAGCAGAAACGCAGTGGCGTTCTGGGACAACCGCGCCACATTGCATTATCCGGTCTACAACTACGGTAATTTCCCCAGGGTAATGGAGCGGGTATTAATTGCCGGAGATGATATTCCGCATCGTGTTCGTCACACCGAAGTTTCCCCGCTGCTTGCGGCCGCCAGTCAGGAGTAACAGATAATGACAACATTTATCCGGTCAGCGCTGCTGGCAGTACTGTTTATCACTCTGCCACTATCGGCCAGTCAGCCATTAAGGATCGGTGATCAGAAGCAGCAGCTTAAAACCATTCTGACAGCCTCTGGCGCATTGCAGGGAATTCCCTACCCGATAGCGTTTTTTGAGTTTCCGGCGGCTGCGCCGCTGGGTGAGGCCTTAAATGCCGGGGCGCTGGACGTCGGCCTGATTGGCGATGCGCCCTTTGTATTTGCTGCCGCTGCCGGCCGGGGCATAAAAGCCATCATTGCTTCACAGACTACCGGCATCTATGGCAACGCTATTCTGGTTGGAAAAAACTCCCCAATCCAGACCGTAGCCGATCTTAAAGGCAAAAAACTGGTCACCACCCGCGGCTCTATCGGCCATTATCTGACGCTGGTAGCACTGGAACAGGCCGGTTTAACTCCCAACGATGTCGAGCTGATATTCCTGCTGCCGGGCGATGCCCGGCCATTACTGGACAGCGGGCGGGCTGATGCCTGGGTGGTCTGGGGTCCTTACATTGCTATCGCTATTGCCGATGAGCACGCCCGGATCCTGGCGTCTTCGGATGATTATTATCTGTCTGCCGGTTTTATTGCCGCCACAGAAAAAGCTATTGATAACAAAGCAGCCCAGCTTCAGGACTTTGTGGAAAGAGCAGATAAGGCCCGCCAGTGGGCGCTGGATAACCCGGAAGCTTTCTCTGCGGCTATCAGCAAAGTAACCGGTTTACCGTATGAACTGCATCTGGCGCTGGAGCGTAACACTACGGTGGTGCAGGTGCCGATTGATGACAAGGTTATTGCCGAGTTGCAGCAAATCGCAGATGTCTATTACCGGCATAAATTATTGCGACGCAAACTGGATGTGCGCAACAGCTTTGATACCCGTTTTAATCCCGAATGAGTTTATAACCATGAGCGAATCACTGAATCAACAACTGGTACAGCAGGCGAAGCCGGATATGCTGTTTATTGCCGATAAACCGGCACTGGACGATATTTATGGCGGCTCGTATCAGCACAGGCAGAGAGTCAGTGGTAGCGCTATTTTATGTTGTTATTAAATAATATAATATAGTCAATATAATTATTTTGCATGTATATGTTGGTTATCTATGCTGTTAGCAGCAGTTATTCAGCCACAAAGTAAGAGCAGGCTTTGGCTGAATAATTACCAATCAACGGTTTAATTATTAAGATAGCGGAGCATAAATATGAGTCTGGAATTTATCGGTTTAATTGGCGCCCAGGAGGGCAGCGAGTCCCGGCCACCACAAAGCCAGGATGTTGATATTGAATTTGTTAAAGCCTTTGCCCAGGCTCAGGATTATGGTGGTTTTGATAAAGCGTTACTGGCGGTTAATACTGCGTCCGCCGATTCGCTGATTCTGGCCACTTATGCCGCGGCGTTAACGGATAAGCTGGGGTTGCTGGTGGCACACCGGCCGGGTTTTCAGGCGCCGACTTTCTTTGCCAGACAACTGGCAACGCTGGATCAGCTGAGCCGGGGCCGGGCTGCGGTTAATGTGATTACCGGTGGTGACAGTGGTGATCTGCAGCGCGATGGTGATTTCCTGAGCAAGGATGAGCGTTACCAGCGTACCGGTGAATACCTGGATATTGTAAAACAGGTGTGGACCAGCACCACCCCGTTTGATTATCAGGGCAAGTATTACCGGGTAGAGGATAACCTGACACTGATTAAACCGCTGCAGAAGCCGCATATTCCGGTGTATTTCTCCGGGGCATCAGAGGCGGCGGTGGAAGTGGCCGCCCGGCATGCTGATGTTTATATGATGTGGGGCGAACCGGTAGAGCAGATCCGCGAGCGTATTGCTGCGGTACGTAAAGCCGCTGCTGCCTATGGCCGTGAAAATCATATCCGGTTTAGCCTGTCATTACGGCCGATACTGGGCGCGACAGAGGAAGAAGCCTGGGCAAAAGCGGATCGTATTCTGGCCAGTGCGACGGAGGTGTTTCAGCGTTTTAAAGACAAGCGGCGTGATAACAGCGGGCATACCAGCAACGCCGGTTCTGAGCGGCTGGTGCAACTGGCGCAGCAGAAAAAAGTACATGATAAACGGCTGTGGACGGGGATTGCTGCCCTGACCGGTGCGGCAGGTAATTCAACCTCACTGGTCGGTACGCCGGAACAGGTAGCTGAAGCGGCACTGGAATATTATAAAGCAGGGGTTACCACTTTCCTGTTCCGTGGTTTTGAGCAACTGCGTGATGCGGTGGAGTATGGACAGGAATTACTGCCACGGATCCGGGCACTGGTGGCCGAGTATGAAGCTGCCCGCAAGATCCGGGTTGGTTAAGCAAGCGGTAACAGACGGTGAACGGGCAGTATTGCAGGGCAGAACAAAGCGGATCAGGCCGCTTTGTTCCGGGCCAACCTGCTGGCTACAACATTGCCGAACAGGGTCACCGGCGTTTGCAGGTTACCAATAAAACGGGGCTGGATCAGCCACAGATCCATCAGTGGCCTGAAGTCGGTTACGTTGATCACATCCAGCGCCTGCATATGCTGGCTGTTTTGCAGCAAAGGTTCCGGCACCAGCCCAAGACCAGTACCATTAGCCACCAGACCCAGTTGCAGCTCAGTACCAAAGGTTTCCAGATTCAGCTGCAACGACAGTCCCTGTTCCGACAGCGCCCGCTGCAAACCAGCCCGGAAGCCGCAGCCATCCGGATTCAGTACCCAGCCAAATGTCTGGCAGTCGGCCAGTTTGCAGGTTTTGCGTTTCAGCCAGCCTTTAGGTGCAACCACCACCAGCTTCATCTGCGCCAGCGACTGGCCGGTAATGCCTTCCGGAAACAGCTTGCCGGAAGGAAAAAGAGCACAGGCGGCATCCAGTTCACCGTTTTCAATTTTGCTGATCAGACTGCTGCCCCAGCCGTTGGCAACCTGTGCCCGCAATTCCGGGTAATGTTGCTTGAGTTGTTGCAGGGCATCAAGCAGTACCACATCGCCGATGGTCTGTGGCACACCGATGCGCAGCAAGCCTTTTGGCGGGGTATTATTCAGGACCAGTTCTTCCAGCGCATCAATTTCCCGCAGGATCACTTTACACTGTTCAAACACGCGGGTGCCCATTGGTGTGGGCTTCAGCGGTTTGGTATTGCGATCGAGCAGTTCAACCCCCAGCGATTCTTCAAAGTTCTTTACCCGGCGGGTAATCGCTGGCTGGGTAAGTTGCAGGGTGTCGGCTGCCTGGCTCAGCGACTGGTTACGGATCACGGCAACAAAAGCGTCAAGGTCGTCTGTTTTTATCATAAGTTTGAATATTTACCGGATTTAAAATGCAGAATCATTATAAACGCTATTGCTGAAAAAAATAGCGTAATAAAAGAGATCAGCTATGACACATTTTAATAACATAGAACGGTTACGACATTTTATCGGCCAGTTGGCGGCGCTGATTGACCGTGCAAAAACAGAGCAGGACATTCTTGCATCCGGCGCAGAGCTGCTGAAAACACTGGTTAGCCATGACGACTGGCTGCCGGAAGAGTTTGCTGTACCCCATCCGCAGCATTATCAGCAATATCTGTTACATGCGGATTCGCAGCAGCGCTTTTCCATTGTCAGCTTTGTGTGGGGGCCGGGGCAGTCGACACCGGTACATGATCACCGGATCTGGGGCCTGATTGGTATGCTGCGTGGTGCCGAAGAGGCGCAAAACTACCGGGTTGACCAGCAGCGGTTACTGCCCGATGGCGCACCGGTCAGATTACTGCCGGGGCAGGTTGAGGCGGTATCGCCGGAGATCGGTGATATTCATCAGGTCAGCAATGCATATGCGGATCAGGTGTCAATCAGTATCCATGTATATGGTGCGAATATTGGTGCGGTGCACCGGGCGGTTTATCAGCCGGATGGCAGCGAAAAGTTGTTTATTTCGGGTTATTCCAATCGTTATTTACCGAATATCTGGGATTTATCAAAAGAGAATATAAAAGAGAACGTAGAAGAGAGTACCGCCATATGAGTCGTATTGGTCACCGCCATTTTAATGATATCCGCCAGGCTCTGCTGGCCCGGCAGGAACTGGCACTGGTTGATGTAAGAGAAGAAGCGCCCTTTGCAGAAGCCCACCCGTTATTTGCCGTTAATATTCCGTTGTCCAGGCTGGAAATTGAAGTCTATGCCCGTATTCCGCGCCGTGATACCGCCATTACGGTCTACGATAACGGCGAAGGGCTGGCAGAGCTGGCTGCCCGGCGTCTGCTTAGTCTGGGGTACAGTAATGTTGCACTGCTGGAAGGGCTGCTGCAAGGCTGGCAGCAGGCAGGGGGCGAGCTGTTTAAAGATGTGAATGTACCGAGTAAGGCGTTCGGGGAACTGGTCGAGTCGCAGCGGCATACGCCCTCTCTGGCCGCTGAAGAGGTAAAAGCCCTGCTGGACAGTAAGGCCGATGTCGTCGTACTGGATGCCCGCCGTTTTGATGAGTATCAGACCATGAGTATTCCCGGTGGCATCAGTGTTCCCGGTGCCGAGCTGGTGCTGCGGGCCAGAGCGCTGGCACCTGATCCGCAGACCCGGATTATCGTCAATTGTGCCGGTCGCACCCGCAGTATTATCGGCACCCAGTCACTGGTAAATGCCGGTATTCCTAATCCGGTTTCCGCATTGCGTAATGGCACTATCGGCTGGACTCTGGCCGGTTTTTCGTTAGAGCACGGTCAACAGCAGCAGTTTTCGGGTGTCAGCCCGGAGCAACAGCAATGGGCACAGCAGCAGGCCAGGAATATTGCGGATCAGGCTGGTGTTGGCCGGGTGACACCGGAAATACTGGAAGTCTGGCAGGCAGAAAGCGGCCGTACCACTTATCTGTTTGATGTCCGTACCGAACAGGAATACCAGAGCGGGCATCTGCCGGATGCCCGCTGGGTTGCCGGTGGCCAACTGGTGCAGGAAACCGATCACTATGCCAGTGTCCGCGGTGCGCGTATTGTGCTGTTTGACGACCGGCAGGTACGGGCCGATATGAGTGCTTCGTGGCTGGCACAAATGGGCTGGGAAGTGTATGTACTGGATGCGGTTAAGCCACAGCTACTGAGCGCAACCGGCAACTGGCAGGCGGTGGTGGCCGCCAGCCCGCCGGTTGAGGAGATTTCAGCGCAAACCCTGGCTCAGTGGCTACAGCAGGGGCATACCCGCTTACTGGATGTTACCGGCAGTGCCAGCTACGTGAAGCAGCATATTCCGGGAGCTTACTGGGTATTGCGCTCCCGGCTGCAGCAGGTGCTGGCCGGTATTCCGGCAGCTGAACGTTATGTTGTTACCTGCGGCAGCAGCCTGCTGGCCCGCTATGTTGTCGCCGAAGTACAGCAATGGCTGCCCGGTAAACCGGTATTTTTACTGGCACAGGGCACTACCGGCTGGATCAATGCCGGTTTGCCACTGGAGCAGGGGGAAACCGCACTGGCCTCACCACGGAACGATCGTTACCGCCGCCCCTATGAAGGTACTGATAATCCGGCAGAAGCGATGCAGGGGTATCTGGATTGGGAGTTTGGGCTGGTCGAACAGCTGAGACGCGATGGTACTCATGGTTTTAAGGTGATTTGACCACGATTGATAAAAATACCCGGCAGTTCTGCTGCCGGGTAAAGGCTATTACTATAGTGAAACCAGGGAGCAAATCGTTTCTTCTGGAGCCTTAATTCCGGACGACGAAATCACCATAACTGCCGGAAGAATACAGCAGCGGAGCATCGGTATTGGCCCAGCAGTCGGTCACTTCCGCTATGGCAATCAAATGAGAACCGACATGCGATAACTGCGTGATCCGGCAGTCAAAACCGGCACTGGTTGCTGCCAGCGCCGGATTACCACTGGCCAGCCTTGACCACTGATGCGCGGCAAACCGCTGCTCTGCCGGTAAGCGCCCGGCAAAATCATTGGCAATATCCTGCTGATCACTTTTCAGCACATTTACACAAAAACTTTTCTGCGCTAACAACTGCGGGTAAATACTGGCTCCGCTGTTAATACAGACCAGTACCGTTGGTGGATCTGCCGTCACCGAGCTGAACGCGGTAGCGGTAATACCATAGTCGGCATCGCTGCCCTTACAGGTAATAATATTGACGGAAGCCGCAGTATTACGCATGGCTTGCTTAAAATCGGCTGCTGCAACGGCAGGGGTAAGTAACTCAGCTGGCTCAGACATAACACCCTCTTGTCATCCGGATTAAATGATTAAAATATGCAGTGATGTTATTAAATGCACCTTTAATATGCAATTAAATGATTATTATTTTATATAACTTTATCTTTTTGCATATTACATTTGCAGCTTAATTTGCGGCAGAAGTATCAGGGGCTGCTGGCCAACCCTGCATT
>JARXRR010000128.1:0-1945 GCA_033792355.1 Chromatiaceae bacterium AAb-1
CCCCCACCACCGGCTGGCCCAGCAGCACCACCAGCAACCCCTTCGCGGTTACCCTGCGCCATCCGATTGTGCTCATGTTATTTACCTCTTTGTCAGAAACTGTAACGCACAGAAAAATCTATTTCCTGTTGCTTTTGTTTAAGGAAATCAGGCACCCGCAGTGCCCTGGCATACGACAGGTTTACCGTAAACCTGCGATCATACAGCCGTAACCCGATTGCCGTTCCGGCGACCCAGCCGGAACCTTTATCTGAGAATTCAGGCAGATTGGTGATACCGGCATCTATTCCCCAGTACCACTGCATCTGATTAAGCACATCCCAGCCGGTTTCTGCCGGGAAGGTAAAATCATTACGCAGGTAGCCACCTTTGTAACCAAACAGGCCGCCATCAGACAGCCCCCGCACCGAGTACCGCCCGCCGACAGCAATACCTTCCGATGCCAGTAATTCTTCACGCGAATACAGCCATTCCAGGCTGGCGTTATAACGAACCGGTTGCTCACCCATACTGAAATCGGTGCTGAACCCCAGATTCAGCTGATATTTGGTAAACTGAAAATCATCCTCAGCTGCTACCAGTTGCTGCTTGGCACCAAACCAGGGAACACTGTGGTAAACCTGTACCCCTGCGGTTATTGAGCCCTCAGGCAGGTGCAGCAGATAATCGGCGCCGAAATTCCAGACATAGAGGGTGCGGGACGAGGTTTCCAGAAAGATATCTTCGATATAATTGCGGCTTTCTTTACGGTTAAAGGCCAGTGAGAAATCCAGCTTATCGGCCTGCCCGCGATAAAAAGTGTGTAACAGCTGAGCGGTACTGTTAAATGAAGAACCATGCGTCAGAAAGTTAACCACATTGCCGACGACGGTCTGTTCATATTCGTAATAGTTATTCAGCAGGGAAACCTGCCAGTAGCCGACAGGCACAGACCATGACAGTGCATAACTGCGCGACTTTGCCTGTGGTAAATCATGCCCGCCGACATTACCCGAACCGGAGAAAAATACCGTATCGTTAACGCCCAGCAGGTTATCGGCCACCAGATTAGCATCCAGCTGATACTTGCCGGTGCTGTCGGAGCCGGTATTACTCAGCCCGGCAGATCCTCTCCAGCGGCGGGAGGGAGAGTTATAAATCATTATTGTCGAACCACCCTGCTTTAAACCGGGCTCAAGCTCTGTGGTCACCTGATTACTGCCAAGCGTATTCAGGTTTTCCACCCCCTGTTCGATATCGCGCAGATTCAGATGACTACCGGGTTTTAAAGGGAAGGCCAGACTCAGTTGTTTTGCAGAAATGGACCCATCGGCTGAACGCAGTTCCTCTGCCATACCTTCGAGTACCTGAAGCTCCAGTGTGCCATCGGATAAATCCTGCGGGCCGATATAAGCCCGGCTGGTCACATAGCCATGCTCCAGATACAGACCTGATAAACGGGAGATAAGGGTATTAATTGCCGTCATACTGAGGCAGCGGTTTTCATATTGCCGCAGCAGGGGTGACACTGTCCGTGCAGAGAACAGGGCAATACCACTGACATCAATATGCTGTACGGGAAAGCAAGGCTCATTTTCGTCTGCTACGGCAGTAGCAGTATCTGCAGTACCAGGCGGTTGCAGAAAAACATCTTCCCTTTTCATTAAAGGGGCGATCTGTTCCTGCAACCGATCCATACCTTGCTTGATTTGTTTTTCATGCTCAGAAAAACTCTGCGCTGACACGCCATAACATAAAAATGCTGCCAGCCAGACTATGCCAGAAAGAGACAACCTGCTTATTTTTAACTGCATACTACTAAAACTTCCCGGCTTCCGGCGTTATTTACCAGAACATTAACATAACCTGAACAGCGGGCATTTTAGTATGTTTTTTGTTAATTTAGAAGGTTATTTTATGAGCAAATGTAACTTCAGAAAAACCTGATTCTCTAACACATTAATAT
>JARXRR010000105.1:0-6226 GCA_033792355.1 Chromatiaceae bacterium AAb-1
AAATCACGCAGTGGATGAGCGCGATGTTGTGCTTACGGCAACGTCGATTTACAGTAAGCTTTAATTAGTAATACTATAATTCAAATATGACAAATACAAATAAAGACAGGGGATTTATGAAAAAGCTACTAATGACACTAAGCCTGAGTTGCGCGCTGGTCACTGCCGCAGCTGCCGCCAACCCGATCTTTCCTGAAGTACGTACCGCCGATCCGGCGGCGATAGTGCATAACGATACGGTTTACCTGTACACCGGCCATGACGAGGCACCGGATAACAAAGAGTTTTTTGTCATGCACGACTGGCTGCTGTTTTCGTCAACCGATATGATGAACTGGCAACGCCACGGGCCAAAACTCAGCACCAAGGATTTTAAATGGGCCAGAGGTGATGCCTGGGCCTCGCATGTGATTGAAAAAAATGGCAAGTTTTACTGGTATGTTACGGTGCGCCACGCCACCATTAATGGTTTTTCGATTGGTGTCGCTGTTGCCGACAGCCCGATCGGGCCATTTAAAGATGCGCTGGGTAAAGCATTAATTACCAACGATATGACCACCGATACCGAAATCGACTGGGATGATATCGATCCGGCAGTGTTTACCGATGATGACGGCCAGTCTTATCTCTTCTGGGGCAATACCAAAGCCCGTTACGCCAAGCTTAAAGACAATATGATTGAGCTGGACGGCCCGATTAAACCGATTGATATTCCCGATTTCACCGAAGCGTTGTGGGTACATAAGCGCGGCGATATTTACTATCTGTCGTATGCGTCCGGCTTTCCGGAAAAAATTGCCTATGCCACCAGCAACAGTATTCATGGCCCGTGGCAGTATCAGGGCATTCTGAACGAAGTGGCCGGTAACTCACCGACCAATCATCAGGCGATTATCGAATTTAAAGGTAAGTGGTTCTTTATTTACCACACCGGCGCTGCCCAACCGGATGGCGGTGAATTCCGTCGCTCGGTCGCCATTGATCCGCTGTACTACAACGAAGATGGCACTATCAAGCGCATTATTATGACATCAGAAGGTATAACCGAACCGGTGAAATAGCCTAAAACAGGCTGGTTCAGAACTTTGCTATTAGCACCTGTTTAAAAGTTGCTACTGCAAGGCAGAAACCGGCACAAGTGAAGCTGGCACAATTTTTTTAATACGATGAGGAATTCCATGCGCCTGATTCAATTTACCACCCCAGATAAACAACGCGCCGTCGCCATAGTGCAATCTGCCGATACGGTAACGCCGCTACATACCGTCAGCTCCGTTTATCAGCTGGCACTGCTGGCGATTAACAACGGGCAGTCACTGTTACAACAGGCCACCGCACTTGCTGCTGATACCAAGCTTAGTTACAGCGACATTATCCAACAGGGCCGGTTATTGACGCCGTTTGATCATCCGGCTGATGATGCCCATTTACTGGTTACCGGCACCGGCCTGACCCATCTGGGCAGTGCCGATACCCGCGCCACTATGCATGCCCAGACGTCCGGCAAAGCCGATTCCGAGCTTACCGATACTATGAAAATGTTTAAACTGGGGGTCGAAGGTGGCAAACCTGCTGCCGGGCAGCAAGGCGTACAGCCGGAATGGTTTTACAAAGGGGATGGCAGTATTGTCGTCGCCCCCGGCGCAGCGTTAACATCGCCCGGTTTTGCACTGGATGGCGGCGAAGAGCCGGAAATAGCCGGGTTATATATTATCGACCCGCAGGGGCAGCCGTACCGGGTAGGTTTTGCGATAGGCAATGAATTTTCTGATCATAAAACCGAACGCCTGAATTACCTGTATCTGGCGCATTCCAAGTTACGTCAGTGTTCATTCGGCCCGGAGCTGCTGGTCGGTGCATTACCGGTGGATATTCAGGGCCATTCGCGGATTATCCGTAACGGCGAAACGGTATGGCAAAAGCCCTTTGTCAGCGGCGAACAGAATATGTCGCACAGTATCGCCAACTTAGAAGCGCACCATTTTAAATACCAGCTGTTCTGCCGCCCCGGCGATGCCCATGTGCATTTCTTCGGCACCGCCACGCTGAGCTTTGGCGATGGTTTTGAAACCCAAAACGGTGATATTTTTGAAATCGGCGCTCCGCAGTTCGGCCACCCGTTACAAAATACCCTGGCGACAGAAGATACTGTAATTCCGGTAGTAAAGGCATTGTAGCAGGCTTAAAGCAAACAATTTAAGAAGCTGAGTGTTAACCTTAACCTCAGCTTCTTTTGAATATCAGGCACCATTACCGGTAAAATGTTCCAGTGCATATTCCAGATTTTCTTTGGATTTATGCAGCAGTTTTGACATTTCCTGTTTCGCTGCAGCCGGATCAGCCGCTGCTATCGCTTCATAGACTGCTTTATGTCCCGGTAATGATTCTTTGTATTCGTCACCGATAGAACTGCTTAACCGGAATAACCCCATCAGCGCTGTCTGAATAGTCATGCCCAGCGAAATCATAAATTCATTATTGGTGGCATTAAGCACCGAAAGGTGGAAATTCAGATCGCTGGAAAACACTTTATCAGTACCCAGCTCGGCTTTTTCCATATCTTTATAGGCCTTCGCCAGATTTTTTACCTGCTCTGCGCTACGATTCTTCGCCGCCAGCTCTGCCGCTGCCGGTTCAAAAATCTCACGCACTTCAAATAAAGAGATAAAAAACTGCGGGGTGGGTTTGGATTCAAAGCACCAGCTTAAAATCTCAGTATCAAACATATTCCAGTACTGCCGTGGCCGCACCCGGGTTCCCAGCTTTGGCCGCGCTTCGATCAACCCTTTTGCGGTCAGAATTTTAAATGCTTCGCGCAGTGCAGTACGCGATACGTTTAATTCTTCACCGATTGTCGCTTCATTAGGAATATATTCACCGGGAGCATAAGTACCGCTGACAATGCGGGTTCCCAGTTCTTCAGCTACCCAGCCATGGATACTTTGTGGGCGGTTTCTGCCTGATGCTGCCATTCAGTTCCCCTTTGGTCACAGCTTAGTAGCATCAGCCAGCAGAGTTAAGCGGGCTAATACTACTACAATAATATATATCCTATCTTATTCAGGAATAAAAACCCATGATATATAACAATATATGCTTGGGTAACAATAAATACTTATTATGTAGTAACAGTAAATATCTATCCTATGCCACTTTAGTACACAGATACAACGTTATATTTACTCTGGGACAAGCAGCCGGAAGATCCCGGCTGCCAGGTATCATTCAGACGGGGATCAGGGAGTAACGAAGCCAACAGCTTCATTCACTTGCTGTAATGTGGCAGACGCGCGGGCGCGGGCTTTTTCAGCACCTTCGCGCATCACCGCAGTCAAGGTGCCCTGATCTGCCCGTAATTCATGGAAGCGCTGTTGTACCGGCTCCAGTAATGCCACTACGGCATCGGCAACATCACCTTTTAAGTGACCATACATTTTGCCTTCGTACTCCGCTTCCAGCTGTGGCATGGTTTTACCGGTTACCCCACTTAAAATGCTCAGCAAATTAGCCACACCCGGTTTGTTTTCCAGATCATAACGCACACGTGGCGGATCTTCAGAATCCGTTATCGCACGTTTAATCTTTTTCGCTATGACTTTCGGATCTTCCAGCAGGCCGATAAAGTTCTGCGGATTATCGTCTGATTTTGACATTTTCTTCAGCGGATCCTGCAGGCTCATTACTCTGGCAGCCACCGGCGGAATATAAGGCTCAGGAATGGTAAACACCTCACCATGCAATGCATTGAAACGCATGGCAACATCACGTGCCAGTTCAAGGTGCTGTTTCTGATCATGCCCTACCGGCACCTGATTGGTCTGGTACAGCAGAATATCGGCTGCCATCAGTACCGGATAGGTAAATAACCCGGCATTGACGTTACTGGCATGGCGCTCTGATTTGTCTTTAAACTGCGTCATCCGGCTCAGCTCACCAAACTGGGTGTAACAGCTCAGTACCCAGGCCAGCTGGCTGTGCTCCGGTACATGCGACTGCATAAATACCGCAGAACGCTTTGGATCAATGCCACAAGCCAGATAAAGCGCCAGGCTGTCCAGTGAAGCATTACGCAGCTTTTCCGGATCCTGACGTACCGTAATCGCATGCAGGTCCACAATACAATATAAGCAATTATAGTCATCCTGCATTTTGTCCCACTGGCGTAACGCTCCCAGATAATTACCGATAGTAAGTTGTCCGGAAGGTTGTGCGCCACTCAGCACAATAGGCTTATTGCTCATAATGTTATCCATGTAAAGTAATATCAGAAAATCAACGGCGGTTATTATAGCGGCTTCGTTCTGAAGCAACAGTAATAAAAGCAGTTTCTTTAACACTAATGCCAGTTAGTTAAGCAGGAATCAGCTTACTCTAAGCTAACCGTTGAAGCCCCGGATGGGCGGAATCGAGCCTACAGGGATGTATTTACGGCGTGTTAGCGTGAGTAAGGTGATGAATGCTTTGACCTTAACTAATCGGCATTAGCTTCTTTAACACCATTTAATTACATGAACAAAACTGGCGGAATAGATGCCAGAGTTTATACACGCACTTTTGCCAGTTCGTCGCGCATCCTGCTGATTACACTGTGGTAATCCGGTGCATTAAAAATAGCGGAACCCGCGACAAACATATCCGCCCCTGCTTCGGCAATTTCGCGGATATTCTCCACTTTTACCCCGCCATCAATTTCCAGACGGATTGGCAGGCCACTGCGATCGATAATCTGGCGGGCCTGTGCCAGTTTATCCAGCGTGGCAGGAATAAAACTCTGGCCACCAAAACCGGGATTAACTGACATCAGCAGTATCACATCGACCTTATCCAGCACATAATCGAGATAAGTCAGCGGCGTTGCCGGATTAAATACCAGCCCGGCCTGGCAACCGTGCTGTTTAATCAGTTGCAGGGTGCGATCAATATGTTTTGACGCTTCCGGGTGAAAGGTAATGATACTGGCCCCGGCTTCAGCAAACTGCGGCACTATGCTATCTACCGGCTCAACCATCAGATGCACATCAACCGGCGCGGTAATACCGTATTTACGTAACGCCTGACACACCATAGGGCCAATCGTCAGATTTGGCACATAATGGTTATCCATCACGTCAAAATGCACTACATCAGCTCCTGCTGTCAGTACCCGGCTGACATCCTCACCTAACCGGGCAAAATCGGCAGATAAAATCGAAGGAGCAATTAAGTAAGGTTGCATCAGCATTTTCCATAAAAAATAAAGGAAAACTGTACTGAATTTAGCGTTAAAAAGCACGGAATTCTGTCATAAAAAACCGCCCTGAAAAAAGGCAATCACGCACCAAAACAGAACACCTTTACCTGGAACTGAAAAATAACAAAATAACAACAATTTGAAATATAAAGATTTATTGCGCTGGCATATATCTTGGTATCACTTCAGAGGGAATATATAAAAAGGACGAACACTATGACAAAAGCATCAAAAAAACTAACCGGCTTAGCAACTGCTGTAATGTTAACAAGCTTATCTGTCAGTGTTACCGGTGTGGAAGCAGTGGAAGTAACCGGAGACATTACCATCACCTCGGATTATGCCTTCCGCGGTATTTCGCAAACGGATGAAGCACCGGCTTTACAGGGAGGGTTGTCTTTATCATCTGAATCAGGTTTTTATGTTTCGGTCTGGGGCTCAAGTGTTGATTTTGGCGGGCAAGGTACGCTGGAGCTGGATGTACTGGCCGGCTGGAGCGGCGCCCTGAATCAAGACTGGTCTGCCGATGTCGGTATTATGCGTTATGGCTACCCGAATACCGAATTTGAAGGCTCAAACTTCTGGGAACTCTATGGTTCACTGTCTTACCATGATCTGACCTTTGGCCTGGCTTACAGCGATGACTACTACGGTAATAGTGGTAAGTTCTTCTATTACTACGCTGACTATGCTGTTGCCCTGACAAATTACCTGACTCTTGGTTTCCATATTGGTTATAACGATGCCGATAACAGCGATGACAGTTATACCGATTGGGGCGTTTCGCTGAGTACCGAAGTTATCGGTGTTGGCCTGAGTCTGGCCTATGTTGATACCGATGTAGATGACTGTAATTTGTGTGATGGTCGTATTATCTTTTCGCTCTCAAAAAGTTTCTGATCCTGAAATTATGGCTGTTTTGCCGGTCAGGTAAGCAGCCATAATGCTTTTTCTGCACAGCTCTGATTAAGCAATATTGTTAGTTTATTATTAAAT
>JARXRR010000121.1:0-3051 GCA_033792355.1 Chromatiaceae bacterium AAb-1
CGATATCTGCCACCAGTTGGCCGGCACTCTGGATAAGCCCTTGTTGTTGCGTTAAGGCCCCGGCATTTAGCGTCACCTCACCGCTGCCGCTGTGGATAATGTTGCCCTGCTGGTTGTCCAGTGTATCCCGGATAGCCAGCAGCAGGTTGGCGGTCTGCACCTGGAGGGTGCCGCCGTTGTTATTAAAGGCGCCGGCGTCGATATGGGTGCCCTCTGCCGGTGTGGGGGTATCGCCCGGGGTAAGGGCGCTAAGCGACGTCAGGGTCCCGCCCTGGTTATCCAGCAGACCGGTGAAGACCAGTGATAAGGTCTGCCCCTGCAAGGTGCCCTGATTAACCAGGGTATCACCGCTGACGCTAAGCTGGCCGCCGCTGGCAATAATACCGCTGTTGGCCAGGGTGCCGTCATCCCCCTGTTGTTGCAGCAAAAAGGCGCCGCTGCCCTGGTGCAGTAACTGGCCGCCGTCGTTGTCCAGATGAGCCAGCGCCAGTTGCCAGTCCTGTGCCGCCGTGGCAATCGTGCCGCGGTTAACCAGCGTCTCCAGCTGTAATTGCAGGCTGTTGGCCTGGCTGCCGGTGGCGCTCAGGGTGCCGCTGTTGGTCAGTTGCTGTGCCCCAAGCGTCACCTGCCCGGCCTGTATCACGCCGTCATTGTCCAGGCGGCTACTGCTGATAAGCAGCTGGTTGGCGACTATCTGCCCCTGGCTCTCCAGGGTGGCACTGTGCAGCTGTAGCGTATCGGCCTGTAAGATACCGCGCTGGTTGCTAAGCGTGTCGCTGTTTATCTCCAGCTGCCGGGCGCTGCTGATAATCCCTTCATCGTTTAGCAGCAGGCTGACCAGGTTAAGCTGATTCTGTGCGCCATGCAGCAGCAGTTGCCCGCGGCGGTTATCAACACCCTCAAGCTGTAGCTGCGCATTGCCGGCCGCTTCAATCAGCCCGTTGGTGTTATGCAGCGCACCGCCTTGCAGGTGCAGTTGCCCGTGGCTGGCGATAACCCCGCCCTGGTTATCCAGTGTGGTGGCCGCGTTAAGCTGCAAGGTGCCCGCGCCCTGGTACAGTACCAGCCCCGTGTTGTGTAAGGTGTTGCTGTGGATAACCACATCCTCAGTGGCTGTACCTGCAATAATCCGGCCCTGGTTGTCCAGGGCATCGGCGCGCAATACCCCCAGGCCAAACACCATATCACCGCTATTGCCAAGCTGGTCCGCCTCTACATGCAGTTGCTGTGCCTGTAACTGCCCCTGCTGCTGCATTTGGGTGGCGGTAATCACCATCTCTGCTGCCTGCAGGTCGCCGGCAGAGGTTAGCTGACCAGCCGCTATCACCAGCTGGCCGCTGCTTTGTATCACCCCGGCCCCCAGGTTCAGCACGGTATCCGCCTGCAGCTGCAGTGCGCCTTCCCCCAGTACGGCCAGCTGGCCGTCGGTGTTATCCAGTTGGCTCAGCTGCAGCAGGGCGCCGGTGCCGGCAAACAGCCGCCCGTCGTGGTTAATGGCTTCATTGGCGGTAATCGCCGCCTGCAGATTGGCGTACAGCGTGCCGGCGGTATTGTTCAGTGTCCGGGCGGCCAGGCTCAGGTTGCCTTCACTGACCAGTTGCCCGCCGCTATTGTTAACGGTGTCACTGCTAAGGCCGATATCGGCCGTGCTGTGTATCACCCCCTGCGCATTGGTAATGGCCCGGTAATCCAGCTGCAAGATACCGGACCCGTCATAGGCTATCTGGCCGGTGCTATTGTCCAGCACCTGCCCGCCAAGCTGCATCTGCCCGCTGGCAGCTATCTGGCCGCGGTTAACCAGGGTGTCTGCAGCTATCGCCAGTAGACTGTCGTCACCGCCGGTGGCCACCACCACGCCATCATTCTCAAGCTGGCGGGCACTCAGGGTTAACTGCCCGGCCTCTATCACGCCGTCATTGATAAGGGTGTCGCTGCCGATATCCAGTTGCCCGGTGGCACTGAGTACTCCCTGCGCCTGGTTGAGCAGTGTCTGGCTGTGCAGCGTCATGTCGGCGGCCGCTATCACCCCGGCCTGGTTCTCCAGTTGCTGCGCGTGAATGGCTAACTGGTCGCCCGACACGATGGTGCCCTGCTGGTTATCTAGTTGCTCACCGGTTAAGGTCAGCCGGCCCGCGGCCAGCAGTACGCCCTGCTGGTTATGCAGTTGTGTGGTCTTAAGCGTTAGCGTACCGGCGTTTATCTCACCCTGCCGGTTGTGCAATACCTCCGTCGTCAGGCCAAGCTGCCCGGCACTGATAAGGCTGCCGTCGCGGTTATCCAGCTGGGCGGCCTCAAGGTTAAAAGCCCCTTCGCCCAGGTGGTACAGCTACCCACCGGTGTTTATCAGCTCCGGCAGTGTCAGGTTGATATCCATACTGCTAAATTGCAGCAAACCGCTGTTGCTCAGGCGGGTGCCGAGCTGTAAGTTGGGCGCCTCCTGCCCCATAAACAGCAACTGGCCGCGATTCTCCACCACCGAGGCGTTTAACGCCGCCGAAGCTAAAAACTGTAAGGTGCCGCTGTTGGTCAGGTGTCCGGTATCAATCGTCGCGGCCCCGCCCAGCAGCCAGTCGCCCCCCTGGATAATCTCCAGGCTCCGGACAATAGCCTCCCCTTCGCTGACCACTATCCCGCCCGGGGTGCTCAGGGTGTCAGCCCCGATGCGCAGCTGGCCTTCGCCTTGCTGGTAAATGACGCCGTCATGCTGGGTCAGTTGCGTCGCGGTTAAGGCGAGGGTCTGCCCCTGTACCTGGCCACGGTTATCCAGTGTGTCCGCAGTGGCTATCAGCGTATCGGCCAGTAACAGCCCGCTATTGTCAATGCTCTGGCTGTGTACGGTCAGGTGCCGGCCTTCAATGGCGGCATCCTGCCGGTTGTAAAGGCGGTCGCTGGCTATCTGTACCGTGCCCTGGCTGATTATCCGCCCGCGGTTGTCCAGCTCGCCGGTGACATTAAGCTGCAGCTGGCCGCCATCCTGCCACTGGCCATCGCTATCTATCCCGGCCAGGATATCGCCCTGCTGGTGTAACGAGGCCGCCTGTACTGACACCG
>JARXRR010000133.1:0-1672 GCA_033792355.1 Chromatiaceae bacterium AAb-1
CCCGCCGTGTCAGAGTAGTTGTCCTGTCTTCTTTTCACAATAGTTATAGTCAGACGGCGGGTGGTTAGCAGGTTCAAATGGCTGTTTATTCACCAGTAAGAAAAGAAGCAATATTAAAAAAGTTATTACCGCCGTTAAATCGCTCTGTGGCGCAGTTGGCTTCAGAGGAAGGCATTTCTGAGCAGACGCTGTACAATTGGCGCAATCAGTTAAAAGCTCAAGGATATGCCGTGCCGGTAAGCGGACAAAAACCTGACGATTGGTCAGGAGAAGCAAAGTTGGCGGTGGTAATTGAAACTGCCCCGTTATCTGAAGCCGAGTTAAGCCAGTATTGCCGTGAAAAAGGCTTGTTGGTTGAGCAGGTTAAAGAGTGGCGCAGCGCCTGTGTGATGGGCAATATGAGCGAAGCTCAGCGCAAGGTTGCTGAGAAAAAGCAGGCCAGAGAAGATAAAAAGCGCATTAAAACGTTAGAGCGCGAGCTTAACCGTAAAGAAAAAGCCTTAGCGGAGGCGGCAGCGTTGCTGGTGCTGCGAAAAAAGCTCAGAGCGTACTACGGCGAGGAGGACGAGGACAGTTAACCACGGTTAGCGAGCGCAACTTAAACCTGGTCTGGTTTGATGAAGCTGTGTTAGCCGGTGCTAGGCGTGATAAAGCCGCACAGGAGCTGGAGATACCACTGCGCTCACTGCGCCGTTGGCGGGATGAGCAAGGTGCAGTGCTTGAAGATAAACGGCCAGTAGCCATCAGGCCTGAGCCGAAGAACAAGTTGAATGACGCTGAGCGCGAGCAGATATTGACAACCTGTAATGATGAAGAGTATGCCAGCTTACCGCCGTCGCAAATTGTGCCTCGGTTGGCAGACAAGGGTATTTATCTGGCGTCAGAATCGACAATGTATCGGGTCTTAAAAGCGGCAAACCAGCAGCACCACCGTGGCAAAAGCAAAGCACCTCAGAAGCGTACAATGCCCACCAGTTACAGTGCGTCAGCGCCTAATCAGGTGTGGTGCTGGGACATCAGCTATATGCCCTCAGGCATACGTGGTTTGTACTGGTATTTATACGCGATCATCGATATTTACAGCCGTAAACTGGTGGCCTGGGAAGTGCACGGCAAGGAATGCAGTCAACTGGCCAGTGAGTTGGTACAGCGCGCCGTACTACGGGAGCAGAGCCTGTTTAAACCCCTGGTACTGCACTCGGATAACGGCAGCCCGATGAAAGGCAGTACGCTCAGGGTCAAGTTGCAGGAGCTGGGTGTGACGTCGTCTTACAGCCGGCCCAGAGTGAGCAATGATAATCCGTTTGTGGAGTCGTTGTTCAAGACAGTGAAATACTGCCCGCAGTGGCCGAAAAGTGGCTTTGCAACAGTCGGCTGTGCCAGAGAGTGGATGCTGGAATTTACACGCTTCTACAACCACGAACATCGCCATAGTGGCATAAGGTTCGTGACACCGGCGCAGCGGCATCAACAACAAGATGTGGCTCTGCTGGAGAAGCGTAAAGCGATATATGAACAAGCTAAGTCAGACTACCCACAACGGTGGGCTGGCAGAGCAACCAGAAACTGGAGCCCTATAGGGCCAGTAAGTCTGAATCCGGAGCGGGAAATCGTGCAAATTCAGGCAGCAGCATAAAACGGGAAAATCGGACAACTACCTTGAAAAACTCCG
>JARXRR010000146.1:0-1185 GCA_033792355.1 Chromatiaceae bacterium AAb-1
GGAACAAAAGATGTAACCGTATCACCGAATAAAATATTTAGATAATGTAAACCATCACGAACATTAAAAAAGTTAACATGGTTTTTTATAAATTCTGCACCATCGTCATAGTAACGATGATTATAGCCATGTAAACCCACTTCCCCGGTTCCAGAGGTAATCATCGAATTTAATCCAGCCACAAGTTCATGGTTATCGCCAACCGGGTAATGCCGTTGCGTATCTGCAAATTCGGCAGCACTTAATGCTAAAACCATTTCAGTTTGCTTTTGTAGCCGCTCTTTTCGACTCGGTCCCTCTATTGACAACATTCTGTGATATGAATCACAAACAAATGGAATTACGGCAAAAGTGACAGGCAACACGCCAAAAAATCGGCCATATGCTTGCTGTAAATCAGCAAACGCAGTGAAGTAATTAGGGTCGTCGTCTCTGATACTAATTTTCATCTAACAATTCTCTGAAAAGCGCAACTAGTTCTTCAGCATAATGCTGTTGTGGTAAAGCATTAATCGAACTTAATGCACTCTCACCCATGCCTCTAAAGAGTTCTCGATTGTCTGAAAAAGTTCTGAGTGCATTGATAATTTCAGCAACAGAGTCAGCAATAAACCCGTTTTCGCCGTGCTTTACCAAATCGCACGTTGCAACGGGAGATACTATCACTGGAAAAGAGTTAGCCATATACTCCAACACGGCCCTAGGACTACCTTCGGATAGGGAACATAAAATACCTACAGCATTATACTGTTTATAAAAGTTATCTATTTTTTGGCTACCAACAAACTGTACGTTGTCAAAAGGACCATACTTAGCTAGGAATTCTTTCATATCTTCATGAAGCTCTCCAACTATAATAAGCGGAATATCCACTATGTTTGCTTCACGCCAAGCAAGTAAAAGCTTATGAGTCCCTTTAATTAACGAATGAAAAGCAGTTGAGACAAAAGCATATTTTTTATCTTCAGAGAACGAGTTATCAAATTCTCTGGGTTTACCTGGATTTATTACACAGATTCTATCTTTTTCAAAACCCCTTTTCAAAAAAGAATTCTTTGATGCATTTGAAAAAAGCACGATCTTACTTGCTAATTCAAACGACTTACTTGATGATCTGACTACATAGTTTGAAGAAAAGATATGTCGATATTTTATATCATATTTTAGACACTCTGCATCCAAAAC
>JARXRR010000151.1:0-930 GCA_033792355.1 Chromatiaceae bacterium AAb-1
GATAGTTACTTTTCTGCCAGAGAATACTTTTATCTCTTGATATATATCTATTGGCATTTCTAAAATAATACATTGCCTAGTATCTGAACCTGAGCATAAAAAAGGCGTACCACCATTATCAAGAAAATAACCATTAACTATCACATCTTTTAGCAAAAAACCATTTTTATGATTAAGTATAAAATCAACATTTTTTTCAAAAGAACATGAAACAATAAAAAAAAACAAACACAAACACAAACACAAACACAAATAAAAATTTCATATTAATCACCTAAATAACTGTTCCTAACAGTAGATCACTAAGGGAAAGGAACTCAATGCGGCCGTTAGTTAGAATGCCCAAGCATCGTGCCATTGATGGCCAGGGGGCTGCCGTTGGCGTTACTTACGGCAATAACCAAGCCCTGATGGTTGGCAAACAGGTTTCGGCGTGTCGCTAGGCTTGTACCTTCGTACCACAGCAGCGGCTCGTCGGCACCGGGGCCGTGCACGTAGCGGCGCGGCAGGGTGCCGCTGCCGTTGTATTCGGCCACCAGTTTGTCGCCGTCATACAAAAACTGTGTGGTGGCACCACCGCTGAGCTGAAACAGCCGCCCCTGCGGGTCGTAGCTTAGTGTCGTGCGTTATAGTAAGTGCCTGTGTCGGTTTGGCGTCTGTTTGTTAAAGAGCAACAACCAAGTTCTCGTAGCCGGGTTTAATTTTTATCTGCCCCATTTATTACTCTACGGATAATTAGATAATTCTAAGATGAACTCTTTATCACACCCCTCATAGGTTATTATTAATTTAGCTTCTTTTACCAGTTTATGAGATAAAACAAAGTAAACATAATGTTTTTCGTCACGATTTTCGATAGATAATGGCGCAACTAAATTGACATGCTCCAAATTTTCTTTGCTTTCAAAAATAGTTAATGCAATATTAGAT
>JARXRR010000119.1:0-3407 GCA_033792355.1 Chromatiaceae bacterium AAb-1
CTACAAAACCAGAAAAAAACAAGCATTAATTCTTATCATTTATAAGTATACTGCGCGAAAATTTTTTTATACCAAAAAAAGGCGAACGATTATGATAATTGGTGTACCTAAAGAAATAAAAAACCATGAGTACCGTGTCGGTATGACGCCCGCCAGTGTTAAAGAAGTTATCAGCCACGGACACAGTGTTTTTGTAGAACAAAATGCCGGTTCTGGTATCGGTTTTACTGACAATGATTACGTCGCTGCAGGAGCCTCTGTGCTGGCAACCGCTGCCGAGGTATTTGCCAAATCAGAAATGATTGTAAAAGTAAAAGAGCCACTGGCTGTTGAACGGGCTTTATTACGTGAAGGCCAGATCCTGTTCACTTACCTGCACCTTGCCCCGGATTTACCGCAAACCCAGGATTTAATAAAATCCAAAGCCGTTTGTATCGCCTATGAAACAGTTACTGATGCCCGTGGTGGCCTGCCGTTACTGGCACCAATGTCTGAGGTAGCTGGCCGGATGTCAATTCAGGCCGGTGCCCGCGCGCTGGAAAAATCATTAGCCGGCCGCGGTATGTTGCTGGGTGGCGTACCTGGTGTTGCGGCAGCTAAAGTTGTTGTAATTGGTGGTGGTATGGTTGGTACTAATGCAGCACAAATGGCACTTGGCCTGGGTGCTGATGTGACAGTACTTGATCGCAGCATAGACGCTTTACGTCGTCTGGATGCTCAATTCGGTGGCGCAGTAAAAACGCTTTACTCTACAACCGATGCCCTGGAGCGTGAAGTACTGGCTGCGGATCTGGTTATTGGCGGCGTGCTGGTGCCCGGTGCTGCTGCACCAAAACTGGTTACCGCAGACCATATTAAACGTATGAAACCGGGTTCAGCCATTGTTGACGTGGCAATAGATCAGGGTGGCTGTGTTGAAACATCAAAACCAACTACCCATGACAACCCAACCTACATTGTTGATGGCGTAGTACATTATTGCGTAGCTAACATGCCAGGTGCAGTTCCGCTGACATCCACTTTTGCCCTGAACAACGCAACCCTGCCGTTTATCCTGCGACTGGCTAACAAAGGGTATAAACAGGCGCTGCTGGAAGACCAGCACTTGCTGAACGGTCTTAATGTAATTAACGGTAAAGTTACAAACAAAAGCGTTGCAGATGCATTAGGTCTGGACTACGTTACACCAGAAACCGCACTGAACAGTCATTAAGCTGTTGAAGTGCTGAAGAAAGCCGGGATATCCCGGCTTTTATTTCCGCTGTTACTACATCTTTAACTTATTTCTTAATAGTACTATACATTCTGCCCAGACCTGTTATGATGACTCCCGGCCTGTAGAGCAGACCTATGTATAAACTTGTTTATGAAAACTTCGCTACACAGCTTCATTTGTAAGTCATGTCCTGAAGATTCACGCACGTTTGGCCACATAAGTAAGGTAACAATCAGGCTAACAGCGCATTTTGCGTCACATTGATATATTAAAAATTTTTAGGAGTCATCATGGCTAAAGTAACTGGTGTAGTTAAATGGTTTAACGCAGACAAAGGTTTCGGTTTCATTACTCAGGATAACGGCGGTGCAGACGCATTCGTTCACTTCCGTGCAATCCAAAGCGAAGGCTACAAAACACTGAACGAAGGTCAGCGTGTAGCTTTCGAAATCGAACAAGGCCAGAAGGGCCCACAAGCAGCTAACGTTACCCTGCTGTAATCGTCAGATTCTGTACAAAAAAGGACACTGCGGTGTCCTTTTTTTATTGTCCTTTTACGGCTTTTCTTCTTTCAGCAACGCAATATCTGCAAAGCCCATACGAATAAATTCCTGCTGCCGGAAATTTTTTACTGCTGCTTTATCTTTTGCGGTCATAGCAACCTGCTGCTCCATGGCAAGAAAGCGGGTTAAATCGATACCTTCTGCTGCGGCAGCTGCTTCATAAATATCGTGAAACCTGTCATAACTGAAATTAATCAGCCGCGGCTGATTTTTATACTTATAACTAATCTGACGAGCCACACTAACTCCTTATTCATTACTGTAAGTACTGCGCCACTAATCTGAGTTACCTTTTAATGGTAACGCCGGTAAGGTACAGTAACAGCTACTCCGGTTTTTGTTTCAGAACCGGTGCGGCATAAAGCTGTTGCATTAATGGCCGGGCTTCTTCAGGTACTGTTTGTAATTTCTGCTGCCACCAGACAATTGCCGCAGCATCAAGAGACGGATAATCAACCCCCGCTGCCACATAGTTAACCGGATAAAGACGATATAACTGCCAGATGCTCTGATCTATCGCCGCCGCCAGTTCATCCGCATCCTGATAATCTCCCGTCAGCGGCTGGCCAAAAGCAACATGCACCCGGCCTTTAAAACCGACAATACCTTTAACGATGCTGTCTATATCTTCAAACTCACCTTTCTGATACTGTCCATGCCGCTGTTTCTGCCACAGTTCATTAACCTTATCGCTGTCACAGGGATCATTTTCATACGAAATACATACCGGTACGATATTCAGCGTCCGGATATATTCGGCAAAAGTCTGCTGGCGCTTTTTACCTTCCATATAGCACATTTTCAGAATGGCCGGTTCAGTCTGATCATTACCGTCTTTTGCCCTGCCTTCACGCTGGGCAATCCAGATAGACTGCTTTTCATCCAGAGAATGCCTGATATAGGCCGATAACTGGGCCAGGCTTTTCATCAGCTCCCGCGGTCCTTTGGCAGAGCGTTTAACAATAAAACTTTTATTCAGCCTCATCAGTTCTGTCGCACAAGGTTTTTTCAACAAATTATCGCCTATCGCAATCCGGACAGTATCCATGCCTCTGCGGTGCAGGCATAAATTCACCAATGCCGGATCCATTGCGATATCGCGATGATTTGATATAAACAGATAAGGCTGATCCAACTTCAGATATTCAGCTCCGGAATAAGTGACCTCAGTAGTACTGGTTTCAATCATTCTGTCCATAAAATCAGCGACCTGTAGCTGTACATCAGCCACGGTATTGATGCGGGAAAATTTGCGTTTCAGCCAGAATTTAATAACAGGTGACAACAGCCAGCCCAGCGGGCCGGAAGCATGGGGAAAACGATAATGCAAAATGGCATGAATAAAATCACGATCGCTGATTAGCCGCTGAATTGCAGCAGGCACTTCGTCATCATGGTACGGACGAATATCGGAAAAAAGGTCTTGTTCTGTTTGCTGCACGTTAATATCTGTAATCATAATGAATGGTGACTATTCTACTTGCTCTGCTTTATTTTAACAGCGTATGCCGTCACTAAAATTTATACTTATAAATTAAAGTTAATTTTTATAATAACTTAGCCTCGTCAGACTTGTCATCTGTCTGTAATTGTTACATTGTATCAGGCTCTAACTCATGGAGTATAAT
>JARXRR010000039.1:0-36363 GCA_033792355.1 Chromatiaceae bacterium AAb-1
TATTTATATTAGGAGCTTATCTTGCTCTGAAATTTGGTCAGAGCAAGATAAATAGAAGCCAGTAATAGTTAGCTATTACTGGCTGTGTAATTCTGACTATTGCGCCACCAACACCGCTCCCCACTTCGCTGGTATAGTCAGGCGGATTTTATCGCCGCTTACTGTTACCGGCAGTTTATCGATTTGCTCCTGCCAGTTCAGGTTGTTGCGGTTCAGTTCTATCTGTTGTGGTTTATCGCTGTTATTCAGGATAACCCTTACCCGCTGCTGCTGATACTGGCGCTCAAAACCATAGAGGTTGTTTTTATCATCAACCAGCAATGTACTGAAATCGCCTTGTTGTAGTGCTGGCAGGCTGTTACGCAACTGAATCAGTTTGCGGTAGTGCTGTTGCAGTTCTTTATTTACCGCTACCTTATCAGCCGGGCGTTTGCTGCCATCCGGGTTGGTGACTTCATCGTCGTATTTAATATCGTCCCAGACCATCGGTTTACGGTCATCAGGGTCGTTGGCGCCCCACATGCCTACTTCGTCGCCGTAGTAAACCATCGGCGCACCGACATAAGTCATTTGCAGGATAACAAACAGCTTCTGTAAGCGGATTTCTTCAGCATTTGGTTTACGTACCTGATAATCCGGGTTGCTGCCAACCTGGGATAGCTGGAAGTAGCCGTCCCAGTCGCGGAAGTTACCGATACCGCGGTTTACAATATGTGAGCCGATACGGTTTGAATCGTGGCTGCCAAACAGGTTCTGGGCAACGTAAGCAACACCTTTCGGATACAACTCACGCATTTCATGCAGTTTTTTATCAAACTCGCTGGCACTGATATTCTGCGGTGGCGGATTAAACATAAATTCGGCCGCGGTGAAAGCAAAGTTGTAGTTCATTTCAGCGTCGAACTCATCGCCCTGCAGGTAAGGCTTTACTACTTCCGGTGGTTTAACAATTTCAGCTGTAATATACGCCTGCGGGTTGATGTTTTTTACATGGCTGCGCCAGTCTTTCCAGAAACCGTGGGCAATACAGAAGGCAACATCCAGCCGCCAGCCATCGATACCATATTCTGTACCTTTACCTTTGGGGTTCATCCAGCGCTCGGTGGCGGCAAAAACATAATCTTTTGGTCCGGCTACCAGCCCGTTTTCATCTTCTTTAAATTCCGGCAGCGACTGAACCCCAAACCAGCCTTCGTAGCTGAATTCAGTACCGGTTTTTTCATCGCGAAAGCTATGCACTGTAAACCAGTCTTTGTAAGGTGAAGCCTGCTGGTGCTTTTTCAGATGCTGGAAGGCAAAGCTGTTAATGCCCATATGGTTAAACACGCCGTCGAAGATAATTCTGATACCACGCTGTTTTGCCTGTTTAATCAGTTCCAGTGCCAGTTCATCGGCTTTGGTCCAGACCCAGGTGGCAGGGTCCAGCGGATTTTCTTTCGCCATCAGCGCGCGGTCACCTTCAGGATCCGGCCCGAAGTTGGGGTCAATATGGTGAAAGCTGGCACCATCGTATTTGTGCAGTGACGGCGCATCAAATACCGGGTTCAGATAAATGGCGTTAAATCCCATTTCTTTGATGTAATCGAGTTTATCGATAATACCCTGTAAGTCGCCGCCGTAGCGGCGGCGTAACAGATGTTTCCATAGCTCCGGTTCACCATTGGCGAGCTCGTAAGGCTGCAATTTATACCAGTCGCTGCCCCATGGATGGATCTGCCACTCTTTAGGCGGATCGGCAGGGTCGGCACCGGCAAGATCTTTTATTGTCGGGTTGTTTGCAGGATCGCCGTCACGAAAGCGCTCCGGAAAAATCTGATACCAGATTGCACTCTTTGCCCAGTTTGGGACAAATTCGCCCTGTTCATTCAGAACTATCGGCCCTCTGGGTGTTGCATCTGAATTCTGTGGGCAAAATGCTGCCACTGTTGTGCTGTAAAGCAAAGTCCCCGTTGTCAGCAAGCCGGCCATCACCGGTGTGAGTTTTTTTCTGAGCATGTGTATTTCTCGTTTTAGTTAAAATAAAACGCCACAGCATTGCTGTGGCGGGTACAACAAAAATCAGTTACATAAAGGTATGGGGGGGTAAATCCACCACCCCTGCATCATCAGCCGAGGAAGTTGCAGTGCGGTTAGCACCAGACTCCCACACCACATTACCCAGGCTGTCTTTCATAATGTACTTAAATTCAAAGGTGGTATTTTTTGGCACCGATACTGACAGAAACCATTTCCACCATTCAGCCGGATTAGGGTTATGGAAGGCGTCCAGTGCTTTATCCGGATCCCAGCTGCCCAGTTCCGGAATACTGCCGACCACATAAACCTGCTGGCCGGGGCTGGTATTTGCCTCGACATGAAAGATCATCTGGTTCTGGTCTGCTGTCAGCTGGTCAAAAATAAAGGCGTTACTGGTAGCGCTGCCTTTTTGCACTGTGATGCTGCGTTCGCCTGTGCCGCCAGCCGGAACGATCACTCTGGCGCTGTTGTAGCTGTTGCTGACCACGGTGGCGGCAGTGGTATCAAAATACACCTGAATGCTGCCATCGAGCCCGGTGCCAGACAGGGTAATCTCATTGCCGGTACGGCCACTGGTCGCCTGTATATCGCCGATACGCGGGGCAGAGCCTAAATCAGGGTTTACCTGCCAGACATTGACTTCCTGCTGTGACAACACAAAAGACTGTAGCAGGCCGCTACTGACAATAGCAGGGCCGCCATCCAGTTCGCCGGTCAGCACGTCGCTGTAAGTACCGGCTGGCAGCGTGGTGCTCAGAGCAGGTATGGTATAGCCGTTGAACGGGCTGCGGTTTATCGCTACCACCACTTCTTTGTCGTAAAACTTGCGTGAGAACACCAGCACATCTGCGGTAGAGTACAGGATGGTGGTCAGGCCATAGGCCAGCGCATCGTTCTGTTGCCGCAGGGCAGAGAGCTTCTGGATAATCCGGTAAGCACGGGTGTTGGTGTCAAAGCTGGTATCGGTCTGCATAAATACCCGGCCACCGTTTTCACTGCCATCCTGCCCGTAAACGTACTGTTCCGTGCCGTAATAAATATTCGGTATGCCACGGGACGTCATCAGAATAGACAGAGCGGTATCCAGACTACGCTGATCGCTGTTTACCCGCAGGAAACGGGGCACATCGTGATTGTCGATAAAGGTGACTGTCTGGTTTTCATAGGTGTAATCAGCAGCGGTGTACTGGTAGAAGTTTGCCAGAGCCGTCATATTCTCTGAACCGGAGCCGATCACGTTGGTAATGGTACGGAAAAACTCAAAATCGAGGTTGTTAATACCAGTGCGGTCCGGAAAGCTGGCGTATTCCGCATATTTCGGATCAGGCTTACCGATAAAAAATTCACCGAAATGGGTTATTGCGCCGCCGGCAGCAGAGTCAATGGCATCACGCAGCCCCTTGGTAAAAGCCGGATTCATATGCAGGGTCGCATCATGGCGGAAGCCATTAATACCCTTGGATTTCCAGAAGATGGCAGCTTTTTCCAGATAATCGGCTACTTCGGGTAATTCATGGGTAAAATCGGCCAGTGAGCCAAGGTCTTTATAGCGGTAGCCGAAACGGGTGTCGTCGCCGCCTCTGTCGCCAATACGGTGGAACCAGCCAGGGTTAACGGTGCCGTTGGGATCGGCAATTAAGTTGTCATGGCTGCCATCGCTGTTCAGATCAACCGGATTACCATTAACATCAAACACAAAATTGCCGCTGCCGTCACGGTCCGGTTCATAAAGCCGGCCATGTTCCGGCGAAAAACCATCGCTTGGGTTCTGCCAGCGGCTGGTATGGTTGGATACAAAATCAATCACCACTTTGATACCTTCGCTTTGCAGCGCAGATACCATATCGGTAAAATCTTTCATATCGCCAAAGTGCGGGTTAGTCCGGTAGTAATTACTGACATGGTAGCCATGATAGCTGGACCAGATTAGCTGCCCGCCACCCGGCTGGTAGTCAATAATCGGTTCGTCCCGGTTGGCATAGGGGGCTGAAATCCAGACCGCGGTAATGCCCATATTTTTCAGGTAAGGGATTTTATCGATAATGCCCTGAAAATCTCCGCCCTGGTAAAGTTTCAGGTCACTGCCACTGCCATCAAAAATGGTAGCCGGTGAACCGGTTGGAATATTATTGGACGGATCGCCATCATAAAAGCGATCGGTCAGAATCTGATATACCACATCTTTCGCTGTCACCGGTACGGTCTGGGCCGATGACAGGAAGGAAAGTATCAATAGCGTAACGACTGGTAATACTGCTAACCAACTTCTTCTTTCTAATTTCATGATTTTGCTCCATGAGTTGGTATTAAGGTTTTACAGCTCTACGTCTCCCCGTTAGTTCTAGGGTCTGTTGACCTTTGCTGGTTGATTTTGCAGCAGTTTGGCTGGCATTTATACAAGGTAGAGTCCGCGCGGTGTAGTTTCTTCTACATAAGCGGGCGATAACGCCGTAGAAATGCCAGCCAAACGCTGCCCTTCGGGTTCGTCTGGCGACACTTTGCTCTTTGTCACTCGTCACTTATTTAGAATAACTAAACTGCGTTCCTCGTTTCGCGATCAAAATGCCGCCAGAACGAACAAAACTTAATCAGCAATGGTCAACAGACCCTAATGAGTGATAGGTTTTTTCACAAGTTTCTGCATACGTATTCATACGACGATAATGATCGTTTAACCAGACAGCGTTGTAATTGCCAGGAAAATAACGAAGCATAGGCAGCACCGACGTTTTGCTGTAAGCTGCACGGCCTGGCCATAGGGGCTATTTTAAAAAGTGAGATATTATGAGTTTTGCCTCTTTGGGGTTATCTGCAGCCATACTTGATGCCGTTGCTGAGCAGGGTTACGAAACGCCGTCTCCTGTTCAGGCCCAGGCAATACCCGCCGTACTGACCGGCCGGGATTTAATGGCAGCAGCTCAAACGGGAACGGGAAAAACCGCCGGATTTACTTTACCGTTGTTGCAGCGATTAAGTAGCGGCCCCAAAGTACAGGCGAATCAGGCCCGGGCGCTTATTCTGACACCTACCCGTGAACTGGCCGCTCAGGTGGCAGAAAGTGTACAGACATACGGTAAAAACCTGCCTTTGCGCTGTGCCGTAGTGTTTGGCGGCGTGAAAATTAATCCGCAGATGATGCAGTTACGCCGTGGTGTCGATATTCTGGTTGCCACTCCCGGCCGGTTGCTCGATTTGTATCAGCAAAATGCGGTTAAGTTTCAGCAACTGGAAATACTGGTGCTGGATGAAGCAGATCGTATGCTCGACATGGGTTTTATTAATGATATTAAGAAAATTCTCGCCTTATTGCCGGTAAAACGGCAGAACTTACTGTTCTCGGCGACTTTTTCTGACGATATCCGCCAACTGGCTAAAAAACTGTTAAATGAACCGCTTGAAGTTTCGGTCAGCCCGCCCAACAGCACGGTAGAAAAAATAGCACAGCAACTGTATCCGGTAGATAAAGGCCGTAAAGCTGCGCTGTTAATTCACCTGATTAAACAGCATAACTGGCAGCAGGTACTGGTATTTACCAAAACCAAGCATGGTGCCAATAAGCTGACCCAACAGCTGGAAACCGCGGGAATTAAAGCGGCGGCAATACATGGTAATAAAAGCCAGGGTGCCAGAACCCGTGCGCTGGCTGATTTTAAAAGTGGGGCCATTCGTATTCTGGTGGCAACAGATATTGCGGCCAGAGGGCTGGATATTGATCAGCTGCCGCAAGTGGTTAACTTTGAGTTACCTAACGTGGCAGAAGATTATGTACACCGTATTGGCCGTACCGGGCGTGCCGGAGCCTGCGGCCAGGCAACTTCTTTAGTTTCGGCGGATGAAAGTAAGGAACTGAAGGCAATAGAGCGTTTAATAAAACAGCAATTGCCCCGCCAACAGGTTGCCGGTTTTGAACCGCAGCAATCATTGCCAGAGTTGGCGCTGAATACTGCGCCGGTAAAACCTAAAAAACCAAAAAAGCCTAAGCCTGTGCAAAGACCACAAATGGCAGCAAAAGGCTGAAGCGATGCTGGTGTAAGTCTGATACCGGGTAGTTAAGGTTAAGCAGGCTCCGGATGTTCACACGAACACGCCGTAAATACATCCCTGTAGGCTCGTTCTTCAAACGGTTCGTTTAGAACAATCCGGAGCCTGTTAATTGACTGGCATTAAAAGTAAAGCTTGATTAGTGTGGTGCAACTGCCGTGCACTGAACCTGTTGCAGGATAACCAACTGCTCTGAAGCATCGTGGCGTAGCAGACAGTGGCTGCCGTCAGTCAGCAGACTGAAAATTTTTACCGGTTGCTGGTGCCGCCCCATCAAGGGTAATCCACGTTCGTCAACCAGCACCTGCTGTTCGATATAAAGCTTATGGCTGGTGGTAAAAACATTGTCTGCCA
This sequence comes from Chromatiaceae bacterium AAb-1, assembly GCA_033792355.1. Classification (GTDB taxonomy): domain Bacteria; phylum Pseudomonadota; class Gammaproteobacteria; order Enterobacterales; family Alteromonadaceae; genus Alishewanella. The sequence goes on from JARXRR010000039.1 coordinate 6,412, forward strand.
GTTTTACCTGTGGCCCATCTGTCAGTTGCTGGATCTGTTGTTGCAGCTCCTGTTTGGTTGCAGCAGAAGGATTTGTCAGCAGAGCGGGAACCGGTTCCGCTATGCTGTGCTGGCAACCACTTAATACAGAAGCTGTCGGTAACATAATACAAAAAGCAAAGCGGCTTATCTTCATGGCTGCTCCTCAGATGCCGTCGGCAGCAGTGGCTGATTCAGTTTATTTTCCAGTAATATTGCCCGGTAACGGGTATCTTCGGTATTAATGGCTAATCCGTCGCTGATGGCATCCGTCTGTAATGTACGGGCCATTAAACCTGTTGCCACTACCGGACACTGACCATTATTAATGTAATGCAGTGCCGTATTTAGCATCGCTTCGTTGCTGTTACCCAAAGCATGGGATAAATCATCCTCAACCGGGCAGCCTTTAATATCGGCTGCAAATTGCGGGCTTGTTTTTGGAGTAAAGCCATCAGGATAATCGCCAAAACCTTTGGCATTTATGCCACTGAACTGGATGGTGAAATAGGTTGTGCCACAGTTGTCTTCCGGATAGAAACCATAAGGCTTGCCACAGGTTTTACCGCCAATCTGGATAACCTCAAGATCAACCCCCCTCAGGCCGTTAACAAAGGCTTCACTGGCAGAACAGGTTGCATCGGTTGTCAGTACAAATACCCTTGGTAATTCCAGTGTGGGAAGTGGAGTCGAGGTAAGCCGGTTGGCTTCGTAATTAATTTTACGGTCATAAAATGGTGTGGGGTTAGGGGAAGGGGTTTTGTCATTAAACTGCATCTGCTCAAAAATGCGGCCCTGAATAGTATTCGGACCTGCCACCATATACCCCAGCTGCGACGCCAGTGCCAGCAAGCCGCCCCCGTTATAGCGCAGGTCAATTACCAGTTCACTGATATTTTCATTTTTAAACTGCTGTACCGCGTTAATCAGCTGATCCTGAGCCAGAGCGATATGGCTGTTAAACTGCAGGTAACCGGTTTTAACGCCGTTGTCATTTAAGACTTGCACGTTCTGTACCGGGCTGCTGGCGACATCGGCAGAACTCAGGGTGGTATCAATAATGGTTCCCTGGATAGTTTGTAACCTGAACTGGTGTTGTTCTCCTGCCTGTTCCGGAAACAGAGCCGCATTAATAATATCTACCCCGGCTTGTGTATTGTCTGAAATAAAATCAATACCATTTATAGCCAGTAATTGATCACCCCGGCTGATGCCTGCCAAATCTGCTGGTGAACCGGGGTCGGTATACGCTACGGTTAAGGAGCGTGGCGGGCGGGTGCTGCCATATTTCCAGCGGATACCATAACCGGAGGTAACACCGGACTGGGTTTGTTTTTTATAGTCTGCGGTATTCTCTGCAAAGTGAAAGTTGTCTTTTAATGCGCCGGAATCAGTAATAGCATCGGTTTTTAGCAGATTAAAATATTGCAGCACATTATAGCTGGCAGGGTTAATGTCGCTTAACTCCCTGTACCATAAATAGGTATCATTGCTCCATGAGCGTAACCAGAGTTTTTCATACATGCTACTGCCGACTTTATCCGGATAAGCCCTATTCGTATAAGGATCAATGCCGGTACGGGGAGCTTCACAAAAGTTTTTCAGGGAGGCTTCCGGGGCATAGTAGCCGGCCTGCCAGGTATCTGTGCTTTGTGGCGCAGAGGAATTATCATCTCCGCAACCGATCAGCACAATCAGAGATATCACAGAAATAATCCATAAAGGCTTCAGCATTTATATTTCTCGTACCGCACTGTTATTACATGGTATCTGTACTTTAGCATAAATTAACACTTGTATTTAACAGTAACTAAATTTTATGGGCAGTGGCTTTTGTAAAATTTACAGACGTTTATATGTAAAAACATCTTGCACTTTGCGCGGGAATTACTTATTTAATATCCCGTTTGGGATGCGAGTGTGGTGTCGGGTCAGAGTGATATTCTGCGCTAATACACTGTAGGTCTCTTTTTAAACAAATTGAAGTAAGTTTAATGCAGGGGAAATAGTGTGGGAAATAAATTATTAAAGCTAAGTCCGCTGGCTCTGGCATTACTGTCTGTGCCTTTGGTTCAGGCTGTACAGTTCAGTGCTGGTGAGAATTATCAGCAACTGGATGTTATCAGTATCAGTCATGGTGACAAAGGCAGCAAAAAGGATTCTTATCAAAGGCTGTTACAGGTAGCGGAACCTAAGCGTTATATTCTGGAGCTGGAAGGTGAAGCTGCTGCGGTCAGTAATAAACTGGCAACCGCACGTACTGCGGGTAAGTTTAACCTGTCATCGGCTCAGGTATCACAATATCAGCAACAGCTTGATGCTCAGCAGCAACATGTGATGCAAGCGGTTAAAAAACATTTCCCGGACGTGATTGCCAGCAGACAATTTAAGGTTTTATTTAATGGTATCGCGGTGCAGGGTAATGAGCTGAACGCAGAGCAGTTGCGTCAGCTCCCCGGTGTAAAACGGGTATATGAAGACAGGCTGGTGCATGTGCAGATGGATACTTCCCTGCCGCTGATTAATGTTCCCGCCGTATGGCAGGCTTCAGGAGGACAGGATACTGCTGGCAAAGGTATCCGCATTGCGGTAATTGATTCCGGGATACGCCCGGAAAACCCGATGTTTTATGATCACGGTATCGAAGCGCCGGCATCTTTGCCTGGTAATGACTATTGTCGTACCACTGAACCGACATTCTGTAATAACAAACTGATTGTCGCCCGTTATTATGAGGCTCCCGCTGCCACCATCGACGATGAGTATGATAACAGTCCTCTGGGATATAACAGCCACGGTACACATGTGGCCGGTACGGCCGCAGGGCGTAATATACTGATTGGTTATGGTGGTAAAACTGCTGATATTTCCGGTGTAGCGCCTGGTGCCTGGCTAATGGTATATAAAGCATTGTACTTTAATGGTTCTACAGCATCGGGGTTAACTTCCAGCCTGATGACCGCTATGGAAGATGCAGTTCTGGATGGCGCTGATGTTATTAATAACTCCTGGGGTGGCGGTGCTGGTGGCAGCCCGGAAGACAGCCCTTACCAAAGGTTGTATGAAGCGGCAGAAGCCGCCGGGGTGATTGTGGTAACGGCGGCGGGTAACGATGGTAATGGTGCGTCAACCATTGGCTGCCCCGGTTGCGTGGAATCCGGTATTACTGTAGCCAATACCCAGACCGGCAAGGAATCTGCGCAACTGATGACCATACCGGGAATGGAGCCGGTCTTTATGGTTGAAGGGGATTCCTCTGTAGAGCTGATTGATCTATCCCCCACAGCATTAGCCGCTCCGGTTATTTCTGCTTTATTAACTGAGCCTGTTAACTATGAAGGATGTTCAGCCTTTGCCCCGAATACATTTGCTGACAGCTATGCTCTGATTTCCAGGGGAACCTGCACGTTTGAACAAAAAGCAATTAATGCTGCTGCGGCAGGAGCCAGGGCCGTGATTATTCAGAATAATGTTGATGAGCCCTCGTCTGTGATGATAATGGGCAGCGCAACAATTCCGGGTGTGATGATTAGTAAAGCGGATGGTGAAGCGATACTAGCAAAGTTGGCGGCAGGCAGCCTGCAGGTCAGTTTATCGCCGGTTGCTACCATTTATACCAATAGCCTGGCTGTTAATGTGCTTAACAGCAGCTCGTCTCGCGGACCTAATGGCGATAACCGTTTTATTAAACCGGATCTGGCCGCACCGGGGACTAATATTTTATCTGCCGCTTCTCCGGATTCGAATGGTGAGTTTACCCTTATGACCGGCACGTCAATGGCCAGCCCGCATATTGCCGGTGCGGCTGCCCTGATAAAAGCACAGCGTCCGGGCTGGACACCGGCCCAGGTTAAAGCGGCACTGACCACCACCAGTAATCCTGATGTCAAAGACGATGACACTGTAACTCTGGCAAATGCTTTTGCAAAAGGGGCGGGACTGGTTAATGTGCAGGCCGCATTGCAGGCCGGGCTGGCGGTGGCGCCGGTGTCTGTTGCCGGGCCGGATTGTTTTGAACGATGCAGTTTTACTGTTAAGGCAACTAATCTGCTGAATAAAGCGGTGAGCTGGACCGGCTCGATCAGTTTTGAAGACAGCCAGATCAGTGGGCGGCTGGCTGTTGGCAGTACCGGTGGTGCCGTACTGCGCCTGACTGCCGGCAGCAGTACGGAAACCAGCTTCTTGGTAACGGTGGAAACCGACGCCGCCGAGCGTGATAAATGGTATTTTGGCGAAATAGTATGGAAACCTTCAGATACTTCAGTACCTGACGCCAGAATGCCGGTAGCGGTATTTGCCGGTAATAGCTCCGAGCACAGCCTGCTTAAATCTACCAGTGCAACGGCAGCACCGGGAGAAGTGGTGAAACTGCAGACAGTACTGACCAATAATAGTGGTTTGGCAAAAACCAGACTTACCGTTGCATTAGCTGCGGCTACCGAACTGGCCGGCAGCCCTGTGGTAACCGGGCCGGGCATTCAAGACAGCCTGGTGTTTAATGAAGATACAAAAGTTATTTCCTGGACTGGTACTGTTGAGCCTGCGAAGGTTGCTTTGTTATCTGATAGTACCTTCAGCTTACCTTCACTGACCGATATTGGTGGTTTTGAAACGTTTCCCTGTGGAAGCTCCTGCGATGACGCAGAAATCAGGATCGATGTCACCGGTCTGGGAATGATGTTTCTGAGGCGTACCGTCAGCAGTATTACGCTGGGAACTAATGGCTATATTCTATTTAATAATGCCACGCTTTCTAACACCCATCTCAATAGCCAATTCCCGACAGGCAGGGTTTCCGGAGCTATGCTGGCACCTTTCTGGGCGGATTTGGACCTGACAGAAACGGGCGGCTGGATATACACACTGTTTTCTGACTATCTGGTTATAGAATGGAAAGATGCGAAGCTGTTTGAGGATAGCAGTAACCGTTATACCTTTCAGGTTATTCTGGGGTTGGACGGCACAGACGAAGTTTATGTTAATTACGTCAGCCTGGGCGCGTTACCTGATGCACTGACCGTTGGTCTGCAGGATTTATCAGGCCAAATTGGCAGTGCACTCTATTTTAATAGTGAAGGTGAAGCTCCGGCTACGGGCGCTTATGCCAGTAAATATACTTCGGGTGATTCTGTTACCCTTGAATACCCTGTTACTGTGCCGGCACTGGAAACTACCGGCGCATCATGGAGTGTGGTTCAGGGCGAATCTGTTACCCGCCAGCTGTTGCAAAATGCAGAGATCAAAACCAGCCGTCAGATTATCCGCTCAGATTTAAGCTTTGGTGAAAAAGCTGCGGCTGCCGCTCTTTCACTATTGGTAGTTGAACCCGAAGGCGCAGTCGCGGCGGCACGAATTACCACCCAGCCGCAGCGTGGTACGGTAACGCTGGATGCTGTCGGCAATGCCACTTACACCCCGGCTGCCGGTTTTAGCGGAACGGACAGTTTTGGCTTTGTACTGGTTGATGAAGGTGGTAACCAGACAAAAGAAGCAACAGTACAACTGACGGTTACTGCTGTCAGTACCACCACTGAGCAGAAGAAAAGCGGCGGTACTTTTCCGGTGATGCTGATATTGCTGGTGCTGCCCTTTGTTTTGTTACGTCATCAGAAACAGTAAACTGATGGTTTATATTGTGTGATCATAAAGCCACCTTTCGGTGGCTTTTGTTTGCATGGTATCAATTTAAAAGCAGGATATTTTATTTGGTCGAAAAATAACCATACTTCGACGATTAAAGCCTTGTCTGTTTAATTTGTAATCGCTAATGTACCGCCAGATTTTAGAATATTGAAAATTGTTGTATCAGAATCTGAACTGCAGGATAGCTACTCTTCTTCTTGGTTACACCTTTTTCGTATCCCTTTTGAGTCCGGTTAAATAACCCCGGATTTTGCTGCTGAAGGAGCGAATTGTGAATACGCGTTGTTGCAAGGCAAACTGGCTAATGCCGGTGGCTTTGCTGTGGTCTTTGTCTGTATCTGCGGCAGATATTCCGGCTGATAAACAGTTAACCGGATCTGTTGTTACCGCTATAGCGGCTGAGCGCACTGGCCGCATTGGTAAGGCAAAGCCATTTACTGTGCACTCAGGTCATAAACGCTACATTGTGGAGTTAAATTCACCACCGGTAGCGGTTTACCGGGAAAAGAAGCAGCAAGAGGTGTCATTAGCCCGCGACAGCAGCAGAAGAGCGGCTGTGCGTTCTGCTGAGCAACACCGGCGCACTGTTGCACAGGAACAGGATGCAGTTGTCTCTGCGATACAGCAGGTGTTTCCGACGGCGGCTGTAGATAAACGCTTTGATATGGTTTTCAACGGCGTTGTAATTGAAGGTACTGCTCTGGATGCAGAACAGCTGACTACCCTGCCCAATGTCAAACGGGTTTATGAAGACCGGCTGGTTTACGTTAATACGGATAATTCTTTAGCTGTAACCGGGGCCTCTGCCGCCTGGTCGTTATTAAACGGGCAGGACCTGGCAGGCGCAGGGATAAAAATTGCGGTAATTGATTCCGGTATCCGTCCTGAAAATCCGATGTTTGATGATGCAGGTATCAGCACTCCTGCAACCTCCGGACTGCCGGCAGATGACTATTGCCGTACCCATGAGCCATCATTCTGTAATGATAAAGTGATTGTGGCCCGGACTTATCCTGCACCACCGGATAAAGCCGTTGCAGAATATCTTACGCCACTGGCCTATAACAGCCATGGTACGCATGTAGCGGGCATTATTGCCGGCCGGCGTGTTGTTGCAACGCTGGACAACGGGAATTCTGCTGAGCTTTCCGGTGTAGCGCCTGGTGCTTATTTAATGGTGTATAAAGCTTTATATGCCACGACAGATGGCCGGGCAGCAGGTTATAGCAGCAGTCTGCTGGCTGCAATTAATGATGCAGTGAAAGACGGGGCGCATATTATCAATAACTCCTGGGGTGGACTGGCCGGCGAAGATCCGGATTTCAGCCCTTATAAAGCGGTATATCAGGCGGTTGAAGAAGCCGGTGTTTTACTGGTTAGTGCTGCCGGCAATGATGGTGAAAGTGGTGCCGGAACGATTGGTTGCCCCGGGTGTATCGAAGCCGGCATTACGGTGGCCAATACAAATAATCTGGATAGGGTACACCCGACATCTTCGCGTGGGCCTAACGGCGACAACCGCTTTATCAAACCTGATCTTGCTGCTCCCGGCACCAGTATCCTGTCTGCGGCATCACCTGACGAAAACAGCAGTACTGCGCCTTTTGCGTTCAAAGCCATGACGGGTACGTCTATGGCGGCACCTCATGTTGCCGGGGCGGCGGCATTAATCAGCGCTGCTCATCCATCCTGGACGCCGGCCCAGATTAAAGCGGCCCTTACCACCACCAGTCATCCTGATGTACAGAATACAGACGGAACAGCTGCCAATGCATTTGCCACAGGTGCCGGGCGTCTTGATATTTCACAGGCAATCAATGCTGGGCTGGCGGTTTCTCCGGTGTCTGTTGCCGGGCATTATTGTCTTAATCGTTGTCAGTTTTCGCTGAGTGCCGGGCATCTGGCCAAAGAGGCCGTAACCTGGGCTGGGAGCCTGACATTTGATAAAAGCAGCGGAGTAACCGGTATTTTATCCATTGATGGTACTAATACTGATGCTATGAGCCTGAACAGTACGGCTACACAACGGTATTTCTCGGTTGTGGTGGATACGGCTTATGCTCAAAAGGAGCAATGGCATTTTGGTGAAGTGGTATGGCAGGATACTGGCGGAAAATATCCTGATGCCAGAATTCCGGTAGCGGTTTACGCAGGAAACAGCAGCAATAAAAATCAGCTGACCTCTTCCGGTGCCGTCATTATGCCCGGCCAATATGCACAGCTGACTACGCAATGGGATAATATCGTCAGTGCCAGCGGGCTGCAGATTTATATTCCTGATGGCGTCACAGTTGAAGGGCAGCCTGTTGCCACCATTACAGACAGTACGTTGCATGGCAGTAGTGTCGCCAGATATAACCCGGAAGCTGGCGTTATTCGCTGGAGTGGTGCGCTGAACAGTTGGTTTACACCCGCTGATCGCTGGGCATTACCGTCGCTGGCACACAATACTGCATTGACACCCGTTGGCTGCCACAGCAGTAATGCGTGCGATGAAGGGATGTTTACATTACAGGTAGAGGATAAAGGTATTACCTATCTGGGAATGTCAGTAAAGAACATTACATTTCATAGTAATGGCTACCTTACTTTTAACAGTAAGCCGATAAACGGACAGGTTTTTCTGAATGACGAGCTTCCCACCAGCCGTGCTTCAGGGGCTGTGCTGGCACCATTCTGGACAGATCTTGATATCGCTGCTGCGGGAGACTGGTATGCTGCCTCAAGGGAGATATCCGGCAAACGCTACTATATTCTGGAGTGGAATAATGCTTATCACGCCACAGACAGCAGTAATAACCGTTATACTTTCCAGGTAATTCTGGCACAGGGCGGAACTGAAGAAACGTATATCAATTATATTGATATCGGTCCTTTACCGGAACGGCTGACGGTAGGTGTGCAGGATTTTTCAGGTAAAGGCAGCTCGTTCTACTACAACGGAACTGGTATTGAGCCAGCTTCTGGTTCCGCATACCGGATTGAGAAAAGTGCTGGCAGCCAGGTTGAACTGACGTACCTGGTTTCTTCCCGGCAGCTTAAGACGATGCAATTGCATCAGGATACTACTGCCGTAGTGGATTTAACCGATCGCAGCAGTGCCAGATATATTATCAAATCAGAGTTACAGGCCGGATCGCAAACGACGACGGCTTATTCATTATTTGAAGTGGTACCTGAAACAATTGGTCAGGTACAAAGTGTCAGTATTACCCGGCAACCAGATAATGGTGCCGTTACCACAGATAAAAATGGTATGGCAACCTATACACCGGCTGCCGGCTTCAGTGGCAGGGATTTATTCGGTTACACGCTGACGGATACTGCAGGCAAAACCACCTCAGAAGCTATAGTTGGGATTACTGTTATTGCCGCAGCACAGCCGGATGAGCCCCCTGTTCCGCCTTCTTCTTCTGCCGGTTCCGGGGCTGGGAATACAGAGAGCAGCGGAGGGGTATTTAGTTACTGGCTGTTGCTATGGCTGCCTTTATTATTGGTCAGACGTTCCTGCCTGTAAGATGTATAGTTATTCCGGGCAGAATGCTGCCCGGAATGCTTCTTTATAACGGCGGGATAATGCCAGTATCTGGCCGTTTTTCAGCCGGATTTCACCATCGCCACTACCCTGATAACTAATGCTTTCTATGGCATTGTGATTTACCGCCAGACTGCGGTGGATACGGGTAAAGCCTTTGCCGTTCAGCTGTTCAATTGTTTTATTGAGTGTGGCACGTAACGGATAGATCCGCCCCCGGCTGTGCAGGTTGACATAATTGCCGGAGGATTCCAGCCAGTCGATATCTGTAACTTTTACCAGAAACTCTTTATCCAGTTTTTTAACCAGAAAATATTCCGGGGTTTTGGGCGGTGCAATGGCAGATATTGCTTCGGCAGCATCCTGCTCATTAATCAGGCTGGCTTCGCCTTTAAGGCGGCGGTAAACAAAACGTGCCAGCTGGTACATGCCCAGAAAAAACAGATAGCCCCAGGCATCTTTACGGTATTCGTAGATAAACTCGCGCACCAGCGGGCCAAAGTGGTATTCCATATCGGCCAGACGGTAACTCAGCTTACGTAATGCCACCATAATGCTGACATGACCGGCAGAAAATATCAGGCTGCCCAGCAGATGGGCCAGTATCTGTTTGCCAAAACCGGTCAGCCGTGGCGGATAACACCGGTACACCCGTATGACAAAAGGCACCAGTAGTAGCAAACCAATAGTACTGGTGAATTCCCAGACAAAAGGCTCCCATAATTGCAGAGTGTTATTTGGGGTACGGTTGAACTCCATCCAGACCGAAGTGGCATTAATCAGATTATTGATAACAAAGTACAGTGCCAGTATCAGGTAACTGTACAGAACCGGATGGCGGTCAAACCGCTTAAACCAGATATTTTCACCACCACTTGTCACACCCAGCCACCTCTCAGCACTTATTGCCGCAACATAACCACCCGTCGGTGTTTTATCCTATTGGATTGCCGGACAATAGTGCAAATGTTAATTAGCGGAGTATTCAAATGGCAAATACTGCAAATCCCCGTCACTATGATCTGGACTGGCTGCGAACCCTGGCTTTTATGCTGCTGATTCTGTATCACATAGGTATGTATTATGTCGCAGACTGGGGCTGGCATGTAAAAAGCGATACCACCAGTACCTTTTTGCAGAACCTGATGATTCTGACTAACCAGTGGCGGATGTCGCTGTTATTTTTTATCAGTGCGATGGCACTGGCTCTGGCGCGGCAAAAGCGTGGCAGTTTATCGCTGCTTGCGTTGCGCTCTGAGCGGCTGCTGATCCCACTGCTATGTGCGATGTTTATTGTGGTGGTGCCGCAGGTGTATTTTGAAGCCCGTTCCCAGCAGCTGATTGAGCCGGGTTATTTGGCTTTCTGGTGGCAGTATATTAATCCCAATACGGCTTTATTACAGGAACACCATTCGGTTATTGGCCTGCTGACCTGGAACCACCTGTGGTTTCTGCCTTACCTGTGGTGTTACAGCCTGCTACTGCTGTTGTTTGCCTGGCCGCTGGATACACTGGCACACAGCCGCTGGTTGCAGGTATTGCCCGGACGTTATGCCTTCCTGCTGGTAATCGCCGGGATGATGCTGGCGTGGCTGATGCTGCGGGCGCATTTCCCGTCCACTCATGCGCTGATAAATGACTGGTACAATCATGCTAAATACCTGCTGGTATTTGTTGCCGGTTATCTGTTTGCGTTGCAGGGTAACTGGTGGCAGCAGGTTATCCGGTTCCGCCGTTATTTTCTGCTGACCGCGCTTGTTTGCTACGGCCTGATTATTGCTGATCGCCATGATGCATTTGGCAGTATTCCTGATAGTGAAATTACGTTTAACCTGCGGTTGCTGTTTTCTGCGGTGTTATCGCTGAACCACTGGTGCTGGCTGCTGGCGATTATTGGCTATGGTGGATACTGGTTAAATAAACCGGCCAATAAGCTGGATAAAGATGGCCGTTTGCTGCGTTATTGCAATGACGCCATTTTGCCCTGGTATATGCTGCATCAGACACTGATTATCGTATTTGCGATGTGGTTAAAGCCGCTGGCATTACCGGTTGCCGTTGAAGTCCCGCTGCTTATTGTTCTGACCTGCGCTGGTTGCTGGGCCGGCTATGAACTGATCCGTCGTTTCTGGTTAAGCCGCTGGTTATTCGGCCTGAAGGTCAGGGCATTACCATTGCTTACTGAGCGTAATGCCAACACTGCGGCCATCGGCAAAAGGTGAAATCCGAAACCCCTGATACGGAGTGGTAAAATAATAACTGCTGGCGATACCGATAGCGGCCCCGGCCAGTACGTCCCAGGTATCGTGATGGTCGGTGTTTACCCGGCTGTAACCGACATAGGTTGCCAGCGCATAGGCTGGCAGCCCGTATTTCCAGCCATAGCGTTGCTGCAAAAAGGCAGCGCCCTGAAACGCCATTGAGGCATGACCAGATGGAAAGGCATCGTTATCTTCATGGTTAGGGCGTGATTTACTGATGCCCTGTTTTAAAGCGTAAGTGGCGATAATATTGCTGGCAAAGCTGTAGTAAAACTGTTTTTCACCTTCGCTGTCATCCAGTAGCTGGGTGGCACTCCAGGCGACTGCCGGAATAGCAATTCTGAGTATATCGGCAGCAGTTTCCTGGCTGCCGGCTACTGCATTGGCCGGTATGCCGGATAGCAGTACACTGATGATGATTGGATTACGGCAGAAAACAAAAATACGGCTTAAAAATTCTGGTTTCATAAAAACGGGCTCAGACTAAAAGTCATAAAAACTTAACACTGATGGGCAGGGCTATACAACGGGCGGGCCAAAATATTGCAGGCCGGTTTTATAACCGTACCTGCACATTGATATCTTTAATTACCAGCAACTGGTTAACTGCACTGGCAGCTTCTTCAATCCGTTCCAGCCGGAAAGCCTGTTTTTCTTCGCGGCCCAGCCCCTGGTATTCGGCAATAACCTGATACAGCCAGATTTCGCTGTCCCAGCTAAGCTGTTTTCCGGCCAGATAATCTATGGCACTTTGACTGCCCGATTGCCCCAGCATAAACAGGTAGAAGTTTTCGACATCCAGTTTCAGCGCATGCTGGCGGGCGACGACTTCCTCGTTCTCTGGCTGCCAGCTGAAGCCTGCGGCCTGTGTGGCGGTAACGGTGGCTTTGGTCGTGGCCGGAAGATTGCGTACCAGTTCTGCCAGTGTGTTGTGGTCGCTGCTTTTATCCAGCGCAATACCGGCCTGTGCGACAACAGAGGTTGCCTGATTGATTAACAGCGGGACTTCTGAGCGGTTGGCGTAATCGCCAACGGTAAAGCCGGGGTGCTGGCGTAAAAAAGCGGCCATATTGGCAATTAACAGGCTGCGGGATTGCTGCTGGCGGAATTTGGCCATCAGCTGTACCAGCCGTTTTTGTACTTCCAGCAGGCTGCTGTGGTGCGAGCTGAGCTGGTTCTGTAACTGGCTGACCAGCAGTTTGCGCAGGTGGCTGTTGCCTTCGGCCAGATCAATCAGTTCGCTGAAGTCGATTAAATCCAGGCCATCGAGTAAGCGCCGCAGCTGTTTCTGGGCCCGTTCGTTTTCGCGGATTTTATCACTGAGGCTGCTGACAAAGCCAAAATCGCTGTTTAAGCGGTGCCATAAACTGTCGATGGCTTCTTCAAACTGGCCGCTTAAATCGTGGACGTGTTCGGTCAGGCGTTGCAATTGCAGCTCGGCAACGGCGTAATCGCCTTTGTACTGGGCGTCGCGGTAGGCATCGGTACGGTTACGGATTTGCTCCAGTTTTTCGGCTACATCGGCGTTGATCTGGCGGCGGTTTTCGTCAGCCACCATGCTGGCGATAAGCTCGCTGACCAGCGGGCGCAGCTTTAGTGCCTGTTCTTCATCCGGCCGCCACAGAATACGGGCGGCAATCAGTTTTTTCAGTGCTGTTTCGCTGAAGGCAGTTTCGTCAATATAACCGGCCAGGTAGCCCTGCATCAGGGCTTTATGGTGTTTACCCAGCAGCGCCAGCCGTTCGGCACCGGTAACAAACAGGCTGCTGCTGAGATGGTGTTGATCGGGTGTGGTCATCAGAGCAACGGCTCCTGCGTTGGGGTATCGTCAACCGGCAGGTGTTCTTCGTCGCGGATAAAGCGGATCAGTTCGATCAGATAATCAATTTTACCGGTTACGATGTAGTACTGGCGCTCGCTGTGGGGTTGCAGCAGGTAGCCTTTTTCTTTTAAACGGCGGAAGACCTGTTTGATCTGGTTGTCCGGGGCGTCACTCTGGCTGTTGAAGAAACGGTCGCTGGCCAGAGCGCTCAGGCGTTGGCGCAGGCTCTGGTTATCTTCGGTTTTCAGCACAAACTCCTGCAGTTTGATGGTATCGCCTGCGGTCAGCGCGCCGTCACGCCCCAGCGCTTCCTGCACCAGTTGCATCCATTCCAGCAGTGGCAGCAGCGATTGCATGGTCTGGGCAAATTGCTGGCTTAAATGCTCCCGCGCGGTTTTATGCAGTTCGTGGTAGGCCAGAAAATACACGCTGCCGTCGCTGCTGTGGGCCAGCCTGCGGTTTAATGGCCGCAGAAAATGGTTAATGTCCTGCCGGGTTTGTTCGTGCTGCAGGTGGCGGTAGCTGTCTTCGTCGCTGATCTGGCAGATAAACTCGCCTGCCAGCAGACGCTCCAGTAATGGGCCGTGTTGTATCATGGCTGCGACTCCTGTTGTAACTGCGGCTGTTCCTGCTGCCGTTGCTGGGCCAGTTTTGCCGCCAGCCGGCTGACTTTGGGTTGTATCCGTTTAAGCTGCCGTTCGGCCGGGTTGTGCTGGCTGGGCTCGATCAGGTAACGGTGCTTAAACAGCATCAGCACGTCAGATTCCGGGTTAGGGAAGGCGCCGACAATAATGATGTTATTGCTGCTGCAGGCGGTAAACAGTTTTTCTACGTTGTGGTAAGCAAGGGTGCCGATTTCGTCGATTGGCCAGTGAATGGTCACTTTGGCCTCGCCACGCAGCAGCCGGGTAAAGGCCAGCAGGTATTTACACAGAATAAGGTACGCCATACCGTGGCTGGATGATTCCAGTAACTGGCGGTCGTTTTTGATCACCAGATCGGAGCCGCCTTCGTTTAAATGCAGTTCCAGCCGCAACAGCGATTCAATAGTGTACTGCTCGTCACTGCGCAGCAGTTCTACCACATCGGCCAGTGCGTTGAGGTAGGTGTCTGTCGGCAGGGCTTTACCGGAATTACGCCAGTCATCGTACAGGCTGGCAAAATGTTTCAGCGGTTGCCAGAACCCCAATTCGTCGATGGTCGACAGAATTTTTACTTCTGATTTGGCAATGCCGTCCAGTTTAAGATCGTCGGTAACGGCTTCGGTCAGACGGCGGCTTTGCTGGGCAATACGGCGGTTGATATCGCTGAAAACGATAAAGAATTTCTTTAAATCGCCGCCGATATTTTCACCCTGCTCCAGCAGTTGCTGCTGTTGATCGCGCAGAATTTGCAACAGTGCGGCCAGTATCGGCAGTTGCTGGCGTTTACCGGCGAATTCCGGCAGTTGCCGCCGTTCGTATTCCAGGCGGTCAAGGAAGTCGGGACCGGCGTCTTTGCTGAGTGTTGACTCAAACTGCTCCAACTGATGTTTCAGGTGTGAGTCAAGGCGGTTGCGTTGTTCCAGTGCTTCGTTGGTGCGGGCCAGCCGCTCGGTAAAATCAGCGGTCTGCTCCGGTTGTGCCGGCGTAATATGCGCCAGCCGTAATTCTGCCAGTTTTTTCAGTGCCGGTGCCAGCTGTAACAGCTGTTGCTCGGCTTGTTGCACGGTGTTTTGCCACTGGCGTTTTTGTTCTGTCAGGCGTTTTTCGTCTGCTGAAAAATCGGCTTTCAGTTTTGCCAGCAGTTGTTGCAGTTCGCGCTGCTGCTGTTTCAGCTGGGTTTCCTGTTGCAGCCATTGCGGGCGGTTCTGCTGCCAGTCTACCTGCATAAAGTGCTGGTAATGCCGTAGTTCGTCCTGGCGGTTTTCAACCTGCTTGAGGTCGTCGTTTAACTGCTGTTGCCTGGCGCGCAGGTTTTTCAGGGTGTTGGGGTCGATGCCCTTGGCCGACAGTTCCTGATTAAATGCCTGTTGCAGTTCGTTTATATGGGTTTTGTTGTCTTCACGCTTGCGATCCAGCTGGCGTTCCAGTTCGTCGATCTGTTCGTCAAATACCTGTAGTTCAGCCTGCCAGTCAGCTTTAAATTCCAGTAACTGGGCCTGATGATCGCTTTTCAGTTCACTGAGACTGTGCTCTTTTTCCTGTTGCAGCTGTTGCAGGCCCTGTTCGGTATTATTGAGTTCGGTACGTAAACCGGCCTGCCGCTGGCGGATCAGATCCTGCTGGTCGGCTTGCAGGCGGTTGCGGGCATCGCGGGCGTATTCGATATTCTGCTCGGTCTGGGTCAGTTGCCATTCGGCCTGTTCGGTCTGAGCCTGCAGGGTTTCTGCCGCCTGATGTTTGTCGGTCAGGCGTTTTTCTGCTGCCAGCTTGAGTTGTTCAGCCTGCTGCACCTGCTGCCCGGCACTCTGAATACGGTGGGTGACAGCTGTTTCGTCCTGCGCATAATCCGGTATATCAATGGCGGTTAAGTCCAGTGACAGACCGTAAAATGCCGGTGTTTCGCCTTGCAGTGCCGGTGACAGATCGTGCCGTTCCAGCAGGCGTTCGTCGATCACTTTGCCTAAGGTTTGCTCCCAGCCGGTATGGTGCAGACGCAGGAAGTGGCGCAGGCTGCCTTGTTCCGGGGTCAGTTGCCGGTGCAGTTGCTGTAGCTGTTGTTCGGCCTGGCGCAGGGTTTTACGGCTGTCTTCCAGTGCTTTGTCGGCGTTATCCCGTTCGGTGCGGGCCTGTTGCCAGTCGCGTTGCAGGCGTTGTAACTGGCGTCCCTGTTCCTGCGCATTCTGCTGGGCCTGCTCCAGCCGCAGCTCGGCGATACGCAGCGCTTCGTGTTCTTCTGCGGTTAAGGGGGAGGTCTGCAGCCGGGCATTCAGCACCGCCAGTTGCGAACTCAGTTCAGTCTGGCGACTGGCAAAAGCGTCCTGCTGTTGTTGCAACTGTTGCTGGTAATTCTGTTGCAGATTGGCGAGCAGGGTATCCTGCTGTTCGCGGCGCTGATCTTTCTGTTGCTGTAACTGACGGGTTTTAGCGCGGTTTTGCTGGTGCAACCGTTCCAGTGCTTCGTTCAGTTTCAGCTTTTGTTGTTCGAGCTGGCGTTCCATATCGCCGTGTTGTTCCACCATCAGCCGGTATTGTTCCTGTAACTCCTGCAGGCTTTCGCGCCACAGCGGCAGGGCATCGGTATCCCGTTGCAGTTTTGCCATATCGCGGCTTTCAAACTGCTCGTACTGTTGTTGCAGGTGATCCAGCCGGTGCTGGGTTTCGGTTAAATCGGTTTCGGTTTTGCTGAGGGCGCTGTTATGTTCGGTCTGCTGTTGTTCAAACCGGCTACGGCTGTCATGCAGCTGGCTTTGTATCTGCTGCTGTTGCTGCTGGGCATCGGCTTTCTGCTGTTTCAGCAGTTCTTCATCCTGTTGCAGGATTGGCGATAAAGCTGCCAGCTGGCTTTCTGCACCATCCAGCTGACGGGCCAGCTGGCTGAGTTTTTCAAAGTCTTGTTGCAGGTTGTCCAGCCGCATCGACTGGCGCATCTGCTGGATCCATTCCCGTGCTTTGGTGTTTTTTACCCGTGTTGTTGGCAGGGTGACGCCGTCTTCTTCGAAAATGGCAGCCAGCATGGCTTTTAAGGTGTCCATTTTGCCTTCTTTGGCATGGACGGCACTGACCAGCTTTTCGATATGGCGCAGTTTATGGCCGTGACCGACCAGACCGAAGCTGCCGGCCAGTTTACGCAGCCGGATACTGTCGTTGTTGTTACCGCGCAGTGACGTAATATCGTTCTGGATAATACTGCGGTATTCGCTGGTGGCACCGATTTTGGGAGACACATACAGTTCGCTGCTGGCCCGCAGTGCGGCAGCCCAGTCGTTGTAGCTTTGCCCTTTCACCTGCTGCTGGTCGTTTTCCAGCAGATACAGTTCCGGCTGGTAAGGTGCATCGATAAAACGGTATTCCACACCGCCACCGGCCTGACGGGTTAATACCGCCTGGCAGATATTGCCCTGTTCGCGCTGGTATTCGTAGATGATATAACTGTTGTTCGACGGCAGATAAAATTCATCGAATTTTTTACGGGTTTTGGGCACCACCCGGTTAGGTTGTTCACCGAAGAATACCGGCACCAGCCGTTGCAGGGTGGTTTTACCGGAGGCATTAGTGCCACAGATATTGGTATGAGCATCCAGCTCCAGTTCAACCACACCCGGCAGGTGGGTGTGGATCAGAATAATACGAAGTAAATGCGCCATTAAAGCATCCTGTTTATGTCACGCTGGTGTTGTGTCGAAAAATTAAGCAGATAAGCGTGAGGAATTTATCAAAACACCGAAAAGGTTATTATCCACGGAATAGCCGGTAACGCCAGTGTTGATAAGTACATACTTTGCTACTCATCATGGCTCCTTTGCAACAGGCAGGAAATTGGCACCGCAAATAGTTTTTCCCCAAATGGCAGGATATTGTCGCCATCATAAAATACGATGCCAGCAGAAAACAGGGCACCGCAGGCTTCTTTCAGTTTATTCAGCCCTTTAAAATCACTTGCTGTCACGGTGGCGGCGGCTTTTATCTCTATGCCAGCTAACTGCCTGCCTTGCTCAAGGATGATATCCACTTCCACCTGATCTTTGTTGCGAAAGTGATAGAAATTTACCTCTTGCTCGTGCCAGTCCGCATGTTTACGCAGCTCCTGATAAATAAAGGTTTCCAGCAACTGACCAAGCAACGCTTTGTCCTGCCATAGGTTTTGGCTGTTTACACCTAATAAGGCGCAAGCCAGACCGGTATCAGTCAGATGCATTTTCGGTGTTTTGATTAAACGACTAAGCCGGTTATTGTGCCATGGCTGTAGCTGTTCAATTAAGAATATCTGCTCCAGCAATGCCAGATATTCCCGAATGGTAGGGCGGCTGACAGAGAAGGGGGCTGCCAGCTCAGTCGCAACAAACAAGCGTGCAGTCTGGCTGGCAGCTAACGCCAGTAGTTTGGGCAGAATATCGAGATTACGAATATTGGCAATGTCCTGAACATCACGCTGGATAATTGTGGCGATATAATCCCGGTACCAGATGCTACGCCTTTTGGTGCTGCTACGAGCGATAGCTGCCGGGTAGCCACCGGTACAGAGCAATTCCGCCAGAGATTCGCCTAAACGATAAAAATACCCATGCCTGGCAGCTGTGGCGAAATCTGCTTTAAACAATTGTTGCAGGAATACAGGTTTGCAACCTGCAAGTTCGCTTTGTGCCAGTGGCCGCAGATGGATGATCTCCATACGGCCCGCCAGTGAGTCAGCCAGTTGTGGAAGCAGTAGCACATTGGCAGAGCCCGTCAGAATAAAACGGCCTGGTTTACGATTGTTGTCAACACTGGCTTTGATGGTGGTGAAAAGCTCGGGGGTACGCTGAATTTCATCCAGGATAGTCAACTCTGGCAGGTTCTTTATAAAACCAATCGGGTCAGTTTTCGCGGCTTGTAGCTGGTTATCGTCATCAAAGCTGATGTAGTGATAACCTAGTTGTTTGCCAACAGCCTGAGCCAGAGTAGTTTTACCACATTGACGGGAACCGTGTATTAGCACAACGGGAGAGTCTTGTAGCGCTTCGCGCAAAGACCGCTCGCTAAAACGTTGATACAGAGAGGAATTCATGGTTTTGTTCATACCAACCAGAAGAAACAAGTTTCGGCTAAGTGTAAATAAAGTTTCGTCCAGATGAAAGTATTGGTTCGTCTGAATGAAAATAAAAGTGTACCTGCCTGAGTGAGAGTTAAGTCTGATATATAAATTATTATGGGTGTATGTCCGCAGAGGATGGTGGATATACCGTCCTCAGGGTTCGTTCAGTTCGTTATGGTGTTTGCCGAATACCGGAATGGTCAGCTGCCATTTGATCGCGGCCAGCCGTAGTATCAGCAGTGCAAGCATACCGCAGATCATCGCAATCATTTGTGGCACATGCAGTACCAGCAGACCGGTATAAACCAGCCCGCCAAAAATACAGGTGACGGCATACAGTTCACCATGAAACACCATTGGGATCTGTCGGCACAGCACGTCGCGGATCATGCCTCCGCAAACACCGCTCATCGTACCCAGCATAATGGCAACAAAGATGGATGTTCCCTGATCCAGCGCTTTTTGTGTGCCCATAATTACAAAAAATGCCAGCCCGAAAGCATCGGCAATTTGCAGTGTGTTGTTGGGAATGGTCAGCCGGTTGCGTACCAGCAGAATAGTAACTGCGGCTGCCAGAAATATCGCAATAAAATAGCTGTTGTCGTTAATCCAGATCACCGGCTGGTCCAGGATCACATCGCGTAATGTTCCGCCGCCAATTGCAGTAACACTGGCCAGCACTATAACGCCGAAGCCGTCCATCTGGTTACGCCAGGCTGCCAGCGTGCCGGAAACGGCAAATACGGCAATGCCCAGTAAATCAAACCAGTGAAAATACCATTCCATAACTGTATCCGCTTAACAATGATGTTGCAAAATTAGCAGGCTTTGCAGCGGTGGTAAATCTCAAAATCAGCTATCGCTGCTTTCGGGGGAATTTGAGGTATGTTAACATCGGACGATTTTGTTAATAATTAGGCAGAAAGGATTGGTATGAAGAAGTCACTCATTATTATTGGTATTGTCGTTGTTCTTGGTGGCGGTGGCTGGCTTTATGCCAATCAGCAGGCGGTAAAGGTAATTGAACAGCAAATTGAACTGGCAAATCAGGCGTACCGCGATATGGCTGATGACTCTATGATGCCTTTGATACAGCTGGGCTATGAGTCTGTTTCTGCAAATGTTCTGACAAAGCGCTATTCCATCAGGGGATTAGAGCTGTCTATGGGTAGCGTTGGTGCTTTTATTATCGTTGATACTATTGATGTGACCGGGGTTGAACTGCATGGTCTGGCCGATAAAGGCAGCCTGCAATTTAAGGGCGCCCGGCTTGCCGATGCCATGCTGGCCAATATGCCTTCTGACATAAGTGAACTGGCTGGCAGTATTGTACTGCACGGTGATTATGACTATCAGTATGCTGATGACAGTGCCCGGCTGGTTTTCCGGCAGAATACCGGAATTAATGACGAATTCAGCCTCAGCTACCAGTTTACCTTTTCTGATATAAAAGCATTGTGGGATTATGCAAGAAGCATTAATGAACTGACAACCGAAGAAAAACAATCGTTAATGTTGTCTGACAGCTATATCGAAACTATTGTCAGTAAGTTGTCAGAAGCCGCAATTGACAGTGGCGAGCTGGTGCTGGTTAATAACGGCTTTATTGAGCGTGTTATGACATTGGCACAGGCTTATACCGCACCTATGGCAGTGATTCAGGATGGTATGGTTGAGAATCTGCAACAGAACCAGGAATTGCCGGCCGCGATCAGAGATGAACTGATTAAGTTTGTACGTGATCCGAAAAAGCTCAGGCTGACTTTCCGCTTTGATGAACCTTTGCGTTTTGAACAGTTGCAGGATGACAGCTTTGCCCAGCAGTTTATCTATCCGCAGCAGTTTCTGGAGTTTGCAAATATTCAGGTAGAAGCAAACTAATCTTCGCATTTCTGTTACCTGTTCCGAAGGGCTGTTTCGTCGCGAAATGCGGTGCAACAGCCTTTTTCAATTGACAAGATTTACTTAATTCTGTAATTAGTGATAATTATTATCATTTGTATTACTAAGCGGGTTGAGGTTGATTGTCATGTCTGTCAGATACTGGTTACCTTTATTAGGGTTAAGTGCCTGTGTTAATGCGCAGGAAAATGCCGTAGAGCATATCAGGGTAACGGCTACCCGCAGTGATTATCCGGTCAGTACCGTGCCGGCAACTATTACAGTGATCAGTCAGGAGCAAATCCGTGATCAACTGGCTTATACCCAGGATTTATCGCAGATTATCGGTAATATTGTGCCGGGTTTCTCCCCCAGCCGTCAGAAGCTGACCAGCAGCGGTGAGACACTGCGCGGGCGTGATCCGCTGTATATGATTGACGGTGTGCCGCAATCGACCCCGTTGCGCAGTGGTTCCAGGGAAAGTAATACCATTGATACCGCGATGATTGAGCGAATTGAAATTATCCGTGGGGCTAATGCTATTCAGGGCATGGGTGCCAGCGGCGGTATCATCAATATTATTACTAAGTCTGCCGGTGAATTTACCCATCAGTTCAGCGCAGGTTATAGTGCGCCGGTAGCCGGAGGCCGCGACAGCCAGCATTATAAAGCCAGTTACCTGCACAGTATTACAGATGAAAAACTGAACCTGATAGCCGGTGCTTCTTACCGTAATACCGGGATGTACCGTGATGGCCGTGGTGAGCTGATTGGCGTCGATGTTGCGCAGGGCGATACTATGGACTCTGCCAGCTATGACGGCTTTATCAAAGGGCGTTATCAGCTGAGCAGCACGCAGTCGATTCAGGTGATGCTGAATCATTATCAGATCCGGGGCAATGGTGATTACGATGCCGTACCCGGCAATATTGCCACTGATACTCCGGCGACTTCGGTAAAACAGGAAATAGAAGGCGATGCTTCCCGCAATAAAGTAACTACCCTGTCAGTTGATTATCAGCAGCAGAACGTCTGGGGCGGGCAGTTAAGCTGGCAGTTATTTTTACAGGACTTTGCAGCTTTATATGGCGGCAGCTATGCCGTTACTTTCCAGGATCCGGCAATTGCACCGCGGGTGTTTGATCAGTCGCAGAACAAGTCAAAAAAATACGGCAGCCGGTTTACTTTTTTCAAACCGTCACTGGCTGGCAGTAACCTTGATTTAATTACCGGGCTTGATCTGTTGCAGGATACCACCTATCAGGAACTGGCCCTGACCGGGCGTAAATGGGTGCCTGAAACAGAATATAATAATGCCGCGCCTTTTGTGCAGCTACGCTACGATGGCCTGGAAAACTGGGTGTTTAATGTTGGTGCCCGTTATGAATACGGTAAGCTGAAAGTAGATGATTTTACTACGCTGGCAGCTTATAACAGCGCCTTTGTAAAAGGTGGTTCGCCAACCATCAGCGATGTCTTGACTAACGCCGGGGTGGTATATCAGGTGATGCCATCGCTACGGCTTTATGCCAGTTACAGCGAAGGTTTCAGTATGCCGGATGTCGGGCGGGTGCTGCGGGCCATTGATCAGCCGGGGTTATCGGTAGATGAATTTCTGGGGCTGGAACCCATAATCTCAGATAATCTGGAGTTCGGTTTTGAATACAACGGCGACTGGCTGCGTTTACAAACCAGCTATTTCCAGTCTGATTCTGATTTTGGTATGCGGCTGGAAGCCGATGCCGATGGTTTTTATCATGTAATGCGTGAAAAAACCGAAATCAGTGGTTTTGAAGCCGAAGGTGAAGTGTTTATCAGCCAGAACAGTACTATTGGCTTTAGCTATGCCCGCACTACCGGCCGTTATGATGGTGACGGCGATGGTGTGGTAGAAAGCGATCTGGGTGGGGTAAATATTTCTCCTGAGCGCTTTAATATTTACTGGCAGCATCAGTGGCCACAGCAAATCAGCAGCCGTTTACAGCTGAATAAGTTGCTTGATATGGAATTTAATACCGGCGGTAAATTTAACGGTTACCACACACTGGATTTATCTGTGCGCTATGAGCATAACCGGTTGGGGGCTTTTACGCTGGGTATCGAGAACCTGGCAGATAAGTACTACATCACTTATTACGCACAGACCACACCGGCAGATGCCCGTTATTTTGCAGGTATGGGACGCACGGCAAGTTTAAGCTGGCAACTGGCATTCTAAATGAACATGATGTTGTTACACCGCTGGGCCGGCCTGATCTTCGGGGGCTGGCTGGCACTGGTGTGCCTGAGCGGTGCGATACTGGTTTATAAGAATCCGTTACTGAGCCTGTTGTATCCGCAGCTGGCTACTGTTGGGCCGGTTGCTGATGTCAGTGACTGGGGACCACTGGTTAATCAGTTGCAGCAGGACGGGCGTTTCCGTTTTGTCCGGCTGCCTTCTGCTGATGCGCCGTGGCTTGAGGCTGTGACATCTGATAAGCAGCATTATTACTACGATTTACAGCACGGGCTGCTGCTGGTACGTGATAACTACAGTGATGTGTTTGGCTGGTTGTATGAATTTCATCTTTATCTGCTGGCCGGGGAGACTGGCCGGGAATTACTGGGAATCTGTGCTCTGGCCGGTATTTTATTAATGCTTACCGGGTTATATCGCTGGTGGCCAACGCAGTGGCACTGGTCTCTGTGGCGCGTACCTGCATGGCGTAATGATCTGAAAACCAGTCGTCAGTGGCATACCAGCTTTGGCAGTATAACACTGCCGCTGATGCTGCTGTGCTGTGTGACCGGCGCGCTGCTGGTATATAGCCGGCCGGTGAATACTGCGCTGTTCTGGTTGCTGGCAGAGCAGCCGGTGAGCAGTGAGGTAAAGTATAAGGCCGCAGTACCTTTAAACGAAGGTGACTGGCAGCAGGCACTGCAAGTTGCCAGCCAGCAGTGGCCGGGCGCTGAGCTGCGGTTACTGAGCCTGCGCCGTCAGCCTGCTGATTTATTCCGTTTCAGAATTAAAGGCACAGAAGAATGGCACCCGAATGGCCGTAGTGTTGTGCTGATCGATCCGGCTACTTATCAGGTTGTGATAGCGGATAATGCGGCGGAATTCAGTATTGTACAGCGGGCGTTTAATCTGGTTTATCCGCTGCATATCGGCAGTGTTGGCGGTGAAATTTACCGTATATTACTGGTAATTGGCGGGCTGATACCGCTGTTGCTGGCGGTAACAGGTTATATCTACTATATACAGCGCCGGCGCAGGAAGGGGCTGCAGCAGCCCACCGCCGGTTGATGCCGGGATAATCCTTCAGTCAGGAATCATCGACGGCGAGGTTCACGAAGACATGTTTGTCAGATGCTGGCGTGAATACTGGCCCGGCGACTGGCCGATATGCCGGGTAAATGCAGTGCTGAAAGCGCTCGCAGAGCCATAGCCGACAAGTTCGGCGACCTTAGCAAGCCCAAGACCGGGCTGACGGAGCAGACCTTTTGCCACGGCCAGACGCCAGGCCAGCAGATATTCCATTGGCGGCATGCCCACTGCGCGGGTGAAGCGCTCGAAGAATGCCGAGCGCGAAAGCGAGGCTTGTGCTGCCAGTTCGGCCACCGTCCAGGCGTGCGCCGGGTTGCTGTGTATGTTGCGTATGGCCAGGGCAAGCCGTGGATCGGCCAGGCCACGCAGCAGCCCCGGAGGCATGTTCTCTTCTGGTGCGACCCGCAAAGCCTCAATCAATAACACTTCGATAAGCCGCGTCAGAATAGGATCCCGCCCTGGCCGACGCTCTCTGGATTCCTCGCTTACCAGCCGCACCAGAACCAGAAGCCTTTCCACACCGCGCACGTGTACAAGAGTCGGCAGCAGTGAGACGAGCAAGGCGGCATCGGGCGAGTCGAAAACAAAGTAGCCGCCCAGCAACCGCACATCAGGTGGGCCGTCGTGGCTGCCGTGGCGAACTTCATCCATTTCTCCGGAACTGACTTTCGGCTCGATTAGCACCGGGGGTACTACAGGCCCGAAACCCGACAGTGTGAAACCGGGCGTTGCCGAGAGCAGCACAAAGTCCCCTTCCTCCAGTGTCAATACTGTTTCACCGTCGACAGCCAGCAGGCAGCGCCCTTCAAGCACCACACAAAAGCTCGGATGGCCGAAAGCCGAGTAGCGCACATTCCAGGGCCCGGCACCGCTAATCCCTTTTGCGAACACATTGTTTGGCCGGAGCAGGGCGATGACTTCCGATAGTGGACTTTGCATTTTCGGACTCTCAGTAACGATATGTGGACTTTGTATTATATATAATCCTGAGGCGATTGACTATTATGGCGATATTCCAACCACAAGGAGATTGCCATGAAAACAGTTCTTATCACCGGTTGTTCATCAGGTTACGGCCTGGAGACCGCACGCCACTTCCATGCCCAGGGCTGGAACGTGATCGCCACTATGCGCACCCCCCGTGAAGACATCCTGCCCCGTTCACCACGCCTGCGCGTGTTGCCGCTGGATGTCACCAGATCTGAAAGCATTGCTGCCGCGCTGGAAGCAAGCGGGCCTGTCGATGTGCTCGTTAATAACGCGGGCATCGGCTTGTTTGGTGCTTTCGAGGCCACACCAATGGCTACTGCGCGTGAAGTATTCGAGACCAACACCTTCGGCGTGATGGCGATGATACAGGCGGTGTTGCCACAGTTTCGTGCGCGCAGATCGGGTATGATCGTAAACGTGACGTCGAGTGCGACACTGGCTCCGACACCACTGGTAGCGGTATATACCGCAAGTAAAACCGCCATTCAGGGCTTTACGGGATCGCTGGCGCACGAACTTGCAGAGTTCAATATCGGCGTCAAGCTGGTTGAGCCCGGTTATGGACCGACAACCCGCTTTACCGAAAACGGCGGCGAGCGCATGGCGGGGCTGATCCCCGAGGCGTACGTACCCTTCGCCCAGTCCATCTTTGCCACATTTGCAAACCAGGCAGCGGTAACAAAGGAATCCGACGTAGCCGAAGTGGTCTGGCATGCGGCAAATGATATGTCGAAGCAGCTTCGCTTTCCTGCTGGCCCAGATGCAGTGGCACTGGCTAAGTCTGGTGCCTGGACCTTATAAAAATGATAGTCCGGGTCAGGAAAATACCGTGAGTTACCTTCACTTTTTACTTGTTCCGGCTTTATTTTGTATTTACAGCATCAGGACTCTGGGAATTCAGGTGATCAGGTTTTACTATAAACGCTTACCTTCCCTTACCTACTGTATGTGATTCTGACGATGATTGTCCGGCCTAAATTGCACTGGTTTCGTATGTTGTTTGTCTGGCGTGGTTCTGTACTGGCCCGCATTTTACCCCAGCTGTTTGCGATTGTTACACTGGCGGTGGTGGTCGTTTTGCTGCATCGGTTTTATCCGGAGTGGTTACCTGATCTGACACCTCTGCCTTTCACTTTGTTGGGTATAGCGCTGGCGATTTTTCTGAGCTTCCGTAACTCTGTCAGCTATGACAGGTTCTGGGAGGCCCGTAAACTATGGGGTGCTGTACTGAATGACTCCCGTTCACTGGCACGGCAGCAACTGTCGGCGGCTGATGCATCGCCGGAGCAGAACCGCCGGTTTGTTTACAGCCTGATTGCCTTTGTGCATGCTTTGCACGCCCAGTTACGTCAGGACGATGCCACACCCGTACTACAGCAGCTGTTAAGGCCGGAAGCCGCAGCGAAAATTCTCAGGGCCCGTTTTAAACCGGCACTGGTGATACTGGATTTAGGCCAGCAATTACGCACCATGCGCCAGCAAAATCAGCTTAGTCCGATTTTATTTGCAGCAATGGATCAGCAGTTATCACAGCTTAATGCCTGCCTTGGTGGTTGCGAGCGTATCGCCAGTACTCCGGTGCCTTTTGCCTATTCGGTTATTCTGCACCGTACAGTGTACTGCTACAGTTTCTTACTGCCGTTAGGGTTGGTGGCGACGCTGGGCGTGATGACACCGCTTATTGTAGCCTTTGTGGCATACACCTTTCTGGCACTGGAAGCCCTGGCTGAAGAGTTACAGGACCCTTTTGGCACAGAACCGAATGATCTGGCACTGGATGCTATGACAGAAATGATTGAATCTACCCTGCGGGAAATACTGGGCGAAGAGGTCAGTCCGCCACCGGCAGTACCGGAGAATTGTATCGTTACCTGAGTACTTTGCTACCCGCGGATATGCGGTTTTATACCTGATAACCTGCTATAAAAAGCCAGAGAGATATCCAGATTACTGACCGGGATATAGCTAATCCTGACTTTACCGCACCTGCTTACTAGGTATCACAGATAACTCTGAAACCATGGAGCAGATTATCCGGAGAAGGCGCTAAGTATATAAGCTTACATTGTGAGCTAGCTTCATTTGTATAGATTAGTTCAGTACCGGAGCGCATTCTGTAACTTTTGCCTGAGAGCAAAACAGATATTTCATTGCGGCTAGGGGATAAATTATGGATTCCAAATGCGGTGTTACCACCAAGAATGGCTCCACTATTACGCGGAAGCCAAAAATCTGGCCGTATGGAAACTCCTGTTGGTGATTCTCTGAGTAGCGATATATTAGCTTCAACTGCCCTTGCCTGTGAGGCAATTACTTGTAATTTCTGAAGAAGCTCTTCAGAAACATGAGTGTTTTTTGCTATATCAAGAGCACTTTGTGCTATTCCTAGCAGGGTTTCTGCCCCATCTTTCGTTTTCTCTGGTGCATTACGCAATGCGAGTGCGTGAGTTGTCCATGAACCAGCAATTGCGCTGAAGATAGCTATAATTAAAGGTACAATTAGCATTGTAACAATAGTTGCGATTTGTGACTTCTTCGGGCGAACACCTGAAGGTTGAGCCATTTCCAGCTGCTCGCTTACTGTAGTTTGCTTTTGGTTTTTGGCGCTATCATCGCTGCCAGTCTGCTTTGTATGCATTAGATTTCCCTATCAATTATGCTGATGACATACTTTGAGTCTAATGCTGTGTGCTTGAATATTGATGGGGGTCACAAGACTTAAAGGCTATAAAAGTTTAGCGGCCTAATCTTAGTGGTCAATATTTATACAGAAATTAAAATAAAAATACAGAGTAACCATTTGAACGCCTTGCTGAAAGTGGCCTCCCCAGTACCCCGGTGTTACCTGGTTGTCCGGCGTTTACCGGCTTGTGTAACTGCACGCTCAGGTGCTCTGGTAAGCGACTTAATGAATTCTACCCGCCGGAACGAAGTACTGACCAGTCCTCATCTATCGCCACTTGCCGGAATACTCAGCGCCAGAATACCGAAGTAACGATTTTTTGGTAAATATAAGAGCCAACTTGTCAGACAAACGCTATCCAGCGGCCGGCAACTATGGTGGTCAGCCATAGGAGCAGTGAGATACCGGCCGTGAGTTTCAGGAGCGGGGCGGCTGGCTGGCCTGCCAGAATGGCCCGCCAATGTGGCAGGCAATGAACCACAAATACATTGATTAGAGCCAGGCTTATCAATAATAACTTTAGCAGGAAAGCACCGTTGCCAAGATAATGGGCAGGCTGCACACTGAATAAAAGCACTCCGGTTATCATTGCCAGCAGGAGCCCACAGGCGGCAACCCGGCTTAATAACGGCGCCAGTTCGCTAAGGGCTCCACGCTTAATTATTCTTAAAATACGTAAGTCGAGCGTGACGATACTGCCAGCCAGTAAACCCAACCCCAGAATATGCGCTGAGCCAGTCAGCGGATAGACAATTCCGGACTGACGCAGCGCCGCTGCTAAAGCAGTATCTCCCAGGCCCAGCAACAGCGCTGTCAGCATTGGCGGTTAATCCTCACGCAGCAAGTCCGGGTAAAAGGTATATTGCTTGTTATTAATAGTGGCACGTACGGCTTTGATAATATGTTCATCTTTGTTGGCAGAGCGATGGCCACGGATCAGAACTTTGTCGCCTGTTTTGGCTTCGCCTTCAACAAAACCGGCATTTCTGGTTTGGCGGGGATTACCTAAATCCACCTGCCATGGGCCTGCATCGGTTTCAATCATCAGGCGCGGGTGAGGAGGGCCAATAAAAATTTCTGTGATAGTGCCTGTCATTTCTGTTTGTTTGTCTTCGGTCCAGTTCCAGCCGTGGTGTGCTGCGACTTCAGGTAACCAGAGTAGTATCCCCGCCAGGACACTGATAATAGTAATTGTCGTGCTTTTGGTACGCATACATTTTACCTCGCCGATAAAATAAACAGACCCTAAGTATACAAGGCCGGCGGGCTATTGCCATTACACATTGTTACTATCCAGCGCGACCTGGTTTATAAACAAGGTAGTAGTGGTTCTGGCCTTCATCATCGGTTTCATCAAGCAGAACCATACCTGCTGACTCAATCATTTTGCGATACACGTCTACCCCAAGAGAAACTGACTTCTGCCCGGTTAAGTTATCTGTCCACTCACATGCCTGCTGAGGTGCTGTGAACAGAAATCTGCCTTCAGGCTCCAGTGATGATGCCACTTTTTGAATCAGCATTGCCTGAACATCCGGGGCAAGAAGGAACATCAAACCCCACGCCATGACACCATCGAACCGGCGGCCGAAAAAGCGGGAATCTTCAATAGTGTTGCATTCAGTCTGGATATTCGGGAACTGCGAACGGAAGGCGGCAATCATGCTCGGTGACGCATCAATACCGTAAAGGGTAAATCCTTTATCGATGAGTTTTTTGGAGAGCGGTATACCATGACCACAACCCAGATCTAAAATGGTGCTACCAGGTGGAAGAGTGTCAGCCCAATTGCATACGGTTGCGACACCGATACTTGAACTATTCCGGATAGATATAAATTCCTGGGTTATGGCTTCATAACCATTAGATTTATCTGCAGAGGCCATGCTGATGATTTCCGTAGTTCAGGTCATTCTTAGCGTAGTTGAACAGACAATATAAAAAAGGGCTACTGTTTCTGTTGAGTAGTTTACTTCTGTTATCCAGATAAGGCTGGCTGCTAGTGCAGCCAGTGATGACAAGATTAAGCCTAGCATAAGTGAAAATAATATCACTATGGTATTGACTAATTTTCCCTTTATCGGGAACTTCGTATAT
>JARXRR010000122.1:0-3023 GCA_033792355.1 Chromatiaceae bacterium AAb-1
CATAAATAATACGAAAGCAATTTATACACTGCAACAGTATCGATTTACCAGTAACAGGGGTTCTACCGTGACGAAATTATTCAGATATACCATGTGGTTGCTGCCAGCGCTATCTGTTGTACTCTCAGCCTGCGGCCCGACACCTCAGGATGAACTGCGTCAGGCCATAGGCCAGAAGCTGATGCTGGATTTCCGCTACTACTGTACCTCAGAACCGGTAGCTGACGCTCCCTGCCGCCAGCCTATGACAACTCTGCCTTCAGCTTTATTCCGGCTCATTGAAGATACCAGTCTGGGCGGCGTTATCCTGTTTAAGGAGAATCTGGATACCCCTGAACAAATTATTCATCTGACTTACGATCTGCAACGTGCAGCCCTGCGCTCTGCGGCCTGGATGCCAATGTTTATTGCCATTGATCAGGAAGGCGGCAGAGTATTCCGCACCCCCCGCCACCTGACCACAGCATTTTCCGGCAGTATGGCAATCGGTGCGACAGCAGCACAATACGGTAATCATTTCGCTACCATAACAGGCGACATTATCGCCAGTGAACTTAATGCCCTGGGTATCAATACCAATTTCAGCCCTACGGTAGATGTTAATGTCAACCCGCGAAATCCGGTGATCAATACCCGGGCTTTCGGGGAAGATCCAATGCAGGTAAGCCAGTTGGCGTCGGCACAATTAAGTGCGATGCAGCAACAGAATGTGCTGGGCACGCTGAAGCACTTCCCCGGCCACGGCGACACCCATATTGACAGCCATACCGGCCTGCCACTGGTTACCCACGATCTTGCGGCTATCCGTGCGGTTGATTTACTGCCGTTTCAGGAAATCATCAACCGGGATTCTCCCGCCATGATTATGACGGCCCATATTCAGTACCCGGCTCTGGACAACAGTACTCTGCCCGGCCTTGACGGCCAGTTGCAGATACGCCCGGCTACCCTGTCCAGAACGATTCTGACGGATCTACTACGCCATGAAATGGGATACAGCGGACTGATAGTAACCGATGCACTGGATATGGCAGGTATCAGCCACTTTTTTAATCCGACCCAGGCGGTCATTGAAACCTTTAAAGCCGGCGCTGATATTGCGGTTATGCCGCTGCGCCTGCACCATAAATCTGAACTGGTACAGCTTGAGCAGCTGATTGGGCAGGTGGTTCAGGCAGTGGAGCGCGGTGAATTATCCAGAACCGAAATAATGGCTTCAGCTGCCCGGATCCGTGCTATCAAACAACAGTACGAACTGAATACCAGCCTGATCCATGACAAAACTGCAGCTATTGCCAAAGCCGGAAAAATTCTGGGTTCAGCCGGGCATCGTAAACAGGAACAGGCACTGGCGGATGCATCTTTAACCGTGGTACGGGGCCGGCATTTACTGCCGTTACCCGAAACGGTAAAACACTTACAGTTATTTATGCCGGACCGGAGAATTTGCCTGGCTTTACAACAGGCGCTGACTGTTGAAAAACCGGAGTTACATACCGCATGTACCAGCATGCTGCATTACAGCGAAACACTGGCGGCCCAGCAGACAGCACAGGCCGACGCGATTGTGATTGGCAGTCTGGATCCCGCTCCCAGTGCAGTTGAACTGGGCGGTATGGAAGATCTGACAGCAATCAGCAGTGCAGCGCTGAGCCATGCTGAAGTACAGCAACATATCCCGGCGATTATTGCCACAAGCCGCCAGCTCAGCAAACCGGTTTACTTTGTCAGTTTACGCGCACCTTACGACATTCCGTTACTGGCAGAACACGCTGATGCTGTGTTAGCCACATACGGTAATGACCTGTATCAGTTACCGGGCTCAGACCCAACTTCAGACCCAACTCAGCCGGTATTAAAAGGCCTGGCATATACCAGTCTGGCCAGAGCTTTCTCTGGTAGCCTGCAACCCGGCGGACGCCTGCCGGTTACCTTAAAAGCAGCCGACGATTCAACCGCTGCAGTATCAGCCAATATGGAGAAAACCATTCCATGACTATCAGTCTTATGCAACAGGAAGCGTTGGAAGCGCCGGCCCGGATTAGCGAACAACTCCTGGCCAACGCCGATACCCTCAAACAGATTGCCGCTGACCTGCACCAGCACCCGCCCACCTTCGTCTACATGGTCGGCCGCGGCTCGTCAGACCACGCCGGGGTGTTCGCCAAATACCTGATTGAAATCGAACTGGGCCTGCCGGTAGTGGCAGCCGCCCCGTCTGTGGCCAGTATCTACCATAAAACCCTGAATCTGTCGCAGGCACTGGTGCTGGTCATCTCCCAGTCCGGCCGCAGCCCGGATATCCTGGCCCAGGTCGCAATGGCCAAAGCTGCCGGGGCTCGGGTGATTGCGCTGGTCAACGATATTTCCTCGCCACTGGCCGCCCAGGCAGACCGGGTGATTCCGTTGCACGTCGGCCAGGAAAAAGCGGTGGCAGCCACCAAGAGCTACCTGGCCACCTTAAGTGCCCTGTTACAGCTGGTCAGTGTCTGGTCGGGGAATACCGGGTTGCAACAGGCGGTGGGGCAGTTGCCATCATTGTTACGCCAGGCGATTGCCCTGCCGGTACAATTGTCCGTTGACGCCTTAGACCGGGTGGCGCACGGGGTGGTACTGGGCCGGGGGTTGGGCTATGCCATCTCGCGTGAGATAGCATTAAAACTCAAGGAAGTGTGCGGTATCCAGGCTGAAGCCTTCTCCAGTGCCGAATTCCTGCATGGCCCGGTGACGCTGGTAAAAAGCCAGTTTGCGATTCTGGATATTCAGGTGGCAGATGAAAGCTTAACTGCCCACCAGTTACAGATTGACGAGGTCCGCCGCCGGGGTGCCCGGATTGTCTCCCTGCACCACCAGGGGATTGAGGCCCACCCCCGGGTGCTGCCCTTACTGATATTACAGCGCTTCTACCTGGATGTGGAAGTGGTCGCCCGTAGCCGCGGGGTGAACCCGGATGCCCCTGAAGGCCTGAACAAAGTGACCCAAACCTTATGACAGACACCCACCAGATAAGTGTCAGCCGGCTG
>JARXRR010000099.1:0-7260 GCA_033792355.1 Chromatiaceae bacterium AAb-1
TTGTTTGGCTTATCAAGATGGATTGTGGTGTGTGTATTACAGTGAAAGAGGAATTGAGAATAATAAAAGGTATTTTGACGTTGAAAATGATGCCTGCTTATATTTTTATAATACTGTATTAAAAGATCCTCTTTTAAAGATGTCTCGTTAATATAATGTGTTGTCCTTATCATGCCGTTAGCATGGTTGGGATAGATAAAAACAACCAGATTATGCTTGAAATTTAATCAGTCCCCGGTTTTTGGCTGTTAAAAATATGACCGTTTTTGCAGGTTCTTACTGGCTTTTGCTCTTTTACAGTTCGATTTCCTATTTTCCGGGCAGGGGAAAGCGGCATTTTGTGTGAACGCTATTTTTCCTTGTCAGAAAGTGGTTATTGTTAGTCAGGAACATAGTAGCCACATAACGCGCCATGCCATGCACTGACCCATTGGGCTTGCTTTGTGTTTTTATTCTGCTTGCCTTTCCAGACTTCGGCTGGCGTCAGTCCACCTAAATTTTGATGTGTCCGGATATGGTTATACCATGCCCGGTAAATAGCCAGTTCGGTTTGCAAATTACAGCCAGAGAAGTTTAGTTGGCTGAACTTCTGTTTAAAGGTGCCAAAGAACCGTTCAATCCGGCCATTCTGCCAGGGGCTGGCGATATCTGAAGTCTGGTGTTTTATTCCCAGTAATTTCAGGCAACTATTTAGCCACCATGAGTTAAAGCAAGCCTCATTGTCAGTTCGGATAAACTTGGGAAAGCCAAATTGCCTTATGGCTTGCACAACTTCCAGTATAATGCTCAGGTAACAGACCGGCGGCGGTATGATGCGTTTGGCAAACCGCAGGGAGCCACAGAGAATAGCCCGTTAAGCAGCCGGTTGGAGAATCTCACACTAAGCCGTAAGGGCTTTACGGACCACCGTCATCTGGATGAGGTAGAGCTAATCCATATGAATGGGCGGGGGTATGATTATAATCTGGGACGTTTCCTGAGTGTGGACCCGTTTATTCAATCACCGGGTAACAGCCAATCCTTAAACCCGTACAGTTACATCATGAATAACCCTTTGGCGGGGACAGACCCGACGGGATATGTGAGTTGTGCGGCGTCGAAGATAGAAAGGGTGTGTGATAACACCATCAGCCGCTGGGGCGGTAATGGCAATGCGGATATGACGGCGTTTGCGACATCGTCAGGCGTTGCATCGAATCAGGGCAATGGGGCTCAGGTTGCGCAAAGTACACAGGCAAGTGGTGTGCAAAGTAGTACAACAGATTTACTCAACCAGAATGCTTTGGTAAATAAGAACAATAATACCTCACCATCAGGTTTGGGTGAGCAGTTCGATCCTTTTGCGTCGGGGCCGTTAGATATGGCGAGAGACTGGTTATTTGATAATGTAATAAATCCGCTACCGGATATTCAGGCGAGTATAGCATCGGTACGAGAGGGAGATTATAGTAGTGCGGTGATGTCGATGGCGGGGATTGTCGGCAAGAAGGTCGAGGCAATAGGCAAGGCAGGATCAGCGATAGTTGATGCAGGCAGTAGTGCTGTTAAGGTTGTTACAAAAAGCTTGGGGCGAACAGGGAAACAAGAGAGGCTTAGAGAGCTTGTCGATAACGATAAGCTGGGTTCAGCAGATCGCGGTTGGCTTAAACAGGAAATGAATTCGATAGAGCGCGGTCAGCGAAAAACCATCCGCAATCCGCCAGGAAAAGATTTAGCTCATGAACGTGGCCGAGAAGCTGCAAAAGGTTATGGATATGAACATTCAAACTTACAAGATCGCGACCTTCACCGTTTGCAGCATAAATATGATAATTTCGGTAAGAAAAACAAGGAAAGGCCGTAGTGAACGGTGAAGGTAGAGTCAATATGAAGATTAGTCAAAAACAAATTGAATCAGTATTAGCACTGTCTGGCATGAAGAGATACGAACACTTTATAAAGATAGTTGTTGACTGGGAAGAAGTCTGGGGATTATATCAGGATGGTTGGGCAATGGCTGCCACCGAAGAAGGGCAAAATGTATTCCCTCTTTGGCCTGCAAAGGAATATGCCGAGCTTTGCGCGAAGGATGAATGGGCTGGATATAAGGCAGAATCATTTTCGCTTTCTGATTTTATGAATGAGTTATTACCAAATTTAAAAAATGATAGTGTTTTGCCAGGCATCTTTTATACCCCTTCAGATAAGGGAGTAACACCAACGGTAAATCAAGTTCTAGATGATCTAAAGAAAGAGCTCGAAAATTACTAATCGTCCCACTCATGACGTTCGCACATGGGGTGGGTAAAAATCTGGTGATTTATCTAGTTTTTTACGGCTTTTGTTCTTTAATAGTTCGATTTTCTATTTTTCAGTCAGGCAAGTAGCGTTAATACAATGCTACTTGCCTGACTTACGGAATCCTCTGATATCCTCTGATAACTCCCAAAGCCTGAACCCCTATAGCTACATAATGAATAACCCGCTGGCGGGGACAGACCCGACGGGATATGTGAGTTGTGCGGCGTCAAAGATAGAAGTGGTTTGTGATAAGACCGTAAGCCGCTGGGGCGGGAATGGCAATGCGGATATGACGGCGTTTGCGACATCGTCAGGCGGGGCATCAAATCAGGGCAATGGGGCGCAGAGTGTTCAGCCGTCTCAGGGTAATGCAGGTGGTAATACTGCTGACATTGGAAGTCAGGCAAACCATCCTAATGGCTCATCAGGTAGTATCAGCGCCAGATGGGTTGGTGATGGTATAACCCGGACAGGAGACAATACTTTAGCAGGCACAATACATTGTGATATGGGCTGTCGTGCACAAGTCGTTGGAAATAAAGGGGGTGTAAATTACGGTAGCGCAGCGTTTCTATTAGGTTTAGCCGCAGCAGATGGCCCGGCTCCGGTAGGGGATGCGTTGGCTATTATTTTTGGGGTGGGGGTCATTATTCATAACATGAGTAGTGATAAGCCTGATCCGCTAATATCAATGCGGAATGCTGCGGGAACCGGCAGTCCAATGCCTGATCCTGATGATGACGAGCATGATGATAGACCGCCAGGAGTGCCAACAGATTGGGTGAAGCAGGCAGCTCGAAAAGAAGGTCACGTTAAATGGGTTGACCCTAAGAATCCTCATAATTACGTTCGTGTTAAACGAAATGGTGAAGTAACTCAAGTAAGAAATGGTAAAGCTTTGGATAAGAATGGAAATGAGGTTCGTCTTAACTCTCCAGAAGCACATGGTATAAAACTAAAAGATTTTAAGTTTAGAGGTTAGGAGAACAATATGATTGAGCTTGATGTTTGGTTAGACGGTATTGTCAGCACGTGCGCCTTGATAGCTGAGGATGGGTTGTTTGAGCGTGTCTGGCTAAATGGGGATGTGACAATAACATCAATTATGAATCCTGATGAACTCTTTGAACAAATATTTGATGATCTTGATGCAGAAAATTATATTGATACATTGAGTAATGAAAAAATTATAGATAATAACTTTCTTTCTTTGATTAGAAGTTTTCTGGTTGCTTTAGCAAAATTTGAAAAAAAATATGATGAAGGGAAAGACAATTCTGATTTAGTAATAATGCTTAGATCTACAGAATGGGGGGCTTTGAAATCATCTGCAGCTGAAGTTGTTAAATATAGTCGAGATACATTAATGCGTAGCGATAAGTGAGCAAAACCACCAGCAGTCTGGGCAGACTTGTCCGGTAGAAGGTGGCAGAGCAAAACAGTGGGGTTGGCAATTGGGTGCAGCGCCTACAGTTTTTGTCTGTCCGTTAGCTAATCGTTATATTTTTTAAGGATCGTTTAGTGGTAAAAGTCGCAGTTATCTTTCATTC
Source organism: Chromatiaceae bacterium AAb-1 (assembly GCA_033792355.1). Taxonomy (GTDB): domain Bacteria; phylum Pseudomonadota; class Gammaproteobacteria; order Enterobacterales; family Alteromonadaceae; genus Alishewanella. The sequence continues at coordinate 3,831 of JARXRR010000099.1, forward strand.
GGCAACTGGTACAACTAAACAATTAGCGGAAGCAATTGCTGCCGGAGCTTCCTCAGTTCCAGGTGTTGAAGCCATTAAAGCTGAAATTTTAGGCTCTGATATTATCGAAGGCCGCTTTAAAAATTTGGCTTTGCTTGAACAGTTAAAAGACGTAGATGCAATGGTATTTGGTTCACCGACATTTATGGGCTGCGTGTCTGCGCAATTTAAGGCTTTTGCTGATGCCACTGGCGATCTGTGGGCCGAGAAATTATGGGCGGACAAAGTTGCTGCTGGTTTTACCATTGGTTCAAATTTAAGTGGAGATCAGCTTAATACCATTCAGTACATGCAAATTTTCGCCAACCAACATGGCATGTTGTGGGCAAGTTTAGATATACCAGGCAACTGGGATCCAGAGAACCGCAATAGGCTTGGTGCTCAATCTGGTTTAATTGCCCATTCAAAGGATGGTGTATTAAATGAGACTGATTTGATCACTGCAAACTATCTGGGGCAACGCATTGCTCATGTTGCTAAAAAGTTTGTAGCATAAAAAATATCACAATCCGCGACATTCGGAGCCTGCGACCGCTGCGGCGCTCACAGGTTCGCGCACATGCACGGGGCGTTAGACTTTGGAGTAAGTGTCATGAGAATCCGAAACGAACTACCCTCAGATACTACCGCTATTGAAGTAGTAACTGTTGCAGCATTCAAAAATACTGCCCACACCGACCATACGGAGCAGTTTATTATTCGTGAACTGCGCAATTATGGTGCGCTGTCCGTGTCTCTTGTTGCGGAGGACGGTGGAGCAGTCATTGGGCATGTTGCAGTGTCACCTGTAACAATCTCAAGTGGCGCGGCCGGGTGGTATGGGCTTGGGCCAATCTCAGTAACACCGGAACGACAAGGTAGTGGTATTGGCACCCAGCTCATGTGGGCTGTGCTCAACGAGTTGCGTTCAAGTGGTGCTTCTGGGTGTGTGGTGCTGGGAGAGCCTGGCTATTATTCCCGTTTTGGCTTCGTCGCAGACCCAGGGTTGGTGCTGTCCGGCGTGCCACCGGAGTACTTCCAGGCCATATCGTTCAGCGGTTCACTGCCTGCTGGCACGGTTTCCTACCATGATGCGTTTACAGCCAAGGCCTAACAATTCATCCAAACCGACGCAGCTTAATTCAGGCGTTATGTATCTTAACGGCACCTTTAAACAGGTGCTATTAATGGCCCTGTTAATCATAGGGGCGTTAAAATGCAAGCCAAATTCTCTGAGGATGGCATTCCTCTGTTTGATCTGAAGGTCAATCCTGGCAAAGTAATGTTTCTCCTGTTTAATTAACTCCGGCTCATATTTCTAATATACTTGGCTGTAAGAGCCACTGACGGCCTTTATTTTATGCTATGCGTTTTTATCGCGGGTTAGACTATTGGCTAATGCCGGTTATTCCCCGTTAGTGGTAGTGTGCTTCAAAATGGTGATGGTCTGCTTGAGACAGACTGGCCGGAGACGGTATAGATAAAGCTGGGGTATTACGAATGCTGATTTTTTTGCTATGTATCGGGGTGTTGTTGCTTGGCTATAAACTGTATAGCCCTTTTGTCGAAAAGCAGGCGGGTATTGACCCCAACGCAGTGACGCCGGCGCAGCGCCTGAATGATGGTGTGGATTATGTGCCGCTGCACCCGGTTAAAGCCTTTCTGATCCAGTTTATCAATGTTGCCGGGATAGGGCCGATCTTCGGTCCTATCCTGGGGGCCATGTATGGCCCCATTGCTTTAGTGTGGATTGTGCTCGGTAATATTATCGGTGGTGCAGTACATGATTATTTTTCCGGGGTGATGAGCCTCAAGGAAGATGGCAAGAGCTTACCGGAAATTGCCAAACGTTATTACAATGTGGTGTTTAAAGGGGTAATGCTGGTTTTTACCTCCATGTTGCTGTTCTTCGTCGGAGTGGTGTTTATTATGAGTCCGGCGGGGCTGTTAAGTAACCTGTCGGCGTTTGAAGGCACGATATTCGGCAGTAACCTGTTCTGGGTACTGGTGATTCTGGGATATTACTTTCTGGCAACGATGATTTCCATTGATAAAATCGTGGCCAGATTTTACCCGTTCTTTGGTGGCATGATGATCGTAATGACCATGCTGATCGCTGTGATGCTGATGATTGAAGCCCCGCACTTGCCGACTGTTGGTGGGATATTTGATTATGTTACCGGTCATCATCATGCACATGATTTCCTTGAACCGAATCCGGATGGTTTGCCAGTCTGGCCGTTGCTGTTCTTAACCATAACCTGTGGTGCTATCAGTGGTTTTCACTCAACTCAGTCGCCGATTGTAGCGCGGTGTGTCACCAACGAGAAATATGCCCGCCCGGTTTTCTATGGTGCGATGGTTTGTGAAGGGCTTGTAGCTTGTGTCTGGGCAACGGCAGGTATAGCAACGTTTCCGGGCGGCTATCCGGAGCTGAAAGCGATGCTTGCTCAGGGAGGGCCGGGTTTTGTGGTCAACCATATTGCAACCAGTTATCTTGGTATTTTCGGTGGTTTGATGACAGTGATTGCGGTGGCTATATTCCCGATTTCTTCCGGCGATACGGCATTCCGCTCGTTACGTTTGACGATGATGGATGCTTTTAAAATTTCGCAAAGCACCAGAAACCGTCTGTTAATTGCCGTACCGGTATTAAGCGTGGCCTATCTGATGACCTTGCTCGACTTTTCGCTTATCTGGCGCTACTTTGCGTTCTCCAATATGTTGCTGTCGACCAGCGTGCTGTGGCTGGCAACCAAGTATCTGCTGCAGCGCGGGGCATTTCACTGGATCACCAGTATTCCGGCGGTGATTGCTACCAGTATATGTACGGCGTATATTCTGACAGACAGAATAGGACTTAACCTGCCCAGCGAGTACAGCCAGTTAATTGGTGTGATTGTAGCTCTGCTCAGCTTTGCTTTCCTGGTGCGTGCTCATATCAAATATCGGGGTAATGTACCGGCTTAATCATTGCAGGTATGACTAACCCAAGAGCATCCGTAAGGGTGCTTTTTTTATGTAGCTTGTCAGACGGAAATTTCCGCATTTTACACATTCCACTTAAATAACAAATGTATAAACTATTGTAAGCCTGGTATTTGCGGAGTAATGTTAGGCACATTAAATTTACAAAAGCGGAAAAGTCTGTACATAAACACGGATTTTTCTGTCGAATAAGCATTATAAATTTATACGGAGTTCTGATGAAACGTATCGCAATTGCATTCTTGATTTTATTAATCTCAGGTTGCTCTTCTTATCATAATTTAAACACAGATGGCAGAAATTCATTAGGAGGCGGCTTTTCTGATAAAGAAATCCATGAAGGACTTTACTATATTGTTTCTAAAACAAATTTCGCACCTTGGACCAACTATTCTGCAGCTCATAAAACATTTAATCGCAGGGC
>JARXRR010000066.1:0-18437 GCA_033792355.1 Chromatiaceae bacterium AAb-1
ATTTAATATGTCATTAAATTGACAGAACAGCGCTTATTCTTCTTTGCCCAGATTATATTTACGCATTTTCTCAACCAGTGTGGTACGGCGTAATCCCAGTATTTCTGCGGCTCTGGCAACGATATTGTCATGCCGCTCCAGTGCCTGGGCAATAAAACGAATTTCCAGCTCTGCCAGATATTCCTTTAAATCAATCCCCTCTTCCGGTAATAACTCAGGGGCTATCGTCACACTGCTGAAAAATACCGTATTTTCGCTATTATCCCCGTTACCGGTAATCTCATCATCGCTGCTTTGCTGGAACAGTTCGTTCAGCAGGTCGCGCTCCTGCAGGCTTTCCGGGTACTGTGGCACATAAGTATCAACATCCAGATGGCGGTATTTTTCAGGCAACTCGGCAACATCTATTACCTGATTAGGATACATGATAACCATTCTTTCCAGCAGGTTCCCCAGTTCACGGACGTTCCCCGGCCAGCTGTGCAGTTTAAGGCTTTCAATCGCCCGCTCAGTAAATTTTACTGTGGCCTGGGTATGTTGTTCCTGCCGTGCCAGTAATTCCTGAATTAACAGAGGTAAGTCTTCACTACGCTGTTGTAAGGCGGGGGTTTCTATCGGGAAAACATTCAGCCGGTAGAATAAATCTTCCCGAAAAGCACCGTCTGTAATCATTTCTTCCAGGTTCCGGTGGGTAGCGGCAATAATTCTGACATCAGCTTTTATCGGCTGATTACCCCCTACCCGTTCGTAGATCCTTTCCTGTAACACCCGCAGCAGTTTTACCTGCATGGGCAATGGCATATCACCAACTTCATCAAGAAACAAGGTTCCGCCCTGCGCCAGTTCAAAGCGCCCTTTACGGGTGGAAATAGCGCCGGTAAAAGCCCCTTTTTCATGACCAAACAATTCACTTTCAAGTAATTCAGCTGGTATAGCACCACAGTTAATCGGCACAAAAGGATACTCAGCCCGTTGTGATAATAAGTGGATGTTACGTGCGACCACTTCTTTCCCGGTACCGGACTGCCCCAGAATCAGTACATTGGCATTAGTTTTGGCCACCTGCTGAATAAGAAAGCGCACCTGCTGCATCGCCGGAGAAAGCCCGACCATGCCATCAAAACGCACCGTATTGTCAGTCTGCCGTTGCAATGGCAACAACCGGTGATACTCCTGGCAATCACGCAGCAATTGTGTCAGTGAACCATAAGCGAACGGTTCGGTCAGTAAACCGACAGCATTAGGATAAGAAAGCAAAGCACGCAGATTTTCTCCCAGCAATAAAAAGGCTGTTGCCGGGAAACGAACCAGCAAATCAGCATGCTGCTGATTGGTTAAAGCACCAAGAATCACCACGGCAGCCTTACCGCTTGCCAGAATGTCCGGCAACTCATCATGCGTGGTTGTACTGTGCACTTCGTTGACAAAGGTCAGCACTGTACCCAGGCGCTCAGCGCGTTGCTGTTGTTGGTCGAGAATATAAATAACATGATGTTGGGGCATGCTATTGTGTTTATTATATTTTTAATGTCATTGTACTGTTAAGCGACCAGCTTGCAAGTTTAAACGCTGTTTTTTTGACACTATGTCAAAAAAACAGCGTTTATCACAAAACGGTAACTATAGGCTTTATATGCTGATTTAGCATAGAATAAGCCAGCATTAAAATCAGCAAATCTCTGCCACAGAAAAGTTTATCTTCCTGTCAGAGTCTTACCGGAATTATCAGGATTAAAGGTTATATGAAACACTTTCGCTTTTCGATTCTTTTTACCATCATCTGTTTAGCGCTATCTGCCTGGTGGGGATTTTCTCACGGACCTGAAGCCGGCATAAAAACCATGCTGTCGGCCTTACTGATCACTATTATCCTGTCCATTATGGAAGTATCGCTGTCGTTTGATAATGCGGTGGTTAATGCTTCTGTATTACGTAACTGGGATGCCTTCTGGCGTAAATTGTTTTTAACCGTCGGTATTCTGATTGCGGTATTTGGTATGCGTCTGGTATTTCCGTTACTGATTGTCGGTATTACCGCAGATCTGGGCATGGTGGAAGTAGCCCGGCTGGCACTTAATGATCCGAAAGAATACTCTGAAAAGCTGATGACCCATCATGCCGAAATTGCCGCCTTTGGCGGTATGTTCCTGTTACTGGTATTTCTGAACTTCCTGTTTGACGATGGTAAAGAAACTCACTGGTTCCACTGGCTGGAACACCGGTTGTCCAGCCTGGCGTCAGTACCGGCAATGTCAGTGTTTATTGCGCTTATCGCGTTGCTGATAATGGCAGGTGCTGTAGAGGGTGATAATAAACTGGTCGTGGTAATGGCCGGGATCTGGGGTATTGTCATTTATGTGGGGGTTAAGGCACTTGGTCACCTGCTGGGCAAAGAAAGCCACGACGCCAAAGCAAACGGCAGCAGCAATATTGTAAAAGCGGGTATCGGTGGTTTCTTATATCTGGAAGTGCTGGATGCCTCTTTCAGTTTTGATGGTGTAATAGGCGCATTCGCTATCACCAGTGATGTCGTCATTATCATGCTGGGATTAGCTATTGGTGCTTTCTTTGTTCGTTCTATGACAATTTATCTGGTCGAGAAAGGTACTCTGGAGTCTTACATTTTTCTTGAACATGGCGCGCATTATGCTATAGGTGCATTAGCCGCCATTATGCTGTTCAGTGGTACGGGTGTACATGTACCTGAAGTTCTGACCGGTTTAATTGGTGTAGCATTTATTGTGTGGGCAGTGCTATCTTCCATTGCTTACAGTAAGAGAAATTCAGCCTCAGAGCAGTAACCGGAAGGAACTCTAAATGTTTAATAACAAAACCATACTGATCACCGGAGGGACTGGATCTTTCGGACATAAATATGTCGAAACGTTACTTAAACGCTATCAGCCGAAAAAGATCATTATTTATTCAAGGGATGAACTGAAACAATACGAAATGCAGCAAAAGTTTTCTCAAAGCTGTATGCGTTATTTTATCGGGGATGTCCGGGACGAACAGCGTCTTATCCGCGCTATGCACGGTGTTGACTATGTTATTCATGCCGCGGCGCTGAAACAAGTGCCTGCAGCAGAATATAACCCGATGGAATGTATCAAAACCAATATCAATGGTGCTGAGCATGTAATTACGGCTGCCATTGAAAACAATGTTGAGAAAGTTATTGCCCTGTCTACAGATAAAGCGGCTAACCCGGTAAACCTGTATGGTGCCACCAAACTGGCCTCGGACAAGCTTTTTGTGGCCGCCAACAATATGACTGGCAGTAACCGCCCACGGTTTTCAGTAGTGCGTTATGGTAATGTGGTAGGTTCCCGTGGGTCTGTAGTACCCTTTTTTCAGCAATTACTGGATAAAGGCAGCGATCATCTTCCCATTACCCATCTGGAAATGACCCGGTTCTGGATCAGCCTGCAGCAAGGTGTGGACTTTGTGCTGAAAAACTTTGAGCGGATGCTTGGCGGGGAAATTTTCGTTCCTAAAATTCCTTCGATTCGTATCGTTGATCTGGCTAAAGCGATGGCTCCGGAATTACAGCTGAAAGAAGTTGGGATCCGCCCCGGAGAAAAACTGCATGAAATGATGTGTCCCGGCGATATGTCCTACCATACTTATGAATTTGACGACCATTTTGTCATTGCCCCAGCCATTAAGTTCTTCAACCGCAGCAATGATTTCTCCAGTAATGCCTTAAACGAACAGGGAAAACTGGTGGCTCCCGGCTTTGAATATGTGTCAGATAGCAATCCGCATTTTCTGGCTGCAGAACAAATCAGAATTTTTAATCAGGAAGCGTCGCTGTGATCCCTTATGGCCGCCAGCATATCACCCAACAGGATATTGATGCCGTAATTGATGTGCTGCAAAGTGACTTTTTGACCCAGGGACCAGCCGTACCGGCATTTGAAACCCGTTTTTGCGAGCTGACCCAGGCAAAACATGCTATTGCAGTAAACAGTGCTACATCGGCTTTGCATCTGGCTTGCCTGGCACTGGATATCGGCCCTGGCAGCCGGGTATGGACTTCACCGGTCAGTTTTGTTGCATCGGCTAACTGTGCCCGTTACTGCGGAGCTCTGGTTGACTTTGTAGATGTGGAACCGGATACCGGTAATATGTGTATCATCGCGCTGCGGCAAAAACTGGAGCAAGCCCGCACCACAGATACCTTACCTCAGGTGGTGATACCTGTTCATCTGGCCGGGTTAAGCTGTGATATGCAGCAAATTTACCACCTGTCTAAAGAATTCGGCTTTCGTATTATTGAAGACGCGTCCCACGCCGTTGGCGCCAGTTACCGCGAACAACCTGTTGGCAGTTGTCAGTACAGTGATATCACCGTATTCAGTTTTCATCCGGTAAAAATTATTACCACAGCTGAAGGCGGTATGGCACTAACCTGTCAGGCTGAACTGGCTGAAAAAATGCGTCTGTTACGCAGTCATGGTATTACCCGGGATGAACAGCAGATGACAGAGCCCAGCCACGGCGACTGGTATTATCAGCAGCTACAGCTGGGCTTTAACTACCGCATGACAGACTTGCAGGCGGCACTTGGCTTAAGCCAAAGCCAGCGTTTGCTACAAATAATTCAGAAACGTCAGCTTTTAGCCGCTAATTATCAGAGGCTGCTGGCAGATCTACCGTTATCACTACCGGGCAGCGACCCGCAATGTATCAGTGCTTATCACTTATACATTATCCGCCTTACGGATAAACAGATTAGAAAACAGGTATTTAACTCGTTACGGGCTGCGAACATCGGCGTTAATGTGCATTATATTCCTATTCATACCCAGCCTTATTATCAGCAGTTAGGGTTTGACTGGGGAGATTTTCCACAGGCAGAAGAGTTCTACGAACGTATTATCAGTCTGCCGATGTACCCGGAACTTACGGCAGAGCAGCAGCAATATATTGCAGATATACTGCGTGAAAGTCTGGCTGGCTGAATCCTGCAACCATAAAGTCGCCCCATCCTGCAGGGGTAGCATAAGATTAAGATGATGTAGTATGAATGAATGTTATCAGCAAAACCTGAATATTATTGCCTCCCGCTGGCCTGCCCTGTTTGAACGACTGCAGGCAATATCACCGTCACTGGATGCCCTGAATGTACTGGAAGGTAAAGACAGTACTCTGCTGATTAACGGCGTGCAATTAACCAGCCGTCATAACCGGCAGGCAGAAGCCGAGCTGCAGGCCAGGAAAATCAGTGCCATGCAGCCGGTCGTAGAACTCTATGGCACCGGCATGGGTGATTTACAACAGGAACTGTTACAGCGTAAGCAGCTGAAAAAGCTGAATGTGCATATTCTGAACGAAAATATTTTCCTGCTGGTTATTCAGTTGCTGGATCAGCAATTCTGGTTAAATGATCCAAGAGTTACCCTGCAGTTTGCCGCTGATCATCCGGATATCAAACACCCCTTCGTTGTCTCGCCATCAGAGTTAGAGCTGGCAAGCGATATGAACAATAAAATTAAAATGCGCCTGATAGCAGAGGAAGAGCTCTTTTATTTTAATGAGTTTGTCCGTAACGATTCAGAGCGACACGCCAGCAGAATTACAGAGAGCCAATCCTTCTGGAGTAAAGACAACCCGGTACAAAAGCTCTACCGCACACTGGATAAAAATCGTGAGGCCTTTGTTATTGCCACCGGGCCTTCACTGGAAAAAAACCTGGATTACCTGAAAAAACGGCAACAGCAACCCACTGCCCGGCCCTTTATTATTTCAGTTGATACGGCACTTAAGCCACTGTTGCAACATGGGATCGTTCCGGATATTGTCGTAACTGTTGATATACGGATTAATACAAAAACACTGTTTACAGAACAGGTTCCCGCTCATGTCGCTTTAGTGTATTTTCCGTTAACCCATACTGAAATACTGCAAAGCTGGCAGGGACCGCGTTATGTAGCCCTTAACAGCACGCCGCTTTTCGATAGCATTCGCCAGCAACTGCATGCAAATGATTTATTTACTTATGGCAGTGTGATACACCCGGCACTGGACCTGGCGGTTAAGATGGGCTCCACCCGGATCGCCCTGTTTGGTGCTGATTTCGCCTATGCTAATAATAAGACTCATACCGGCTGGCAGGATGGTGCTTTAGGGCAGAAGTTCGAGCAGACATCAGAATGGACCCTGAACGGTTTTGGTGAAAAAGTAAAAACCCTGCGCAGCTTGCAGAACTATCTGATTGGTGTTGAACGTTATATCAGCCAGTTGCCACATATTCGTTTTTACAATACCTCTCGCGCTGGCTCGGTGATCAGCGGAACTGAATATTATCCGGAATTAGTACCATGACAAGTACCCTTCAACAATGCCAGCAGCAGGCGGCCGAAATTGCAACAGACCTCCGTATTGGCTATAACGTTAAAGCCCAGCGGGTGCTGCCAACACTGATCGAGCAGCTAATCCAGTGCTTTCCAAGACAGGATCTGAACCTGATCCAGCGTTTACGGCTTATTGTACAGGGTGTACGGGAATGTCAGGAACAGCATGACTGGCTGGGGCTGGCTGATTATCTGGAATATGAATTACAGGAATTACTGCAACTCTATCTATAAGAGGCCGATATGAAAGTGGCGATTATTCCGGCCAGAGGCGGCAGCAAAAGAATTCCCCGTAAAAATATACGGGAGTTTTGTGGTAAACCAATGCTGGCATACCCTATTGAATCTGCACAGCAAAGCGGTTGCTTTGACCGTATTGTTGTTTCCACCGAAGATCCGGCTATCGCAAAGCTGGCAATCAGCTATGGCGCTGAAGTTCCCTTTATAAGGCCGGCAGAATTGGCTGATGATTACACCGGCACCACGCCAATCATCAGACACGCCCTGCAACAGCTGATAGCACAAGGTGATAAACCTGAATACTGCTGTTGCATCTATGCCACCAGCCCTTTACTGCAGCCTGAGGCGCTACAACAAGCTCTGCAGACGTTGTTACAGCACCCTGACATTGATTTTGTGTTCTCAGCAGCCCGTTTTTCTTTTCCGATCCAACGGGCATTACTACAGAGTTCAAGCGGTGGTGTTATACCTTTTGATCCGGATAGTATTCGGAAGCGTTCTCAGGATTTGCCAGCGACCTACCATGACGCCGGTCAGTTTTACTGGGGCAAAACCACTGCCTGGCTGGATCCTCAGGCAGGTGTCTTTTCCGAGCGTTCCAGAATGCAGATTCTGCCGGATCATCTGGTGCAGGATATTGATACCGAAGACGACTGGCAAAGGGCGGAACTGCTGTATAAAGTATTACAGCAGGATGGTTTTAAGTGAAAGTGTTATTCCGGGCTGACGCATCAATACAAACCGGTTCCGGTCATATTATGCGCTGCCTGACACTGGCAACAGCCCTGCGCGCCCATGCTGATTGTCATTTTATCTGCCGGGAAGAAAGCGGTCATCTCGCTGAAGTTATCCGGCAACAGGGTTTTAGTGTCAGCTTGCTGAATGCTGCTGCTCCGTTACAACAGCAGGCTGATGCCCTGGCATCTCTGGCAGCCCTGAATACTGATTATGATTTGCTGATTATTGATCATTACCAGTTAGCAGCACCCTACAGCCATATGATGCGCCGCCGTTGCCGCTATATTATGGTGATTGATGATCTGGCTAACCGCGAGCATGATTGCGATATTCTACTGGATCAGAATCTGCTGCCAGACAGCGAAACCCGTTATCATGGGCTGCTACCAGTACACTGTATACCGCTTACCGGCCCGGCTTACGCCCTATTACGGGAGGAATTTTACCATTCCTGTCCCATACAACGTGAAGCTGAACGCATCCTGGTGTTCTTTGGTGGTGGGGATGCTGACAATCTGACCAGTCTGACATTACAGGCACTGACACAGCTTAATTTTCCGGGCTTAAAAGCCGATATAGTAATAGGTGCCGCTAACCCGGCCCGGCAACAGATTGAGGCCCTTTGTGCAGCACTGCCAGGTACAGAACTGCATATTCAGTGCAATTATATGGCAAGGCTGATGCATCAGGCAGCTTTAATGATCGGCGCCGGTGGCAGCACCCACTGGGAAAGATGTTACAGCGGTTTACCGGCACTGGTGGTTACCATTGCTGACAATCAGCTGGCCTCAACCCGTTATCTGGCAGAGTTGGGAGCGTGCGTCTGGCTTGGCAACAGCACAGATATTAGCGCCGGGCAACTGGCAGCGCAGATAGCATATTATCTGACACAGCCAGCAAAGCTGAAGGCAATGGCACAGCAGGCTAAGCAACTCATCCCGGCAGATGCAGATACTCACCGGGTAGTAACAACCTTATTATCGCAATGCAGGAACTAACAATGTCTGTGATCAGAATTGGCGACAAACTTATCGGTGAAAACCAACCTCCTTTTATCATTGCGGAGTTATCCGGCAATCACGGGCAATCACTGGATAAAGCCAAAGCCCTGATTGATGCAGCAGCGGCAACAGGAACCGATGCTATCAAGCTGCAAACCTATACCCCTGATACCCTTACGCTGGATGTACATGAACGTGAGTTTTTTATCACAGATCCCAACAGCCTGTGGCAGGGCAACTCCCTGTATAAACTGTACCAGCAGGGCATGACCCCGTGGGAATGGCATGAAGAGCTGTTTGCCTATGCCAATAGCAAAGGCCTGCTGGCATTCAGTACCCCTTTTGATCTGACCGCGGTGGATTTTCTTGAGCAGCTCAAGGTTCCCTGCTATAAAATCGCCTCTTTTGAAAATATCGATCATGCCTTACTGGTAGCGGTAGCCCGTACCGGTAAACCAGTGATTATGTCAACCGGCATGGCCAGTCAGGCAGAGCTGGCTGAATCAGTACAAGTATTACGTGACAATGGCTGCCACGAACTGATATTGCTGAAATGCACCAGCAATTACCCGGCCCGGCCGGTAGATGCCAATTTACGTACTATCCCGCATTTAGCCGAACTGTTTCAATGCCAGGTTGGGTTATCGGATCATACAGCTGGCATCGGTGTCTCCGTCGCAGCTACGGCATTAGGTGCCACCATAATCGAAAAGCATTTTGTGCTGGACCGCAGTGAAGGCGGCGTCGATGCCGAGTTCTCAATGGAACCGGCCGAGTTTACCCTGCTGGTCAGTGAATGCCGTAAAGCCAAAGATGCCCTTGGTAAAGTGCATTATGGCTGCACAGAAAAAGAACAGGCATCCCGTCAGTTCCGGCGTTCACTTTATATAGCGCAGAATATGAAGGCCGGAGAAATCTTTACTGCAGAAAATCTACGCTCGGTACGGCCCGGTATGGGATTAGCACCCAAATACCTGCCACAGTTCCTCGGACGCCCAATTAAACAAGATGCGGTTAAAGGAACACCATTAAGCTGGGATCTGGTATGACACCGGATATTCATCTTCGGATAGCAACTCAGGCTGACAGCAGCCTGCTGTTATCCTGGCGCAATGATCCTGAAACAGTAAAATTCAGTATTCATACCAAACCGGTTTCCCCGGAAGAACACTACAACTGGCTTAACCGTGTTCTGGCCAACCCGGATATAAAACTGTGCATCATAGAATATGGCGGTCAGCCGGCAGGCACTATCCGGCAGGAACTCAGACAGGGCGATACGGTTATTTCCTGGACAACAGCCCCCCAGTTCCGTGGCAAGGGTATAGCGACCGCCGCACTCTCTGCATTCATCCGTACTGCCCCGGCTACTACGCTGGTAGCTGAAATAAAGGAAGATAATGTTGCTTCCATTAAAGTAGCAGAGAAAGCAGGCCTTTCATTCAGCCATAAAGAAGGAGGCCTGCTTTATTACATCAAAAAAACAGCATGAACTACGATTTATTAAACATAGCATTGACAGATACGCCATCGAAGCTCAGTGGCTCTGATATGTAAAGCGCTACCGCTTCGGCAAGATAGCTACGCCACAGCTCCAGTACCTCATTAAAAGATATTACCAGTTCCGGATTGTCATCCATCCCGGCCATTAACTTAGTCAGAATGCCCAGGATGTAGTTAGAACTGCCATAAAATAAATAAAAACACAGATTGGTACTGTCACCTGCACAGTGGCGTAAATGCTGCCACTGCGCTTCGATAAGCGCACTGGCCTGTTCTTTGGAATCAATATCCTCAGCAATAATCTGCAGCCATTGCTCCACACTTTGCTGTAGCGTTTCCAGTTTCAGCGCACCGGTAATTTGCTCTGCTTTGCCGGTAAATACCGGGAAATAGGCATCAGCCAAAAACTGCGACAACAGCTGTTGTTTATCACAACCGGTAATCTGCCCTGGCAGCAGTATATTCTCAGGAGCCAAAGCCGGAGCACCGGCAATTTTCGCCCCATCGCTGCAGTTATAAACCTCAACGGTAGCCGGGGCATTTAACAACGCCTGTTCTACCAGCTTTCTTGATACATCAAAGGCTGGCTGGGTAAAAACCACCGGGCGGAAATTTCCGGTGGTCGGAATGCCGTCACCGTGTACGTCTTTATAGTCATACACTTCTTTACCATCAGGCTTGTAATACGCCGAAAATTTTGAATGATGGTAATTGATATCGGCATAGCCCAAATCCACCCCAAACAGGTAAAGCAGCCGGAAGCCTGCCGCCAGCAGGTAATTCACCACCAGATTGGTCACTGTCGGATAAGCATATGCCAGAGAAGCAATTTCTGCTCCGGCTTCTTTTAGGCCATTCTGGAATATATAGGTGGAGGATTCACCCTGTTTGAAAGCCAGCAGGGTTTCACGGAATAACCCGCTGGTATCCGGGTGCATACCATTAACACTAATCAGCCTGATCCCTTTAAGATATTCGGGATCATTTACCTGACTAATCCAGTCATAAGTCGCTCTGTTTTGCTCTACCTCGGCATGAAAATCAGGCTGAATACCATTACGGTGTAATGCCCTTAATGCCGTACCACAGCTGATAATAATGGCTTGATCACGGTACTTATGCAGATAATCAAAACAATTATCCAGACTTGGTCCGTTAGCCACAATAAATACCGGCAGCTGTAATGCCGCCTGAGGGCGCTGCTGGTGCCAGTCTTTACGCAAAAACCGGTGATGCTCAATACTGAAACAGGTATGAGCAACCCCAAACCTGACATGGTCAAAATATTCTCCCATCGTCAGGACAATTCTCAGCTGCATTCTCAGATCATAAATGGCCTTCTGCATACTGCGATTAAAATAAGTGCTCAGCATATAAGTATTGGCTATCGAGTAAGCTCCCACTTTATAAAACTGCAGCATCAGATCGGTAAAGTAGTTCGATCCATCACCACCCAGGTTCAGGTAGATCCGCGAATCATTATCTGCAGCCTTTTTAAAAATCTCCGCCCAGTCAGTGACAAACAGACTCAGAAAAAAGAAATCCAGGTTAGGCTCACAGATATAAAGATTCTTTATATTGTGTTTTGCGGTAAGCAGCGAAATATGTTTGCCAAGGCCAACGCCGAAAACAATCAGTGAATCTACCTGTTCCGGTAACTGGCTTTTTTCCTGAACAACCTGTCTGACATAGCTCTGCAGCTTCTGAACATAGGATGAGTGCAGATAGGTTGCCAGTTTAGTTGAAGTCTTCTGCCCGATAATCACATCGTCTTTATATGGATTATGGATAAAGTAATCGGTCAGTTGTTCTGAATCAGCTGTTAAATCATTATAAAATAAACCATTACGGGTTTTATGTTGCAGATTAGGTTGCCCGGTAGTATCAGTTACCAGTTGCCAGTAACTGCACTGATGCTCTTTTATAACCTGATAAACCTCCGGGTAAAACTGCTTCAGGGTATCCAGGTTATGCTGAAACAGTGGCTGGTTATCTGCAGTTATCAGCTGCAGGTTTCCCAATACATTACCGGCACGTTCTGGCAGATAATCGTAAAAATTATCAAACTCTCCGAAATGCTGGCCCTGCCTGGTTAAGGCAGCTTTATCACCGCTATGTTCAAACAGTGTAATCAGTACCTTATCCATTACCGGATGGAAATAATGCCGGTATAAGTAGATGCGATTGACATCTGCTACCTGTAGTAATTCCTGCAAATCCTCAGGTAAGGTGCTGCCATCATTTTGCAACTGCAGAAATATTTGGGTTCCCATCGCAGCAGCTGTCTCTAATAACTGTTTCCAGTTATTAGCCTGCACAGAACATAACAGCGCATCGGAACTGGGTTCATACACAATTAAATATTTTATACGAACATTTTGAATCAGTTCAGATAACTGATACCCCAACCCAAGCCCGAACATCACAACCACATCGACCTGTGCAGGTAAAGGTTCTGTTTTCCTGTCACCTGCGGATGTTGTGCCGCTATCAATCTCTATATAAGGTGCCTGCTGGCAAAAGCTCTGAACTTCCCGGGCAACCTCGGTGTAAGGTGAGTCGCCATACCATACCCGGCCGGTAGCATAATCAACAATATTCAATTCACCTTTACGGGTACAGAATATTGAATATTGCTGCATGTCATGCTGCTGGATAAATGGCACTACACTGGGAATATGCTGGCTGAATGCGCGGACATTGGAAGTAAAGTTCTGGTTAATCTGTGCAGAAAGAACCTGCTCCAGTTGAGCCTGTTGTTGCTCATCCTGATGCAGCTGATAATTAATATACTTCAGCATAATAAAAGAGGGCCTGGGTAATTGGGTTTATAATCATTGGCCGTAACTGTGTTTTGCTTTCTTACCTTTATTAACATTAAGCATTTCAGCAGCTACAGTATCTTTATCTGCTGACAGTTTTGCCATTAAAGCCATTAGCCAGTCAAGGTTTTGCTGCAGAAAAGCCGCATATTCTTCCGGAGCTACAGTATCGTCTACAGGCTGAGTTAATAATTCCTGGAACTGTAATGCTAACGGTGATAACTGCTCTACAGCATAATCGGGCTCACTGATTAATGCATCAATCTGATGACGTAATTCGGTACAACCTGATACCCGTTCAATAAAAGATAACATTAACTACTTACTGCCAGTTGCTGATTTTTCTGCGCCTGTAACTGATAACCTTTTTCACGGTCTTCAACAGAAATCTGATCCCAGGCCGATTTAATGGTTAATAATACTCCCAGTACATCATCAATTTTCTCTATACTGTTTTCACGGCTGGCCAAAATCAGATGATTAAGCATAAAATCGTATAATGATGCCAGATTCTCTGCAATTTCAGCCCCGGCTTCCATATCCAAAGAATTTTGCAATGAATTAATAATGGCCATAGCCTTAGAAACCGTAGCAGATTTCTCTACCAGATCTTTACGTTCAATGGCACCTTTGGCTTTTGCCAAATTCTCCAAAGCGCCCTGCATCAGCAGCTGAATTACACGATGTGGATCAGCAACAGCCAAGTCATTCTTTATGCCAACAGCTTTATACGCCTTAATACCATAACTCATAACCCATAACCTCACTTAGCTGGATTTGTTAGTACTAAATCCCGGTAAACTGGAAAGCTGTGCCAACACTGTAGAACCAGCGTTTTGCATACCGCCAAGTAATACATCCAATGCAACATATTTTTTGCGCAGTGTTGCTTCGTAATCCTGTAAGTAACGATTAGCTGCATCCCGGGCTTTAACATTCTGGTCAATTTGTTCCTGAAGAGACGCCTCTTTTGTGGCAAGAATACCACCGGTCTGGTTAAATTCTTTTATATAGCTGTCCAGCTGATTAACCAAACCGTTTTCGCCGCCAAAAAACTCAGCAACTGCGTCAAAGTTTTCATCCAGGGCAGCATTAAAACGCTCCAGACCTGACTTACCGCCATATTCGCTGGTACTTAAAATTTCCAGCTTGCCATCTTTATTAAACGTAATTCCCAATGCATGTAATGTTGAAAGCCCTGCTTCCTGATTACTTGAGGTATCCCCGCCAACCTTTCCTCCCAGCACACTATTCATCAGGGACATCAGGCTACGTGGTAAAGAATCAGCATTTAAAGCGCCGCCTTCTGCAGTGACTGTTTTGCCATCAGCGCCTAATGTTCTGGGCTTGGTCAGCTCACCAATCTGATCCACCAAAGCATTGTAACTATCAATAAAAGCCCTGATATTCTCTTCAGCAGCTTGTTTATCAGTGGCAACATCTACCTTTGCATTGTTACCTTCCGGCGTCACGGCTTTAACGGTCAGGCTGACATCCTGGATCACATTATCAAACACATTAGTGCTACTGGCAGCGGTGATACCATCAATCTCAATAATGGCATTCTGAGCATTCTGCACAGTATTTAATCCCGCAGTACTTCCTGTCGGCTGGGTGGAAAGTGCATCAAGTTCAGCATTATTGTTGCTGATGACCAGATCGTTACCCTCACCACTGATATCAGACGTCAGTACCAGTTTGGTTCCCGTTGAACCGCCGGCATTAATAATATTGGCACTGACACCAAAATTATCTGCGTTATCATTTATCTTATTGCGTAGCTCATTCAGGGTCATGCCAGCGGTAACTTCAATATCAAAGCTCTTATCACCGGCAGTAAACGTCAAAATTCCGTCAGATGTTGCGATAACATCATTGGCGGAAGAATAGGCTAAATCGGCAGATTCAATCCGGCTACCGGCAGCCAGTTGCCGCACTTTAATATCAAAAGTACCTGCCGTTGCCGAATTTGCAGCAGTGGCTTCCAGATAAGTTCTGTTTTCAGTCGGCTGGGTAACGGTAGCAGTTCTGGCACTCAGGCTACTGCTACTAAGTTTTTTCAGGGAGTCCTGAAAAGCTGATAATGCTGACTTTAGCTTGCCAAAGCCAGACAGAGAAGCATTCAGCGTCGATGCTTTGGTGTCAATTCCGGTCAACTTGGTCGTTTTTTCAACATTTACCAGAGCAGTAACCATCTCTTCCAAAGGAAGACCTGATGCCGACCCAAGAAAATTAATACCAGACATAACCAACCTCTCTACACTTTATTATCAATCAGCAAGCCAATCGATTTACCCATTTCTTCCTGAAGTCTTTTCACATCTTGTGCCACTTTTAAAATTTCTTCAGTCGGAATTTGCCGGATGACTTCATCAGTTGCAGAGTCTACCACTTTAATCACTGAACGCCCGGAGATTTCATCCATCGAGAAACTTAACGAACGATGATTTAACGCCACAGCATTACTGATTATTTCCAAAGCATCCGACAAATGTAATTGTTCTGGTACTGCGCTTCCTGCCTGAGTTGTATCAATACGTTTTGTTACCGTCACGCCGCTCTGTACAGTACCCACAACAGGTTTATCTGTGGTTACTGCTGTATACAGTAAAGTACCGGCTGTCTGATTAACACTACTCATAACTTACTCCTTATCGGCAAACTAAGGGAAAACCTGAACAAGTTTTCCCTCTGCCGATGACCAGATTATCCCAGTAATGATAATGCTGCCTGAGGACGCTGATTCGCCTGCGCCAGAACAGTAGTACTGGTTTGTTGCAGAATTTGCTGCTTAGTCAGCTCAGCGGTTTCTCTGGCAAAGTCAGTATCACGGATACGGCTGCGGGCACCGGATACGTTCTCTGAAATGTTGGTCAGGTTACGCACGGTTGCCTGGAAACGGTTCTGAATCGCACCTAAATCGGCCCGTTTACCATCAATAACACCTATCGCTGCATCAATTGCTGACAGTGCTGCTGACGCACCTGCTACGCTTGATACTGACAGGGCCGCCAAACCTAAACCTGTTGTGCCATATCCACCTGAAGCTTCCAGATTTACGCTGATATTCTGACCGGCATTAGCACCTACCAGGAACTGGGCAGAATAAGTACCATCCAGCAGGTTTTGTTTACCAAACTGGGTGGTTTCGGCAATACGGCTCATTTCCAGTTTCAGTGCTGACACTTCTTTTTGCAGCGCCAGACGATCTTCATCACTGTTAATACCATTCTGCGACTGAATGGCCAGGGTACGGATACGTTGCAATGAGCTGGTGATTTCATCCATTGCGCCTTCTGCTACTTGCGCCAGTGAAATACCGTCGTTAGCATTACGGGCTGCCTGATCCAGACCATTTACCTGGCTGGTTAAACGGTTAGAAATCTGCAGACCAGCTGCATCGTCTGCCGCGCTGTTAATCCGGAAACCGGAAGATAAACGTTTGAATGCCACATCCAGTGAATTACCAGAGTTAAACAGCTGACGCTGCGCATTCAGTGAAGAGGTATTAGTGTTTACATATAAAGCCATGAGTCACTCCTTAGTTTTCGGCAGCATTCTGCTTACAACTATATGTTTTTTTAAGTTACGGTTTCCCGTACAGTCAGCCAAGCTGCAACTTGGCCTATATCTGTTTCGGCGGCACTCTGAATAACTTTAGAGGATTTTTTAAAAAACTTACAGAAAGATATAAACCCTCAGTTCACGTACTCCCAGGTCATTATTTTCAATCTAAAGTGCTTTATTATTTCCCTATGACTTCTTTATATTTACTTGCAAAAATACCATTCTCCTGCCTCAGGCAGGGAATACCACCAACAACCGGATAAACCACTAATGCTTCAGGACTAAACAGCATATCACCTATATCTTCCAGCGGTGTTTTGAACTTAGGGCAGGCAAGGATATGTGACGGTGGCACGTCATTAACGTGTTTTTCAATAACGGTTATTGCTGTTGGATTAAGCGGATTTAATATAAACGGGAATAATTGGTGTGTCAGAACCTTATACCCCAGGCTTTCAGCTATCCCTTTCAGATTTTTGCAATACCCATGACTATCCATTCTCTGCTGTGCTTCATCACCCGCCAACTCATAACCAGGCTCCAGCAGGATAAGAAATTTTCCTGTAACCCGGAACAACTCCTGCAATATTGCTTTTTCACTTCCGCCATTCGGTTCTATCGAATGTGATGTATAAACAATATCAATCGAATTATCTGCAAAAGGAATATCAAACAAATTTCCGGTACAAAGAGTTGTATTATGAATACCTTTACCCTGAAGCCACTGCTTTGCATAGGCAACACGTGACCAGCTTAAATCAAATCCATAACCACTGACATCAGCATCCATGTTTTGCAGCACACCAGAGAAAGTGGTAGCTTCACCCACACCCGCTTCCAGTATTGACGCCGGCTTACATAAAGAGAGAATAATCCTGGCTAATTCTGAGCTGTAATCTCTCTTAAATTTGTCCATTTTGTCATTTTCCATCGCAGCAGTATAACTTCCGGTCTGTAAGTCATATGCGATTTCAATAATTTCATCTGTATTGTACTGAAGTCCCTTTTCTTCGCGTAACAACTGAGTGATATTCACTCCTTGTTTATACAATAATTCAAGCTCGCGGGGGGTAGGCATGTTTTTCTTCTAACTCCTTTCCGGTAAGGGCTAGCCCAGGTAATTACGTGCATTGTTGCTTGCATGGTTTTGTTATGCACTCAAGATATCATTTTAAGCTGTCTGAATAATAACAAAAAATATTATCCCTTTGGGGAATAAGGCAGCCAGAACAGGGGTATAAGTCACTCCATTATTAATGTGTTCTGCTTAACAGTCATTTTTACCTGCAAGTAACAATGACCGCCTGCCTTAATTCCCGTCAGAGCATAATCAGTTTCCCAATACGGCTAATGCTGCCTGTGGCCGCTGATTTGCCTGCGCCAGAACCGTAGTACTGCTTTGCTGGATAATCTGGGTACGGGTGAGTTCTGTGGTTTCTTTTGCATAATCGGTATCACGAATACGGCTGCGTGATGCTGAAACATTTTCACTGATATTTGACAGATTTTTTATCGTGCTGGTTAATACGTTCTGCCAGGCTCCCAAATCTGTTCTGGCAGAATCAATGACATAAATAGCATTATCAAGAGCATCCAGCACAGTTGCAGGATCATCGGTTCCTAACAGCAGCCCTGCAATATTAAGCCCTGCACCACTACTGTCATAAGCTGCAGATAAGTCAATTTCAATCTTTTGCCCGGCATTAGCCCCGACCTGAAAAGCTAAGCTACCGGCACTGCCATCTAACAATTTAATGCCACCAAATTCAGTATTTGCCGCAATACTGTCGATAGCAGCAGCCAAAGCATCAAATTCTTTTTGCAAGGCTGCGTGCTCATCAGCAGTGTTAATACCGTTCTCTGACTGAATAGTCAGTACCCGCATCCGCTGTAAAGCCGTATTAATTTCATCCATAGCGCCTTCAGTAACCTGAACCAGAGAAATAGCATCATTAGCATTACGGATCGCCTGATTTAAGCCATTTACCTGGGTTGTTAAAGTGCCTGAAATGATTAACCCGGCAGCATCATCAGCAGCACGATTAATCTTAAAGCCTGAACTCAGACGTTCAAAAGTGGTTCCTAACCCACTGCTGGCATTACTCAGCAAGCGCTGTGATGCCAGAGAGGACTGATTTGTATTCACCACCAGAGACATAGAACCGCCCGGAAAGAAGAAAAATATAATTCACCGATAACTATGTTTC
>JARXRR010000184.1:0-336 GCA_033792355.1 Chromatiaceae bacterium AAb-1
TGAAGCCTTCTCCAGTGCCGAATTCCTGCATGGCCCGGTGACGCTGGTAAAAAGCCAGTTTGCGATTCTGGATATTCAGGTGGCAGATGAAAGCTTAAGCGCCCACCAGTTACAGATTGACGAGGTCCGCCGCCGGGGCGCCCGGATTATCTCCCTGCACCACCAGGGGATTGAGGCCCACCCCCGGGTGCTGCCCTTACTGATATTACAGCGCTTCTACCTGGATGTGGAAGTGGTTGCCCGTAGCCGCGGGGTGAACCCGGATGCCCCTGAAGGCCTGAACAAAGTGACCCAAACCTTATGACAGACACCCACCAGATAAGTGTCAGCCGGCTG
>JARXRR010000100.1:0-7174 GCA_033792355.1 Chromatiaceae bacterium AAb-1
CATGTCTTTCAGCCGTTTGAGCGGAATATCAAAATTATCCAGCGCCAGCTGATATTCCTTACTGACGGTAGTATCAGATACCAGCCGGTTATCAGTGCAGATTACGGTAGCAATCCGGCTTTCCAGCATATCCTTAAACTTATGTTGTCTGATATCGGTTATTGCCGGGTTAGTTTGCAGGTTACTGGTCAGGCATACTTCTATCGCAATGCGTTTATCGGCAATATAGGATGCCAGATCCCTGATATATTGCTGCCTGTTACGGATAGCCGGGTCCTGAATCATCTCAGGAATAAACATCGAATAACCATGCCCGATCCGATCTGCGTAGCATTCGGTAATAGCTTCAAATACGCTTTCGGCACCATAAGCTTCTCCGGCATGCAGAGTTTTCAGCAGGAAATGCTGATGGGCATATTCATAAACTTCTTTAAACTTGCCAGCAGGATAACCAGCTTCCTGCCCGGCCAGATCAAGCCCGACAATCGGGATGCCCTCTTCATCACGCAGCCGCACACTGGCCCTGACCAGTTCCATCGCCGCCAGCCTGATTACTTCTATCGGCTCAAAATCACGCATCAGCTGAAATAAATTGGTGTAATAAGGTGAAAAACCTTTGTCACCAAACATCCGCATTGCGCAATTGATAATGCCATAAGCAAAAGGTGGTTTTTCGCCGGTAAGCACGGCTTCGCTCCGGTTATATTCCTGCTGTGCCTGTTTCAGCCCGTTATTAACAGCATGCAGTACCCGGTCAACATCAATTCCCTGGCTAACGTCGGTTAGTAGCTGAGGGGCAAAGCGCACTTCAATATAGTTTACGCCTTCAGCCTGATTATCCTGCGCCAGCTCATAAGCTGCCTGTTGCAGGTTTTCCATATCGCGCAATACCGCGCAGGTATACTGAAAACAATGCAGGTATTCGCCCAGATTCTGGTATTTATCTTTAAACACCAGCTCTTTTAAGCCTGCTACCGTATCTGATGGCAGTTTAGTGCCGGAACGCCTGGCCATCCCGGTTAAGCTTTCCAGCCGGAGGCTGCCATCCAGATGCAGGTGCAGGTCGGACTTCGGCATTTCTTTAATAAACGCAGCAGAATAACGGGGCATACCAATACCTGTGAATAAAGAGTATTTATAAATAATAACGTGAAAAACCGCCGGATTCACAGGCAGAAAGCAGAAAGACAGTAATATTTAATGGTGCCCGGGGCCGGACTTGAACCGGCACGCCCTTTCGAGCGAGGGATTTTAAATCCCTTGTGTCTACCGATTTCACCACCCGGGCATGAAATTACAAAGTAATACGGGAACTGAAATTATATGCGGTAAAAACGCTGCGCATAGTACGTAAGGCGGTGGATTTATGCAAGATTTTTTCAGTCTTTTTCTGCATGCTCATTTACCGCTACCATGTAATGGATATTCCGGCCATAAGTTGCCAGCTTAGCAGTTAATGCCCTATCCGGCGGATACACAGCAAAACCATACCGCTGCCAGTAAGGTACTGAACCCTGAACCGCCACCAGACCCACTGCTGATACCGTCTGGTTGCTGGCAACAGCCAGTACTTGCTGTACCAGCAAAGTCGCAGCACCACTTCCTCTTGCTGCTGGTGCCACGGCCAGATCATGCAGATACAGGCAGTCGGGCTCAGCAGGTAACACACAGTCAGCCGCATTTAATGGCGGCACCTGCCCCTGCAGCCAGGGTATGGCAATAATATAACCCTGCATTCCCAGCGCAGACTCTGCAATAAAACAACTGCCGGGCGATGCTCTCAGCTTGGCACTTAGCGACTGTACCGACTCCGGTTCAAGTTCGGTATAACACTGCCGCTGTATCTGATCGACACCAGCTATATCGGCTATCGTCATGGCTCTGATGGTTACTGCTGTCATCTCTTACTACTCTGAAAAAATTACCGGTATTATAATGTTGATGAGTTAAGGTTTGGCAGGTAGCAAATTGTCCACACGAACACGCCGTAAATACATCCCTGTAGGCTCGGATTATGAACTTCATCCATGAAGTTCCCCCTTCGGGCCAGCAAAGCTGTTCAAATTCGTTCCTGACGAATTTGTCAGCCCATCCAGGGCTTCAACGGTTCGCTTAGAACAATCCACTACCTGCTCAAATGACCAATATGAGCTGTATTATACCGCTTTTAAACCGGAATCAGGTTATTCCCCACGCTGTCACCAGCAGCAATCAGAATTTTACCCTTTTAGCCATCTATACTGTTGCAGTTTAAAAATAACCATGTTATTACTAATGGCGTTTGATACTTTGCTGAATAACTAAACAGGCAACCATGAATTTAAATCGTTCTGCTATTACTTTAAACCTCCTCGTGCTCCTCAGCGATGCGCGGGGTGCTGCTTATTGGTAATAGCGAAGCGATACTGATAAACCAAAACCCCGTGCCACTGGCCGGGGTTTTTTGCTTTCAGGACCCCGGTGTTTGAACGGTAACGCTGATAACAGAAATCAGAAAACACAACGCAGGAAACCATTATGAGCAGCGACGACAACAAAGTCTGGATTTTCGATACCACCTTGCGCGACGGCGAACAGGCACTGCGTGCCAGTTTAAGCCAGAAACAGAAAATTCAGCTGGCCCACGCCATTGCCCGGTTAAACGTAGACGTAATGGAAGTTGGCTTTCCGGTGTCGTCCCCCGGTGATTTTGAATCGGTGCAACGCATTGCCCGCGAAGTAAAAGGCCCGATTATCTGCGGCCTGGCCCGTGCCGTGCGGGCTGACGTTGAAGCCTGTGGCGAAGCGTTAAAAGACGCCGAACGCCGCCGTATTCATATCTTTATTGCCACCTCACCGCTGCATCTGGAATTTAAACTGCGTAAAACCCTGCAACAGGTCTGCGAGCAGGCCATCGAGATGATCAAACTGGCACTGCAATACACCGATGACGTGGAATTCACCTGCGAAGATGCCGGCCGCACGCCGATAGACGACCTGTGCTGGATTGTCGAACGGGTGATTGATGCCGGTGCTTCCACCATTAACCTGCCGGATACCGTGGGCTATACCATTCCGAACGAATACGCCCATATGGTCAGCGAACTGAAAAAACGGGTGCCCAATATCCATAAAGCCCGGTTAAGCGTACATTGCCATAACGACTTAGGGTTGGCAGTAGCCAACAGTATCAGTGCGGTACAGGCCGGTGCCCGTCAGATTGAATGTACCGTAAACGGCATTGGTGAGCGGGCCGGTAACTGCTCGCTGGAAGAAGTGGCCATGATTATCAACACCCGCAAAGATATTATGGCGCCGTTATATACCGATATTAAAACCACCGAAATTTACCGCAGCTCTCACTTGGTTAGCCAGATCTGCAATATGCCGATTCAACCGAATAAAGCCATTGTCGGTGAAAACGCCTTTACCCATTCCTCCGGCATCCACCAGGATGGCGTATTAAAAGCGCAGAACACTTATGAAATTATCTCCCCTGAGCAGGTCGGTATCCGCCAGAACGAACTGAATCTGACATCCCGCTCCGGCCGTCATGTTATTCAGCACCGGCTGTCTGAGCTGGGCTACACCCAGGAAGATTACGATTTAGAACAGGTTTACCAGAGTTTTCTGGCACTGGCCGATCAGAAAGGCCGGGTGTTCGACTATGATCTGGAAGCACTGGTCTTTTTCCAGAATTTGCAGGAACAGGACGAATTCTACAAACTGGAGTTTCTGAGTTCATCCACCCATACCGGTCATGTTGCCAGCGCCACTGTCGGCTTAAACTGCGACGGCAAAGTGTATACCGAAGCGGCTACCGGCAACGGCCCGGTAGAAGCGGCCTTTCAGGCCATTCAGCGTATCAGCAAACTGCATATCAAAATGGTCGACTTTAACCTGAGTGCCAAAGGCAGCGGCGAAAATGCGCTGGGTCAGGTGGATATTATCGCCGAACACGAAGGCCGCCGTTTCCACGGCGCCGGTCTGGCAACCGATATCGTCCGCGCTTCAGTGCTGGCCTATGTGCATGTGCTGAATATGATTCAGCGCGCCCAGCAAATCGACGCCCATAAACAAGCCCGTCAGAACACCAAAGCCATTGCAGGAATATAAGCATGAGTACAAGCATAACCAGACATTACAAAATTGCCGTGTTACCGGGCGATGGTATCGGGCCGGAAGTGATGGCCGAAGCAATAAAAGTACTGCAGGCCACCGCACAGCGGTTTAACTTTACATTGCAACTGACCGAAGCACTGGTTGGCGGCGCAGCATTGGACGCGTATGACGAACCGCTACCGGCAGCCACCCTGCAATTGTGTAAACAGAGCGACGCCATTCTGTTTGGTTCGGTCGGTGGCCCGAAATGGGCCAACCTGCCGCCACAAAAACAACCGGAACGCGGTTCATTACTGCCATTGCGTAAAACCTTCGACTTATTCTGCAACCTGCGCCCCGGCCAGATTTACCCGGCGTTTGCCGAGTTGTCGCCAATTCACCCACGGGTCAGCAGCCAGGGCATGGACGTATTATGCGTACGCGAACTGACCGGCGGTATCTACTTTGGTGAAAAAGGCCGTGGCGAAGACAGCGCTTTTGATACCCAAACCTACAGCAAACGCGAGATTGAACGTATTGCCCGTGTCGCCTTTGCAGCCGCGCAAAAACGCAGCAAAAAAGTGACCTCTATCGACAAAGCCAACGTGCTGCAAACCAGTATTCTGTGGCGCGAAGTAGTAGAGCAGGTCGCCAAAGATTACCCGGATGTGTCGCTGGAACATATGTATATCGACAACGCAGCGATGCAGCTGATCCGCAGCCCACAACAGTTCGACGTTTTGCTGTGCGACAACCTGTTCGGCGATATTCTGTCAGACGAACTGGCCGCTATTGCCGGTTCGCTGGGCTTATTGCCCTCTGCCAGCCTCAATGGCAGCGGCTTTGGGTTATACGAACCGGCCGGTGGCAGTGCGCCGGATATTGCAGGTAAAGGTATTGCCAACCCGATAGCGCAAATACTGAGTGCCGCACTGATGCTGCGTTACAGCTTTAAAGAAGAGCAGGCCGCCCATGCCATCGAGCAGGCAGTGGAGCACTGCCTGGAACAGCATATTGTGACCAGAGACATCAACCCCGCTTCAACTTATGGTACTGCTGCCGTTGGCGCCGCCATAGTGGCAACAATTCAGGCACAAGGAGCCAACTGATGGGCCAGACCTTATATCAGAAAATCTATCGCAGCCATGTGGTCGGCAAATTAAACGCCAGTACCGATTTACTATACGTCGACCGCCATCTGATCCATGAAGTAACATCACCACAGGCATTCTCCGGCTTAAAGCTGGCAAACCGTACCGTGCGCCGGCCGGATTTAACCTACGCCACCATGGATCATAACGTCTCCACCCAGCGCCGCAGCCTGGACGCTGCCGGTGAAACCTCGCGTAAACAGCTGGAAGCGCTGGCCCAAAACTGTGAGGAATACCGCATTCCATTGCTGGATTTAACCCATCCGGATCAGGGTATCGTGCATGTGATCGGCCCGGAACTGGGGCTGACGCAACCGGGGATGATTATCGTCTGTGGCGATTCGCATACCTCTACCCACGGCGCATTCGGCGCACTGGCATTTGGTATCGGTACTTCAGAAGTAGAACACGTACTGGCCACCCAGACCTTACCGCAGCAACAGGCCAAAACCCTGAAAGTGGAAATTAATGGCGAGTTATCCCCCTTTGTTACGCCAAAAGATGTGATTCTGGCAGTGATCGGTAAGCTGGGTACCGCCGGTGGTAATGGCTATGTCGCCGAATTCTGCGGCAGCGCCATCCGTGATATGAGCATGGAAGGGCGCATGACACTGTGCAATATGAGCATAGAAATGGGTGCCAAAGCCGGATTAATTGCCCCGGATGAAACCACCTTTAACTATATAAAGGGCAAAGCCCATGCGCCACAGGCCGGACACTGGGACGCCGCGGTAACCTACTGGCAAAGCCTGTATTCTGACGACGATGCGGTATTTGATCACAGCATAACCCTGGATGCCACCAGCATCCGGCCGCAGGTCACCTGGGGCACCAGCCCGGAACAGGTTATTGCCGTCGATCAGCCGGTGCCGTCACCGGATGACTTCAGTGACGCCAGTAAACGCGATGCCGCCGTCCGCGCCCTGAGCTATATGGGCTTAGCCGCCGGGCAAAAACTGACCGACTGTCAGGTCGATGTGGTGTTTATCGGCTCCTGTACCAACAGCCGCATCGAAGATTTACGTGCCGCCGCCAGCGTGGTGAAAGGCAAAAAAGTGGCAAATGGCGTGCGTGCGCTGGTAGTCCCCGGCTCCGGTCAGGTAAAACGTCAGGCCGAAGCCGAAGGCTTAGCCACTATCTTTAAAGAGGCAGGTTTCGAATGGCGTGAGCCGGGCTGTTCAATGTGCCTGGGTATGAACGACGACCGGGTAGATGCCGGTCAGCGCTGTGCCTCTACCAGCAACCGTAACTTCGAGGGCCGTCAGGGCCGTGGCAGCCGTACCCATCTGGTCAGCCCGGCAATGGCCGCCGCCGCCGCACTGGCCGGCCATTTTGTCGATATCAGCGCAGGAGCAACAGCATGAGTAAAATTTTTGCACAGGGGCTGGTTTGCCCGCTGGATAAAAACAACGTCGATACCGATCAGATTATCCCGAAACAGTTTTTAACCTCAGTCAGCCGCGACGGCTTTGCCGAAGCACTGTTCTTCGACTGGCGCTACCTGACAGACAGCAGCCCCAACCCGGAATTTGTACTGAACTACCCGCAATATAAAGGGGCATCCATCCTGCTGACCCGCGCCAACTTCGGCTGCGGCTCCAGCCGCGAACACGCCCCGTGGGCAATTCAGCAATATGGCTTTAATGTCATTATTGCCGAAAGCTTTGCCGACATCTTCTTTAACAACAGTGTTAATAACGGTATGTTGTTAATCCAGCTAAGCAAAACCAATATCGAACTGCTGTTTAACCGCTGCGAACAAGGCCCGCAACAGTGGCAGATCGACCTGCAAAGCCAGGAAATCATCTTCGGCAACAACGCCGCTCTGGGCTTTAATATCGACCCCGATATCAAACAACGCCTGCTCTCCGGCCTGGATTTTATCGGCTCCAGCGAACAGCTGAATCCACAAATCCCTGACTACGAAGCCAGCAGAAAGCAAG
>JARXRR010000182.1:0-366 GCA_033792355.1 Chromatiaceae bacterium AAb-1
AAGCTGCAGCTGGCCGCCATCCTGCCACTGGCCATCGCTATCTATCCCGGCCAGGATATCGCCCTGCTGGTGTAACGAGGCCGCCTGTACTGACACCGCATCTGCACCGGCCAGCGTGCCCTGGTTAATCACCGCCTCCTTCGCGCTGACACTGACCTCAGTGCCATACACCGTGCCCTGTAAGGTCACCCCGCTGCTGCGGCTTTGCAGCGCCAGCGCCTTTGCGGCCAGCGTGTCGTTCAGCACAATGTGCCCGTCTGCCGATAATGTTAACGACTCAGCCGCCTGTATCAGGCCGTCACTGCGCACCCCTAATCCCGCTTCGGTGCCTATCAGCCGGATACGGTTGGCATACATCGCCCCCAA
>JARXRR010000127.1:0-2003 GCA_033792355.1 Chromatiaceae bacterium AAb-1
TTATTTCAGTTTCTACAAATCCTTTAAACATTTTTTTATAAGGGTATTTAGAGCCATCATACCTTCCGCACACTATATCTTCAGAAAATTCAGCAATGGCAGCAAAAGAGAGTAGTAAAGCAAATATAGCTATATGTTTCACTGAATTGTCCTTATATTGCTAACGCCTAAATTTAGGACCGTGCATGCGGCTGGCGTCGCAGCCAACGCCGTTTGTTGGCGATAAAATCAGCTTGTTAGCTACCATTTCTCAACTCTTCAATCTGTTCAGGATAGAGCAGCATTTGTGAATCACTACAGCTTGCCAGAACAGGCTTTTTTCCGTAGTGTCCAAACACAACGTAACTTTCACTCACCACCACTGCGGCTTCGCATGAAGCTCTAAAACTAGCAGCCGATACTAAAATAAATTGATCAGGAGTACCTTTAAGCACTTCCTGAACCTGCAATTTGCTTTCAACAACTTCGTCAGGCATAACCGTTGCAGATATTACTCGACCGACATAAACATAATCAGCCTTTTCAAATGCGTGTTCTAGCGGCAGTGGTGAACATGAACATCCGAAAACTGAGCCGGAAAACAACAAAATTGCAATAATCAGATATAGTCTCATAATCATCCAAAGTAGCTAATATCCCGCACATACATGCGAACTTCTGAGTGTCGCAGCGGCCGCAGGCCGCAAATGACGCACATTGTTAGGCCCGTACAGTGATGCAAAAGTGCAGCGTATCAGTAGTGTCAGGATTGTCTTGTGCCCATTGGGCAGCTTCACTCTGCATTGTTACACGACACAATTGCACAGCCTCGTGAACCGTAAGATCTTCAAGACTGATAGTACCTTGCGGTGCACTGCTATGACCGATACGACCATGAGCATCTTTTATCCAACCTTCCCAGCCAAGAATCTGAATCCTTTGTGACTCAATAAAGTCGATGGCATCCAGTGCTGCAGCGAGTGGCAGTACGATCTCCCGTTGGGAAATAGACTGTTCTCTAAGCGATGGTGGCAGTAAATCGATCTGGTTCATATTTCTTGCCTAACACCACCCACAACGGCAAGCGCAGCAAGTTCGGCAGCCGCAGGCTGCGTATTGATGGGCTTTGTTATGTTTTTTAGTAATCAGCTTCAAAGCCGTGACCTCGAGAACCCCAAAACTTACACCATTTAGCTGCCGAAAAGAGAATGTGTGCGTTAAGTTCCGGCGTTTTATCTTCTGCATCAGAAGTTGCAATATTTTCAGTAAACTCAACATTGTTTTCTTTAGAGTATTGCTCCGCAACTTGGTACAGATCTTCGCCAAGCTGAACCAAGTCTTTAGCTAATAAACTAGTATATAGCCGGTTGACAATTCCTTCACCGACAATTTCAGCGCAATCATCTACTATAAATTGCCCTCTAAAGCTATAGATGGCTGCGGCATTAATCGCTGAATTGGAATAAATGGGTACACCATCACTAGCGGGTGTTAATTGTGGTAAATACTGACCATAGTATCTTTGAATATGTTCTTCTTCAGTTTCACTTGTTTCTTCTGGCTTTCGAAAGTGTTCCAACACCCAATTGGTAGCCTCTTTATCTATTCCTATCCTTGGGGTGTTAAGAGTTTCATATGGAGACAACTGAATTTCAAACCATCGATTAATCTTTTTTTGTCTTTCATCTCCTGATGAAATTCCAATATCAAGAAACAATTGTTCAAATTCCTCTTCATTACCAGCAGAAGCTTTTCCTAAGGGATTTAAATCTAGTCCCATAATCTCTCCTTAAACATAACGTTTGGTTAAAAGGCCGACTTTAGCCGGTCCCAAGGAGGTCCAGCCCACAAAGCGGGCGCTTGTTATGAGCCGGTGGGTACATTCACACACTTCCAGCATCCCTTCAAATAACCACAATAGAAACTGTAGATATGGAGAATTGAAGCTTCTAAGAAATATTTAGAATCCAATTAAAGGTATTATTTTATCAGTCACTACCAATGCACCAGTATTACTTAGATGT
>JARXRR010000098.1:0-7792 GCA_033792355.1 Chromatiaceae bacterium AAb-1
CTCTATAATCGTTTTAAATTTATGTCAGAGTTAGAGCTACTATGTCAGATCAAAATACAGAATTACGCAAAGCTGGACTGAAAGTTACCCTGCCACGGGTAAAAATTCTGGAAATCCTGCAGGATCCAAGATATCAGCACATCAGCGCAGAGGATGTTTATAAAATCCTGCTGGATTTAGGAGAAGATATTGGCCTGGCGACTGTCTACCGGGTATTAAACCAGTTTGATGATGCCGGCATCCTGACTCGTCACCACTTTGAAGGTGGCAAATCAGTATTTGAACTGACCGGGAACAGCCATCATGATCACCTGGTTTGCCTGAAATGCGGTAAAGTAATTGAATTTGAAGACAATGTTATCGAATCAAGACAGCTGGATATTTCAAACAAAAATGGTATCAAACTGACCCACCACAGCTTATATCTGTACGGTGAGTGCGTTGATACCGAGCAATGTAAAAAGAACAGCGAAAATAACAGCTAATTCCGTTTAACTGTTATTACTGCCCGGCCAGCAGCTGTTGCCGGGCATATTTCTTCAGCAATTCCACATCAAAACCATCATACTGCGGATATTGTTCTGCCAGTGCCAGCAGCTCTCCATAGCGCTGTTGTGCGGCATAAGCAATCATACCGGCATACACGACAATACGACCGGTTCTGCCAGCAGAATAAGCTTCACTATCCCTGAGCATTTCAGAAAATTCAGCAACCGACTGATAATCGCGCTGCCCCAGGGCCGCAGTCAGATAATACAGATGTTTAGCCGGCTGACTCAGCCCGCTGAAACAGGATAATGCCTGGGCACTTTGCCAGATACTGCCTAAATCCAGTGGTGGTACATACAGGATCAGGCTATCGAGCAGCCGTACCATATTTTCACTCCACTGTGTTTCCTGCTCGATACTGCAATGCCCTACGGTAATAAAATGCAGATACATTGAGGTTAATCGCTGCGCATCCGGCCTCTCCTGCAACAACTGTGTCCTGTTGTAATGCCACTCTTTCAATGCCACCGCATCGGCAGCCCTGTCAACAGCCATATCGCAACATTGCTTTGCCAGGCTGTTGCCATCATAGTCATAAAACCTCTCTCTGTCGGAGAACAGCTCCTGTAACGGAAACTCACTGTGCCGTATATTAGACAGTTCAGCAGCTGAGGCTTGTGTAAAACGGGCCTTCACTGCATTTTGATCAACATAGGGGAAAAAGTCAGAGTTGACAGGTGCAGCAGATTCTTCCAGCAATGGGGCCATCATCTTTTTGTTAGCAACCAGACGTAATTGCAAATCAGCCTGATGTTCAATGCCGACCAATGCCAGCTCTGCCCGGGTTGCTTCAGCCAGCAGCTCCGGCGCTACCCGTTCAGGCAGTTGTTCTTTTGCGGCAACAATCACCAAATCAACATTGTTTGACGCATAAATATGATAATCACCAAACCGGCTGTCTAACCCTTTTAAAATGGAATACACCAGCTCCAGCTCATTTTCGTATAAATGTATCCACTGGATCAGTAAACCACCGTCATGCAGCCGCTGATGAATAAAATGATAAAACTCCACGGTAAATAAGCTTGATACACCACTGACCCACGGGTTAGACGGCTCAGAAATAATCAGATCGTACTGTTGTTGCTGGCTGGAAAAATAACTTTTAGCATCATCGATAATCAGCTTACTCCGCGGATCGGTAAAGGTTCTGGCTGAACGCTCACCAAACCAGCGGGCGCCTTCCAGCATTACCGGCTCAATTTCTATGGTATCAACCTGTTCCAGTTGCGGGCTGCTTAACAAAATATGGCTGGTAATACCGGAACCGATACCGATTACCGCAGCACGTTTTGCTGCCGGGTTATATAACAGCGGTAAAGCGCCCAGCAATGCCTGGGTTGGCTCATCCGGATTACGGTCATCATCCAGACTGACCGATGCATCAGTTTTACCATTGGTCAGTATTGCTATCTGGAAATCATTTTTCACCACTGATACCGTAGCTGTGCGACCATCTTTATGCATCACAATATTTTTATGACCCAGCTGACCATCGCGGTACACGCCGGAAGCCAGCCGGGCGCTATCCCATTGCAGCATCTGGCTTAACAGCAACAACGTACCGGCAAATACCGAACTGACCAGCAGCAGTTGCTTTTTCATCAGCGCCGGAACAATCAGGCTGAACAGTAACAGCCCCAGCAGCACATCAATTAAGGCTCCGGCAACTACAGTATTTTTCAGCCCCAGATACGGCAGCAGTAACCCGCTGGCCAGCACCACCCCGAAAATCCCTCCCAGCGTATTACTGGCGTATACCTTACCGATGGCAGAAGTATCGGCGTTTTCGCGCAGTAAAATCAGGGTAATCAGTGGTAATGCGATACCGGCACAGATCGTTGCAGGTAACATCACCACCAACGCAATCACATGGCTGCTGATATTAAACAGGGTATATCCGGCATCATTGCGTTTAAGCGCGTCCAGTACAAAGGCCATCCAGTCAAAGGTCCAGTGATATGCCAGAATAGTGGCAAATGCCAGCACCCCCATCAGAATTTGTACTTTAGCCAGGTAACGTACCGGATGTACCAGAGAATCAATACGTTTCCGGATCCAGTATCCACCAATCGCCAGCCCCAGAATAAAGGCCGATAACATCATCTCAAACGCATGGGTCGAACTGCCCAGTACCAGGCTCAGCATCCTGATCCAGGCAATTTCATACACAAAAGATGATAAGCCGGTGCCAAACGCCACCAACAGCAGCAGCTTTTCAGTACTATTCAGTGGCCTTATCACCGGTGTAACAGCTGTGGCAATTGCTGACTGATTCAGCGATGACCACAGCATCAGTATTACCCAACTGGCCAGCAAAATATTTACCACCCCAGCCAGCTGCATTGTCAGTGTCAAACCGAATGCCGGAATCAGCCAGAAACCGGTGACTAATACCCCGATAGCAGCACCGAAACTGTTGGCAAAATACAGCACGGCCAGTATTGCCCCCGGTTTTTCCGGAAAGAAACGCAATAAGCCGCTGCTCATCAGCGGGAAGGTGGCTCCCAGTAAAATAGATTGCGGCAGAATTAACAGCGCCGCCAGAGTCCATTTAGCGGCTGTAATGCTGCTGCCCGCCCCAAGCCACGGAAACAGCGTGTCGTATGCCCATGATACACTGCCCTGATACACTGCATGAAACAGCAGTGCCGCCACCCCAATAACCAGCTCGGTCAGGGCATAGGCCAGCAGCAGATTCCCCCATTTATGCTGCCAGCGTCCGGCAATAGCGGCCCCCAGCGCCATACCGCCCATAAAAATAATCAGCACCAGGGTCTGGGCATAGGCGGCATGACCAAGAAATAATTTCAGATAAGAAGACCAGATCGCCTCATACAACAGACCGGTAACACCGGACAGGAAGAAAATACACAATAACACGGTATACCAGGGCCGGGCCGGACGTGAAACAACCTCTGACATGGATTAATTTCCCGATCTGATTCTGGCCATAGCCAGCACGCTGACAAAACGCCCGTATTGAAAAGCGTAATCAGTCAGCTCTGCTTCTGCCTCAAAACCAAAGCGCTCATATAAAGCAACAGCATGTTCATTACTGGTGTAAACCTGTAGCTCAATCCGGTGCAGATTAAGCCAGTTATCGGTCATATCCAGTGCTGAACGCAGTAACGCGGAACCAACACCTTGCCCCTGAAAATCTTCTGATACTCCCATACCGATTTCAGCCACGTGACGACGCCGCGGATTCTGAAATACCTGTAAACCAAGCTGACCAATAACCTGACCATTGCGCTCGGCAACCAGATTATAAAAATCCTGATTATTGCCAAACAGCTTCTGCCAGCTCTGGGTATTCTGAAACGGTAGCTGCAATGTATTGGCATAGACTGAAGGCTGATCATAAATGGCTTTAATGGCCTGAATATCGTCAGGCTCAGCATGGCGGATCATGGCAGGCATAGTAACGTCCTTTCGTCTGAATATGACGTTATCTTATGCATTTGCAGGTAACACAACAAGTTATACTGTGGCATAAATTAAAAACCGGCGGGCTGATCACTCAGCACAACCGGTTTTATCGGTAATCAGTGATT
Source organism: Chromatiaceae bacterium AAb-1 (assembly GCA_033792355.1). Lineage (GTDB taxonomy): Bacteria > Pseudomonadota > Gammaproteobacteria > Enterobacterales > Alteromonadaceae > Alishewanella. The sequence continues at coordinate 4,107 of JARXRR010000098.1, forward strand.
GCTGATTACAATAATGCTTCCAGCTCAGGTAACGCAGTAAACAGATCGGCGACTAAACCATAATCGGCGACCTGAAAAACCGGTGCTTCCGGATCTTTATTAATCGCCACGATCACTTTGGAATCTTTCATCCCGGCCAGATGCTGAATAGCACCGGAAATACCTACCGCGATATACAGCTCAGGAGCCACGATTTTACCGGTTTGTCCGACCTGCATATCATTCGGTACAAAACCGGCATCTACTGCCGCTCTGGAAGCACCGATAGCAGCGTTAAGCTTGTCTGCAATGCCTTCGAGCAGTTTAAAGTTTTCGCCGTTTTGCAGCCCACGCCCACCGGAGATAACCACTCTCGCCGCAGTCAGTTCCGGTCTTTCTGATTTAGTCAGCTCTTCGCTGATAAAACGGGATACGCCACTGTCTTTACTGATAGTAACGGTTTCTACCGTTGCGGTATTTCCGGTTGCAACTGCAGCAAAAGCCGATGCCCGCACCGTAATCACTTTTACCGCATCAGTCGATTGTACCGTGGCAATAGCATTACCGGCATACACCGGGCGCACAAAGGTATCAGGGCTTTCGACAGCAATAATATCTGAAATCTGAGCTACATCCAGTAACGCGGCTACCCGCGGCAGAAAATTTTTACCGGTCGTGGTCGCCGCCGTTAAAATATGGCTGTATTCGTTGTTTTTAGCCAGCTCCGTCACCAGGGCGGCGATATTTTCCGCCAGCTGATGCTGATAAACCGTATCATCTGCCAGCAATACTCTGGTAACACCACTTAGTTGGGCCGCCTGCTCTGCCACACTCCGGCACTGCAAACCGGCAACCAGAATATGAATATCAGAGCCTATTGCCTGAGCCGCGGTCAGCACTTTACCGGTTTCCGCTTTAAGCTGCTTATTGTCATGATCAGCAATTAACAGAATAGCCATCAGATCACCTTCGCTTCATGTTTTAATTTATCAACCAGTTGTGCTACCGATTCCACTTTTACACCCGCTTTACGTACTGGCGGAGCAGCAACTTTAAGCGTGGTCACATTTGATGTTAACGTTACACCGTAATCAGCAGCTTGCTTAGTTTCCAGCGGTTTCTTCTTGGCTTTCATAATATTGGGTAAAGAGGCATAACGAGGTTCGTTTAAACGCAGATCCGTCGAAACCACGGCCGGTAACGTCAGCTCAACCGTTTGCAGTCCGCCGTCAATTTCCCGGGTAACCTGTACTTTACCGTCATTTACCACTACTTTAGAGGCAAAAGTTCCCTGGCCCATACCGGTCAGTGCGGCCAGCATCTGCCCGGTTTGATTATTGTCTGAATCAATTGCCTGTTTTCCCAGAATAACCAGCTGCGGCTGCTCTTCTGCCACTACTTTCGCCAGCAGTTTCGCTATCGGTAAGGAATCCAGGCTCTGCTCGGTCTGAAGATGAATTGCCCGGTCAGCACCAAGCGCCAGAGCGGTACGTAATTGCTCCTGCACTGCTGCAGGTCCGATTGATACCACTATCACTTCAGAGGCAATACCGGCTTCTTTTAACCTGACCGCTTCTTCCACGGCAATTTCACAAAATGGATTCATCGCCATTTTTACATTTGCCAGATCAACCCCGGATTGATCCGGTTTCACCCTGACTTTAACATTAAAATCAATTACCCGTTTTACCGGAACCAGTATTTTCATAGATGCCTCTTTCATTCAGTGTCCTGCCACAACAGCACTTATTGGGAGCGGCAGGTTTACGCTGAGGTAAACCTTAAAACATTGCAGACAATCTACTTCCTGTTGACGTAAACGTCAACCTGAAATACCCTTTATACTGACACCAGAAGAATAAATAACGTAAATAATAATATCCAAGAGGTTGCAAGCGGTGGAAAGAGAAGCAATGGAGTTTGATGTTGTCATTGTCGGAGCTGGCCCGTCAGGGTTATCTGCTGCTATCCGGTTAATGCAGCAGGCACAGCAGAATGCGACAGAACTAAGCGTCTGTGTAGTGGAAAAAGGTTCCGAAGTCGGCGCCCATATCCTTTCCGGGGCAGTTTTTGAACCCAGGGCCCTCAATGAATTATTACCAGACTGGCAGCAATTGGGAGCACCGCTGAGCACGGCAGTGACACAGGATGATATCTATCTTTTACGCAGTGCAGAGCAAGCCAGCCGGTTGTCCTCTTTCACTATTCCCCGCACGATGCAAAATCACGGCAACTATATTATTTCTGCCGGAAACCTGTGTCGCTGGCTGGCGCAACAGGCAGAACAACTGGGGGTTGAAATATTTCCCGGTTTTGCCGCCAGTGAACTGATTATTGAAGACAATACTGTTAAAGGCATTATTACCGGCGATATGGGGCGGGACAAACAAGGTCATGCCAAAGACAGTTTTGAACCGGGAATGGAACTCCGAGCCAGATACACCCTGTTTGCAGAAGGCAGCCGTGGTCATCTGGGTAAGCAACTGATTAAACACTTTAAACTGGATCAAGAGCAGTCTCCCCAGCACTACGCCCTGGGTTTTAAAGAAATATGGGATATTCCGCCACAGCAACATCAGGCCGGTCTGGTGGTACATACTGCTGGCTGGCCACTGCAACAGGATTCTTCCGGTGGTGGCTATCTTTACCATGCCGAGAATAACCAGATCGTGGTAGGTCTGATTGTTGATCTTAATTATCAGAATCCTTACCTGAGCCCGTTTGAAGAGTTCCAGCGTTATAAACAGCATCCGGTAATCAGGCAGTATCTGCAACAGGGCAAACGAGTCAGTTACGGTGCCAGAGCCATTACCAAAGGTGGCCTGAACAGCCTGCCCAAAATGAGTTTTAACGGCGGTTTGCTGATTGGCTGCGATGCTGGCACCCTGAACTTTGCCAAAATCAAAGGTAATCATACCGCCATGAAATCCGGCATGCTGGCAGCCGAAACCGTATTTGCAGCCCTGCAGCAGGGAGATACCGGTGGTAATAATCTGACACAATATGCTGAAAACTTTAAAAACAGCTGGTTGTATGACGAGTTATATCGCGCCAGAAACTTTGGTCCGGCGCTACACAAATTCGGTATCTTCTGGGGTGGAGTATTCAATACCATCGAACAAAACTGGTTTGGCGGCAAACTGCCATTTACACTGACGGATCTGCAACCGGATTATGCTCAGTTAAAACTGGCAGCAGAATCGCCGCAAATCAGCTATCCGAAACCAGATAACGTCATCAGTTTTGACCGGCTATCATCGGTGTATCTGTCCAATACTAACCATGAAGAAGAACAACCCTGCCATCTGAAGCTGCACGACAGCAGCATACCGCTGACCGTTAACCTGCCCCAATATGCAGAACCCGCTCAGCGTTACTGCCCGGCCGGGGTTTATGAAATTATTCAGGATGAAAGCGGAAACCCGCAGTTTCAGATCAATGCGCAAAACTGTATTCACTGCAAAACCTGCGATATCAAAGATCCCAGCCAGAATATTACCTGGGTAACCCCGGAAGGTGCCGGCGGGCCAAACTATCCGAATATGTAAAATGCTTTAATGCTGAAGGCAACAACGCCTTCAGCATCCGGTCTTTATTTTCTTGTGTTATATCGTCTGACAATAGTTGTTGTATTAATTTTAAACAGCGGCTAATTTATATAAGGTAAACATTAATTAATAAAATATAATAAAAGCACAGGACATTAT
>JARXRR010000114.1:0-4246 GCA_033792355.1 Chromatiaceae bacterium AAb-1
GGACCAACTATTCTGCAGCTCATAAAACATTTAATCGCAGGGCAGTTGAATTGTGTAATTCTAGTGAATATGAAGCTATTGAAATGCGTGAAAGCGAATATGAACATGTTCAAACAGCTGGTGCCGCTAAGTATATTATTTCTCAAGTAACAGGCTATGTTATTTGCAAACCAGAAGTTATGTCAGAAGCAGATGCAAAAGCTTATATTCAAGAGTATTAAAGTAAATTTATAACAAACAGATTTTATCGCCAGCAAACTGCGCTGGCTGCGATGTCAACTCGCTGCGCGGCTTTCCGCGCTAAATTTGGGCGTTATACCGTTAAGAGTGATCTATGAATGCTTCGATAAAATCAAAAATTCCGTTGAATGCGGCGTTATATGGGTAGGAACAGTATCAGAAAGACAATCCGCGCGATACCTGCGAGTGTAGGCTCGGCGCGACATTGAAAACAAAGGAAAGAAAGTATGTTCAATCATATCATGGTTGGTTCAAACGATATTGAGCGCTCAAAGCGCTTTTACGACGCAGTGCTTGGAACACTTGGAGTAGGCGAACCGTTACGCAACAAAGCCGGCTCCGGTCACATCAGGCTTTTCTACCGCCACAACGGAAACGTCTTTTGTGTTACCGAGCCAATCAATGGCAGTGAGGCAACTTTTGCAAATGGCGGCACCATTGCTTTTAAATGTGACTCACCCGAGCAAGTCCGGAAATTTCATGACACAGCGGTTGCGCATGGCGGCGAGTCAATCGAAAACCCGCCTGGTTTGCGCGAAGGCAACATCGGGGCAATGTACCTGGCCTATGTGCGTGATCCTGATGGCAATAAGCTCTGCGCAACATTTCGTGTCAGGCAGGATCAATGATTGTGCAATGCATCACTTGTGTTGTGTTTGGCAAGTCAACGCCTAACAACTTATTCAAGCGGACGGCTTCGCAGCGTGGCTTAATTCAGGCGTTATGTCTTAAGGAGGTTTTAGTCGCATGAAACCACGAATAACTGTTATCACGATTGGCGTTGATGATCTTGAGGCTTCGTTGCGCTTCTATCGCGATGGCCTGGGCTTTCCCACCGAAGGTATCGTAGGTGAAGAGTTCGAGTATGGGGCCGTTGTATTTATTGAATTGCAGCCCGGCCTTCGTTTGGTTCTCTGGCCTCGCAAGAGCATCGCCCATGATACGGGGCTTGCCGTTAGTTCCTCCGGCGCTACTGAAATGACGCTCGGACACAACGTCGCCTCAAAGGCTGAGGTTGATGCAGTCATGGCAAGAGCAACCTCGGCAGGCGCTGCTATTGTCAAGGCGGCACATGATACATTCTGGGGAGGTTATTCGGGCTACTTTCAAGACCCCGATGGACACCTCTGGGAAATTGTCTGGAATCCGCAGTGGTCGGAGTGAATATCAGGCATAACAATTTATTCAAGCCGACCCCGTTTTGCGGTGCGGCTTAATTCAAACGTTAGAACGTAAAGTACAATTGGAAGTAAGAAATGAAAGTAATAGCTATAGTTAAATATGCATTCACCCTGGTTGGCATCGGCATGCTTATTGGTTCGTTGTTCATGTACAGGAGCACCAGCTCGTTTCTCGAAGAGGCTGTTAAAGCAGAAGGTACTGTGGTTGAGCTCGTAAGGTCCCGCTCTGGTGATTCAACTACATACCAGCCTGTTGTTCAATTTACCGCTCAACATGGTCAGCCAATTGAATTTATCTCATCCACTGGTAGTAATCCGCCAAGTTATTCCGAAGGTCAGAATGTTGAGGTCCTGTATCGAGCGGGAGAGCCTCAAAATGCAAGAATCAGTGGTTTCTTTTCCCTTTGGGGTGGAGCAGTCATCCTGGGGGGAATAGGTGGGGTGTTCTTTTTGATCGGAGCCGGCATCATCCTTGTAAGTCTATTGAAAACTCGCAAAGACGAATTCTTAAAGACGCATGGTATACCAATAGAAACCGAGTACCAGAGTGTTGAACTCAATACGGCATTATCAGTCAATGGCAAACATCCGTTCAGAGTTCTGAGCCATTGGCAAAATCCTTCAACTTCTGATCTGCACATATTCAAAAGTAATAATCTGTGGTTTGATCCTTCGAACTATATAAAGGATAAAAAAATTACGGTCTTTATAGAACCGGGTAATCCTAAGAAATACTATGTCGATCTCTCGTTTCTTCCTAAGCTGGCATAATAATTCATGCTGAACCTGACTCGCTACGTCGGTTATTAAGGCGTTAGCTCTTAGGTTCGTATTCGGAAAGGAAGGAAATAAAATTTGAAAAAGTGATTAGTATTACTGCAGTGGTGCACGATGATTAATCCCTGTTGTTGATTGTTACCTTCTAAAGATATAATCTTGAGAAGCTTTTTCGGATTCTGCTCTGTCTCCTGCATTTGACAAGTCGGCTAGGTAGCAGTCAGTGTGTGTCACAAACTTCCCTGCAGTACAAAAGAAACTATGAATTATAGACGAGAGATAGACGGGCTCAGGGCGCTTGCTGTGCTGCCAGTCATACTGTTCCACGCTGGTTTTGAGACGTTTAGTGGTGGTTTTGTAGGTGTGGATGTGTTCTTTGTAATCAGCGGCTATCTGATTACGACAATCATCATTGAAGATATAGAAAACAATCGCTTTAGCATCATCAAGTTCTACGAACGACGTACCCGAAGAATCTTACCGGCTTTATTTCTGATGCTGATTTTCGTGTATTTGATTTCTTGGCTTGTATTTCTACCGAGCTCTCATAAGGTTGTGGGGCAATATGTTGTTACGTCAATATTTTCAGCTAGCAACCTGCTTCTTTATTTGAAGGGAAAAGATTACTTTGGTCTTGAGCACTCAAACAATCCTCTATTTCATACTTGGAGTCTTGGTGTCGAAGAACAATTTTACTTAGTCATACCCGTTTTGCTTTATTTTCTTTGGCGACCCAACAAGATATGGCAATTATCACTCATTGTAACTGTGATTTTTGCGAGCCTTTTTATTAACTACCTTAAGCTGGAAGATGCCTCTTTTAATTTTTATATGGTTTTTTCAAGATCTTGGGAGCTGGGTGTTGGAATGCTTGCAGCTGTTATTAAGCATCGAGGAGTGTCGCTAACTAACAATACACTCTCTGTATCAGGGTTTTTATTAGTGCTTATATCGACGGTTGCCATTCCGAGTAACCACTCTTATTTGAATTTTTTGTTGTTACTTCCAGTTTTCGGTACTTTCTTAGTAATTGTCTTTACGTCTGAGAAAGATTTTGTAGGGAGAGTGCTTTCATTTAGACCAATTTTGTTTATAGGTATAATTAGTTATAGCTTATATTTATGGCATGTTCCGTTGCTTATTTTTAATAATTATCTTTTTGGTAATGGTCTTATTCAGCAAGTATTTTATTTTTCGGCGCTCTATCTGGTGGCTTACTGCTCATACAAATATGTAGAGACACCGTTTAGAAAATCGATTTCAGTTAAGCATCTGCTTGCAGTACTAGGTGTTTTGGCCATCAGTTTATCAACAATGGGTCTTTTAGGACATATAAATGGCGGCTACCCTAATCGATCAGAGCTCTTGTCTAACCTTCAGAACAATAATGGCTGGGGTCTTCGTTGCAACGGAAATGTAAATATAGATGTAAGTTGTTCAGTTAGTAAAAAGCCTTCTACTGCTGTACTTGGTAACAGCTATTCGATGGTTTTTGTGAATGCTTTGCGTGGTAAGTATTCGGTCGACCTTGTACAGATTACCCAGGATTCGTGTGCTCTTGGCTATGTTGATAACGTCAATGATGTGAGTTCGTTGCCGTGTAAAGAGTTTTATGAGCGAGCGGTATCAACCATACAAAATAATGAGACTATCAAGACTGTAATAATTTCATCTCCCTTCAATAGAGAGTTAAGCAATGATCGCTATAAAGAATCGTTCATAAACCTGCTTAATGATCTTCATCAGAAAGATGTTTATGTTATAGGTCCAACTCCCAGTGCTCCTTTTAGTGTCGGTGAATGTCTCTTTAAATCTCATCTTTTTGATGGTATTAATGAGTGTGACTTTGAAGTTGATGATAAACACTATGAAAAGATTCAAAATCTTGTTGAAGTATTAAGTATAATGGGTAATGTCCAGTTTATTGATATAACTGAAATCATCTGCCCACTTGGTAAGTGTGTAATGAAAGTTGGCGAAAAAGATTCTATGTATATTGATGCTGGACATCTAAGTAATACTGGTGCATTGGTAGTGACTGATAAAAT
>JARXRR010000164.1:0-583 GCA_033792355.1 Chromatiaceae bacterium AAb-1
TAGTGAATCCCTAAGAGACGGATACGAGTACTACCCATATAAATATTACCTTTATTGTCAATATAACTGCCAATATTTGCTAAAAATACTGGTGAGCCACTGGAACCGGGGAAGCTTGCGATGTCAGTTAGGAACTCAGACTTTCCATTCCAAGAAATATTTGCATGTGTTGCTGTGATTCCTTTTCTTATGACTGGCAGGTTATTTTTAGCGTCCCAAATGCCGTTAGGATACCCAATCATGATTATATCCTCCATTGATGAGTAGGATTTTCGTTCCTCATCTTTTGGAATTAATTCAGTTTGGAGTGGGACATAGAATAGCCTGCTACCAGACTGTTGCACTTTGTTAATTAGAGGGCCAATTGGAAATGCTGCGAGATCCACATTTGGATCTGGGTGCTTGATGCATTGTTGTTCAAAGTTTGCGAATTGGAACTGTTGATGCTTGCCTGTATCTGGTAGCCCCTCTTTAGTTGCAAGTGTTACGTGAAATCGGCCTATATTAGCATTAGCAACTACATGTTTGTTGGTAACAATTACGGGAATACAAGAATCTTCTTTTTGAAGAAAATTCATATAAA
>JARXRR010000059.1:0-21771 GCA_033792355.1 Chromatiaceae bacterium AAb-1
GGCTAATTTATATAAGGTAAACATTAATTAATAAAATATAATAAAAGCACAGGACATTATTTATGAAAGTGACTACCAGACCTGCTGAAAATAATAGCGAAGTTACAGAAAAAAGTACTGTCACTAATGCCACTACCTTACCAGGAAATACAGTAACTCATGAACGTTATATGTATTTCACTGAGCGGGATCTCAGCCGCATTCTCTCCAATCTGGATACGCTGCGTAATAGTGTATTTCCGGTTACCACGGCGGAACATGAAACCCAGAACCTGAAACAGCAACACTTCCCGTCGGTTTGTTTAATCGGGCTTGGCCGTTGTGGTTCTAATATCGCGCTGGATGTCGCCTCGCTGGTTTACAATGCCCGCAATTTCTATCTGAATGAATTTAATACTGAAGAAAAACAAAACCGCGAACAGGAATACCAGCCGGTAAGATGGATAAAACGCAGCCTGAATCTTTCAGGTAATCAGGCGGTAAAACCGGTCTTTCTTATTGAACCGCTGGTGATGCTGGGCGATCTGGATAAAGACATTGAAGGCCGTATTCGTTTTTCGCATAAAGGAGGAAAAAGCGGCTTTTTACATGATTACACGAAAATGAAAATTATGGATCTGTCTGAAGTCCATGCCGGAGGTGCCGGTAACGCGCCAATTCTGGGCCAATATCTGGCTAAAATTATTCTGAATAAAGACACCCAGCGGTTTGCCAATACCGACTGGAAGTTTATCCATTCATACCTTATCGACTCCTGCGGCATCAAAGCCAATCAGTCCCGGTTATATTTTTATATCTTCAGTGCCGGTGGCGGAACAGGTTCTGGCATGGCATCCGAGTTTGGTCTGGCTCAGCAATATGCCTATATGAGCAAAACCTTCGACACCCGGCAAACAGAAGAAAACGATGCGAACCGGGGACATTCCTTCGTCTTCGAACCGATTTTTACCTGTGGTATTTGTATTCTCCCGAATATTTCTGATCACGGTGTCGAAATGTCAGAAGCCTTGCATATCAATGCCGGGCGCCTGCTTTGTAAATACCTGGCTGAAGAATGGGACTTCTCCTATAACTTTGATAATGAAAACAGCAATGAATCCTCCGTAATGCACAGAATACGGCCGTGGAATGCCATGATGCTGATCTCAAATGATATTATGAGATATGCCGAGGAAACCGATGACGGTGACATCCAGCATATTGATGTTAATGCCATGGAGAAGTACGCCAACCAGTATATCTCGCAGCAGATATTTAATATTCTGACCGCTCAGGCGGTTACGACAGACTACGATGAAAACTACTTCCGCCGTGCCGGTATTGATATTGGCGAAACCATCCGCCTTGATGCCAACGATTTATTTATGAGCCTGGCAGGTCCCGTCGCTGTGGCCTATGCAGAATCTGTCATTCCTGGCACACCTAATATTCCGGTCGATAAACTGAATAAACTGTTTGATAAAAACAACAGTACTAACGGCCTTAATATTGACGATCTGTTCTTCCGCTCTATTGATCTGCCACATTTTAATAAAGTTACCCAGGCTATCGAAGGTGTCAGTCTGTTACCGGTTGAAGCGGCCCGTTACCGTGAAGCACTGGCCAGTTACGTTAAAAACGGTTATGACGCTACAGAGCTGAAAGAGCTGCATTTCTTCAAAAACTGCTCTTCTGTGGTTTCCATTATTTCACTGCCAAAAGATTACAAGCTGTCGTATATTGATCTTAACCGCCTGAAATCACATCTGAATAACCTGTTTCCGAACACAACATTAAAACGCTACGCGCTGGTTATTGGCGCATCTGCCAATATTTCACTCACTACGCTGATTGCGAAAAGCCCCTGTTTAAGCGACGACTTCCTGACTCTGATTGTCGCCTTTATCAAGCGTTGTTTTGCCAGGGATAATTTCCGTTTCGATGACAAACTGGATCAGGCAGTACTGGATCTGATCTGTGCCGAACAATTCGACGAACAGCAGGTAGAAGATATGCTGCACGAATATGAAAACCCGGCAAAAATCCTCGACACCAACTGGTATGCGATAAAACCGATGTATGAGAAAAAATACCGGGAACTGATACACAATAAAGATAAGTTTATTTCTATAAACGACATCAGGTTAAGCCGTGACAGCGTAAAAAAAGCGATAAAATATCTGCGCGAAATTTGCCGGCACCGTATCAGCAAAACCCAGATTATTTCACTGAACAAACCTAAAAGCCCTGTAACAGATAAATGACATAACAGCAGCAAAGTCCTATTGTGTAGTAATTCTCTTGATGCCAGGCTTGCCTGGCCCTAAACTATGCCACATTAACCATCAAACCTTACCCATTGGCATGAATGAACAAAGCGCTTTGCGGCTGAATAAATTTATCAGCGACACCGGTTTTTGCTCCCGCCGCGAAGCCGACAAATATATAGAAGCGGGCAAAGTCAGTGTTAACGGACACATAGCCGTTGTCGGCACCCGTGTCAGCGAACAGGATACGGTGCTGATAAACGGTAAGCCATTGAAGGTAAAACCGGCACGGGTTTATCTGGCCTATCATAAGCCGATTGGCATTACCTGCACCACCGAGCGGCATATCCCCGGTAATATTATTGATGCTGTCAAATACAAAGAACGCATCTTTCCAATCGGCCGCCTCGATAAGCCCTCAGAAGGCCTTATTTTTCTGACCAATGATGGCGATATCGTTAATAAAATTCTACGCGCCGGTAATGCTCATGAGAAAGAGTACGTGGTGACTGTAGATAAACCGATTACCCAGGCATTTCTGGATAAAATGGCCAAAGGGGTGCCTATTCTGGACACCATTACCCTGCCCTGTAAGATCCGTCAGGTTTCCCGTCATACTTTTAATATCATCCTGACACAGGGATTAAACCGCCAAATCAGGCGGATGACAGAATATCTGGGGTTCAATGTCACCCAGTTAAAACGTGTACGCATTATGAACGTGCGACTGGCTGAACTCAGACCCGGCCAGTGGCGGGAATTAACGCTGTCAGAAATGTCAGAACTGGAGCACAAGCTGCTGCATTCTGTAAAAACCGTTGCAAGCGCCCCTCAGTCCCGGCCTTCGTCCCGGAAAACCGGTAGCAAACCTGCCAGTAACTTTCGCTCTGTTTAGTGTATGCGCATAAGGCTCTGGCTTTATTTCATCACGGCTTATCTGCTATTACAGCTTTTATTGTATATAGCCGGCCATCACTGGCTAATCAATAAGTTACTGGAGCAAGCCAGCAGCCAAAGCCAGCATCTGGCGGCTTTTATTCATACTGAAATTAAACGTCTTGCTCCGGCAGCAGAGCAAATCGCGGCATCATCCCACCTGAAAAACCTGCTAACCCAGCAGGAATCTCAGCAAAGCAGCATCAATGCGTATCTGAAAGAAATCCAGCAGGTCACCGGTGCCGAAGATATTTACCTGATGGATAATCAGGGGCTGGTACTGGGCAGTAGTAACTATCAGACCCCGGTTTCATTTGTCGGTAAAAACTTTCATTTCCGGCCTTATACTCAACAGGCTCTTTCCGGTACTATCGGTGCCTATTACGCACTGGGTACCACCAGTAACCGCCGTGGTTACTATTACAGTGCGCCGGTTTTTAACGATCACAAACAGGTAATCGCGGTTATCGCTGTCAAAATCGACCTGGAACCGATAGAGAAACAGCAGCAGACCATTGCCGGCCTCTCTGGCAATCACTTTATGGTCACCGGTGAAAGTAACGATATCTTTCTGTCTGATCTGAAAGAATGGCGCCTTACCCTGCTTAACAACCCAGATATGATTGTATCTGATCAGGAACGCTATCTGGGAATTACCTTTCCGGTAACTCAACTTACCAGTCACACCTTTTGGTTTGCTCCGGACCAGACGTTCTGGACTCTGGCGACCAAAGAGCGGGAAATTAACGTTCTTCCCTATATTACCCCGTTATCTGAATTTGGCTGGCAGCTTATTATGCTGCTGGAATACCGCAAATACATGCAGACAGTCTGGTGGCTGATGGCTTTTGGTACACTGATCTACATTGGTACCATTCTGGCGTTAATGTTCCGGCGTGAACGGCAAAAACGCCTGAGCCAGCTGATAGAACACCGCGCGTTACTGGAACAAAGGGTTATTGCCAGAACAGAAGAACTGGCAGAAACCAATCAGCGTTTGCTGCGCCAGATAGCGCAACGCGAGCAGACAGAGTCAGAGCTGGCACAAACAGAGCAGGAACTGGTACAGGCGGCTAAGCTGGCCACAATCGGCAGTCTGGCAGCATCGATAAACCATGAGATCAACCAGCCACTGACAGCCTTACAAAGCTACAGCCAGAACACGCTGAAAATGCTGGAAAAAGGACTGTATCGGGATGCCGAAGCCAATATCAATAACATGCAGCAACTCATTCAGCGGCTGGGCAATATCGTATCGCAATTTAAGGATTTCAGCCGCAAAAGTAACGGTAAAAATCACCCCGTTTCAGTCAGTAAGCTGATTAATGAAGCTTGTGGTATTGTCGCTCACCAGTGCGAACAGCAAAACGTAACACTCAGATTACGACTCCCCGAACAGGAGTTACTGGTGCTGGCAGATACCATCCAGTTGGAACAGGTACTGGTAAATATTCTGACTAACGGCCTGCATGCGATGAATAAAATGGTGCATACAGCACCATTTTTCGCTATCAGCGTTAACGCCAGCGAGGATAAAGTTGCCATTCATATCAGAGATAATGGTCCGGGCATTGAACCTCATCACCTGGAAAAAATCTTTGAAGCTTTTTTTACGACCAAACAACGGGATGGTTTAGGGTTGGGGTTATCTATCTCGCGCCGTATTGTGCAATCCTTTGGTGGTAATATTCAGGTGAAAAACCACCCGCAGCAAGGTGCTGAATTTATCGTTACCTTACCCCGTTACCGTCATATAACAGACATTCAGGAGCAGACACATGGCTGAAAAAATACCGGACTCATGCCAAATCCTTTTTCTGGATGATGAACCGGAAATCCGTACCGCCGTCAGCCAGCTGTTTAAACTGGAAGATCTCAGTTGCCACAGTACCGCTAATGCTGCCGTAGTACTGCAGGCTATATCCACCGACTGGCCCGGCATCATTATTACCGACATTCACATGCCGGCAATGAATGGTCTGCAACTACTGGAAAAAATTAATGCCATCGACCCTGATCTGCCCGTCGTGGTACTAACAGGTTATGGTGCCGTAGCTTTGGCGGTAAAGGCAATGCAGGCCGGAGCTTACGATTTTCTGGAAAAGCCTTTTAACAACGACCACTTACTTGAAGTCAGTCGCCGGGCATTGGAAAAACGCCGCCTGACACTCGAAAACCGGCAACTGAAAGCGGCTGTTGAACGTGAAACCCAGCCAGGTCAGCGGATACTGGGAAATAGCCTGCCAATGCAGCAACTGCGTCAGACTATTCATCAGGTGATTGATGCCCCCGCTGATGTGTTGTTATATGGTGAAACCGGGGCAGGTAAAGAGCTGGTTGCCCGCTATCTGCATGAACAAAGTAACCGCAGCCGGCACAACTTTGTTGCCATTAACTGCGGTGCAATCCCGGAACAACTGATTGAAAGTGAACTCTTCGGCAGTGAAGCCGGAGCTTATACCGGTGCAGATAAAAAGCGAATTGGTAAATTCGAGTTTGCTAATGGCGGTACCCTGTTACTGGATGAGATAGAAAGCACGCCACTGGCATTACAGGTAAAACTGTTACGCCTGCTGGAAGAACGAAAAGTCACCCGGCTCGGTTCCAACCAATCGATTGAGCTGGATATCCGGGTGATTGCAGCCAGCAAAGCAGATTTACAGGCATTATCACAATCCGGCCAGTTCCGGCTGGACCTCTACTACCGGCTAAGCCTGGTACAGTTGAATATTCCCCCGCTACGGCAACGCAAAGATGATATCGCCCTGCTATTTGAACATTTCGCCCGTATTGCAGCAGCCCGTTTCCATAAAGAATACCGCCCTCTCTCGGTTGTTCTGCTGCAAAAACTGACCACTCATGACTGGCCTGGCAATGTGCGCGAGCTGCGTAATCTGGCCGAGCGTTATGTATTACTGGGCCCGGAAGCAACTCTGGCCCCCGCAGGTGTATCGGAAGAACAATACATCACCGGGGCATTAACCCTGCAACAACGCGTTGAGTATTATGAAAAAATGCTGCTTGAAGAAGCCCTGAACCAGCATAAGGGATCAATAAAAGCCTGTATGGCCGAACTGGGTATTGCCCGCAAAACCCTGTACGACAAAATGGCAAAATACCAGTTAACCCGGCGGGACTTTGTGGATAAAACAGAAGATATTTAAGCTGCCTGCCACTCCCCCGGATGCAATTGTACAGACAACTTACCTGACACCATCACAGTCAGAAAGGTTTTGAGCGGATATAGTGACAAACCAATCAAAAAACATGCGGAAACCCACACATATTTCATTTAATCAATGACAAAAACCTTAATAACATACTGATAACTATACAATTAAAATCATGGCCTGCATTTTGCTCTTTAGTGCCGCTGACAAATGCCCGCCACTGGCGGAATTAAGGTCTGAATTGAATTGTTAACTACTAATGATTAAAGTTATATTAGTTCAGACAATAAAACCTTGATGTTATTTAACAGGCCGGACTCTGATTTTGAGGCCTGAATGGGGAGAGATATGAAACAACTGACCTCCGGGGCTGCACTGGTTGCAGGTCCGCTAATATTTATTTACACACTGGTTTCCACACCGCTTTTTGAAGGAATGGCGCAGCCAGCCTGGATTATTGCAGGTTTAATGATCTGGATGGCTATCTGGTGGATGACCGAAGTCATTTCCATTCCGGCAACTGCCATGTTGCCAATAGTTATTATTCCTTTACTGGGTTTAGACAGTGCCAAAGCAGTTACCAGCGCCTATGCGGATCCGGTGATTTTTCTGTTTCTTGGCGGATTCGTCATTTCAATTGCTATGGAGCGCTGGAATCTTCATAAACGGATTGCATTACTTGCCATGCTGACAGTTGGCAGCAAACCAAGCCAGCAACTGGCAGGTATTATGGCTGTCACCGCTTTCCTGTCGATGTGGATGTCGAATACGGCAACAGCAGTTATGATGTTACCGATTGGTTTGTCTATTATTGCCATGCAGCAGCAAAATGCACAAAGTGATAATTTTTCTAAAGCCATTCTGCTATCTATTGCTTATGCCGCCAGCATCGGAGGTGTCGCAACCATTATCGGAACGCCACCTAATATTCTGTTAGCTGCTTATCTCAAAAATACCTATAACCTAGAAATAGGTTTTGGCACCTGGATGCTTTTTGGTGTGCCATTAGCCATATCAATGCTGATCCTGTGCTGGTTATGGCTGACAAAATTCTACAAACTAAACACTATTGAAGCCACCGACAGCAGAAAACTATACAGTAGCAAGCTGGCTGAGTTGGGCAAAATGCATAATGCTGAGCGGGTAGTGCTGGTCATCTTCGGTTCAGCCGCTTTCTGCTGGAT
The DNA here is from genome assembly GCA_033792355.1 of Chromatiaceae bacterium AAb-1. Classification (GTDB taxonomy): domain Bacteria; phylum Pseudomonadota; class Gammaproteobacteria; order Enterobacterales; family Alteromonadaceae; genus Alishewanella. The sequence goes on from JARXRR010000059.1 coordinate 7,537, forward strand.
ATTCCGTTCTTATCTGGTGCAATTCACAGGCTTACCTTTTGACGATACGATTATTGCTATTACGGCAGCATTATTGTTGTTCATCCTGCCGGTTGGCTTTAAAACAAGCCAGAAGGTTCTGAATTGGGATGACACCAAAAAGCTTCCCTGGGGTGTATTGCTGTTATTCGGCGGCGGTCTGGCCCTGGCCGCTCAGATACAAAAATCCGGATTGTCAGATTATATAGCACAGCAAGTAGGCATGATGGGCAACGTAGACATTCTGCTACTGGTAATCGTGGTTACCACTATTATTATATTCCTGACAGAGATAACCAGTAATACAGCAACAGCAGCTACATTTCTGCCCCTGCTTGGCCCTGTGGCCGTATCTCTGGATACATCAGCTGCCATGCTGGTCATTCCTGCGGCAGTCGCAGCGAGCTTCGCCTTTATGCTGCCAGTGGCAACCCCTCCTAACGCGATTGTATTCGGAGCAGGTAAACTGAAAATTGCTGATATGGCAAAAGCCGGTCTGTTTTTAAACTTAACCGGCATTGTATTAATCGTTGCTTTTACAATGCTGCTGGCCAGGAATTTATTCCATTTCTGAGCAGTTGATTTAGCTTAATCCTAAGACCGGGGACCTCCCCGGTTTTTTTATCAACTCTGCTTTAACCTGCTACAAATAAATCCTCTTTCATAAAGCCCGGCTTTCTTTATGGCATAGCAGCAAACAAATCTGCAAACGACATTCTGCTGCAGGCAACAGGATAACTGCTTGCCATCTTATTTAACGCAATAATAAAATATCAGGAATATCAGGAATATCAGGAATATCAGGAATATCAGGAATATCAGGAATATCAGGCAGTAAAAGTCGGATTATATTTTTCACGGTTCCCGCTGGCTGGCACACTCAAACCGACAGCCTGCATGCTTTTAGCATGTAAGACTTACAGCAGCAGTATCTCAACGATTCCTGAAACAATGGCTCAGGGCTATTAAAAAACCTGAAGTGATTGAATTAAAACAGATTATTGGAGCGGGTAACGAGGTTCGAACTCGTGACCTCGACCTTGGCAAGGTCGCGCTCTACCAGCTGAGCTATACCCGCATAGGATGTAAATGGTGCCCGGGGCCGGACTTGAACCGGCACGGGGTTTCCCCCGAGGGATTTTAAATCCCTTGTGTCTACCGATTTCACCACCCGGGCAGACACGATCTGGAATGTTAATTGACATGGAGGCGGGTCCCGGAGTCGAACCGAGGTGGACGGATTTGCAATCCGCTGCATGGCCACTCTGCCAACCCGCCGCAACACTTCGCATATGTAATTTGGAGCGGGTAACGAGGTTCGAACTCGTGACCTCGACCTTGGCAAGGTCGCGCTCTACCAGCTGAGCTATACCCGCTTACAACGCCATGTGTCTTAACACGAGACGCATTCTACTGTTTTAATTATGTCAGTCAATAACAAATTTTTAGTTTCTGGTTTAACTGCTTAAAATTTAACTGACTTGCTGATATTAGCTGCAAAAGAAAGATTTAAACGGCTAAATCCCGCCATGCAGCTTTAAGATATTCGTACATAGACCAGACAGTCAGAACAGTAGCAAGGTACAACATCATTACTCCGGCAGGTGTAAACCAGCTGATTAACCACCATTCCGGTTTCCAGATTAAACCTATCAGTGCCAGCATCTGGGCGGCCGTCTTGTATTTACCTATATTAGATACGGCAACATTGGCACGTTTACCAATTCCGGCCATCCACTCCCGTAATGCAGAGATCACAATTTCCCGGCAAATAATAATAATTGCCGGCAAGGTGATCCAGAGTGACAGATTATCAACCGCAATCAAAACCAGAGCTACCGCAACCATTACCTTATCGGCAACCGGATCCAGAAAGGCACCAAATGGAGTGGATTGCTGCAGTTTTCTGGCTAAATAACCATCAAGAGCATCAGTAATTGCTGCCATACAGAACACAAATGCCGCTAAAAACCGGGCATGTTCCAGCCCGGAATAAAAACATCCGATAAAGACAGGAATCAATAGCAGTCTGAACAGCGTAAGCAGATTGGGAATATTCCACATTTTAATCATTCTCAGTAAAAGTATGCCTATATGCTACTTGTTATGGCAGGCCTGGTAAATCTTTTCTGCCTGCTGTCTGGATATTCCAGGTACAGAACAAAGTTCAGTTACCGACGCCCGCATCACTCCCTGCAACCCACCAAGGTATTGCAACAGCGCCTGCCGGCGCTTTTCACCTATTCCCGGAATTTGCTCCAGCGGGCTTTTTAATAAATTCTTACCACGCTTATTACGATGACCGGTAATCGCAAAGCGGTGTGCTTCATCGCGTATCTGCTGAATCAGATGCAGGGCCGGTGTATCTTCCGGCAAATGAATGCTTTTTCCGCTGTCAGCCAGAATAAGCGTTTCAAGACCCGGCTTACGACTGGTGCCTTTAGCAACACCAATCAGCAACGGGCGCTTGCTAAAAGGCCAGTCACCAAACTGCTCTATTGCTATATTAAGCTGTCCCTGACCACCATCAATAAAAATAATATCGGGGATTTTGCTTTCGTCCTGCAATTTACCATACCGCTTTTCCAGCGCGAATTTCATTGCAGCATAGTCATCACCGCCGGTTATCCCCGTCACATTGTAGCGGCGGTATTCCTGTTTATAAGGCCCCTGCCCGTCAAATACCACACAGGAGGCAATAGTTGACTGCCCCATAGTATGGCTGATATCAAAACATTCCATGCGGCTTACAGGTTCGGCAAGTTGCAGCAGCTGTTGCAGATCCTGATAACGAATGCGCATCTTCTGCGCTAACGACTGTCTGCTGTCACAGGCTATTTGGGCATTCTTTTGTGCCAGACTCAGGTACTGCGCCTTTTCGCCCCGTTTAGCAACTGTCAGTTTAACTTTGCGGTCACTTGTCTGGCTGATGGCAGCTGCGACAGCATCGGCATCATCAGGTATCTGTGATAATACAATTTCCCGCGGAGCCTGTTGTCCGCCAAAACCATTCAGGTAAAACTGCAGCAAAAATGCAGACAATACCTCTGCCGCTGCAGTATCAGCCGGCACTTTCGGATAATAAGACTTACTGCCCAGCACTTTCTGATCACGGACAAACAGCACATGGACAACAGCAACATTGTGTGAAAATGCAAAACCGATAATATCCATTTCTTCATGTTCGCCACTGACGTATTGCTGCTCCTGCACTTTACGCAACGCCCCGATCTGATCACGGTACTGAGCCGCCCGCTCAAACTGCAACTGCTCACTGGCCTGGCTCATTTTCTGAACCAGGTCTTCAATAACCTGCTGGTTTTTGCCAGACAAAAATAAACTTGCCAGCCTTACCTGCTCGGCATAATCCTCATCTGAAATTTTCCCGACACAGGGGGCAGAGCACAATTTAAGCTGATATTGCAGGCAAGGCCGGGTTCTGGCGCGATAAAAACCATCCTCACACTGACGGATGGGAAAGATTTTCTGCATCGATTTCAGGCTTTGCCATACCGCCCCGGCATTAGGATAAGGCCCGAAATACTGGCCCTTGTCTTTACGGGGCCCCCGGTGAGAACTGATACGCGGGTGTTTATGTGCTGAAATAAGGATATAAGGGTAAGATTTATCATCTCTGAGCAATACATTATATTTAGGGAGAAACTCCTTAATCAGGTTATTCTCCAGCAATAATGCTTCTGTTTCACTGTGGGTCAGAGTGTACTCAACATTAACAATCTGACTGACCAGGGCGCTGGTTTTAAGACTGTCCAGTTTGCTGCGAAAATAGCTGCTAAGGCGCTTGCGTAAATCTTTAGCCTTACCAACATACAATACTTCGTCATCAGTGTTCAGCATCCGGTATACACCGGGCTGATGCGGGACATTTTTCAGAAAAGCTTTAGCATCAAACATCAGAACCGGCCGTTCAGGCTTTAGCAATATCTATCATGCCATGACGTAAAGCCAGATGCGTCAGTTCCACATCACCGTTAATCGCCAGCTTCTCAAACATACGGTAGCGGTAAGAATTAACGGTTTTGGCACTGACATTCAGCTGTTCGGCAATATCGTTCACTTTCTGGCCTTGTGTAATCATCATCATAATCTGCAATTCCCGATCTGACAGATCATGAAATGGATTCTGGCTTTGGGTCGTTACTTTACTTAATGCCATTTTCTGCGCTACTTCATCAGATATATGGCGCACGCCAGAGTGAACTTTACGAATAGCCGCAACCATTTCTTTTGGCGCAGAGTTTTTTGAAATAAAACCAGCTGCCCCCAGTTGCATGACTTTGGTCGGTACCGGTTCCTCACAGGAAACAGAAAGCGCCAGAATTTTAATATCCGGACAATAATGAAGAATACGTTTTGTCGCTGTCATACCACCCATGCCAGGCATATTCATATCCATCAGAACAACATCAGGCTCATGCTGACGACAAAACTGCAAAGCCTCTTCTCCGGATCCCGCTTCGCCTATCACTTTGATGCCACGCTCATCCGTTAGTATGCGACTGATCCCAGTACGTACAAGTTCATGATCATCAACTAACAAAACGTTAATCAACTTAGCTGCTCCGTTCAACGGGTATTAGAATTATTGTGCCAGTTAGCATAGCTTAGCTTACAGTTTTTTGCTAACTTCCTGCACGCTAAAATGCAGGTTTAGGCCTGCTGCGAACCAGTCTGCCAGAATGTACCGTTATATAAAACAAATAACTTATGCAGCAGCATTCAGATGATCAAAATTAATACAAATGAAGCTGAAACCGGAAATGAGAACTGAAGATGTAAAATGAAGTGGCGGAGGGAGAGAGATTCGAACTCTCGGTGGGCTATTAACCCACGCCGGTTTTCAAGACCGGTGCATTAAACCGCTCTGCCATCCCTCCGCGTTACAGGGCGCATATTAAGAAGTGACTTTATCTTTGTAAAGCGCTTTTTTATCCATTTTGCTTGTTTGCCTAGTATTTCAGCAGAAACACCCTATTTTGATATATCAGGTGCCCTGAAAGCAAAAAACCACCGTTAAGGTGGTTTAAATGGCGGAGGGAGAGAGATTCGAACTCTCGGTGGGCTATTAACCCACGCCGGTTTTCAAGACCGGTGCATTAAACCGCTCTGCCATCCCTCCGGCGATGCGTATACTAATCAGTTTGCACCAGAAAATAAAGGGGTGATTAAAAAAAATGAACAACTCTGGTAATTTATCTCCTGATAACTCTGGTTCTTGCCGAACTAACTGCGTATGATAGCGTCAAATAATATGTTAACCCTATGCTAAGGAGACAACTATGTCATACAGAGAAACTTCAGCTCTGGGCACGGCTGGTCGCAGTGTCGAGATAAATAAGGTTCTTCGTAATACCTATTTCCTGCTGGCAATGACGCTGGCATTCAGCGCCGTCACCGCAGCTATTGCAACTGCTGTTGGTATTCCGGGTGGTGCTGGTCTGGTGCTGTCACTGGTTGGTCTGGGGCTGATCTTTGTTGTAAATAAGAAAGCTGATTCAGCCAGCGGTATTTTCTGGGTATTTGCTTTTACCGGTGTTATGGGCGCATCTTTAGGGCCGTTATTAAGCTACTATGCTGCGATGCCACAAGGCCCGGCATTAATCATGCAGGCGTTGGGCAGTACTGCGCTGGTATTCTTTGCATTATCAGCCTATGCCCTGACCTCCCGTAAAGATTTCTCTTTTATGGGTAACTTCCTGTTTGTTGGTTTAATTGTGGTAATACTGGCTGCTGTCGGCAACATCTTCTTCCAGATCCCTGCCCTGCACCTGACCATTAATGCTGCCATCGTCTTTATTATGTCTGGTCTGATTCTGTTCGATACCAGCCGTATCATTAACGGTGGTGAGACTAACTACATCCGTGCCACTGTTGGTCTGTACCTGAACGTATTCAACCTGTTCACTGCTTTACTGCAGTTACTGGGTATATTTAGCAGCGACGACTAGGTTGCAGTATTGCAGGTTATTTGCCTGCAGTGATAAATCCGCTAAAATGCCCCGGACTTCCGGGGCATTTTTTATCAGGTTCTTTATTTATAATCATGGCTTCTTTTGCACTTTTCACAACATCTTCCTGCCTGGCAGGACAAAGTTTCAGCAGTATGCTGGCCTTTGGCAAAGCCGCTATTGCTGCCGGACACAGCATAGAGCATATTTTCCTGTATGAAGATGCCACTCTGGCGGCAGCAAATGCTATCGACCTGCCTTCAGACGAACCTGATCTCAGTTTATTACTGGCACAATTCTGTCAGCAACATCATATTCCTCTGCTATTTTGTGTCACTGCCGCAGAAAAACGCGGCGTATTTTCGGCTCAGCAGCCTGCACGTTCAGGTTACATCGCTGCCGGTCTGGCAGAGTTTGCAATGAGACTTAATATCGATAACCTGAAACTGGTGCAATTCTGATGCAGAATATTCTGATTATTCAGCGCCACTCCCCTTTTAACCAGGCGACAGGTCGTGAATCCTTAGACTTAATACTGGCACTGGCCGCGGTAGAACATAAAGTTACTGTACTGTTCACCGGCGATGCCATATACCAGTTGCTACCGGCAGATACTGCTGCATCATTATTATTAAAACCCTATAACCGTGGTTTTAAACTGTTCGGTTTATATGATATTGAACAGGTTTATGTCTGTCAGCAATCGATGATCGAACGCAATATTCCGGTTAATGTGTTGCCGGCAGGAATGCAGCTGGCATCTGCTGATGTTATCCGCCAGCTGTTATCCCAGCAGCAGCACCTGATAAGTTGCTAGAAATGAAATTGATTAATGTAATTAACCCGGCAGTTGATTTGCGCCAACTGGTACAGTTATGCCAGCCTGACGATATTATTCTGTTACGGCAGGATGCCGTTTATCTTTCCTTAAAACCCGGATTAGCCTTAGCAGGTATCTGTTGTTACGTGCTGGGCACAGATCTGACCGCCCGCCAGTTAACACCCCAACCAGAGTTTACCGTTATTGATGATGCCACCTGGGTAAAGCTGACATCAGAAGCACAGCAGAGTTTGTTATGGTAGAGACTGTCAATATGCTGAATATAAATGACAGGCAACTGCCTCTGGATAAACATGGTTATTTAGCCGAAGCTGACAGCTGGGAGCCTGCCGTTGTGGAAGCTTTTGCCAAGCTTGAAAACATAACGCTGACGGCAGCACACTGGGAAGTGATTTATTTTGTACGGCAGTTTTATCAGGAGTTTAATACTTCTCCGGCCATCAGGGTGCTGGTCAAAGCGATGGCACAGCAATTGGGGCCGGATAAAGGTAACAGTAAATATTTGTTTATGTTATTCCCGCAAGGCCCGGCCAAGCAAGCCACCCGTCTGGCCGGTTTACCCAAGCCGGCAAAATGCCTGTAAAAAAGCCCTTAGTACTAAGGGCCTTATCAGTAAGGCTGCTACCATATTAACAATATGGTTTACTGGCTTGCCTTAAGTACCTGAATACCACCCATATAAGGTTGTAATACCTCAGGAATACGCACAGAGCCATCAGCCTGCTGGTAGTTCTCCAGAATGGCAACCAGTGTCCGGCCAACCGCCAGCCCGGAACCATTTAACGTATGCAGTAACTCCGGCTTTTTGGTTTCCGGGTTGCGATAACGCGCCTGCATCCGGCGGGCCTGAAAATCCCCCATATTGCTGCATGATGAAATTTCCCGGTAAGCATTCTGCGCCGGCAACCACACTTCCAGATCATAGGTTTTACATGAGCCAAAACCCATATCGCCGGTACACAGCAACATAACACGGTAAGGTAATCCCAGTAGCTGCAATACTTTTTCCGCATGAGAAGTCATTTCTTCCAGCGCCTGCATTGATTGTTCCGGATGAACAATCTGCACCATCTCGACTTTATCAAACTGATGCTGGCGGATAAGGCCACGGGTATCACGGCCGTAAGAGCCGGCTTCGCTTCTGAAACACGGAGTATGGGCAGTGAATTTTACCGGTAATTCACTGGCATCAAAAATACGATCACGCGCCATGTTGGTCAACGGAACTTCTGATGTCGGGATCAATGCCATCCCTACGCCTTCTTCCGTTGCCGGCTGGGTGTGGAATAAATCGCCACCAAACTTGGGTAACTGCCCGGTACCGTATAAAGAATCATGGTTCACCAGGTACGGAACATACATTTCGGTATAGCCATGCTCAGCGGTGTGCAGATCCAGCATAAACTGCGCTAATGCACGGTGCAGACGGGCCATTTGCCCTTTCATTACCACAAAGCGGGAACCGGCAATTTTCACAGCACTTTCAAAATCCAGACCGCCATCCAGCGCTTCGCCGACAGCTACATGATCGCGCACTGCAAAGTCAAAAACAGCAGGTTGCCCGACCCGGCGAACTTCTTTATTGCCCTGCTCATCTTCACCGACAGGTACAGAAAGATCAGGTAAGTTAGGGATCGTCAGGGCAATTTGTTCCAGTTCGGTCAGTAAACTATCCAGCTGTTGCTTAGCACTATCCAGCTCAGCACCAAGGCCATCAACTTCTGCCAGCAACGGCGTGATATCTTCCCCTCTGGCTTTGGCCTGTCCGATATTTTTCGATTTGGTATTTCTCAGGTTCTGTAAATCTTGAGTCGCCATCTGTAATTCGCGGCGACGTTCTTCCAGCTCTGCCAGACGGGCAGTATCAAGCGAAAAACCACGCCCCAGTAAACGTTCGGCGGTTTGGGTAAGTTCTGAGCGTAAATATTTAGGATCTAACATAGTCTTTACTTCATTGAGCCCAGTTTCATTCCAAACCAGGCAAACGTTAAACATAACAGCACATTAAGCACAATGTTGGCTGCCGCTTTCAGCCATTCTCCCTGTTGCAGCAACAGCAATGTATCCAGAGAAAAAGTAGAAAAGGTGGTAAATGCCCCCAATAAACCGACTGCTATCAAAGGCCGCCAGGGAAATGCAGCTACTGCACCACTGCTGATCATTGCGTATAGCAACCCCAGCACAAAAGAACCCAGAATATTAACCAGCAATGTACCAAAAGGGAATGCTTTGCCTAAAAGATTCGTCATAAGCTCTGTCAGAGCATAACGTAAACAGGAGCCAACCGCTCCGCCAACGGCAATTACCAGATAAGTCAGCATCAGGTATCCCGTTTAGTCTGACTTTGCTGATCAAGCTGCTGTAAATAACGTAACTTTTCGGCCAGCTGTTTTTCCATACCGCGTTCTGAGGGCTGATAAAACTGCTGCCCAGCCAGTTCCTGTGGCAAGTAACGTTCTCCGGCGGCATAAGCACCGGGTTCATTGTGGGCATAACGGTAACCTTCACCATACCCCAGCTGTTTCATCAGCTTTGATGGCGCATTACGCAGGTGTAAAGGCACATCATAGGCCGGAGAATCCGCCACCAGCTGCCGGACCTGATTAAATGCCTGATATACCGCATTGCTTTTAGGTGCCAGCGCCAGGTAAACCGCAGCCTGTGCAATAGCCCTTTCACCTTCAGCCGGCCCTACCCGCTGGTAAGTATCCCAGGCATTCAGCGCCAGTGTCAGCGCCCTGGGGTCGGCATTACCAATATCTTCGCTGGCAATGGCCAGTAAACGGCGGGCCACATACAATGGATCGCCACCACCTTCCAGAATACGACAATACCAGTACAAGGCGGCATCCGGATTAGAACCTCTTACCGATTTATGAAATGCTGAAATCAGGTCATAAAATAAGTCGCCCTGATTATCAAACCCCGGTAACTGGCGCGGTACAATGTGTTTCAGTGTATCAAACTGAATTTCTTTAACACCGTCATCCCCTGGCTCACTCAGCTCAGCAGCTTGCTCCAGTAAATTAAGCAGTTTACGGGCATCGCCATCCGACAGCTGCAGCAGCAGTTGTTCCGCATCAGGCAGTAAGCGAATAGGCTCTTTTCCCAGCCCCCGTTCGCTATCTGTCAGCGCCCGTGATAATACACCGCGTAAATCATCGCTGGTCAGGGCTTTTAACACACAAACTCTGGCCCGGGACAAAATAGCGTTATTTAATGCAAAAGACGGATTCTCAGTGGTAGCGCCAATAAAGATGATAGTGCCATCTTCAATATACGGCAGAAACGCATCCTGCTGTGCTTTGTTAAAGCGATGTACTTCGTCAACAAACAACAATGTTCGCTTTTGATACTGCTGCTGCCGCTGCTGTGCCTCAGAAATTGCTTCCCGGATTTCTTTCACACCGCTGGTTACAGCGGAGAGTTTCGTCATGGTGGCATCAGCATGAGACGCGATAATTTCAGCCAGGGTGGTTTTACCGGTGCCGGGAGGCCCCCATAAAATTAACGAGAAAACCCGGCCGGCCTCAATCGCTTTTTTAAGAGGTGTTCCGGGCCCGACCAGATGTTGCTGTCCGGCATATTCGTTAAGATTCTGCGGCCGCATTCTGGCCGCTAAAGGACGGATATCGTCAGAGAAATCCAGAGTCAGGGTATTCACAATTATGGCTGCTGTCGCTGATCATCAATATCAATTTCAGGGCCAGCTTCAAACTGGAATAGCTGAGCTGAAACCGGAATATTTAACTGTACGGCGATAAAATCGAACACACTGCGCTGCTGATTAATGTCCAGTACCTGCATTTGGGATAAAGCAGCACCGGCAAACGTTAAAATCAGTTGCTGCACCGGAGCATTTTCATCCAGTGAACGGATAAGAAATTGTCCCTGCTGTTCGGATACCTGATACTGCTCCCATAAAGCAGGCTCCCGGGAGGTCAGCAATACGAAGGGAGTACGATTTACTTCACGCTCAGCATCATAAATGCTGAGCTGCTCCAGCAGTTCATTAAAATACCACAGGTTTGTACCATCACCGATAAACAGATTGGGTTCCGGCTCTGTTGTTTCAAAACGGAAGAAGGCTGGCTGCTTCAGGTATAGCTGCCCTTTCCCCTGTTGTAATAACTGTTGTTGCTGATCAAACACTTGTTGATTAAAAGCCGCCTGAAAACTGTTTATGGCTGCCAGTTTTTGTTGCAGGCGCTGGGCAGCAGATTCTGCGGCCTGTACAGACAAAGCGGTAAATAACAGAAAAAAACCAAAAACATAATTGCGCATTTAAAACCCTTTAGGTGGTGGTGGAGCCATAACTTCGCGGTTACCATTATTTCCCGGACCACTGACGATACCACTGTGCTCCATTTGTTCAACCAGACGGGCTGCCCGGTTATAGCCGATCCTGAAACGCCGTTGCACACCGGATACAGATGCTCTGCGGGTTTCAGTAACAAAAGCCACCGCCTGATCATACAAAGGATCAGCCTCTCCGTCTTCGCCTTCCAGTGTTTCGCCCGGTAACAGATTTTCCTCGGTTGTTTCGCCACTGAGAATATCCGGCAGGTAATTTGGCTTACCGCGCTTTTTCCAGTCGGCAACCACTGCATGCACTTCGTGGTCATCAACAAAAGCACCATGTACCCGGGTGGGCACGCCTGAGCCCGGCGGCAGGTACAGCATGTCTCCCTGCCCTAATAAGCTTTCAGCGCCCTGCTGATCAAGGATGGTTCTCGAATCAATTTTTGATGACACCTGAAACGCAATCCGGGTAGGAATATTGGCTTTAATCAAACCGGTAATAACATCCACCGATGGCCGCTGGGTTGCCAGAATCAGGTGAATACCAGCAGCCCGGGCTTTTTGTGCTATACGGGCAATCAGCTCTTCTACTTTCTTACCGACAATCATCATCATGTCAGCAAATTCATCGATTACCACGACGATAGACGGTAGTTTATCCAGCAGTGGAGCTTCTGTCCGCATATCATCTGAAGGTCGCCATAATGGATCTTTCAATGGTGTACCTTCAGCCGCTGCTTCTTTTACTTTGGCGTTATAACCTTTGAGGTTACGCACACCGAGCGCAGACATCAGCTTATAACGCCGTTCCATCTCACCAACACACCAGCGCAGGCCGTTAGCGGCGTCTTTCATATCGGTAACAACTTCAGTCAACAGATGCGGAATACCTTCATAAATTGACAACTCCAGCATTTTGGGGTCAATCATCAGAAAGCGCACATCTTCCGGTGTCGATTTGTATAATAAACTACAAATCATTACGTTAACCCCGACTGATTTACCAGAGCCGGTAGTACCCGCCACCAGCAAGTGCGGCATTTTTGCCAGATCTGCCACTATTGACTTACCCGCAATATCTTTACCCAGCACCATCGTCAGCGGTGATTTAGAAACTTCAAATACTTCGTCACCAATCACTTCAGATAAACGTACAATTTCACGGTATTGATTTGGCAATTCCAGACCGATATAAGATTTGCCCGGAATAACCTCCACCACTCTCACACTGATCGCCGACAGAGAGCGGGCTAAGTCTTTTGACAAACCGGTAATTTTACTGACTTTAACCCCTGGCGCCAGATCCAGTTCAAAACGTGTGACTACCGGGCCGGGATGTACACCAACCACTTTAGCTTCGACATTAAAATCAAGCAGTTTTATTTCAACCAGCCGGGAGACCCGCTCCAGATCCTCCGGGTCAATCGGATTAGTTGCTTTGTCCGGTCTGTCCAGCAATGCCAGTGATGGCAGCTCTTCCATCGTATGCTGAACTTCTTCCCCTTCCTCGGTTTCATCTTCTGTAAGGTCTTCCGGGAATTGCATTAAAGGATCGAGTTCTTCTTTTGACGTAAGCTGCTCCAGGGTACTTGCAATATGCTCATGCACCACCGGTTCATCCACGGCACTGAATGACAATTGCTCATCGGCCAGTTCATCAACACTGTAAAACGCTTTTGCTTCCGTTTTTGGATTAAGCGGGGTAACCGGTAATGTTTCTTTAGCTTTGCGGCTGAATAACCCGCTGCTGCGGGGTTTTGGCAGTACAGGTTCATTATCCGCCTGTAATTCACCAATCAGCTCATACTGCGGCTCAGCCTGGGTAACATGCTGAACCCGGTTATCTTCTGCACCAAAGCCATGCTTAAAACGCTCTGGTAAGGCAGCACACCAACGCACTGCGGTAAAAGCCCATGCCCCCAGCATATCGGCAACCGTCAGCCATGAAATACCGGTCATCAGGGTTAAGCCGGTGGCAAATCCGCAAAGCAGTAATAAAGTAGTGCCGATAAAATTGAAGTACGGCAGTAACAGATTACTCAGCACGTCTCCCAGCACACCACCAGACGAAAAATAGTAAATATCATTAAAATTCATACTGCTTATCGCAGTAGCGCAGCTAAGCGTTAATACCAGACCAATCAGCCGCAATCCCATAATCAGGTAATCCAGACTGAGCAGATCATGAAAACGTTTGAATAATAAATAACCTGAAAAAGCCAGCAGGAAGGGAATCAGCCAGGCAATCCAGCCGAAGGTAAACAGTAATAAGTCAGCCAGCCATGCACCAATAGGCCCGGCATAGTTATGGACACTTGTCTGATAACCGGTCTGTGACCAGCTTGGATCTGCCGGGTCAAAAGACAATAAGGCAAGTAATAAAAACAACGCAATACCGCAGAACAGGATTAACCCAACTTCCAGTAATCGTTGTACTCCATTTAATGAAAATAACACTTTGCTCTGCAAATGAATGGCCTCATCAGTTTACAAATCTGAGCCTGCGAAAACGAAACTCCAATAACGCTATACCATACCAGAGAAGCAATAAAAGTGCATCAGTACAACATCGGCACTTACCCTTGTGTTGCCACAAAAGTTGTTTGTTTTACTTCTTCCATAACCACATAGGTACGGCTCTCTCTTACACCAGGTAATCTGAGCAGCGTTTCGCCTAAAAGTTCTCGGTATGCCGCCATGTTAGTAACCCGGGTCTTAAGTAAAAAGTCAAAACTGCCGGTTACCAGATGACACTCCTGAATTTCATCCAGTTTATGTACCGCTTTGCTGAATTCATCAAACCCTTCCTGTGAAGTATTACTCAGTGTTATTTCCACAAAAACCAGTAAGGCGGCCCCTACTTTTTGCGGATCAACAATAGCAGTATATCCTTTAATATAACCTTCACTCTCAAGCTTACGAACCCGCTCCAGACAAGGTGTCGGGCTAAGCCCTACCCTCCTTGCCAGCTCTACGTTAGCCAGACGGCCATCGTGTTGCAGTTCAGCCAGAATCCGGCGGTCTATACGGTCTAACTTCTTGATACTTTTATTTAAAGAGTACATTTCAGCATAAATAAATTGGCAAAAACAATTAATGAAGAAT
>JARXRR010000045.1:0-30601 GCA_033792355.1 Chromatiaceae bacterium AAb-1
GAATAAAGAATAGAGATCAATTCTTTCCATTTTATCCGTTTAGATGGCTAAAATTCAGGCCATTATTTTGTAACAGGTATTTTTATGGTTTTGTCCTCGTTAACGGCTCAGTCCAGCCCGTTATCTGAACAACAGATACAGCAATTACAGGGGCTGGTCAGCCAGCTAAACCCGATTCAGCAGGCTTGGGTCAGTGGTTATCTTGCTGCCAGTGCCCAGTTTGCCGGGCAATCCGCTGTGGTGGCCCAGAATACCGCTCCGGCCGCTGTACTGACCGTACTGTATGGCTCCCAGACTGGTAATGCCCGTCATCTGGCAGAGCAGATCGCAGCACAAGCCGGTGGTAAGGGGCTGCATGTTAACGTTACCGATCTGGCAGAATATAAAACCAGTCAGCTGAAAAATGAGAAGTTTCTGCTGATTGTGACGTCTACTTACGGCGAAGGTGAACCGCCGGAAAATGCCGACAGCTTTTACAAATTTCTGCACAGCAAAAAAGCACCGGAGCTGAAAGGGCTGAAATATGCGGTACTGGGGCTGGGTGATACCAGTTATGAGTTTTTCTGTAAAACGGCACAGGACTTTGATAAGCGGCTGGCGGAACTTGGTGCCACCGCGGTACATCCGCGGGCAGATCTGGATGTGGATTATGCCGATGCAGCGGCAGGCTGGAGCCAGGAACTGGTGACGAAGCTGGAACCGGAACTGCAAAGTAATAACAGTGCATCAGCGCAGGTTATTGCCTGGCCCGGTCAGGCGGCTGTTGCCAGCCAGTATAATAAACAGAATCCGTTTACAGCTGAATTATACGTCTGTCAGAAAATTACCGGGCGTAATTCAACCAAAGATGTGCGACACATCGAACTGTCGCTGGCGGGTTCTGATTTAAGTTATCAGCCCGGCGATGCGCTGGGCATTTATTTCAGTAATGATCCTGCCCTGGTAAGAGAACTGCTGCTGCATACTGCGATTTCGCCGGATACGCCGGTATCTGTTGGTACGCAGAAACTGACGGTTGCACAGGCACTGACGGATGAGCTGGAACTGACACAGTCTTATCCTGCTTTTGTTGAAAAGTACGCTGCGGCAACCGGCAATGCCGCCCTGGCTGAACTGGCACAGGATAAAAATGCCCTGCGCGGTTATCTGGCGCAGCGGCAGATTATTGATATTGTGCGCGAGCATCCGGGGTTGTTATCTGCCCGGCAACTGGTTGATGCGCTGCGTAAACAACAACCGCGGCTATATTCGATAGCTTCTTCCCAGGCTGAGGTGGAAGACGAAGTGCATCTTACCGTTGGCGTAGTGCGTTATCATGCTTTTGGGCAGCAGCATAGCGGCGGTGCCTCCGGTTTTCTGGCTGAGCGGCTGGCAGAAGGCGATAAAGTAAAAGTATTTGTTGAGAAGAACGACAATTTCCGGCTGCCACAGAACGATAACACTGCGGTGATTATGATTGGCCCCGGTACGGGGATTGCGCCGTTCCGGGCCTTTTTACAGGAACGTGAACAGCGCGGTGCCAGTGGCAAAAACTGGCTGTTTTTCGGTAATCCGCATTTTACGCAGGATTTCCTGTACCAGACAGAGTTGCAAAGTTACCTGAAAAAAGGTGTCCTGACGCATTTGCATGTAGCATTCAGCCGGGATCAGGCCGAAAAGGTTTATGTACAGGATAAACTGCGGATACAGGGGGCTGAAGTGTTTAACTGGTTAGAACAAGGCGCACATCTGTATATCTGCGGTGATGCTAATCATATGGCAAAAGATGTACATCAGGCCCTGCTGGAGATTATTCAGCAATATGGCGGCAAAAATGCTGAAGATGCACAACACTATTTAGATGAATTACGGGCAGCAAAACGCTACCAGAAGGATGTGTACTAATGAGCCAGTATCCGGTTAATCCTGATTTAGTTGTACAGGGCAAGTTGTCTGATAACGAACGCCTGAAGCAGGAAAGTGAACTGCTGCGCGGAACCATCAGCGGTGATCTGAAAGACGAAATTACCGGTGGTTTTAACGGTGATAATTTTATGCTGATCCGCTTTCACGGCATGTATCAGCAGGATGACCGTGATATCCGGGCCGAGCGGGCTGCACAGAAACTGGAACCGCTGCATAACGTGATGCTGCGGGCCAGAATGCCGGGCGGCATTATTACCCCGCAGCAGTGGCTGGCGATTGATAAGTTTGCCGCAGAAAAAACGATGTACGGCAGCATCCGGCTGACAACCCGCCAGACGTTTCAGTTTCACGGGGTGCTGAAACCGGAAATTAAACCTATGCATCAGTTTTTGCACAGCATTGGTATTGATTCCATTGCTACGGCGGGTGATGTGAACCGTAATGTGCTCTGTACTTCCAATCCGGTGGAGTCGGTTCTGCATCAGCAGGCTTATCTGTGGGCCGCCCGGATCAGCGAACATCTGTTGCCGAAAACCCATGCCTACGCCGAAATCTGGCTGAATGACGAAAAGGTTGAAACCACCGAAACCGAGCCGATTCTGGGGGAAAGCTACCTGCCCCGTAAGTTTAAAACGACGGTGGTTATTCCGCCGCACAACGATATTGACGTACACGCCAATGATTTAAGTTTTGTCGCCATTGCTGAACAGGGCCAGTTAATCGGTTTTAACGTATTAGTGGGCGGTGGTCTGGCCATGACCTGGGGCGATACGGCAACTTATCCGCGAACGGCTGATGAACTGGGCTTTGTATCGCTGGAGCATACGCTGCAGGTAGCTGAGCATGTAGTGACGGTACAGAGAGATTATGGCAACCGGGTTAACCGTAAGAATGCCAAAACCCGTTATACCATTGATCGTATCGGCCTTGATGTATTCCGCGAAGAAGTGGAAAAACGTACCGGGGTAAAATTTGAACCGGTGCGCCCTTACCAGTTTACCAGCCGTGGCGATCGTTTTGGCTGGGTAGCAGGGATTGACGGTAAACATCACCTGACATTATTTATCGAAAACGGCCGTATTCTGGATTTTCCCGGCAAACCGCTGAAAACCGGTCTGGCTGAAATAGCGAAAGTGCATCAGGGCGATTTCCGGATGACGGCTAACCAGAACCTGATTGTCGCCGGTGTGCCTGCCGATCAGAAAGACACCATCGAAACACTGGCTCGTCAGCATGGCTTAATTGACGACAGTCATTCGCTGCAACGCAAAAACTCAATGGCGTGCGTGTCTTTTCCTACCTGTCCGCTGGCCATGGCTGAAGCCGAACGCTATCTGCCGGAACTGGTCAGTAAACTGGAACAGATTTTAGCCCGGCATCAGCTACAGGATGATTTTCTGGTATTCCGGGTAACCGGCTGTCCGAATGGCTGTGGCCGTTCAATGCTGGCAGAGGCCGGGCTGGTCGGGCGCGGGCCTGGCAAATACAACCTGTATCTGGGCGGTAACCGCGAAGGTACCCGGTTACCAAAGCTGTATCTGGATAATGTCGGTGAAACCGAAATACTGGGCGCACTGGAGCTGTTAATCGGGCGTTGGGCGACTGAGCGCCTGGAGCAGGAAGGCTTTGGTGACTTTGTGATTCGGGTTGGCGTGGTAAAGGAAGTGAAAATTCCCAAACTGGATTTTCATGCCTGATGATTAATCAGGAAACCAAAAGGGTGCAACACCTGATGTGCCCGCCACAGCAACTCGGTCGCTACGCTTCCTCAAACACTCTGTGGCTTGCAATCAGGGTTACAACCTTTTGGTATCAAAAGACATACCATATAAGAAATTTTGGATAAACCATGACCAATGTCGTTACAGATTACCGGAACATACTGCAACAGGATGCAGACACACAGCAGCAATGGCTGGCTGATATTAACCGGCACTTACAGCCGTTAACTGCTGCTGAGCGTATCCGCTGGTCGCTGCATAACCTGCCGGCAGCACCGGTACTGAGTTCCAGTTTTGGTATTCAGGCGGCGGTAATGCTGCATCTGGTGACACAGCAGCAACCGGATATACCGGTGATCCTGACCGACACCGGTTATCTGTTTCCGGAAACCTATCAGTTTATTGATCAACTGACCACCCGGCTCAGCCTTAACTTACAGGTATACCGGGCTGAGCTGTCACCTGCATGGCAGGAAGCCCGCTTC
The DNA here is from genome assembly GCA_033792355.1 of Chromatiaceae bacterium AAb-1. Classification (GTDB taxonomy): domain Bacteria; phylum Pseudomonadota; class Gammaproteobacteria; order Enterobacterales; family Alteromonadaceae; genus Alishewanella. The sequence continues at coordinate 4,112 of JARXRR010000045.1, forward strand.
GGGCGGCAGTGGGAAACGGCCGAAGGGCTGCAACAATATAACCAGCGTAATAAAGTTGAGCCAATGCAACGGGCGTTGCAGGAATTACATGCAGGCAGCTGGTTTACCGGCTTACGCCGCAGCCAGAGCAGCAGCCGGGCGCAACGGCAGATTGTGGAAATCAGCCGGGGGGTGGTAAAAATTCAGCCGGTTATCGACTGGAGCAGTAAAGACGTATTCTATTATCTTAAAGAACATAACCTGCCTTATCACCCGCTATGGGAACAAGGCTACGTCTCGGTCGGCGATACGCATTCCACCCGCAAACTTGAACCCGGTATGACCGAAGAAGACACCCGCTTTAACGGCTTTGGCCGCGAATGCGGGCTGCATGTTGACGGTGATGGTATTTAGTGCGGCTGTACCACTTCCTGTTCTACCACCATATCCAGCACCCACTTTTTAGAAGAGGCATCAGCCGGCGGATTTTCAATATCGTATTCTTTTATCCTTAAACGGTAGGCGATACCCTCTTCCGGTTCAAAACCTTCTATTTCACCGTAGTAAAGTTGCCAGTCTTCTTCCGGGTGTTCCCGTATTTGTAAACATTGCTGTAAAGCCACTCCGGTACAGGTTTTGCGTTCGGCGGCAATATAAACCAGCTTTGTCACGGCTTCACCCGGCTCAGGGCGCAGGTTAAACAGATAGGTAGTGTCATTTTTAGTTAATGTCAGTGTTTTACCTTCAAACTGTACTTCAGGTGCATTCTGTAAAAAAGCAGAGAAATCCTGTTCCAGTGCCATTGCGTCTGGCGAGCAGGCCATCATGGTGCTGGCCAGTTGAGATACGGACAGTTTGCCCTTATCTACAGAGTAGCTGCCCATGGCATTGTTACAGCCGGTGAAGGCTGACAGCCGTCCGTCATCCTGCAGGTTCAGGCTTAGCGGGCGAATGTCCGACGCTTCGGTACTGAACTGCAGGTAATAACCGGCAGGAACGTCCGGAGACTTGCCACAGGCTGTCAGTATCAGGGCAGTAAAGGTGATAATAATACTTTTTTTAAACATAAAAACTCCATTTTTTAATGAGTATTTAGCAAACAGTGCTGTAAGCATGGCACAGTTTGCTTAACTGATAGCTGAATAATATGATGCTTTCTGATTATTTTTATTGAAAAAAGCGATTAACCTAATTAATTTTATTCGCTTTAATTACTTTTTCAGGCTGGTACTATAGCCGCAGTTGACATGACAAATATTATTAACCAAAAGGAGCAAGACGATGTCTATCATCAATTCCAAAATCAAGCCGTTTAAAGCTACCGCTTTCCACCAGGGTAAATTTGTTCCTGTAACTGAGCAGGATTTATTAGGCAAATGGTCTGTTGTGGTGTTCTACCCGGCTGACTTTACGTTCGTATGCCCTACTGAATTAGGTGACGTAGCTGATTTCTATGCAAAATTCCAGGAAATCGGTGTTGAAGTTTACTCAGTATCTACTGACACTCACTTCACGCACAAAGCATGGCATGACGCTTCTGAAACTATCAAGAAAATCAATTACCCGATGATCGGTGACCCAACAGGTACTATCAGCCGTAACTTTGATGTTCTGATTGAAGAAGAAGGTCTGGCACTGCGTGGTACTTTCGTGATTAACCCTGAAGGTGAAATCAAAGTTGCTGAAATCCATGACCTGGGTATCGGCCGCAGCGCAGCAGAACTGTTCCGTAAAGTACAGGCTGCTCAGTATGTTGCTAACCATGACGGTGAAGTGTGTCCAGCTAAGTGGACTCCGGGTGAGAAAACATTAGCACCTTCTCTGGATCTGGTAGGTAAGATCTAAGTCTGATGCAAACTGCAGGTTTACTGCAGTGTTGAAGCTGATTACGGCCCTCTGATGAAGCTGTAATTCAGCTTCCCGCTGCCAGACACTCTGTTTGGTCCGGGCCGGTTTTATACCGGCCCCTCTCCCCTGCATTTGCTGACTTGGAACCTGTTTACGCTTTTAAACAGGGTTCGGCGATATCTGAATTTTTCATTTGAATGGAGTAGTTATGTTAGATACTAACCTGAAGCAACAATTACAAACCTATCTGCAGAACCTGAAAACGCAGGTTGAACTGGTGGTATCTCTGGATGATAGCGCCAAGGCAGCAGAAGTGAACGAACTGGCAACTGAGATTGCTGAATTATCTGATTTAGTGTCACTGCGTCGTGATGACAGCGCATCAGAGCGCAAACCGGCGATGAAAATAAGATCGGTGGCAAAAGATACCGAAATTACCTTTGCCGGTGTCCCGCTGGGACATGAATTTACCTCTTTAGTACTGGCGTTACTGCATTCAGGCGGTCACCCGATAAAAGTTGAAGCCGATACTATTGAGCAAATCCGTCAGTTACAGGGTAGCTTTGCATTTGAGACCTATGTGTCATTAAGCTGCCAGACCTGTCCGGAAGTGGTACAGGCGCTGAATATTATGTCCGCGGTTAACCCGGACATTACTAACGTTATGATCGATGGCGCAATGTTCCAGCAGGAAGTGGCTGACCGTAACATTATGGCGGTGCCCTCCGTATACCTGAATGGTGAATTATTCTCGCAGGGTGCGATCACGATTGAAAAGATTATCCAGAAACTGGATGTTAACGCTGAAGCACGCCAGGCCGAAGCACTGAAGAACAAAGGTGACTTTGATGTACTGGTCGTCGGTGGTGGTCCTGCGGGTTCTGCGGCTGCAATTTACGCTGCCCGTAAAGGATTGAATACCGGGGTGCTGGCTGAGCGTTTCGGTGGTCAGGTTGCCGACACGGTAGGTATTGAGAACTTTATTTCTGTACCTTATACCGAAGGGCCAAAACTGGTTGCCAGTTTAGAAGCGCACGTACGTGAATACAACGTCGATATTATGAATAACCAGCGTGCAGTGAAATTGGGCAAAAATGACAAAGTTGAGCTTGAACTGGCTAATGGTGCCGTGCTGAAAAGTAAAACGCTGATTCTGGCTCCGGGTGCCCGCTGGCGCGAAATGAATGTGCCGGGTGAACAGCAGTACCGTGGTAAAGGCGTGGCCTATTGCCCGCACTGTGACGGTCCGTTGTTCAAAGGTAAGAAAGTGGCGGTTATCGGTGGTGGTAACTCCGGTATTGAAGCGGCAATCGATCTGGCCGGTATCGTTGAGCATGTAACCGTGCTGGAATTTGACAGCAAACTGCGGGCCGATGCGGTATTACAGAAAAAAGCCGCTTCAATGGGTAATATCACCATTATTACTCAGGCGCAGACCACAGAAGTACTGGGCGATGGCCAGCGGGTTACCGGCCTGACTTACACTGACCGGGCTACCGGCGACAGCAAGCAGGTTGAACTGGCAGGTATCTTTGTACAGATTGGTCTGGTGCCGAATACCGAATGGTTACGCGGTGCGCTGGAATTGTCACCCCGTGGCGAAATTATCGTAAACGACCGTGGCGAAACTTCACTGCCGGGCGTATTTGCTGCCGGTGATGCGACTACAGCACCGTATAAGCAAATTATCATTGCGATGGGATCGGGCGCTAATGCTTCACTGGGCGCATTTGATTATCTGATCCGCCACTGATTTAGTTTTTCATCTCCCAACCTTTCACAGCAGCCCTGCAAGGCTGCTGTTTTTTTATCAGCCAAAGGCTACTATTATTGGCTGACATTACGCTGTCATTGCTTATCCCTAATTGTTGCTACTCTAATTCCATTTAGTTATATATGAGTATAATTCAATATTTTATCAAAGCCATTTAGACGTCTATTCTGCTGACTGATAAAGCAACAGCTACTGTCGAGGCAACCACTCCAGCCAGACAGAGTCAGTAAATTTATACGCTGTAATACAGCAGGAGCCACAGTGCAGTATTTACCCCTTTTTGCCCGGCTGACCGCACAACCGGTACTGATTGTTGGCGGTGGCCAGATAGCGCTACGCAAGGCAGAGCTTGTGCTACAGGCTGGCGCCCGTTTAACTGTGGTGGCAACCGCGTTTGAACCGGTATTTGAGCAACTGCAACACAACGGGCAGGTTCAGCTGATTAACGGCACGTTTTCCCCGGAACAACTGGCAGGGCAACTGCTGGTAATCGCCGCTACAGACGACAGCACAGTAAATGAAGCCGTCTTTCAGGCCGCCCAGGCCCGCAATATGCTGGTTAATACCGTGGATGATCAGGCACGGTGCAGCTTTATATTTCCGTCGATTATTGATCGCAGCCCGGTACTGGTGGCTATTTCTTCTGCCGGTACGGCACCGGTACTGGCCCGGCGTTTACGCGAAAAGCTGGAGGCGTTGCTACCGCAACATCTTGGGCCGCTGGCCGGGCTGGTTGGTCGTTTCCGGCATAAGGTAAAGCAGCGTTTCAGTAATCTGGCGGCGCGGCGCCAGTTCTGGGAACGGGTGTTTGATTCTGATGTGGTCTCCGATATCCAGCGTAACCAGTTAGCGCAGGCAGAGCAGCGGCTTGAAAGCATATTGCAACAAACCGAACCTTCACGGGGTGAAGTTTATATTGTTGGTGCCGGTCCCGGTGATCCGGAGCTGCTGACCCTGAAAGCGTTACAACTGATGCAGCAGGCCGATGTGGTAGTGTACGACTATCTGGTATCAGCAGAAATTCTGCAACTGGTGCGCCGCGATGCCGAGCAAATTTGTGTCGGCAAAAAAGCCGGTAATCATTCTGCGTCACAGCAGCAGATTAATCAGCTGCTGGTAGAGCTGGCGCAGCAGGGTAAAAAAGTCTGCCGTCTGAAAGGCGGCGACCCGTTTATTTTTGGCCGGGGTGGTGAGGAAATTCAGGCACTGGTTGAGCATAATCTGCCGTTTCAGGTGGTGCCGGGCGTAACAGCCGCCGCCGGATGTGCCGCCTATGCCGGTATTCCGCTAACCCATCGTGATTATGCGCACAGTGTGCAGTTTGTTACCGGGCATGCCGGACAGAGTGGCGAAGATGGCACCGGGCCGGACTGGCACAGTATGAGCCGCCCGAACCAGACACTGGTGGTATATATGGGCTTACTAAAAGCGGCGGTTATTCAGCAACAGCTGCTGGCGGCAGGCCGTGCTGGTACCACTCCGGTGGCAATTATTGAAAATGGCACCCGCAAAACACAGCGGATTTTTACCGGTACTCTGGCAACACTGGCAGAACTTGCCGCTCAGCCAATTGGCTCACCGGCATTACTGATTATTGGTGAAGTTGTCAGCTTGCAACCGCATTTACACTGGTTTGGTGAACAACAGCAGGCCGCTGTGTTTGCCCAGCCATTAACCCGTATGACCTGAGGGGCACACGCATGTCAGCATTACCTGAAGCGTTATCACATCTGCGACAGCTGGAAGCAGAAAGTATCCATATTTTCCGGGAAGTTGCGGCTGAATTTAAAAAGCCAGTGATGTTGTATTCCATTGGTAAAGATTCGTCAGTGTTACTGCATCTGGCGCGCAAAGCATTTGCTCCGGGTAAACTGCCTTTCCCGTTACTGCATGTCGATACCAACTGGAAATTCCGCGAAATGATCAGCTTTCGCGATCAGGTAGCAAAGCAATACGGTTTCGATTTACTGGTACATAAAAACCCCGAAGGGCTGGCAATAGATATTAATCCGTTTGTACATGGCAGCGCCAAACATACCGACATTATGAAAACCCAGGGGCTGAAACAGGCACTGAACCAGTACGGTTTTGATGCCGCTTTTGGCGGGGCGCGGCGCGATGAAGAAAAATCCCGTGCCAAAGAGCGGGTATATTCATTTCGCGATAAACACCACCGCTGGGATCCCAAAAGCCAGCGGCCGGAATTATGGAACCTGTACAACGGCGCCATTAACGAAGGTGAAAGCATCCGGGTGTTTCCGCTGTCTAACTGGACAGAACTGGATATCTGGCTGTATATCCTGCAGGAAAACATCGATATTGTGCCGCTGTACTTTGCCAGACCGCGTCCGGTAGTCGAACGTAACGGAGCATTAATTATGGTGGATGACGAGCGGATGCCATTACAGGCCGGTGAAGTGCCGCAGCATAAATCGGTAAGATTCCGTACGCTGGGCTGTTATCCGCTGACCGGCGCCATAGAATCAACCGCCAGCACACTGGAAGAGATTGTCGAAGAAATGCTGCGTGCCAGAACGTCTGAACGTCAGGGCCGGGTGATTGATCAGGACCAGTCCGGTATGGAGCTGAAAAAACGCGAGGGGTACTTCTGATGTCTGCCATTTTATCAACGGCTACGCCATTACAACAGCAGCTGGATAGCCTGGGTATTCGTGGTTATTTACAGCAACATCAGGATAAAGGTTTACTGCGGGTATTAACCTGCGGCAGCGTTGACGATGGCAAAAGCACGCTGATTGGCCGGCTGTTGCACGACAGCCAGCAGTTATATGATGATCAGCTGGAAGCGCTGAAACGGGATCATAAAGGCCGTAACAACGAAGGTGAACTGGAACTGGCGATGCTGGTCGATGGCTTGCAGGCTGAGCGTGAACAGGGCATTACCATTGATGTGGCCTACCGTTACTTTTCCACTTCGCTGCGTAAGTTTATTCTGGCCGATACGCCCGGTCATGAGCAGTATACCCGCAATATGGCGACCGGCGCTTCTACGGCTGATGTGGCTATTTTACTGATTGATGCCCGCTATGGTGTGCAAACGCAAACCCGTCGCCACAGCTTTATTTGTGCACTGCTGGGGATTAAACACTTTATTGTGGCCGTTAATAAGATGGATATTATCGGCTATGAACAGGCGCGTTTTGAACAGATTAAACATGATATTCAGGCACTGACCACCCAGCTACAGGTGCCGGTGGTTGATGTGGTGCCGCTCAGTGCGCTGAAAGGCGAAAATATCCTGACACCTTCGGCACAGATGCCGTGGTATCAGGGCGCTTCACTGCTGCCATTGCTGGAAACCCTGCCGATCCCACAGCGCAGTGGCAGCGCTACCCGTTTCCCGGTGCAGTATGTGATCCGGCCTGATCTTAACTTTCGCGGCTTTGCCGGTACGCTGGTCAGTGGCCGGCTGGCTGTCGGGCAGCAAGTTACGGTGTATCCGTCAGGTAAGAAAAGCACGATTAAACAACTGGTTACTTTTGACGGTGAATTAACCGAGGCCATTGCCGGGCAGGCAGTAACGGTTACATTGCATGATGAAATTGATATCAGCCGGGGCGACTGGCTGGTGCCATCAGCAGAGCAGGTCAGCGTCAGCAACCGGCTGCAGGCGCATCTGATCTGGTTTGACGAACAGCCGTTACAGCCCGGCCGGTTGTATGATCTGAAACTGGCGACCCGTAAAACCAGTGTCAGCATCCGGGCACCGGAGCATAAAATCAATGTTAATACGCTGGAGCAGGAAGCCGCATCAGCGCTGCAAATGAACGATATTGCCCTGGCAGAGCTGGAATTAACCGAAACCCTGCCGCTGGATACTTTTACCGCCCAGCCTGGCACCGGTAACTTTATTCTGATTGACCGCTTAACCAATGCGACGGTTGCTGCCGGGCTTATTCATAATGTGCCGGGCAAAAACAGCAATATTCAGTGGCAGCCACACAGCGTTACATCTGCAGAGCGGCAAAAGCAGCTGGGTCATCAGAGTGCGGTAGTCTGGTTTACCGGTTTAAGCGGGTCCGGCAAATCGACCGTGGCCGACGCACTGGAGCAGGCCCTGACCGCCGCAGGTGTGCATACCTATCTGCTGGATGGCGATAACGTACGGCATGGGCTGTGCGCCGATCTGGGCTTTAGTGCCGAAGACCGTACCGAAAACCTGCGGCGGGTAGGTGCGGTAGCCGGGCTGATGGCCGATGCCGGTCTGGTGGTATTAAGTGCTTTTATTTCGCCTTACCGCAGTCAGCGGGAAATGGTGCGTCAGTTTATTCCGGCCGGTAAGTTTATTGAAATTCATATTGCAACACCGCTGGAAGTTTGTGAGCAACGTGATATTAAAGGGCTGTATCAGAAAGCCCGCAACGGCGAAATCAGCCAGTTTACCGGTATTTCTGATCCTTACGAGGCCCCGCAGTCACCGGATCTGGTGCTGGATACCTCGGTTACCCCGCTGGAACACAGCGTACAGCAGTTACTGGATTTATTAAAAGTGCGGGGTATTATAGGTTAGTGCGCGGTAGCGTACTATATCCGGCCAGATATCTGGAAATAAGACCAGCAACTGCACACAAAGCCGCCGTAAACCCATCCCTGGGGGCTTGGGTCCCGCTCCCTGCGGGACACACTTTGTTTAGTAGTTGCTGGTCTTATTCTTCTCATTCTTCTAAATCTATGCAGGAAACAAAATGAATTATCTGCCTTCTGTTATCACTATAGCTGCACAGGCCGGTCAGGCGATACTGGCGATTTATCAGCAGGATAGTTCGGCATTTGACATTACCGGTAAAGCGGATGATTCACCACTGACAGCGGCCGATCTGGCTGCTCACCGGTTGATCGTAGCTGAACTGGCCCGGCTGACGCCACAGCTGCCGGTTCTGTCTGAAGAAGCCGCAGATATCAGCTGGGAAATCCGCCAGCACTGGCAACGCTACTGGCTGGTTGATCCGCTGGATGGCACCAGAGAATTTATTAAGCGTAATGGTGAGTTCACGGTAAATATTGCATTGATAGAACATGGCGAACCACTACTGGGCGTGATTCACGTGCCGGTTAGCGGCAAAACCTACTATGCTACTAAGGGCGGTGGCAGTTTTCTGCTCTGCAATGGAAAACCGCAGCAGTTGCATACCAAAGCGGTGGGCGATGTTGTCAGAGTGGTTGGCAGCCGCAGCCACCCCAGTCCGCAGCTGGCGGAATACCTGACACAGTTTACACAGTATGAAATGATCCCGGTTGGCAGCTCGCTGAAATTCTGCCTGATTGCAGAAGGCAAGGCAGATGTTTACCCGCGTTTTAATCCAACCATGCAATGGGATACCGCTGCCGGACATATTATTGCAGAGGAAGCCGGAGCTTCGGTAACATTCCTTGATTTAACGGAAAAAGTGTATCAGCGGGAACAACTGCTGAATCCCGGTTTTATTGTCAGCAGTTTCTGATTACACTGATAGTAATCAAGATCAGGAACTACTATGCGTTTAGATAAATTTATATGTGATGCCACAGGTTTAACCCGCTCACAGGCCGGTAAAGTGATACGGCAGGGGCTGGTAGCCGTTAACGGCCAGCAGGCAAAGCAGGCTGCGCAGCAGGTTGCCGTAACCGACCAGATATTTCTGGAAGATCAGCAACTGCAACTGATTGGCCTGCGTTACTTTATGCTGCATAAACCACAGGGCTATGTTTGTTCTACTGACGACCCCGATCATCCCACCGTTTTTACCTTGCTGGATGAACCATTAACCGAACGGCTGCACACAGTCGGCAGGCTGGATCTGGATACCACCGGTCTGATCCTGATTACCGATGACGGCCAGTGGTCGCACCGTATCAGCTCACCGAAACATCATGTGGCAAAAACCTATCGTACCTGGCTGGCTGATCCGATACCGCAAAGCACCGTCAAAGCCTTTGCTGACGGCATTATGCTACGCGGTGAAAAACAACCTACTCTGCCGGCTGAGCTGGAAATTGTTGGTGAGCAGGAAGCTTTACTGACGATTCACGAAGGCCGTTACCATCAGGTAAAACGCATGTTTGCCGCTATCGGCAACAAAGTGGAGAAACTGCACCGCGAGAAAATCGGTGCACTGCAACTGCCAGCCGACCTGGCAGAAGGTGATTACCGGGAATTGACAGCTGATGAGCTGGCACTATTGCAGGGCTGAAAATAATTATAAGCCGGAACAGGTCGCTTGATAAATTGCTTAACCTTCCGGGTAAGAGGCTATTTAAAGCCAGACTGTTTGTCCAAACTGCCTGGCATATTGTCTTGAATCAGAACTTCACTAAATCGCCTTTTAATGCGACACCAGCCATAATATTACCGGCTCCGCACTGGTACTGGGTGCTGCTGGTAAATTCGTTATGCTGGTAGTTAGAGCGGATATTGACCACTGCATCATAGCCGCGCTTCTGAGCTGCTTCCTGCAGTACTTTCAGGGCCGACAACAACACCCACTGGCAGGCTTCTTCGTCTGTTTTACCTACGGCATTGGTTTTTCGGTTGGTTGTTACTTCACCCCAGTGGCTTTTTATTGCCGGGTGTTTTTGTCCGGCAAAGTAAACCGGTATATCATGCAGGGCCTGCTTTGCTTTATCTGTGCCGATAATGGCATCCAGTGGCAGGGTCAGCACATCATTTCTGGCTGATGCGGCACCACAGAACAGCAGGGTACTGATAGCCATAAGTACGATTTTTTTACTCATCTTGATACCTCATCTTGTTGCACCATAATGTTATGGTGATGTCGTCCATTTTCTGAAAATCAGTGATGTATTAATGCCACCAAAAGCAAAGTTATTGCTCATAACATATTCTGTGCTGAACTCCCGGCCCTGATTGATGATGTAATCCAGCTCACCGCAGGCCGGGTCAACTTCAGTCAGGTTGATTGTCGGGGCAAACCAGCTATCCTGCATCATCATAATACTGGCCCAGCTTTCTATGGCACCACAGGCTCCCAGCGTATGCCCCAGGTAACTTTTCAGCGAGCTTATCGGGGTGCTGGTGCCGAAGATCCGGGCGGTGGCCTGGCTTTCAGCAATATCGCCCCTGTCAGTTGCTGTACCGTGGGCATTAATATAACCGATAGCTGCTGCGGATAAACCGGCATCGGCCAGTGCCAGCCGTATAGCTGTTTCCATGGTAGTGTCGGTAGGCTGGGTAACATGCACCCCATCAGAATTGGAGCCAAAACCAACAACTTCTGCGTATATGGTAGCGCCGCGTGCCAGGGCATGTTCCAGTTCTTCCAGAATCAGCGTACCGGCACCTTCGCCGATAACCAGCCCGTCACGTTGTTTATCGAACGGGCGCGGTGTCAGCTGCGGTGTGTCATTTTTAGTGCTGGTGGCGTAAAGAGTATCGAATACTGCTGCTTCTGTGACACAAAGCTCTTCAGCGCCACCGGCCACCATCAGTTGTTGCTTACCATATTTTATTGCTTCGTAAGCGTAACCAATGCCCTGAGAGGCAGAGGTACAGGCAGAACTGGTGGTATATACCCGCCCTTTAATACCGAAGAATACGCCGACATTTACTGCCGCGGTATGGCTCATCATCTGAATATAACTGGTTGCGGTAACGCCGGACATATCACCGGTATCCATCATCCGGGCAAAGGCCAGTACCGGTTCGGTGCTGCCGGTAGAAGAACCATAGGCGATACCACAGCGGCCATCACTGATCGCCGGGTCGTTCAGTAAACCGGCATCCTGCAGTGCCAGTTCTGTGGCGCGGGTTGCCATTAAAGATACCCGGCCCATAGAGCGTACCATCTTGCGTGAGTAATGTGCCGGTCGCTGAAAATCAGTGACAGGAGCTGCCAGTTGAGTATTCATACCCTGATATTTCTGCCATTGCGGCATCTGGCACACGGCGTTTTTACCTGCAACCAGATTCTGCCTGAACTGCTGCCAGTTATCTCCCAGTGCGGTAATGGCTGACATACCTGTTACGACAACACGCTTCATTACACTAAACCACCATTAACTGAAATAACCTGACGGGTGATATACGCCGCTGCATCTGAAAACAGAAAGCTGACGGTAGCGGCAACTTCTTCCGGTTGTCCGGCCCGGCGCAGTGGGATCATTTTCAGTAATTCTTCGGTTACCCTTTCATCAACCATTTCGGTATCAATCAGGCCGGGAGCCACACTGTTTACCGTAATTCTGCGCTTTGCCAGTTCCAGCGCCAGTGCTTTGGTTGCCCCGATTAAACCGGCTTTGGATGCGCTGTAGTTTACCTGCCCCCGGTTACCGGCAATTCCGGAAACTGAAGCAATTGTTACGATGCGCCCGCCGTCACGCCGCTGAATCATTGGCATCACCAGCGGTTGCAGTATGTTGTAAAAACCATCAAGGTTGGTATGAATAACCTGATCCCAATCCTGCTCTGTCAGTGCCGGGAAAGCACCATCACGGGTAATACCGGCATTACAGACAACACCGTAATAAGCACCTGCTGTGGCAACATCCTGCTCCAGTGCAGCTTTGGCCGCCGGGCGATCTGCCACATCAAACTGCAGCAGGCTGGCATGACGGCCCAACTGGCGGATTTCAGTAACAGTTTGCTCTGCGCTGGAGACATCGCTACGGCAATGTACTGCGATATCAAATCCGTCCTGTGCCAGTTTCAGGGCGATTGCCCTGCCAATACCACGGCCTGAGCCAGTGACCAGTACTCTTCTCATTACTACTCCGTTAACCAGACTTTATGATCATCCGGCTGAAACACATTCAGGTTGGCAGCGACCAGTAACTGCTGCTGATACAGGATCTGACATTCAAATACGCTGAGTCCGGAATCCTCCATCACCAGTTTTCTAACCTGGATATGCAGTGTCTGGCCAGCCTGAAAGCCGGGCGTTGCTGGCTGATATTTACGACAACCCAGCAAAAAACCAATTTTAACCGTGCCGCCGGTTGCCAGTGCATGGGCCCCGGCATAGGCAGCTATGGCTTGCGCCATATATTCTATGCCGACATAAGCGGGCACTGCCTGTTGTGTATCATCATAGAACGGACTGTTCCGGTCAATATCAACAGTGCAGACCGCATGGTCAGCACCAGCTTCTATAAACTGACTAAGCAGTATCATCGGGTGAGCGTGTGGCAGCACCTGTTCAATGTTGTAGCCGGTTATCATATTTCTTTACCCAGCAGCACTGCCACATTATTGCCACCAAATGCAAAAGAGTTACTTAAACAGTAACGCAGTGGTGCCTGCATACCGGCAGTTGCCAGTTGCACTGGCGCCAGTGCAGGATCCGGCGGGTTATCACAGCAGTGCGGTATAATGTTGCTGTTGCCATTATAGTCAGACAGCATCAGCCAGCAAAGCGCGGCTTCTATTGCGCCTGCTGCACCCAGTGTATGGCCGGTCAGTGCTTTGGTGGAACTGGCCGGGATCTGAGCGGCACCAATCCGGGCCAGGACTTTGCTTTCCATTAAATCGTTCAGTGGGGTGGCGGTGCCATGCAGGTTGATATAACTCAGCTGCTGCGGGGAGATACCGGCCTGCTGACAGGCACTGATAATTGCCTGCTCTGCACCACGACCTTCAGGATGCGGTGCTGACATATGGCTGGCATCAGACGATGCCGCTGCGCCCATTAAACGGATACCGGCGGTATTTTTCTCCATCAGAAACAGGGCTGCCCCTTCGCCGATATTAATGCCATCGCGGTTCAGGCCAAAAGGCTGACAGAATCCTGCGGCAACGGATTCCAGCGCATGAAAACCGTTTACCGTCAGCCGGCATAAAGAGTCGACACCACCGACAATAACGGCATCGGCAATACCGGCCAGCAGTAAGCTGCGGGCGCTCATCAGGGCTCTGGCGCTGGAAGAACAGGCTGTTGAAATAGCATAGCAAGGGCCTGTTACGTCGCTGGCTCTGGCGATAAAGCGGGCGGGTGCCTGCATTTCCTGCTGATGGTAATGGTAAGACGGCGGAAAATCGCCACTGTTACGATATTGCGCCAGTGCGGTTTCGCCTTCGGCAATACCGGAAGTACTGGTGCCGATGATAACAGCGATACGTTCCTGACCATAACGCTGCCGGGCCTGTTCAATCTGCGGCATCATCTGTTGCAGTGCCTGTAATGCCAGCTGGTTATTGCGGCTGTGAAATTCTGCCGGGAAGGCAGCCAGTGATGGTAAGTTACCACTGACTTCTCCGACTACCACCGGTGTGGCATCTGATAGCAGATCGTTACGCCATACCATGCCGTGGCGACTGCCGTTAACAGCAGCCTGCCATACCTGCTGCTTATTATTGCCAAGGGCGCAGCAAATACCCAAAGCGCTCAGAGTGATGGCTGTCATGGCAGCAGTTCCTGCTGTAGTGTGGTAATCGTCAACTGATAATACTGTTGCTGTATATTCACCTGTGTGGGGATCTCTGCCGGTTCCTGCCAGTAAATATCCAGCAGCGTTTGTTGTTGGTGATTAAGCAACTGACGCTGATACTGCCCGGTATATTGTTCTGTCAGCTGTAACTGATGTAAGCGTGGCTGAATCACCGGTAACGGCAGCAGTGCCAGCTGCATTTCTGCCAGAATACGCAGCGCAATCTCAGGCTGGTTAAAGGGTTCTATGCCGTTTAATTGTACAATGCCCTGCTGACTATATTGCAGGCGCCACAACTCGTGGCCTAAGGCTGAGGTGGCGATCAGCAGGATCTGCTGCTCTGTCAGCATGGCGCTTAACAGAAATTCCTGAGTACCCTGTGCTGAGTGCCAGACAATATGTTGCAGCAGTTGCCGGGCAGGTGCCGGCCAACCTGGATAAAGCTGATAATATCCGTCGGCAAAAGCCACCATATACTGGTTAGCGGGCTGCGGATACCTGCTGTGGCAGGCACTGAGCAACAGCAGGATCAGGACACAGTAGTATCGGCTTCGGCGCATAGCTCACTCAATACATTCATACGGCGTTTGGGATCGGCCACATAAGGGTTTTTTTCGTCCCAGGCATAACCGGCCAGAATTGCACTGATCATCCGGGTTACGTTGTCCTGCCGGTTCTGGCTGAAAATAACATTCTGGAACCGTTCATCGTACCAGGCTTCCACAAATACCCTGAAGGTATCTATTCCTTTACGTAACGGTTTGCTGTATTCGTTTTCCCAGTCTACCGCCTGACCAGCCAGCTCTTTCAGCACCAGTGGTGCAGCGGTTACCGCAGAGCGCAGGGCAATGGTGACACCGGAAGAGAATACCGGGTCCAGAAACTCACCGGCATTACCCAGCAGCGCAAAACGTCTGCCGTACAGGGTTCTGACATTGGCAGAGTAGCCGGTCAGGGTTCTGGCGTCGTTAATCTGTTTGGCATTAGCCAGCAGTGTTGCCAGCCCTTCGGTCTGCTCAATATTCTGCCACAGGTTTTCTGCTGGGCTGAGCGTTGTATCAAAACGCTCCTGTCTGCCAACAACCCCCAGGCTACAGGTGCCGTCACTGAACGGAATTAACCAGAACCAGACATCAGGTTTGCTGGAATGCACCGTAATCAGAATTTTATTGCGGTCGAATGCCGGGTCGCTGATATTGTCCTGCACATGGCAGAAGTTGGCCTGGCGTACCGGAAAGTCTGATGGGTATTCCAGATCCAGCAGGCGTGGCAGTACCCGGCCAAAACCGCTGGCATCCAGCAGGTAAGCGGCACTTACCTGATACAGCTGACCTTGCTGATCTCTGACGTCCAGTACGACCCGCTGTTCGTCCGGGTAGCTGATGGCTTCTACTGTATCGCCGTAACGAATAGTCATACCCTGTGCGGCGGCGGCGTCGGCCAGCAGCTTGTCAAAAGCAGC
Organism: Chromatiaceae bacterium AAb-1; assembly: GCA_033792355.1. Taxonomy (GTDB): domain Bacteria; phylum Pseudomonadota; class Gammaproteobacteria; order Enterobacterales; family Alteromonadaceae; genus Alishewanella. The sequence goes on from JARXRR010000045.1 coordinate 19,555, forward strand.
ACGTTTTACCTGAAAGGTGGTGCCGGGACCATCAGAAAACTTTTGGGTAAAATCGAATTCAGTATGCTGTGAGCGTCTGAGAAAGGCGGCCCCGTTTTTAAACTGAAATCCGTGTTCAGCGGCAGCTTGTTCCACTGCGGGCAGCAGGCCGGATTCGGCCAGAAACTGCATACAGTGTGGCAACAGGCTTTCACCGATAGAAAAACGCGGGAAATGCTGTTTCTCAAGGCATAATACGTTTTTGCCGGCTTTGGCAAGCATCGCGCCGGCACAGGCACCGGACGGGCCTGCCCCAATAATGACTACATCAACATGTTCCATTGGCCACCCCATGTTTAACACCGATACGACTTATCAGCGGCGCCATTATGGCTGCCAGCATAACCCCCAGAAAAACCGTCAGCCCGAAAGCAGCAATGGCCGGCGTCTGACTGAACCCTAATATCCCGAACGCCATACTGCTGGTCAGGGCCGATAATATCACGGCCTTAACCACTTCCGTCCGGGGTAAGGAAGATGAAAAGAAAATGGCATAGTCCAGTGACAGCGCAATAACCAGCAGCGTTGCCACCAGATGAAACAGATTAAGCTGCTGCTGTATCAGCTGACACAGTATCAGGCTGCCGCTGACCGCAGTGCTCAGATACAGAATAACAGCAACCGCTTTTACCAGTCCCAGTCGCCAGCTTAGCAAGGCGCCGGATAACAGCAGTGCTATCGCTACCCAGTACAGCAGCTGCATTCTGATTTTATTAATGCTGTTGCTGGCGTCATTAACCGGATCAAACCAATACACATTGGTATGGTGCTGTAACTGTTGCTGCAGCCCGGCTGCCGGATGATGAATACCTTGCAGGAAAATCAGGCTGGCCTGTTGTTGCTCAGCTAAAGGCACTAAATGTAACTGGCTGAACAGCGGTAAATGTTCCGGCAACAGCCGTTGCTGTGGCACCGCCGGGGCGTTTAGCTGTAACTGATGCAGATAATGTTGCAGTTCCGGACTCTGGTAAGCCTGTTGTAACAGGCTGGCTGTCAGCTCCTGCCGGGACTGGGAGGGTATTTTGGCGGACAGTGCCTGCCAGTTATCCAGCCAGCCTTGTTGCTGCCAGTGTTGCAGCAGCGGCTGGAGTTGTTGTTCTTGCTGTAATAATTGCTCGGCTGAATTGCCCAGCACCACCAGAAAACGGCTTTCCCACAGCTGACTGGTTTGCTGGCGCACCGCTTTTTCCTGCTCCAGTAATGCTGGCGGGCTTTGGGTAAATTTGCGGACATCGTCACTGAAACGGGCAATGCTGAATAATACGGTAGTGCTTAGCAGCGCCAGCACCAGCAGGCTCAGGGCTGCACCACGGGAAGAAATGCGGTTACTGTGGCTGGCAACATAGCGGCAGGCCGATGCCAGCCACGGCCGGGTTTGCAGCTGCCCTTCGGATAATAACTGCGGAAACAATAATCTTACGGTCAGATAAGCTGCCAGTAAGCCACTACAGATAAACACCGCCACCTGATTCAGCACGGCAAAAGGCAGCCCGATTAATACCAGATAACCCAGCAGTGTGGTACAAAGCCCCAGGGTCAGGCTGGGCAGCATTTTTCTGAAACCACTGCGGCCTTTGTCGGTAGCCAGCATACCGTGAAAGGAATAATCAACCGCGACACCAATTAAGGTGGTAGCAAATACCAGCGACAGGATATGTGGCTGCGGATAGCACCATAAAAACACCATCAGACCGAAGCCGGTAGCCGCAGACAGCACCAGCAGGGTCAGCAATAAAGGTTTGAGGCTGCGAAACGACAACAGCAGTAATAATAAAATTGCCAGTGCCGACAGGCTGCCATAAAAAGCCATCTCAAATTCGGCGCTGTCTGCGGCGGCGGCGGCATGAAACAATACACCGCTGCGCAGTATGGTCAGTTGTGGCCACTGTTGTTGTAATTGTGCCAGTTCAGCGGTTAATTGCTGCTGCAATAGTGCGGTTTGTTTACGCTCGAACGGGTCAAAATCCAGTTCAGCCTGTAACAACAGCAGATGCTGTTGCTGATAGCGGCCTTCAAGCCAGTTGGCCGATACGGTCAGGGCCGAAGGCGCTACTGCCAGTTGTTCAATAAACTGCTGGGTCAGCAGCAACGGATCCTGTTGTAATACATTTTCCGGTAATGGCGCCGGGCTTAGCAGCCGCTGCCAGGCGGCACTGACCAGTGGCTGGTATTGCTTTTGCTGTAGCTGTTGTAATTGTTGCGAAGTGGCCACTAAACCATAAAAAGGCCGGTATTGCTGCTGGATTTGCTGTAACAGCGCTGCCGGTTTATGCCATTGCAGACCGTTAAGCTCACGTTGCTGTAACTGCGTGGCAGCCTGTTGTAACTGCTCCGGCTCAGGGCCGGTCAGCAGCAGGCTCAGATGGCGGCTGCTGCGGTTTTGTTGCAGTAACTGTTGTTGCCAGTTGTGATCGGCTGTCGGAAAAGCAGCGGTAATATTGGTACTCCACGACACCGTGGGCAGCGTAACGGCAAGGTGTAACCCGATACCCAGCCAGCATAATATAAACAATACTAACCGCAGGCGGAAATTCACTGTTCCGGCTCCGTGGTCGTGGTGGTGTAATGCAGTTCAATGCTGGTGGTATTGCCGCTTTTTTCCAGCAGCCGGATCTGTTCCAGCTGTGCCGTACCACATAGTTCGATATGCTGAAAGAATTGATCGACCGGCGCTTTCACCGGAGTCAGTTGCTGACAGTGATCACCTTGTGGCTGGCGCTGAAAATAGGTGCTGAGAAAAGCATTGTTCTGTTGCAGTACTGCCAGCATCAGCTGACCGATAATTTCTGTACCGGCAATCAGCTGCATTTGCCCCTGTTGCAGCTGGCTGACACCGGCACCGGAAATCAGTACCTGCTGCTCAACCGGCTGACGGGTATGCCACAGTAATGTGTCGTTATCAAGTTGCAGATAGCCGCTACTGGTAATCGGAAATGCCATCCCCTGCAACTGTTTTTGCTGACGAAACTCAACCCGCCCGCTAAAAGGCTGCCAGTTATCCGGCAGGATGTCTGCGGCTGTAACAGTGGGGCTGACTGCGGCAGACAGCAGTATCAGCAATGATGGCAGAGATGGCAGAAGGTTACGCATTGGCACTCAGCCCCAGTTTTTCAAATAGTACCGGCGGCGACTGAAAGCACATTTCCATGCTTTGCAATGATACCGCAACCTGTATGGTGCTGGCTTTGGTCAGTTTCTGGCCGGTTTCAAGGTCTGTGATCAGATAGTTGATTTTCAGGCGGTTTTCCCATTCAGCCAGCGTGGCTTCCACTTTGATCTTTCTGGCAAAACGGGCAGAGCCGACATATTTGATTTTCATATCGACAATTGGCCACATATAGCCGGATTCGGACATGTCATGATAATCGTAGTTAAAGCTGCGTAACAGTTCGCAGCGGGCAATTTCCAGATACTTAACATAGTTGCCATGCCAGACGACCTGCATGGCATCTACATCAAAAAAAGGCACGTCAATAATAGCGGTGGCGCTTTTCATACGAAGTCTCCAGCTGACGGGTACAACGGCCAGTGCTGAGCCTGAATAAAACTGATGGTCTGACGCAGTGTCTGCTCCAGCGGCCGGTCCTCGGTCAGTAACGGGCAGTGTTGCTGTAATGCCGTCAGCATTTGCTGAATATCCGGTGTCAGGCTGTCAAATTGCAGTTGCCCCTGATTGATCCGCAGCTGTACGCCCTGTTGTACTGCCAGTAATGAAGCGGCCACCACCTGCTCGGTGAGTTGCAGCACCCGTAAACAGTCGCGGGCGGCAATGGTTCCCATACTGACTTTATCCTGATTATGGCATTCGGTAGAGCGGGAAAACACACTGGCAGGCATGGTCAGTTTCAGTGCTTCGGCAGTCCAGGCGCTGCAGCCAATCTGCACGGCTTTAAAGCCGTGATTGATATAGCGGCGTTCAGTACTGGCCGCCGACAGGTTGGCTGGCAGGCCGTTATTGAATTTGGTGTCCATCAGCAGGGCCATCTGGCGGTCATGCAGGTCAGCCAGGTTGGCGACAGCGTTTTTCATGCTGTCCATCACCATTGCGATATGGCCACCATAAAAATGTCCGCCGTGCAGGACATGCTCGCCGATACCGTCGATAATCGGGTTGTCGTTAGCACTGTTCAGCTCATTTTCTATGGTTTGTTTAAACCAGGGTAAGGCATCACGTAATACGCCGATAATATGCGGGGCGCAGCGGATAGAATAGCGATCCTGCAACCGGTCAGAGTTGCGCGGATGTTCGTAGTGGTTTAAGTCTTCACGGATCCAGCCGGCAATCTGGTTCTGACCCGGATGTGGCTTAACGCTGAACAGAATGTCATCGAAATGATGACTGTTACCCTGCAATGCCAGACTGGCCAGAGCGGTAATTCTGCTTGATAAGCGGGTCAGGTATTCTGCGCGCTGATAGGCCAGACAGGCCAGTGCTGTCATCACTGCCGTGCCGTTCATAATTGCCAGCCCTTCTTTCGGGCGCAGGCATAGTGGTGTAAGGCCGGTGTGTTGCAGAATATCGGCTACCGGCAGCACCTGTCCCTGATAGTAGGCTTCGCGTTCACCAATCAGGCTGGCGGCCACGTAAGATAACGGGGTTAAATCGCCGCTGGCACCTACACTGCCTTCCTGTGGGATAAGCGGAATAATCTGCTGGTTGAGATAAGTCACCAGACGTTCCAGCAGCTCCGGGCTGACACCGGAATAACCCTGACTCAGTGAGCACAGGCGGGTTGCCAGTATCGCACGGCCTTCGGTTTCGCTGAAATAATCGCCCAGTCCGCAACCGTGAAAGCGGGTCAGATGTATTGGCAGTTCATATACCTGAGATAACGGTACTTTAACGGTACAACTGTCACCGTAACCTGTGGTGACGCCATAAATTACACCGTCTTCTTCCAGCAGTTTATCCAGAAAGGCGACACCGGCATTAATTTTCTGCCGGAAGAAGTCATCGTCTGATAACGCCACCGGTTGCCGGTTACGGGCAATATGGTTTATCTGCTCTATGCTGATCCGTTCCCGGCCAAAACAGACCGGAGTAATAGCCTGAAGGTTGTCTGGCTGAAGTACTGCTGATGTCACCGGGACGATTCCTTATGTTGGCTGGCTGACGGTAATTGCCAGAAGTCATAAAAGTTAAACCATTGCAGCGGATAGCGGCAAGCCTGTTGTTCCAGCCGGCTGGCATAGCGGCTGATATAGTGCTGCAGTTGCTGCTGACGGGTTTTACGCGGCAGGTTGATCTGCGGGGCAAAGGTTTCAAAGATCAGCTGATACTGCTGTGGTGTTTTAATGCAGAACATCAGATATGCCGGGCATTCCAGCACACTGGCCAGCACCCACGGGCCAACGGCAAAAGGCGCCGGCTGGCCGATAAACTCTGCCCATACTGAGCGCTCCGGAACATTGGCGGAGATTCTGTCACCGACAATGACCACAAATTCACCCTGCTCTGTGCGCTCTTTCAGCATAATGGCCAGATCCGGGGTAAAGTTGTCCACCTGTATCAGGTTCAGGTCAACCTGCCGGTTAGCATCTTTCAGTGCCTGATTAAAGGCTGCGGCGTGGCGGGTAAAGGTCAGTACATTAATGCGGGTTGGGTAGCGCGATGTGACCAGCGCCCGGCAGACCTCGGTATTTCCCAGATGGCTGCTGATAATAATGCCGCCCTTGCCGGAGGCGACCATGTCGCCGAACTGAATATCGCCACAGCGTGTGACATCTTTATCTGCCGACAGACGGCCAATCCAGGCATCAATTTTAGCCAGTGCTGCCAGCGAGAACTGCCAGAAATGGCAATAACTCTGCCAATAACCGGGCGTATGCCTGAACGGGCTGGCATCAGCACTGAATTGATGAACCCGGGTTAAAAACTGCATTGAAGCCTGCCGGGCACGGCGGTCTTTGAGGAAAAAGTAGGCGGTAACCGGTGCCAGGCACAGCAGCATTAACCATTTACCGCCATAGCGGTATAACCCCAGCAATATTCTGATGCCAAGGTAACTGCCGTTCTCCGGCTTTTCTGCCCAGTGTTCAGTCTGCGGCGACATTGGTTCTCCGCTGTTTATGGCTGAGCAACTGCGGCAGGCGCTTTAACATGCCGAAAAATAATACCGTGTGCATTTTGCTGATTAACCAGTTGTCATACAGTGCTTTAAAATGCGAGCAGCCACCCTGTGGGTAAATAACTTTAGTCGGAATAAAATGTATTTGCACGCCCTGCCAGTACAGGCGCACCATAATTTCGATATCAAAGTCCATCCGGGTTCCGAGCTGAACCTGCTGCATCAGGTGAATGCAACTGGCCAGCGGATAAACCCTGAAGCCACACATGGTGTCGCGCACCGAAAACGACAGCGTTTCAACCCACACCCAGAAATGGGTAATGTAACGGCCTATTTTACGGCCGGTTGGAATAGAGTCGTCATATACCGGCGCGCCGCTAATCAGTGCCTGGGGATACTGCGCCGATAACTGGCGCAGCTGTGGTATATCCTGCAGGTTGTGCTGGCCGTCAGCATCTACCTGGATTGCATGGGTAAACCCGGCTGCCCACGCATGTTGCATTCCGGCCATTACTGCTGCGCCTTTGCCACTGTTGTGGGGCAGCGTAACCAGGGTAATGCTGTCATATTGCTGCGCCAGCTGTTGCAGGGTTTGTCTGGTGATGAGATCTGAACCATCATCCACAATCACAACCGGCAGTTTAAATGGCTGTAAAGCTGCAACCGTGCTGCCAATAGTCTGGTGGTGATTATAAATTGGAATAATGAAGCATTCAGACATTGGTGTTGTACTCCGGTTGCTGCCATTTCAGCCGGCCTGATGCGACTTTATTACCCTGTTGCAGGTAACTGAACAAAATTATATCCGGTTTCGGGTGTTCCAGCAGCAGGGTCAGCTGGCTGTCTGGTTTTATCATAACCTGAAACTTCAGCACTTCTACTGCTGATACGGTAGTAAGTTGCGGGTAATATTGTTTGCTGTAATGTACTGCCCAGTGTAGCTGGGTAACGCCGGCCAGTATGGGTGCGTCCGGAAAATGGCCATCGAAGTAATGAATATCTGCGGCGATGTGCAGTTGCAGCTCGGTCTGGCAGGGTTGCGTTGCAACGGATATCACCTGTGGAAATAATTTAGCCATCTGCAAATAAGCTCTCAAGCTGCCGTTGTGGCAGTTTTCCCTGTTCGTTATAGGGTAATTGTGCCACATAGCGGAACTTTTTAGGTAATAACACCAGTTCAAACTGAGTCAGTAAATGCTGTTTTATCTGCTGGCTGATGGCGCGGTGGCCCAACTGCTGCAATTGTTGCCGGCCCTGCTCTGTTAACACGGCTACCAGGGCCAGTTTCTGACGGGGCTGCTGTGGTAACAGCAGCGCCACGGCAGCGGTAATCAGCGGGTGTTGCAGGCAGCATTTTTCCAGTTCGGTCAGCGATAACCGTTTTTCTTCCACTTTAACAATGCGATCAGCCCGGCCCAGCAAGTCAAAGCGATTATTGGCCAGCAGGCGTACCAGATCCTGAGTCTGGTAATCTGCTTGTTCGTCAACATAAGGTGAGCGGATAAGCAGGCAGCCATCGGCAGATTGTGACAGCGCAATATTACTGAAAGCCTGCCAGCAGGTATCAGCCTGTTGGCGCTGCCGGTAAGCGATACCACCGGTTTCGGTGCTGCCGAAAATTTCATAAGGTGTCTGGCCGGTATGTTGCCGGTAGTATGTAGGCAGATGATCGGCTAGCGGACCGCCGGAACTGAAAATAGCATGCAGCTGGTGCTGGTATGTTGTTAAAGCGGGCAATTCTTCAAAACGTGACAGGTGTGCCGGGCTGGCAATCAGTACCATGTTATGTTGTTGCAGCAAAGCCTGCCATTGTTCAAAGTAGCTTAGCTGCGGCCGGTATAACCGGCGTTCACAGCTGAGCGGCCATAAAATACGAAACAGCAGGCCATAAATATGCTGATGTGACACTGTTGCCGCAAACAGTATATTGGCCGGCAGCGCTGCGCCAAAGTGTTGTTCCAGCGTACTGACTTCAAGCAGCAACTGGGATAACCGCCGGTTTACCAGCTTAGGGGTGCCGGTAGAGCCGGAAGTAAAAAAGATCACCTGGGTTGCAGTATTAATACTCAGTGCTGCCGGTATAGCAGGATCTGCTACTGGTGCAGGCAGCTGTGCCGGTGTTTGCCAGTCTGTCTGCTGGGTTAGTGCCTGCATGGTGGCTGGCTGGTTATTGGGGGCCAGCAAAATCTGTTTGCCCAGATGGGCCAGTGCGCAGAACCATAATGAGAACTGATAGCTGTCTGGCTGAAATAACAGTACGCGTTGTCCGTTTTGCTGCTGACAGTAGCTGATAACACTTTGCAGCTGTTGCAGCCAGTCGCAGACACTGATGTTGCCTGAAAAGTCTGTAAAAAGCGGCGCCTGAGTATCTGACCAGAGCAGCTCGCAACGGTTAGGATGCAGCTTTAACAACGCGTCTTACCTGCCATTCAATTAACATCAACAGGCCCATCAGCCCATAGGAAATAACGCCGTTATACCACAACCAGATATTCCAGTTGCCGATAACGGCAGTTATTGCGGCGATACCGCCATTAAGCAGAAAAAATACACACCATACCTGTGTTACTTTACGGGTATAGGCTATGCCTCTGGCATCCAGTTCGCCTTCCATCAGGCGGGCCAGCCGTTCAATAACCGGTGGCGGAAAAATAAGCGAGGCGCTGAACAACAGCAGCAAACCGGCGTTTACCCATACCGGGTAAAACAACATGGCCTGCTCTGCCTGCTCCAGCCATAGTGCCAGTAGCAGAAAAAGCGCTGTTATGGCAAAAAAGGCTCTGGTCGTGCGCTCTGTTCCCGGCAGGCAGCTTTTCAGCAGCAATAGCATAGCAACAGGCAGCAGCGCAGCTGCCGGATGCCAGTAGCTGATGGCATACCAGACATAAAACGGATACAGGCACAGGGCAGCTTTCAGCAGTACTGCCAGCACTTTGGGCATGGTATCAGGCTTCGATCAGGTTATAGATTTCGTCTACAATGTGTCCGACGGTACGCACGGCTTTAAAGGCGTCCGGGTCAATTTTTTTACCGGTCAGATCACGTAGTTTTACTACCAGATCCACGGCGTCGATGCTGTCCAGATCTAAATCTTCATAAAGGTTAGCGTCGAGATGGATCTGCTGTTCATCCAGTTCAAATTCTTTTACCAGCACATCTTTTAATGTGATGTAGATATCTTGTTTGGTTTTCATGCTGAGTCTCCTGTTACTGCTGTTGCCTGATGTAGCTGGCCAGACTGGTAATGCTGGCAAAATGTTGTTTGGTTTGTTCAGCGTTAGCATCAAGCTTTATGTTGTAGCGTTTTTTTATTGCCAGACCGAGCTCCAGCGCGTCGATAGAGTCTAACCCTAAGCCATCGATAAAAAGGGCCGCATCATCTTCAATATCGTCCGGGGTAATATCTTCCAGCCCCAGCGTATCAATGATTAAATGCTTCACTTCCAGTTTCAGTGCATTCATAACGATTTACTACCTGCCGATAATAGTGCTGCAAATCCCTCGTTAACTGGCGGGCTGCCAGTGAGGGTGAGTCTGCGTTACTGTAATCAGTAACGCGAATTTCTTTCAGAAAATGAATAGCCAGTGTCGGTTTGGTTGCCGGCACCTGATACCAGGCTTCCTGTTTGGTAAGAGTGGTTGGCTGACAACGAATACTGAGTGCCAGAAAACTGGCCTGACTGCGCAGTGCGATATTGGCAGCACCACGCTGAAAAGACAAGAGGCTTCCCGGTGTGGTACGGGTGCCTTCCGGAAAAATGATCAGGTTGTTACCTGACGCCAGTGATGCCGCACAGTCGTTAATCAGGGCATCAGGATCTGAGTTGCTGATATAACCGGTGCTGGTAATCACTCCTCTGATAAAAGGGTTCCGGAATAATCCGGCCTTTACCACACAGTCGGCATTGGGTGTCATGGCAATCAGGGCGACAACATCAATCAAGCAGGGGTGGTTTGCAATAATAATGTTCCCCCGAGCCTGCTGTAATTGTGCGCTGGCGCTGAAGTCAAAGTTAAATATTCTCAACTGGTGCATCATACCGATAAAAAACTTAAAACTCAGATGCACAGTATGGCGGGCAATTTTCTGGCGGTGTGGCAGGTCGCTAATCAGCAGCCGTTGTAACGGAAATACGATAACAGAAAACAGAATACCGCCGATGCCAAAGCAGATAAAACAGCATCCGGTTGCTGCAATACGATAGCCATGATTAACCAGTGACAGTAATTTAATCACGGTGCCATTCCCAGCGTTGATCTGCTGCCGTAATTACTGAGTGGCTGCTGTCTTGACGCAAAAATGGCAATAGTGCCAGTGCCTGATTCTGCTGTTGTGACAGTGAGGGCTCTGTGGTGGCATAACGTTGTAACCGTACGGCATCACCTTGTTGTGATGACAATAACAATGCCAGTGCCACAGGAATATGTGGCTCCTGACAAAATAACGGATAAGGCTCAGGTACCGGCTCGTCGGCATATACCACTAAAATATCGGTTAGTTCCGGTTCTGTTATCAGGCGTGCTGCGGCTTCCAGAATAGCGTAATGTAAGCTGTTCTCTCCGGCGGCGATAGCATTACTGTCTGCCTGATTCCGGGTATAAATACTGTACTGGCCGCTGACGGCATTATGTACCGACAGTGCAAACAGGGTGGGCGATAAACTCTGGTGGCCGGCAATACCCTGCAGTAATTCCACGGTTTTGTGTAAATCACCGTGACGGGAGGCAAAAATGCAGGGGATATTGTGGTGTTTATCCAGTTCCAGCGCAGTATGAAACGCCATTTTAGTCAGTTTACTTAAACGGCGCCGGGTCATTGCGGGTATGTCTGACAAGGCAGGTATGGGGTCGGTGTCCGGTGTCCAGACAGACCAGCCTCTGATATAAAAGTCCATTACCTGTTAATCTCACCTGCAATATTGCTGCGAATGCCCAAAAGG
>JARXRR010000163.1:0-619 GCA_033792355.1 Chromatiaceae bacterium AAb-1
CTGTAAAGTGTGTTTAAGACAGAAAAACGTTGGTATTGACTGGTCGTTACTGAGAAGCGAATTTGATGTGTTACGCTACTTGGATTTGGCTGATTCTTCTTTGTTGAATGATGTCAATAATGTCCGCGAGTTAATAGTTAAACTTGGTTTAAAAATTAATGAGGAAGTAAAAGACAAAGGAATTGTTGGTTTTCTTGATGCAGTGGCACGATTCTAGCCGTTTTTCCCGTTCATACCTTCGCATGGTTGAGATGGAAGTCCAGTTAAAGAACGGATGATTTAGCCAGTTTTTTTACTGTTTTTGCTCTTTAATAATCCGCCCCTCTGTTTTTCAGGCAGGGGAAAGCCGTATTCTGTATGAACACTGTTTTTTACCTGCCGGAAATACTTGTTGTTAATCAGGTACATAACGCGCCCTGCTATGCATTGACTCACTGTGCTTGTTTGTCATTTTTGTTTGTTTTCCCAGACTTCTGCTGAAGTAAAGAAAAGTGATAACAGTGCTTGTGTAGCAGGAAGCCATGCTGGCCCGAATGCGGTGTGCCAGGTGTTGCTTAAAGACGGACGGCAGGTGAATTTTGGTTATGACCGGCGTGGTAATCAGCTAACGGGTGATGGC
>JARXRR010000158.1:0-752 GCA_033792355.1 Chromatiaceae bacterium AAb-1
AGTATTGGTGGGCTTACCCGGTTTACCGGTGTACAGGGAGGCTCAGCGGCCGGTGCAGCCTGGACAGATTTAGGGACTGGTCTGCAAAATTTGGCAAGCTATGCCTATAATGACCTGCCAGGATTTGCATCAGCGATAGCGGTAGACCCGTTTATCAATGCCTATGACCGTTATGCCGACATCTATAATAATGATGGCCTGGCAGCGATGATGGGGACAATGGCCACAGATGGGCTGGTAAAGGGTATTCTGGAGGGGCCAACCCGAGGGATAGGGATTGATATTCCGGCGGTGACGAAGAAGGGAGGTACGGGTAACAGCTCAGGGAATACTTCCGGAAGTGGTTCGTCGCAAGGTAGTGAAGCTAATAGCAATACAACCATTGTTGATTCAAAGGCTACAACTCATATATTAGATGGGGATGGGCCTAAGGGTGGAGGTCATCGTTACGGTACTGGTATTCCTGGGAAAAGTGAATTTCCTCAAAGTTGGAGTGATGAGAGAATTATGTACGTAGTATCTGATATTGCAACAGATCCTAATATCAGTTGGACTCCACCACATCCAACTAATGGCTATGTTACGGGTTCAAAAGTTGTAGAAGGAGTAGATGTTAAAGTGATCTACGATCCAGCAAAAGGTCGAGTTGTATCGGCGTATCCAACGAATACTCCAAGGAATCCTAAACCATGAAAAAGCTTGATTATGAGAAAATTGAAAATAATTTAAAGACAGTCCTTAATGAGATGAGA
>JARXRR010000088.1:0-10941 GCA_033792355.1 Chromatiaceae bacterium AAb-1
GGGCAATACATTTATTTGCAATTTATTCATTTATTTTTCTAAAATTATGTATATATTGCAATTATTATATTCATAATATACTGTGTATTTAAAAAATGGGGAGGTTGTGTGCCGGCCAATTTGCAAAAAAAGGCGGCTGCTATCAGGCAAATTATCCGACAACGCCTGCTGACCGTAATTTATCAGCCAGTTGTTGAACCGGCACAAGCTAAAGTAGCAGGTTTTGAAGCTCTGGTCAGATTTCTTCCCGGTGCGGAACTGGCATTTACCAGCGATCCGCTGACCATAAAAGAACTGATATCTACAGCCGAGCAGGCCGGGCTTTACCAGCAACTGGATTTACTGGTCACCGAACTGGTACTTGCCGACATCCGCCAGCTTCATTCGCTGCCAAATGATATTTTCTTCTCAGTAAATCTGTGCCCTGCTTCGCTGAACTACCCGGATTTTGTCAGAAAACTGATGCTGCTTTGCGCACAGGAAGCTATTTTACCTTCCCGCCTGTGTTTTGAGATTACAGAACGGGCAATGCTGAACCACTATGCACGTACAGAAGCCCTGCCGCAATTACATGCACTCGGTTTTCAGTTTGCTATCGACGACTTTATCAGTGGCTATGCTAATTTCTCAGTACTGATGAATCCCCTGCTAAGTACCGTCAAACTGGATCACCGGATTACCGACACCCTGCCAGACCCTGCGGCAACCGGTCAGTTTATGCATGTCCTGATCAACCTGCTGCATACACTTAACAAAAAAATTATCGTCGAAGGTGTCGAAAACACCGAACAACTGGCGTTGCTTTATGCCAATAACTATTCCTGTTTCCAGGGTTATCTTTTCAGTAAGCCTTTACATTCTTACCAGTTATCTGAATTCTGTGGATACTTTCCGCAACAATGCGCATCTTTGCTGGCTGAACTGCCGCAGTTACCACAAACCTCGCCTGATCTCATTACTAAAAACACCACAAATTAACAACTTACCATCGCCGTAATACCACACTGCCGATATAATGCTGCCCATATCTCCTGTTTTCTGGTGTTGCAGTGTCTTACGAATATCTGGCCTTGCTGGCGGCTGCCTGCTGGGCGACCGGCAGTTTACTTTCAGCCCCGGCGGCCGTACATCTGGGAGCCTTCAGCTTTACCCGCTGGCGCATGTTTCTGGCAGCCACAGTACTATGGAGTATGGTGCTGTTTACCGGCAGCTGGCAAACCCTCGACCCGGCGAATGCCGGACTACTGGCACTGTCAGGTTTAATTGGTATTTTCGTTGGTGATACCGCACTTTTTGCCTCCATGAACCGGCTGGGGCCACGCCGGGCAGGTGTACTCTTTGCCACTCATTCACTGTTTTCTGTGGTGCTGGCCTGGTTCTGGCTTGGAGAAACCCTGTGGGGATTTACCCTGATCGGCAGCAGTATGCTGATCAGCGGCGTAATGATTGCCGTATTCTTCGGCAAACGAAACAGCGAACAACATCAATGGGAAAGCAACCAGGGCAATCTGACTGCCGGGGTCATTTTGGGTTTGCTGGCAGCATTATGTCAGGCGGTTGCAACCCTGATGCTAAAACCGCTGATGGAAACGGATATCGATGCTATTGCCGCGTCTGCGGTACGGATGACAGCAGCCTTTACAGCACATTTCTGCCTGTTGGCCGCCGGGTTGAAAGTTGCCCGCAGCTACCAGCCGGTCAACAAACGGATCTTCACGCTGGTACTGGTCAATACCCTGTTGTCGATGGTATTAGGTATGACACTGATTCTGCAGGCACTGAAATATGGTGATGCGGGTATGGTGGCCGTTTTATCTTCTGTCAGCCCGGTGATTATTCTGCCCCTGCTGTGGGTGGTATATAAAAAATCACCAGCGGCAGGGGCATGGGCCGGCGCCTTACTGACGGTAACAGGTACGGTGCTGATTCTGCTAAGCTAACCGGTCCCTGCTGCACTCACGGTACTGCCATGCTATGTTGTGTCAGAGATATGATTGATTCCGGTCCGGACAATAAGGAGCTGACAATGCAAGCAATAACCCCGCAGACTCACGGCAAGTGGTGGCTGACAGCCGATCTGTGTTATCTGGGCAGCTTTTTCCTGCTTCCGGCTTTTCCGTGGTTACTTTACTGGTTATTGCCCTGCTTCGTTTTATCGTTAATCACCTGCTGGCGCGCCTTGCTGCGTAACGATATAACACCGTTACTGATCTTACTCAGCCTGCTGTTACCCTGGTACAGTGCTGCTTTACTGCAACATTCTCCGGCGCAGGACCCCACGCTTAATACCAGCTGGCAACGCCGGGTATATGGTTTGCTGGCAATAACGGCTCTGGCAGCATTGCTGTTTACCACCACCTTACAGCAAAAACTGATTAATCCTGCACTGGCGCCGTTAGATCAGGCTGCAACCAAAGTATTGCAACGCAGCCTGCTGCTGACCAGCGGCTCTTTTGCCACCGCCCGCCTGATTGACCGCGGCATTGCTTTTATCTCTGAAGCGCAGGTAGGTGTTGGTGTCGCCAGTTTCAAACCCGGACAGCTGCTTAAACCGCTACAGGATATGGCGGTTCGTTACTCTGATTTAATGGTACTGGCCATGACCTCGGTCGGGCTGCAATTATTTTTGCTGGAATTTGGCAAAGTAGCCGCCCTGCCCTTATTTGGCAGCGGTATCCTGCTCAGCACCGCCGCCCTGTTATTTGTATCACCTTCCCTGCGTCCGGCCATGCAAACCCTGTTACGGACCTTTGTCGTGCTGTTACTGATGAGCCGGGTGATTATCCCGCTAAGCGCCTGCGCGCTGGATAACTTGTCAGTCTGGATCCTGGAGCCACAGCGCATAGCGGCAGAAACTGAACTGACCAACCGTACCACTCAGTTACAGCAACTGGACGAGCAACCCGTAACCGATAACAGCGGCATCCTGAGCTGGCTGAAGCAAATGGCAGCCCAGGCAGGAGATATGGCCGCAGCAGTAAAACATTTTTCAGACAACATGGTTGAACAATTTATTCAGCTGATAGTGATCTATGCACTGCAAACGCTGATCTTTCCGCTGCTCACACTATGGTTACTGTGGCATCTTGGCCGTTGGTGCATACAGCAACCGGTGCCACGGCTGCAACCATTACAACACTGACCACAGCATTTTCAGGCTGAGCATCAACAGTAATACGCCAAACACTTTTTTCAGGGTACCCACCGGGAGCTTATGTGCCAGACGGGCTCCCAGTGGTGCACTGAAAAAACTGGCCGCAGAAATCAGTAACACTCCGGGAACATATACCAGCCCGACAGCATAGGGAATATCCAGCCCGTCATGGCGATTCAGCAGATAACCCGCCGTACCGGCTACCGAAATGGGTAAGCCGACCGCTGCTGATGTCCCTATTGCCTTTTTCAGATCAATATTACGCCACGCCAGATAAGGCACCGTAAGCGAGCCACCACCAATAGAAACTATTGCTGAAACAGCGCCAATACCCGTACCTACAGCAGCAAGTTCGGCACTTCCGGCCTGCTTATTACCGCCTGACGGCTGCTTACTCCGTAGCATATTAAACGCCACATATCCCATAAAAACGGCAAAAAATATCGCCAGATGTACAGAGCTTACCCTGGCAGCCAGAAACGTTGCCACAAAGGTACCAACAAGAACCCCTGGCGCCATTGCCCGTACTACCGGCCATAACACGCCCCCTCTGGCATGATGTGCCCGCATACTGGATAAAGACGTCATAACAATTGACGCCATAGATGTACCCAGTGCCAGATGCACAACATTCTCAACAGAGATACCCTGGGCCAGAAAAATACTGGTCAGCAGCGGCACCATAATGCCGCCGCCACCAATACCAAGCAACCCGGCCATAAACCCGGCAAACGCCCCCAACAGTAAAAACGCTGCCAGCCATTCAACCGCCATATCCTGTTCCTTAAAACAATAATTTATAAAGCATCATATCGGATAACATGTTGCTCAGACTACAATATTCAGCAGAAGCTTTTGCAACAACTTTAGAAAAGCTGCTCTGCGGTTAAGAACAGCTGTTAATGAAGACATCAGACGAGGTGTGAACCGATATTCAGGTTAAAAATACCACCTGATCCCCAGATTAATATTGTCGGCCTTATTGCGATCCAGATGGTAGCGTTCATAGCCGGCACTCAGCCCGATATCTGCGGTTAAGCGATATACACCCTGCACTCCCCAGTAAATATCGGTATCCGAGCTGGTAAAACGCAGCCGTTTACCTTCCAGCCAGCTTTCACGCTCACCCCACCAGCTGAATGCACCGCCCTGCACCTGCAACGACAAGTTTCCGGCTTCAGCTATCTGGTAAGCCAGCCCCATCCGCACACCTTCAACCAGTAAAGCACCCAGCTGCGCCGTCTGCCGGTGAAAAGCTGCAGCATCTGCCGCTGCTCCGGCAATGCTGACAGTCGCTGCCCCCAGATCGACATAATACCCCTGTAACCACAGCCTTTCACCCAGCCGGAAACTGACACCCAGTGACCAGCTCATATCTTTGTTGTCATACGACAGCAGCTGAGCCCCTTGCGGCAGGGTCTGGCTAACCTCACCAGCTGATAACCGTGCCTTACTCTGGCCCAGTTGCCCTTCGACCACCCAGTTGCCTTCTGCCGCTCTGGCGGTCAGGCTCAGTAACGATAACACTACAAGCAGCGCCGGTACTTTTACCCGGCGCCCCCAAGCCAGCAACACCAGCAGTAAAGCTGCCAGACCACCCATTGCCCCACCTGACGATTTATTATCCACCCGGATAATTTCCAGCGCGGTTATTGTGATCTGTGCCGTACCGCTCACTGTACCACCACGCCCATCACTGACTGTAAAACTCACCACATCTGTTCCCTCATAACCGGCCGGCGGTACATAACGTACCCGTTGCCCTGCCACAATACTTACACTGCCATGTTGTGCCGATACGGCTGTCACGGTCAGGTCGTCACCATCAGCATCTGTCACCACCGACAACACGTCCAGCTCAATGGCTGTGCGGTTATTGGTAGAGGCCGTCAGGGCAGCAATTATCTGTGGTGCCTGATTCTCAAACACTGTCACGCTGACCTGAGCGCTGGCGGTTCCGCCCTGACCATCGGTAATACTGTATGTCAGTGTATCTTCGCCAATAAAGTCGGTCGGTGGTGTGTATTCCAGTTGCAGGCCATTATCACTGATCATAACAGCACCAAAAATGGCAGAGGCAAACATAATCGTCAGCGGATCTTCGTCCGGATCACTGTCATTGGCCAATACATCCAGACTATGCAGCTGATTCCACATTACGCTGTAACTATCATCCGCTGCCAGCGGGAACTGATTGCTGCTAAGCGGTACCGATACGCCCCCCGGATCCACGATCCGGCCATTCACCTGCCCGTCGGCATCGTTCGGGCCGCCATCTTCTATCAGCAACTGCACACACCAGTGGCCGATATTCAACCCCGGCTGCCATACCGGTGCACCTGGTGGTGGGCAGTAACCAGGCTCGCCGGCTGTACTGTATAACCGGTTTGTGGTATTTTCCACAAAGTCTTTCCAGCCATCAGCTGCTGTATATTTACGATATACGGCACCAATCGGTATCGCCTCACGCTGAGGTACAACAAACTGGTAGCTGTCACCCCGTACTGACAGCCCGGTCAGTACAAAATCAAACACTCCGCCTACCGGACGCGCTGCGGTATCCGGCTCCATCAACTGCAACTGCCCCGTCAGCAGCTGGATACCGCCGCCGTTACTCTCCAGTGCCACCCGGCCACGACTGATACAAACGCCCGGTTCAGCTTCTGCCATAAAGTTATCTGTGGAGACCAGCTGTTCAACCATCATGTTACAGTCGAATCCGGGATCCAGATAATCCGGAATGCCGTTCGCATTAATATCACCATAGCCTTCTTCATTATCCGGTATCAGGTTGCCGTTACTGTCTTCATTACCCAGAACCGGCATGCTGTCCCGCACCAGCAACAATACTGTGGCGGTACTGCTTAAAGCCGGAGCCCCATCATCAGTTGCAGTCAGC
Organism: Chromatiaceae bacterium AAb-1; assembly: GCA_033792355.1. Taxonomy (GTDB): domain Bacteria; phylum Pseudomonadota; class Gammaproteobacteria; order Enterobacterales; family Alteromonadaceae; genus Alishewanella. The sequence continues at coordinate 6,054 of JARXRR010000088.1, forward strand.
TGCACCTGATACACCCCGCTGGCAATAGCGGATGGCTCAAAAGCAAACTCGGTTGACACGACTGACTGATCCACCAACCCGGCATCAGCCTGCCAGTTCAGGCTGACAATATCGCCATTAGCATCGCTGATCATTGACACTACCCGCACTTCACCACCATCTTTAGAAACCAGCAACCGTTGCTCACCCTGCTGATACGCCGCCAGAGACACTTCCGGTGCCAGATTCGCTTCAGTTATTACTACTTCGGTGCTGCGGTTTGTGCCCTGATTCAGGCTGTCGTCCAGTGTAATAACCACCGTTTTTTCTGTCTCGATGGTTAAATCCGCAAACACATTAATGCTGACACTGCCACGCAAACCAGAGGTTATCTCCACGATACCGTCACTTAAATCATGCTCTGCCGGCTGTGCAGAACCACTGACACTGTACGGCAGCAGAACCGGATAATCCGGCGCCAGACCATTAAGGATAAACTCTACGGTTACAGTACTGTGGTTCAGCACCTGTTGTGATCTGGCCAGCGAAACCTGTGGTACTACTTCCACCTTCTGGGTTACGGTACTGCTGACCCCTTCACTGTCGGTAGCCTGCCACAGCGCTTCATGCCGGCCGGGTTTAAATATCGGAGGGCCGCTAAGCAGGGAAAGCGGCAGGCGGTTACCGGCGCGATCAACTGCTGTCACGCTGCCTAAAGCTACCTTGGTAAAGACACCACCGGCATTAACACGCACATCACTGACACCACTGATTACCGGAGCCAGAGGGTTACTGCCATTAATAGTCAGTACCACATCGGCCTGATCACTCAGTTCACCATCACTGATCCGGTAACTGAAACGGGCCGTGCCACTGAAATTCTCCGGAGCAACGTACCGTAATTTGTTATTCACTACACTGACACTACCCACTCCCGCATTGGCAGCAGTTATTGTCAGCACGTCATCATCCGGATCACTGTCATTGGCCAGCACATCCAGCTCGTATACACCATCCACCGCAAAGGGCAGGCTGAAGACATCATCTGTGGCAACAGGAGCATGATTAACGGCAACCGATACCGGTGTTACACTATTCGATGCCGCAGACACCGGGCCGGTACCGGCTGCGTTAGTGGCCGTTACCGTAAAGGTATAGGCCTGGCCATTAGTCAGGCCAGTCACCTCAAGCGGTGAACTGCTACCATTCACCGGTGCTACATCGGGTGGGCTGACCATTACGGTATAACTGTTGATATTGGCTCCACCGGTAAAGACCGGTGCGGTAAAGGCTACCAAAGCAGCAGTATCGCCTGCTGTTGCGGTGACTGCGGTTGGCACCCCGGGAACAACCGCGGCGACGGTGAATGACTGGCTAACCGTGCTGGCGGGCAGGAAACTGGTATTTCCTGCCTGATTAGCATCAATAGTACAGGTACCAGCCGTCACAAAAGTGAGCACACCGCCACTGGTGATGGTACAAACTCCGGTAGTAACTGAACTGAATGTTACCGGCAGACCGGAATCTGATGCCGCAGCCAGCGTAGGGCTGGTACCAAAATTCTGCGTGCCGGGATTGTTAAAAGTGATGCTTTGCGTCGCCTGCGGCGTAACCACATTGGAGGCGGCCGAGGCGGCGCTGGTGCCGGCGGTGTTGGTAGCAGTTACGGTGAAGCTGTAGGCCACACCATTGGTTAACCCGGTCACTACAATCGGTGAAGCAGAACCGGAGGCGGAAATCCCGTCGGAACTGGACATAACCGTATAGGATGTGATCGGCGCACCACCGTCACTGGATGGCGGGGTAAAGGTTACTGTTGCCTGTTCCGATCCTGCTACGGCCGAACCGATAACAGGTGCTCCCGGCACAGTCGGTACGGCGACCGTATGTACAGTACCGGAAGTGAAAGCGGGGACGAAACCATTGATACCGTTCCCGTTGCCCACAGTATCAATGATATCGGTATTGGCATTCAGATCCAGCCGCAGCGTACCGTTGCCGCTGATATCACTTACGGTGACGACGATGTCACTGCCGGTACTGGCAGACACGCTGCTGATATCGCCTGACGCACTGCCGGTCCCGCTAAGGCTGAAATCATCAGTGGAAACATTGTAAGCCGCCTCGCTGAAGGTCACGATAAACTCAACGCTGGTAGCACTGGCCACTGGTGCACCGTCCAGGATGATACTGCTCACCTGAGGTGGAAGATTATCAATAACGATGATCGTGAACGTCTTTTCGAAGAAAGCACCACCGCTGTCGGTGGTGCGGATCCGCACACTGTAATTCCCTGCCACCAGTGCTGCGGCGTTGTTGGCGCGTAACTGGATACCACTGATATTAAAGCTGGCATTATCGGTGTCGTCAGCTCCATTCACCAAAGTATAGGTTTGAGTATCGTCAACATCAGCATCGGTGGTGCTTAGCGTACCAACCACTGCATTGACACCTGCACTCTGGTTAACAGTGGTGTTATTCAGGCTGATATCGGTAGGCGGATTATTAGGGGATGGAGCAATAACATTGCCAACGGTGATATTGTCAATGGCAAGATAGTTGATATTCCCTTCACTGCCGGTAATAACGAAGGCATCGATACCGGTGAAAGCGGCATTGGCCGAGACATCGGCTGTTTGCAAGGTATTATTGTTAATGGTGAAGTTCATGGTGGCACCGCTGACCGCAACACTATTGCGATACCCTGTTACTGTGAGCTGGCTGGCCACGATTGGCGCGATCTGAGCAGAAAAGTCAACAGACTGCAGGTCGAACAGACTACCGTCGTTGGAGGCAACCCTGAATGATTGAAGCAATACAACGTCATAGGTGACGTCTTCAACATAGTAAACCACGTCACCAGTTCCTAAAAAGCCATCGGCGGCAATGATCATAATATTGGCAGGAACGGCGGAGGTAACTGTAATATCCCAGCCGGTGCCTCTGACATCTGTTGCGGTTACCCCGGCGACGCCGGAGCCCGTTGCAAGTGGTGTTTCCCAGTCGCCGCCGGTGCCAAAGGTGGTTATGCCGTTGCCCGGTGTGCTAAGTATCCCGATATCACTGGCAAGACTGGCCGGATAGATTATTGTAGCCGTACCTGCAACTGTACTGGTGACAATGCCGGCCGATAAGATAACCATGCAAAGCAGGCGAAATAATAATCCGGATTGCTTTTTCATATTGCTTCCATTCTGCCAGAATAAATACCGTTAACCATGCAGCGGCAGGCTGGTGGTTACCCGCCGTGATCCTGCTGTTATTCCCTTACCGGATAAACACCATTAACTGCAATAATAAAATTTAATGCCAGATAGGGCTGCATATTGTTATGGGCCTGATTACCACCGGCCGTTGCTAAAGCCTGGGGGCTCATAAGCACATTTGCTTCGCTGTTATAAGGTCGGGGTCTGCCTGGAGGGTTAGGAGGAGTTGCCCCCCAGATATTATTAGCGGGATCAGCCAATGCGCCGGTTACATTAGCAGAGCCCATTGCAGTGTGGGTATGTGAGGGTATTTCATCTATCGTCAGCAGCACTGTGCTTTCACCCACTTTATCCCCCGGAACGCGGGGCGTCAGGCCCGGCCCATTGCCCTGCCCCATTGGTACCCGGCCCCGTAAATCCGGCAGGTTAAAGCTGATGGTATTGCCGCCATACAGATTCCCGATTACGGAATACAACAGATTATATTGCTGAACAGGTAACGACTGTCCTGCACAAAAGAACCAATCCTGTGGTGCATACTGCCCGCTGAATAGTCTTATCTCACCAATGTATGGATCCATATTATTCTCCTTGTCTCAGGGTCTTGAAGGCCAGTAGCCCTGTATCGCAATACAGAATGATACTGCCTGATAGGGCTGCATATTGTTATGAGGCTGGCTGGCTCCGGCAATACCGATGGCTTTGGAATTCATGGTAGTATCGGCAGTGGCAGCATAAATGGTATTAGCAGGTACCGTGGCCCAGACGTTATTTGCAGGCGTTGGAGCCGTCGCGTTATTTGAACTGGCGGATACCGCATGGGTATGCTCAGGTATTTCCTGCAAAGTCAGGACATGGGTGGCTTCACCTGCACGGGTACCAGGCGGTATCTCTGGCGAAGGATGCAACGGACTGCGTCCTTCCAGATTGGGCAGGGCAAAAGTGATTCTGCCATCGCCGCCATAGGTTGCGCCCAGAATAGCGAACAGCGCCTGATAGTTCTGGATATTAAGCAGTTGCCCGTTACAGGGCAGCCACCCGCTGGGAATCGTTCCAAATGCAAACAGCCGTATTTCTCCGAGAAAAGGTTCCGCCATCTCTGTAGTCTCCTTCCGATGGTAAGTTAATGGCTGTTATGCCACAGGATACAGGCCATTTAAGGCGATGATAAAAGTCACCCCAAAGCTGGGCATGATGTTGTTATGAGGTTGATTACCCCCGACACTTGCAATAACTTCTGCCGCCAATTGTGCATTGGGCTCATCTGACTGATAGCTGTTAATAGCGCTGAAACCCCATACGCTATTTTCGGGTGAGGCGTTAGTAGTGGTGGCACTCTGATTATTGGCCTGAGCGATATGAGCATGAGCTGGCAGGCCGGCCTCTGTCAGGGTAACGGTTTCGGTGCCACCCCGCTGACCTAAAGGGTAATGAGCAGATTGATGAATAGGTATTCTGCCGCGAAAGTCCGGCACGGCAAACGTCTGGTGGCCATTGCCGCCATACGTTGTACCCAGTAAAGCAAATAAGGCTGGATACTGCGAGATGGATAATTCCTGTCCATTGCAAAATGCCCAGCCACCAGGTGCATAATTACCGGCAAATATCCGAATTTCACCGACAAACTGATCCGACATAACATCTTCCTTGTTTTATTATTCCGGGTAAAATAGTACAAATTATGTAACCAAACAGCATCCTGA
>JARXRR010000189.1:0-303 GCA_033792355.1 Chromatiaceae bacterium AAb-1
TTATATCAACCGTACAAGTGCCCACACAGATAATTGATTGCACATTGTTAAAGAGCGTGCCCTTCTCAGGGCGGGACGCGAATTCTACGCTTCCCAGTCGTTAAGTCAAGAAGAAGTTTTTATTTTTCAATAAGCCCTGCTCTTTCCTTTCCTCTGCCAGCCTTGCCGGAAGAGCGCGCCATTTTAGTGATTTATCCGACCCTGTCAACTGCTTTTTATCACTACCTGACTGGCCTGAACCTCAACTCACCGGGACAGCTCGCCGCCCCGTGGCATGGCGCGCATTATAGGCATTCAGCACAA
>JARXRR010000095.1:0-8552 GCA_033792355.1 Chromatiaceae bacterium AAb-1
CCTTTAAATGTATATTGTCGGCAATAGTAATCATCAGAATATTTCTGCATCTCCGGTTAATAAATTCACTATAAAAAAGACAAACTTAGCCAGTACACACCTACAATTGTCGACAATATAACCCCAATATACGCCTTAAGTCTAAGTTCACCTGATGAATAATTTCTGTACAGTGTTGTCATAACAATCATAAAAACGAGGCACCAGACATGTCTTATCAACAGGAATACCATAACTCTGTTACCCAACCAGATGCTTTCTGGCGCAAACAGGCCGGGCAATTAGCCTGGTTCAAAATGCCAAAAATCATTCTGGAACAGCTACCGGAAAACCGCTATCAATGGTTCAGCGACGGAGAACTGAACATCAGTTATCTTGCACTGGATCACCATATCGCCCAAGGGCGTGCAGAGCAAACCGCTCTTATTTACGACTCTCCGGTAACCGGTAGCAAACAACAATACAGCTACCGTCAGCTACATAAAGAAGTTGCTGATTTTGCCGGCTTACTGAAAGAAAAAGGCCTGCAAAAAGGTGACCGGGTTGTCATTTATATGCCGATGATCCCGCAGGCGGCTATCGCAATGCTGGCAGTTGCACGCTTAGGCGCCATTCATTCAGTGGTATTCGGCGGATTTTCAGCCCACGAACTGGCGGTAAGAATTGATGACGCCACCCCTAAAATGATTATCTCCGCGTCATGCGGCATTGAAATCAATAAAATTATTGCATACAAACCCTTACTGGACGAAGCAATAAATAAAGCCCGGCATCAACCGGAACATTGTATTATTTACCAGCGGCCACAACTTATCGCCGACCTCGTTACCGGGCGGGATCTGGACTGGCAGCAAGCCACAGTCAATGTTACCCCCGCATCCTGGACACCGGTAAAAAGCACAGATCCGCTCTATATCCTGTACACCTCAGGCACTACCGGAAAACCCAAAGGCGTGGTAAGAGACACCGGCGGATACGCCGTGGCCTTAAAATACAGTATGAAAGCCATTTATAACGCAGATGCCGGTGACGTCTTCTGGGCCGCCTCAGACGTTGGCTGGGTAGTCGGACACTCTTATATCGTTTACGGACCACTACTGGCAGGATGTACCACCATACTGTACGAAGGAAAACCCGTGTTCACCCCTGATGCCGGTGCATTCTGGCGGGTATGTGCCGAGCATAAGGTAAAAGTATTATTTGCCGCCCCAACGGCTTTCAGGGCAATCCGCAAAGAAGACCCGGAAGCATTATTAGCGGAACATTACGATCTCTCGGCGCTGAAAACCGTTTTCGTCGCGGGAGAACGTCTGGACCCTGCAACTTATCACTGGGTACACGATAAGCTGGGTAAACCGGTAATAGATCACTGGTGGCAGACAGAAACCGGCTGGCCAATCAGTGCCAACTTAACCGGCATCGAACTTCTGCCTGCCAAACCCGGTTCATCCACAGTACCCGTACCTGGTTTTAATGTGCATATTCTCGATAGTGAAGGACAGCAACTTACCGCCAGTCAACAAGGTTATATCGCGCTTAAATTACCCCTGCCGCCGGGCTGTCTGACAACCATCTGGGGTAATGACGAACGGTTTGATGCCGGATATTTGCAAAGCTTCCCCGGCTACTACAGCAGTGGTGACGGTGGCTACAAAGATGAAGATGGCTATCTGTTTATCATGGGCCGTACCGATGATGTTATCAACGTGGCAGGACACCGTTTATCAACCGGCGAAATGGAAGAAATTGTCGCCAGCCACCCGGCCATTGCCGAGTGCTGCGTTATTGGCATCCAGGACCCGATCAAAGGCCAGCAACCTCTGGGGCTGGTACTCCTGAAAAACGGCATACAGATTGATGAAGAAATCCTGCAGGCCGAACTGGTCGCGATGGTAAGACAGGAAATCGGCGCCCTCGCCTGTTTCAAACGCGCCATTATCGTACAGCGCTTGCCCAAAACCCGCTCCGGCAAAATCCTGCGAAAAATTCTGCGCAATATCGCCGATGGTACAGAATACTCCGTACCTTCAACAATCGACGACCCGGCCAGCCTGCCGGAAATCGCAGAACTGATGGCAAGTAAGGGGCTGGTGGCAGAGTAAAATCTGCATAGCGGTTCAAATTACCATTTGAAAAACTCAAACTACTTTCAATTTACGCGCCTGCAAAGGCGCGGCAAATTTCAGAGCCGGAATTGTCACTGAACACCTCTCCTAACGTGGCCTGACTGTCATATTCAACACGCGTATGTTAAGCGATGCTATATTTGCTTACAGTTATCCGCTTGATGACTTTCATTACTGTACATATATTGCACACTACGCTTAACCTTGTTTTGTCGCGCATTCATACCGCCAAGGATGTTTATGTTAAAAAGATTCTCCTTTCCTCCCATTGCAATAGCTGCATTACTGACATTGGCTTTAATTATCTGGCTGTCCAGCGGCGACAACTACAGCAGCCAGCAGCAGGCTCCTGCCCCGCAGCAACTACCGGCAGCACAACTAAGCCAGGTAGAAACCCGCTGGTCACAGGCCCAGCCGTATCAGGCAACCCAGGTAGCACAGGGACAGGTTCTGCCGTGGCGTTCGGTCAGTATTAAGGCACAACAGGCTGGCCAGGTTGAAACCCTGTTAAAACAACAAGGCGACACGGTACAGCAAGGTGATAAATTGCTGCGTTTATCCGACGAAGGTAGCAATGCTCTGCTGTTACAGGCACAAGCGAATACCAAACTACGCCAGAGTGAGCTGCAAAGTGCCAGGGCACTGGGTAAATCGCAGTTTTTATCAGCCACTGAACTGACACGGCTGGAAAGCGAACTGGCCAAAGCCGAAGCCGAACGGGTAGCCGCCCAACTGGCGGTAAACCAACGTGAACCACAAGCCCCGTTTAACGGCCTGGTTGACCGGCGGCATATCGAAGTGGGCGATTTAATTCAGAATGGTACTGAGCTGATGCGACTGGTGCAGATTGATAAATTAAAGATCACCGCTCAGATCCCGCAGCAGCATATCGCCGCGCTGCACTTAGGCCAGGCAGTTAAACTCCAGCTGTTGGATGGCCGTGAACTGGATGGCGAACTGAGCTTTATCAGCTATGCTGCCGATGCCGCCACCCGCAGTTTTTATATTGAAGTCACCGCTGCTAACCCGCAGCTGTGGCGTGTTGCCGGTGCCAGTGTCACGCTGCATATTCAGTTAGCACCGGTGCAGGCGCACCGTTTGTCGCCGGCCCTGCTGCATCTGGATAAAGACGGCAAACTAGGCATTTATGCTGTCGATGCTGAACAAAAAGTCGTGCTGTATCCGGTAGACATCCTCAGTATCGATAATGAAGCCGCCTGGCTTGCCGGCTTACCGCAGCAAACACAGGTCATTACCCTTGGTGCCGGCTTTGTCAGCCCCGGCCAGCAGGTGGTTAGCACAGGAGCTACCGAATGAACCAGATCATTGCCGCAGCACTGGATCGCAGCCGGGCGGTTGTGATGCTGTTACTGTTCCTGCTGGTAGCCGGGCTGGTATCTTATCAGTCCATTCCGAAAGAATCCCAGCCGGATGTGGCTATTCCGCTGATGTACGTCTCAATGGCACTGGATGGTATCAGTCCGGAAGACGCCGAGCGGTTGCTGGTACGGCCAATGGAACACGAGTTGCGGGCACTGGAAGGTATAAAAAAAATGACTTCTATCGCCAGCGAAGGTCATGCCTCGGTGATGCTGGAATTCGATGCCGGCTTTAATGTCGATAAAGCCTTGCAGGACGTACGGGTAAAGGTAGATGCCGCCAGGGCCAAATTACCAACCGAAGCAGAAGAACCCACAGTACACGAAATTAACGTGGCACTGTTTCCGGTGTTATCTATCGGTCTGTCCGGCCCGGTATCGGAAAACCAGCTGGTGTATATCGCCCGCCGTTTAAAAGAGAATATTGAAGGCATTCCTGAAGTACTGGAAGTGGATATTGGCGGCGACCGCGAAGATTTGCTGGAAATTGTGGTCGATCCGCAGGTGCTGGAAGGCTATGGCCTTGATTATACCCAGTTGTTTAACCTGTTTTCCGGCAATAACCGGCTGGTCGCAGCGGGTAGCCTGGATACCGGTGCCGGCCGTATGGCAATGAAAGTACCGGGCGTAATTGAAGATTTGGAAGATGTGTTATCGATGCCGATCAAAGTCAGCGGCGATACGGTAATTACCTTTGGCGATGTCGCCACCCTCAGCCGCAGTTTTAAAGATCCGCTCGGTTTTGCCCGTATTAATGGCCAGCCGGCACTGGTACTGGAAATTAAAAAACGCAGCGGCGCCAATATTATTTCCACCATAGAACAAACCAAGGCACTGGTAGCAGAAGCACAGCAGCAGTTTCCGGCCGGTATGCAGGTTAACTACATTATGGATCAGTCCCTTGATGTAAAAAACATGCTGTCAGAGCTATTGAATAATGTACTGACAGCAGTGGTGCTGGTACTGCTGATGATTCTGGCCACTATGGGCATGCGCTCGGCACTATTGGTAGGCATTACCATTCCGGGCGCTTTTATGGTCGGCATTCTGCTAATCTGGACGCTCGGCTACACCATGAATATTATCGTGCTATTCTCGCTGATCCTGGTCGCCGGTATGTTGATCGACGGCGCTATAGTGGTCAGTGAACTGGCCGATCGCAATATGGCCGCCGGCCAGCCACCAAAGCAAGCCTGGTATAACGCCGCCAGCCGCATGGCCTGGCCGGTAATATCTGCCACCGCCACCACCATAGTCGTTTTTATTCCGCTGCTGTTCTGGCCCGGTGTCGTCGGCCAGTTTATGAAATATTTACCGGCTACGGTAATCCTGTGTTTAACCGCATCACTGTTTATGGCACTGATTTTTCTGCCGGTGCTCGGTGGTTTAAGCCGCCATCAGCCGGTATTAGTGCCGGTTGCTCCCAGTAAAGGTGGACAGCTATACCGTAAATGGCTGGGCGTTATGTTGCAGCGCCCCGGTATGACGCTGGGCGGCATGCTGCTGGCAACAGTGCTGATTTATGTCGCTTATGGCAAATACAACTACGGCGTTGAATTCTTTCCGGCGGTAGAGCCAGAATCAGCCCAGGTGTGGCTACGCGCCCGTGGAGACTTGTCCATCCATGAAAAAGATGCACTGCTGCAACAGGTGGAACAACGCTTGCTCGGCTTGTCAGAAGTCAAGGCACTGTATGCCCGTTCTTTTGTCAGTGCCAGTAACGAAATGCCGCCGGATGTAATCGGCAGCCTGCAATTTCAGTTTACCGACTGGCATCAGCGGCGTAAGGCGGTCGATATCCTGGCCGAAATGCGCGAACTGACCCGGGACATTTCAGGCATAGTACTGGAATTCCGCCAGCAGCAGGAAGGCCCGGCCAGCGGCAAACCGATAGAGCTGCAAATCAGTGCCATGGAGTCAGCTGCAACCGAACAGGCTGTTGAGCTGTTACAAGCGAAAATGCTTGAATTAGGCGGCTTTATTGATATTGAAGATGACCGCAGCCTGCCAGGTATTGAATGGCGCATTATGGTTGACCGCGCCGAAGCCGCCCGCTTTGGTGCCAATGTGCTGATGGTCGGCAATGCAGTGCAAATGGTCACCAATGGTTTATTGCTGGCGAAATACCGGCCGGAATACGCCAGTGACGAAGTGGATATCCGGGTACGGTTCCCGGAAAACTGGCGTTCGCTGGCCCAGCTATCGCGGCTGACCATTCAGACCGCCAGGGGCCAGGTGCCACTAAGTAACTTTGTTGACGTTATTCCGGCGGAAAAAACCAGCGTGATCAAACGGATTGACGGTAACAGGGCCGTTACCATTAAAGCTGATTTAGCCGCAGGCTATCAGGTGGCAGAACGCTTAAAAGCCTTACTGGACAGCAATATCGGGCTACCGCAAGGCGTGATGATCAAAACCGCCGGTGAAGCCGCCGATCAGCAGGAGGCAGCAAATTTCCTGCTTGGCGCTTTTGCTACTGCCATTTTCCTGATGGCGATGATCCTGCTGGTGCAGTTTAACAGCTGGTATCAGACAGCACTGGTGATGTCAGCTATCGTATTTTCCACCGCCGGCGTATTGCTGGGGTTGCTGGTTAACGGCCAGTCGTTCGGCATTGTGATGGTCGGCATGGGTATTATTGGCCTGGCCGGTATTGTGATTAATAACAATATCGTGCTGATCGATACCTATAACCAGTTGCGCAAAGAAGGCCTGGATGCGTTCAGTGCCGCGCTGGAAACCGGTTGTTTACGGTTAAGGCCGGTGCTGCTGAACTCCATTACTACCATCCTGGGGCTGATGCCAATGGTACTGGCGGTTAATGTTAACCTGCTGCAACCCAGCTTGGGCTTTGGCGCACCGTCTACCCAGTGGTGGACCCAACTGTCCAGCGCCATTGCCGGCGGGCTGGCCTTTGCCACCGTACTAACGCTGTTTTTAACACCTTGCATGCTGGTACTGGGCGATAAGCTGCGCCGTAACAAGACAGAAACAAACACCCCGGCATTGGAAAACAGCGATATAGCCCTGTTGAAAAAGCGCGCCTAGAACAAGCCTTTTGAACAGGTTCTTACAGACAGGCACTAGCGATGAGCGTGGCGGCATGTAGTGTGCCGAAGCAGACCTTGTCACTGCCGGTGGCACCGCTGACAGAGCTGGCATCGTTGTTGACCGTACCGGTAAAATTGATCACACCACTGCCGCCGATGGTACAACGCCTGCCGGAAATCGCAGAACTGATAACAAGTAAGGGGCTGGTGGCAGAGTAAATATACGGAACCAGCCTGCTTAAAAAATCAGGCTGGTTTATGGTACCGAGTACCACGCCTCTAAGCTGTTGTACTAACTCAATGCATGGTGCACCCCCGACGAAGAACATATGTTCACGGTTCTATAGCAGCAACATATATCCCGATGATGTAGACTACTACGACTTTATGTGCCGTGCCAAAGTGCGTTCCGGTAGCAGCACATATCCCGATGATGTAGACTGCTGGAAGGCGGCGAGTATAAAACGCTTGAGTTCCGGTAGCAGCACATATCCCGATGATGTAGACTTAAGTAAACTTTATTGAGTAACATCTTACTGTTCCGGTAGCAGCACATATCCCGATGATGTAGACTACCAGCCTGCCGGATAACCTGACCGTGGGCGTTCCGGTAGCAGCACATATCCCGATGATGTAGACTATAATAAATAGTTGTTGCAATGTGATTTGAGTTCCGGTAGCAGCACATATCCCGATGATGTAGACTCCCACTTTGCAGCAATGTCTTGCATTGTCAGTTCCGGTAGCAGCACATATCCCGATGATGTAGACTATTTTGAGGGCGCTGTGAAGGCACGCTTTGGTTCCGGTAGCAGCACATATCCCGATGATGTAGACTGTATTGCATCAGCCAGCGCGTCGTGTTTAAGTTCCGGTAGCAGCACATATCCCGATGATGTAGACTACTTCTCGATACGTTGACCGTTGGCAAACGGTTCCGGTAGCAGCACATATCCCGATGATGTAGACTTGTAAATTCTGGATATCGGCACTGATTCACGTTCCGGTAGCAGCACATATCCCGATGATGTAGACTTAAGACACTGTTCACCCGTTGCGTCGCGTAGTTCCGGTAGCAGCACATATCCCGATGATGTAGACTTGAAATGGCTATCGGCCGGTCTGTTGATATGTTCCGGTAGCAGCACATATCCCGATGATGTAGACTTTACCCTGCCCTGCTGGTAAACCTGCTCCAGTTCCGGTAGCAGCACATATCCCGATGATGTAGACTACCGGCAATCGCTCAGCGGCCAGCAACACCGTTCCGGTAGCAGCACATATCCCGATGATGTAGACTTAAATTCGACAAACTGCTATGCGACTTGCAGTTCCGGTAGCAGCACATATCCCGATGATGTAGACTGTTGGCTCTAAGTCAGTTAGCTATGTTGCAGTTCCGGTAGCAGCACATATCCCGATGATGTAGACTCACAAGTGAGCTATGGCTCAACAGTGAGTAGTTCCGGTAGCAGCACATATCCCGATGATGTAGACTACAGAGGCTCACCGAACTCACCCACAAGATGTTCCGGTAGCAGCACATATCCCGATGATGTAGACTTCAACTGCGTAGCGCTGGCTGGCGTCAACTGTTCCGGTAGCAGCACATATCCCGATGATGTAGACTCGACGTGAGTTGTGGTCCATTCGTGGCGCAGTTCCGGTAGCAGCACATATCCCGATGATGTAGACTATTCGTTGTAATCGTAAGCCATGTAAACCAGTTCCGGTAGCAGCACATATCCCGATGATGTAGACTTTAATGACTTGCTTAGCTGGCCGGCCAATGTTCCGGTAGCAGCACATATCCCGATGATGTAGACTCAACCCTTCAACCTCCACCTGCGCCTCATGGTTCCGGTAGCAGCACATATCCCGATGATGTAGACTACATCCAGCATAACCCACTGTCTTCACAGTGGGTTATGTTGTTTCTGGCTTCCATAAAATGGTTATTTTTAAAATAAATTATACTGATCTGGCGCTTTTTGAGG
>JARXRR010000089.1:0-10374 GCA_033792355.1 Chromatiaceae bacterium AAb-1
GCTTCAGGTGATGAGGCATCGCAACAATATATTGACCATATGGATATGGGCGGCACCCTGCTGGCGGGTGTTGCATTTGGTGCCGCAGGCTCTGGAGGGATTGCAGCGGCGATTAAGGATGTTGGAAGCAGTAAACCTTCCCTTCCTAAAGGGTACACCCGTAACTCAGATGGTTCTATAACCGGGCCTGGAGGTGGAAAAGCGGTAGATACAGGGTATCCAGCACCAGATGGCAATCCGATTTATCAGCGTCAGGGAGAAAATGGAGCTAGTAGTTATTATACGATTGATAAAGATGGGGTTCAGCAGCCGGTTGATTCGCCAAGGCCAAAAGCTGATATAGGGGATAAGCGAGATCACCATAATACAGAGGTTGCGGAAGTTGGTGGTCAATATCAGAACAGAGGTGATGTTGTAGTCTATGATGGGGCGGTAACAGGAAATTGCGGTACAACATGTAAGCCCGATATATTCCATATGGGGAAAGATGGCAGTATAGGTTTTGTTGAGGTTAAAACTGGTAATGCTGGGTTATCAACAAATCAAGCCAAGGTTTTTGAGCAAGTCGGAGTGGATGCTAATAATAACCCGCAGTATCGGATTCCGCCTGATGCTGTTCCTAGTGGTAAGCTGGCTGAGCAACTGGATGCTAGACCAGGTCAAACATTTGCTGACTTAGGTTACCCCAATGGTATCCCCGTAAAAATGGTCAAAACGGATGGTATAGGAGAGTAGGTTGAAAAAATCGGAATTGATTAAATCACTAAAAAGTAAATATAAATTTGAGAAAATTGATAGTGATTGGAAATTCAATTTGAAGAATGATGAAGAAGGAATGCTAGATATTATTCCTGACATAGCGGGAAGGGCTGGAGCTCAGTATTTAAGGTGTATGCCTTCTATGAATCTTCCTTGGTACGTGGAATTGCAAAAGCAAGTTTTTCATGACGAGAATGGTTTTCTGCGGCCTTTATTTAGAGAAGGGGACTTGAATTTTAAGTCCCCAGCAGGGATTTTGACAGAAATGCACTTGGATGCAATGGTAGAAAATTGCATTAATTGGTTTAATCAGCAAAGTAAGCTGAGTGTGATAGCTGCTGATTTAGCTATCCACTATGAGAGGCGTAGTGGGGTTCCTCCATCTCGTTGGCAGTTTAAACACATCTTAACCTGTGTTTTAAAAGGTGATGTAGACAAGCTGCAAAATTATCTGGATGCTTTTAAGCGAGGTGACCGAATGGAGTTTATTCCAATAATAAAGCAAGAATATTTTGAACGAGCCATTCCGCTAGCTGAAAAATACCGTTCAGGTGAATTAGTATCACCTATTCAGTTTTAAAACAGTTGGCTTGTTCTCATCGTTAATGACTCAAGCCCGGACAGTCCGGGCCGTTGTCCCGTTCATATCGTTCACACACCGGGGACGGGTAAAAAACACTGAATTTTGTTGGATATTTAATCAGTTTTCGGTTTTTAACCATAAAAAATCTGGCTGCTTAGCTGGATTTTTTTATGCCTTTTATTTCTGGTTGGCCGAATTGTTGTTTTCAGGCAGGGTAAGGCGGCATTCTGTGCGAACGCTGTTTTTTTTACCCTGCTGGAAAAACGGTAGCTGCTAATCAGGCAAATAATAGCCACACAACATCCCCTGCCAGGCACTAATCCACTGTACTTGCTTTGCATTTTTGTTCCGTTTGCCGCGCCAGATTTCTGCCGGGGGATGCGCCGGAGCTTATCGGCAAGAGCTTTGATGAGCAGGTCAGTGAGTTGACCGCTTTGAAAAGCCTGCAAGAGGGGAATTTTGCAGCAGGAGAGCAGTCAGCGGAGGAAGCCTTTCAGAATGGGTATATTAAGGGGTGGGAGTCCGCCTCGGGCAATGGCGGTAATGGCTGGATTGGTTCAGATGCGGATTATGAAAGCTATATTAACTACCGGCAGAATGAGATTGATGGGTTTAATCAGTTTACGTCTGAACTATCAGGTCCGGGAGCGTTTGCATTTTATGGTGGAGCAAACCTTTATGAAGGCGCGATTGGCCTGGGTGAAAGTATTGGTGGGCTTACCCGGTTTACCGGTGTGCAGGGAGGCTCAGCGGCAGGTGTAGCCTGGACAGATTTGGGGACTGGTCTGCAAAATTTGGCAAGTTATGCCTATAATGACCTGCCAGGATTTGCGTCAGCGATAGCGGTAGACCCGTTTATCAATGCCTATGACCGTTATGCAGACATCTATAATAATGATGGCCTGGCGGCGATGATGGGGACAATGGCCACAGATGGGCTGGTAAAGGGTATTCTGGAGGGGCCAACCCGAGGGATAGGGATAGATATTCCGGCGGTGACGAAAAAAGGAAGTGCTGGGAATACTTCCGGAAGTGGTTCGTCGCAAGGTAGTCAAAGCGCGAATAATGCAGGTGATTTCTCTACACCGCCTTTTGAGGCTGGAAATCCGGCTTTGGATGTTGCAGAGGGGGCAATGCAACACACCACGCATAGCCTTAATCAAAAAATTAACCGACAGGTAAAGAGTGTCGATGAGCTGGATGCTATAAAAAATCCTCTCAAGAAGACGGATGTGAAATATGACAATCAGGGACGGCCAAGTGAGAAGTTTATTGGCGAAAATGCAACTGTGGCTGTAAATCCAGAAACAGGAAAAGTCGTCACCGTTCATCCCACAAGTTCGAAATTGGCTGAGCGCCTTAAAAGGCAGAAGGAGGGCGAGCAATGAATGTGCGCCTTACCCCTAAACAAAAAGACATGCTTATTAAAGTTAAGAAACGCTTTAAATGGGGAAAAAAACTCGATTTTGAGGAACAGGTTACAAGTATCATTCTGAAGGGGCTTGAGGAATATGATGCAATCGACTTAAGAGAATTGTGCTCAGACTACCTTTTGGAAGTCGGTTTTGACGAAAGCTATGTAGTTAATGAAGAAGGAAGAACCTTAGAAGAACTGATCGATATACTATATGTTGAGTGAATTTGGTGTCCCGTTGTCCCGTTCATATCGTTCACACACCGGGGGCGAGTAAAAAAACAGATTTTGTTGGATATTTAATCAACTTCCGGTTGTTAGCAGTAACTACTCTGGCAATTTGGCCAGATTTTTTGCTGCTTTTGTTCTTTTACAAGCTGAATTTCTGTTTTTCAGGCAAGAATTAGCGGCATTAGTTTTTCGCTAAGAGTAGTACCTATCAAGTCATGAGAAACCACATCCCTGATGATTGTCAGTCCGGCCCGGACGTCCTCTGTCCGGGTGTTCAGCCCTAAGAAAGCTGCGCGCCCTCGCTTTCTTCGAGACGGGCTTCACCCAGCAGTGGCCGCCACCAGAGTACGGAAACCGTCATCAGCAGCATCACCGGTGGTGAAGTCGATGTCAACGTTGCCGGCCATACCGACCTGATAGGCGGACTGATTGCGGCCATGGATGAGAACGGTCTGGATACCGGCAAGCTGAATCTCAGTACCGGCAGCCTGAACATCGAGCACTTAACCAACCGCAGCTACAGCAGCAACCAAAGTGTCGGTGTCAGTGCCAATGTGGCCGTAAGCAGCCAGGCTAACCCCGGTGACCCAACCCAGAGCAACACCAACCTGGCGCTGAACAGCAGCAATTACAGCTACCAGAACACTAGTAGCCAGAGCCTGGACAAAACGCTGGCGACAGTAGGCCAGGGCAGTATCAAGGTTGGTGGCAAAGTGGTTGAACCGGAAGGACTGAACCGGGATATTGCTAACCTGACCAAAGACATCTACAACGTCGACCGCCAGCAGGGCAATATCGAGCTGACGGTAGACCACCGGTTGCTCAGTGAAGAGGGTCGCAAGCAAATTGCGGCGGATTTTGAAAAGATAGCGGATAAAGTCGTCGAGGTGGTTGATACTCTGAACAAAGCCTCCCCGGAGCTGGCGGGGAATGTGGCTGATGCTGCGGATAACTTGCAGCAAGGCGCATCAGACAGTGTAGAGGGTAAGGATACCACCGGGCAGCAGATAGCCGAAAAAGTAGAGGACATAAACCAGCGGGAAGCTGAGAGCTTGCTGGCACAAGAGCTGATCCTGCCAGAGCTGGGGGAGCCGGGGGATGCGCCGGAGCTTATCGGCAAGAGCTTTGATGAGCAGGTCAGTGAGTTGACCGCTTTGAAAAGCCTGCAAGAGGGGAATTTTGCAGCAGGAGAGCAGTCAGCGGAGGAAGCCTTTCAGAATGGGTATATTAAGGGATGGGAGTCTGCCTCTGGCAATGGCGGTAATGGCTGGATTGGTTCAGATGCGGATTATGAAAGTGCAATAGCGTTTTATCAGAATCAAAATGCTCAGTTACGTTTGAGCCTTGGCTTGCCAGCTGATGCCCCTATTGGAGGCATTGGGGATGCTTTCTTGTGGGGCGGTGCGAGCTTACTGGATGCGACATATCAGACATTACAGTTTGTCGGTAACGTTTACTCATATCCTATGGGATGGTCCGATAGTGATAACCCTTTCACTGCAAATTATGATTCACTTATTGGCACAGATAAGTTGTTTGGTAATCCAGCAACAGTAGCTGGAGCTTTAGGTCGTGATGTAGGTGAAATAGGAAGCTATATCTGGGAGCCTACAGCCTTGTTGGGTACGGCTTCTATATTGGGCAAAGCAGCAAAGTTTGATGATGTGGGCAATGTTGTTCCGGATAAAGCGTCTATAGGGTTTAATGGTAATCCGGCTTTGGATGTTGTCATTACTCAATACAACAATAACGATATTCACCACTTATTTGGAAGAGGTGGTGATACGCCGACAAAGCTCTTGGATAAATTTGGATCTCCTGAAGCTGCGTTGAAAGAACTACAGATGGCAGCACAGCAGATTGCTAACAAAAACTATCAGACCGGTTCTTGGGTGACAGTAAAAGTTGGTGATACTCCTGTGACTATACAAGGTAGAGTGATAGATGGAACCTTCAGGATTTCATCTATTGCGAAAAAGGAGTTTTGATCGTGCTACGACAACAGGAAATTCTAGCGCTTGAACTCATCTTTCGTGGTGAAGACAAGCTAAGCAGAGCAATTAAAAAGCGTATAAGTGAGGCAGAAAGTGTTGGTTGGGAGGAAACCGGGGTTGGTTTTTTTTCAACTATAAAGTTAAATTATCCACTTTCCGAAGTACCTGAAGTTCGAATGTGGAGTTATGCTTTCGATCATCCAGATTTCCCTTTCGGTGGTGTGTTTAACTGCATGATAGTCAATGAAAATGAAATGGAGTTGGAAGGCGTAACTTTGGGGGGGATAGATTGGCCACATCCGATAGATCCTAGATTGTTCAGTGATATCAGCTAATTATTTCGTTGTCCCGTTCATATCGTTCACACGCTTGGGTTGTATAAAAACAACCGGATTTTGTTGGATATTTAATCAATTTCCGGTTGTTAGTTGTAAAAAATCTGGCTGCTTAGCCGGATTTTTTTATGTCTGTTACCTTTGGTTAGCCGCTTTTCTGTTTTTCAGGCAGGGGAAGGTGGCATTCTGTGCGAATGCTGTTTTTTACCTTGCCGAAAAACTGGGGCTGCTAATCAGGCACATAGTAACCACATAACACCCCCTGCCAGGCACTAACCCACTGCGCCTGCTCTGCGTTATTATTTTGCTTACCTTTCCAGACTTCGGCTGGCGTTAAGCCGCCAAGGTTGGAATGGGTTCGCACCTGATTGTACCAGGCCCGGTAAATCGCCAGCTCGGTTTGCAGCTCACAGCCAGCGAAGTTTAACTGCTGCCATTTCTGTTTAAACGTACCAAAAAATCGCTCAATGCGACCATTTTGCCACGGGCTGGCAACGTCAGAGGTTTGGTGCCGTATTCCCAGCAGCTTTAATGCCAGCTTAAACGTATTGGACGTGAAACAGGCCTCGTTATCGGTGCGAATAAACTTAGGAAAGCCGAATTGTTTTATCGCCTGGCAGATTTCGAGCAACAGCATATCGGAATGTTTAGACTTTAATTCCCGCAACGCAATACTCAGCCTTGAACCGTGATCGACAATTCCAAGAATGAGTTTTTGCTGTTTGCTCAGCGTTACCGTGGTTAAATCCATACCCCAGCTTTGGTTGATGGGCACGGCTCTGGGCGGTTTGTTTTTAATGTTCCGCCGCAGAATGCGTATCTGATATTGTTTTTCCTTCATCTGGTAATACACAAAGGTTTTACCCACACTGTCACCGTTATGGCCGTAGCGCTGGTTAAAGAGTTCAGCTACTTTACCGGCACCGTAACCGGATAGGGCTGCAAGATAGAGCACTTTGTCCACCATCCATTGCGGCTTTTTCCGGTTTTTGCAGTAATGTTTAGCAGGCAATATTGTTGTAATGGGTTTGGCATAAAAAGGTTTTGCAGGCTTTGTAGCAAAGCGACTAAACCAGCGACTCCACGCCAGCAATAAGCTAAAGCTTATATAAATCAATAGTTTTAAAAGCATATTGGCATTATTTTCTGAACAGGGTTCGGAGTAAACACATCCCTGATGATCGTCACCCAGCCCGGACATCCGCTGTCCGGGCGTTCACACCTGAATGAGCTGTGTGCGTTACTTCGGGCAATCCATACCCTCAGCCTTGCAGGTCAGCTATAGCTGTTCAAATTCTTTCCCGAAGCATTTGTCGCTCATTCCGGACGGTGCTCACCCAGACCAACACTTACTACAGCAGCAACAGTAGCCTCTCCCTGAACACCAATGTAATGCTGGGGGATACGCCGGTCCCGCCCAAACCGGAGCAGACCGGGGTGACTAACCAGCCACAGGACAGCAAAGGGGAAAACCAGCCTTCCGGCACCACCAACGTGGGTATCCACCAGGGCAGCAGCTATGGCAAGGGCAAAACCTTAGCCACGATAGGTAACGGCTCTATCATCGTCGGAGGTGAAGAAACCGGGCCGGAAGGGCTGAACCGCGATGTGGACAATATCGACAAAGAGCTGTACAGCATCGAGCGCACCAAGGGAGATTTGGATGTCACCATCCAGAATAAACACCTGGAGCAGCTTGTGGATGCGGTTGACAGTGTTATTGATACCCTGAACAAAGCCTCCCCGGAGCTGGCGGGGAATGTGGCTGATGCTGCGGATAACTTGCAGCAAGGTGCATCGGACAGTGTAGAGGGTAAGGATACCACCGGGCAGCAGATAGCCGAAAAAGCAGAGGACATAAACCAGCGGGAAGCTGAGAGCTTGCTGGCACAAGAGCTGGTCCTGCCAGAGCTTGGGGAGCCGGGGGATGCGCCGCCAATGCCAGAGAAAGGGTATGAAGACTATCAGCTTGAGGCGAGTGATAAGCTGGCGCAGCAACAAGCGCAGGAAGAGGCTCGGCAGCAAGCTGCAAATGAACGATGGATAGACGGCATTATTCAGGGGTGGGAAACTGCTGGCGGGAATGGTAGTAATGACGGCTGGATTGGCGTGGATGCAGATTATGAATCTGAAATACGCTTCCAGCAGTGGCAGCGTGAAATGGCTTATAGTAGCCTTGGGTTAGGAATGGGGGCTGCTGAAGGAGGCTTGTTAGACTATGCAGGCTGGACAGCGGCTTCGGTTGTTAATGAAAGCTGGCAGGGTGTGCAGTTTTTAGGGAAAGCAGCGACTTTAGGGTTAATCTCCAATCCCTTTGAGGGTTCGTCGTACCATTCGTTGATAGGGGATAATACACTTTTTGGCAGTCCGCAGACCTTTGCAGGAGCTGTGGGGGTAGAGCAAGGTGTTATTGCCAGTTATTTTGTGGGTGTTGAGGGTGCTGCTGTAGCTGCCGGGGGAGCACTGAAATCTTTTGGTAAAGCTGGTAGCAAAGTTGAAGAAATAGGACTATCACCAACTTTATTGAATGATCTGGATCGAGGAGGATCTTATTTGATGACTGAAACAGACTTTAAAAAGTATGCTGAACCAGCTTTAAATAACAATTACCCTCTTGGTCGCCCCGATGGTCAGTTTATGACAACATCAAAAGAAATGAATCAGGCTATTCTTGATACTGGGGGTGATTCTAAAAGGTTAGGCGAACTCTTTGGTGTTGATACTTGGAATGGACAAAATCTTATAAGAATAGATGTTGATAATCCAACAAGCTTAAATCCAAGATTACCTTCTAAAAATAATAGCGGGGCTAATGATAATTTTATTCCTGGTGGAAAGACATCTGGAGGGGTTTCTGAGATTATCACGGATGTTATTCCACCAGAAAAAGTATGGACTACGCCAGTTAAATCTAATTCTGGGGGGTAGTAAATGAAAAAGCTATATTATGTTTTAGGGAGAGGATATAAAAATTCAGATATTAAAAAGGAACATCCATATGAGGTATGGATGGATATGAGTAATACTAAAATGCCATTAGTAATGCTTGAAGGACGAGGTTTTGGAAGTGTTGGTGGTAATTTTAGCCCAAGCGAAATATTAAAAGAGCATTGGCAAGAGCATCTATCTGTGTCTGGCACTGAATGGTTGAGATCTTTGTGCCAAGATGCACTTATGAATGGTGATATTATTGACTTCAAATCAGTAATTGAAACATACAATTACATCCACAATTCAATGCCAGAAATAAGAAATCTATAATTTTCATGAGAATTAAACGTTGGTATGGTGTCCCTGACGAATCCCCACGAATGGCATAGAAGGTGTCCTATTCGCATCGTTCACACACCGGGGTCGGGTAAAAACAATCGGATTTTGTTTAAGGTTTAATCAACTTCCGTTTGTTAGCAGTAACTACTCTGGCAATTTGGCCGGATTTTTTGCTGCTTTTGTTCTTTTAAAATCTGAATTCTTGTTTTTCAGGCAGGAATTAGCGGCATTCGGTTTTTACTAAGCGCTGTAGCCTAGTTCTGAGAAACCACATCCCTGATAATCGTCACCCGGCCCGGACATCCCCTGTCCGGGCGTTCACACCTGAATGAGCTGCGCGCGTTACTTCGGGCAATCCATACCCTCAGCCCTGCGGGCCAGCTAAAGCTGTTCAAATTCTTTCCCTAAGAATTTGTCGCTCATTCCGGGCGGTGCTCACCCTGACCAACACTTACTACAGCAGTAACAGTAGCCTCTCCCTGAACACCAATGTAATGCTGGGGGATACGCCGGTGCCGGCCAAACCGGAGCAGACCGGAGTGACTAACCAGCCACAGGACAGCAAAGGGGAAAACCAGTCTTCCGGCACCACCAACGTGGGTATCCACCAGGGCAGCAGCTATGGCAAGGGCAAAACCTTAGCCACGATAGGTAACGGCACCATCATCGTCGGAGGTGAAGAAACCGAGCCGGAAGGGCTGAACCGCGATGTGGATAACATCGACAAAGAGCTGTACAGCATCGAGCGCACTAAGGGGGATTTGGATGTCACCATCCAGAATAAACACCTGGAGCAGCTTGTGGATGCGGTTGCAGACAGTGTGACCTACGTGACAGATGCACTGGGATTAACCGGTTTATCAAAAGAGGAGCGCCAACAATTACTGGCTGAGTTTTCGGCAGCATTTGATGGTGGACTTGATGGCATTAAAGGCAATGATGAAGCTAAAAAAGCCGAGCAAATCGCGCAGTTTGCCACGGAGCTGGATAGCATTATAGAAAATGCAGGCGTCAAGTCTTTAGAGGATGAACAATTAAAACCAGGTGCATTAACGGTTTATGCTGATGAAATCCGGGGAGTTGTTATGGCTTCCCAGGCAGATGGGCTTGATCCTCTGGCGGCAATCATTGCGCTGGAAAAGCTGAAATCGGATATAAATAGTATTTCGTCGCTGGATATCTCGAATCCAGAAAGAAAAGCAGAAGCGGCTTATATTATTACGCAGATGCAGGAAGACATCCTGAATAGGATACCCTTGTCAGATGCATTGGGAATGGCTGGGTGGGCAGCGTCAGGCAGGAAAATTGTTATTGATGCTGGCAAGCAGGTTATTAAGGAAGGGATAGGCGCTGCAGGGGATGCTTATCAGGGGATTAAGCAATACCTGAAGAAAGAGGGGGATAGTGCAGGACAGACTGCTAATAAGAATACTAATTCAGTAAATGGGGAGATGGATTTTTATAACAGAGTAGATAACGCAGGATTTGATCAAGGGCTGGCTACGGCTAAGAGAGAAACTGGAGATACTGTACTTGGTTCTTATCCTAATTATGTTCATATTTCTGAGGAAATGGGTGCGCGGCGTTATCAAATTCCAGAATCTGTCTGGAATAATATGTCTGAATCTGAGAGATGGGCAGCTAATGTTAAATTTCTAGATAGAACTATAGAGAAGGGAGATAACATTATTCTATCTAATAATGGATACTCTGCACGTGTCGGGAGTTATTTTGCTCGAGAAATTGAATATCTCCAGTCGAAAGGGTATATCCTTTCTGAGGATGGAC
>JARXRR010000115.1:0-3988 GCA_033792355.1 Chromatiaceae bacterium AAb-1
CATACATACACAGTGCAGAAATTATGCGTTCAATATTATTTTCGTCTAAAATAGGACTAATTGGTAAGCTTAATACTTGCTTGTGAATTAACTCAGTTTCAGTTAACTGTGAAATAGCTAAAGAGTGGTAGGCTTGCTGCTGATGAGGTGGTATAGGATAATGAATAAGCGTCTGAATATTATCCTTGTTAAGAAAAGCTTGTAAATGTTCTCTGTTCTTTACTCTGACTACGAATAGATGGAATACATGTGATTCGGCTGTATCAAACATGGGTAACTGCAACGAAGTATGCTCTAACCCCGTAATATACTTTGTAGCAACTTGTCTACGCAGTGCAGTTTCACGATCCAGATATTTCAATTTAACTCTTAACATAGCAGCCTGAATTTCATCCAGTCTACTATTTACTCCCTGATATAGATTTTCATATTTCTTGTGGCTACCATAGTTACGTAATGCAAGTAAGACATTCGCCAGTTCATCATCATTTGTGGTTACTGCACCAGCATCACCCAAGGCTCCAAGATTTTTACCGGGATAAAAACTGAAACCCGCCGCATGCCCAAAACTACCAGCTTTTTTCCTATTAATGCTTGCACCATGCGCTTGTGCACAATCTTCAAGTACAAGTAAGTTATGTTGATTTGCTAACTGCATTAACTCCGGCATAGGAGAAATTAGACCATAAAGATGAACAGGTAGTATTGCTTTTGTATTCGGCGTAATAGCAGCTTTTACTTTCTCAGGACAAAGATTATAGGTCCGCTCATCAGGTTCCACGAGCACTGGCTTTAACCGGTTCTCAGTAATAGCCAAAACAGAGGCTATATATGTATTAGCAGGAACGATAACTTCATCACCGTCTTTTAGCCTGCCAAGCTCTTTCCATGCCCGTAGAACTAAAACCAGTGCATCCAGCCCGTTTGCTACTCCAATAGCATACTTAGTACCACAATATTCAGCAAACTCATGTTCAAATGCTTTAAGTTCTTCGCCCATAATATACCAGCCAGAATCAATAACACGTCCAGCTGCAGCTTTTAATTCATTTGAATATTGATGATTAATTGCCTTTAAATCTAGAAAAGGGATCA
The DNA here is from genome assembly GCA_033792355.1 of Chromatiaceae bacterium AAb-1. GTDB lineage: Bacteria > Pseudomonadota > Gammaproteobacteria > Enterobacterales > Alteromonadaceae > Alishewanella. The sequence continues at coordinate 1,096 of JARXRR010000115.1, forward strand.
TTTTATTCCTGCATGTATTTAATTATTCTGGCTGGATTCCCAACCACAACAGCATAATCCGGCACTGATTGTGTGACAACTGCACCTGCACCAACCATAGCGCTCTTACCTATTGAAATACCAGGTAGTATGGTTGCATTCGCTCCAATTGACGCCCCTTGCCGAATAACTGTCCGTAAGAACGTCTGCGGATATATTTTTGAGCGAGGAGTTTTGTCATTCGTGAAAGTGGCGTTAGGCCCGATAAACACATTATCTTCTATGGTTATGCCGTCCCACAGATATACTCCAGACTTAATTGTCACATTGTTACCAACAATGACGTCATTTTCTATCAATGTGTGCGCACAAACATTACAGTTTTCACCAATTTTGGCTTCAGCAAAAATGACTGCAAACTGCCAAACATTTGTTTTTTTACCGATATGACTACTTTTTACATCACTCAATGGGTGTATGAACATTATTTACTCACTAACCTTTTAAATTCATTAAAGTCACGTATGTAATCCGATTCATCATAATAATCACTTGCTAACACTAAAAATACGCAATCTTTAGAAAAGTTATACATTTCATGCCAAATCATTGGCTCAATCAACAATCCACCAGACGAAGAAGACATGTTAATTGACTGTCTTTCTATGCCATCATCAAACACCATGTCGCAACTTCCTTGCACACAGATAGCCAATTGCCACAATTGCTTGTGCGCATGAAACCCCCTTGGTGTTTTGGGATCCAAGCCAGTCAGGTAATACACCCGCTTGACTTCAAATGGTACATTTCGTTGTTGCTCGAGAACAACTAACTGGCCTCTGATATCACCGATAGCTGTGAAATTGATCCAATTAAATAAACTCATTCAAAATTTCCCAGAAATCACACTCAGTAAATAATTACCATAGCTATTCTTATTCATTGTCGCAGCAACATCTTCAATACAGCTTGCAGCAAGCCAACCATTTTTAAATGCTATTTCTTCAAGACAAGCAATTTTGTATCCTTGTCTATGCTCGATAGTTTGCACAAAAGCACCAGCCTCAAGCAGGCTGTCATAAGTGCCAGTATCCAACCAGGCAAAACCACGCCCTAACTGTTCAACATTTAACTTATTACTATTGAGATATACCTGATTGACAGCCGTAATTTCCAACTCTCCTCTTGACGAGGGTGTGATTGACTTTGCAACCTGAACAACATTGTTATCGTAAAAATACAGCCCTGTAACAGCGTAATTCGATTTAGGCTTCGTTGGCTTTTCTTCAATTGATATGGCTTTACCACCAGAATCAAACTCTACCACGCCAAAACGCTCAGGATCTTTTACCCTGTAACCAAACACTGTTGCACCATCTGTTCTTGCTGCAACAGATTTGAGTAATGGACTGAACCCCTGACCGTAAAAAATATTATCACCTAGCATCAGACAGACACTGTCATTCCCAATAAACTGCTCACCAATTATAAATGCTTGTGCAAGGCCATCAGGGCTTGGTTGTACAGCATAAGAAAGGTTAATGCCAAAGTCACTTCCATCACCCAGCAAGCGCTGAAATGCAACCTGATCTTCTGGTGTGGTAATAATAAGAATGTCACGTATCCCTGCCAGCATCAACACAGACAACGGGTAGTAAATCATCGGTTTATCATAAACCGGCAATAATTGTTTGGATACACCGCGCGTTATTGGATACAACCGTGTACCCGAACCTCCAGCCAGAACAATACCTTTCATCTGTATCAGCTCCCTTGCCCTAATCGTTCCAGCTTGTAGCTGCCATCTAACACCGCTTGCCACCATTCCTTATTGTTTAAATACCACTGTACGGTTTTTCGCAAGCCGGATTCAAAGCTTTCCTGAAGCTTCCAACCCAGTTCACGCTCAATTTTGCTGGCATCAATGGCATAGCGTAAATCATGTCCAGGACGGTCGGCTACATAGGTAATCAGATTTTCGTACTTAGCCACACCTGCAGGCTTATTTGGCGCAAGTTCTTCGAGCAGTGAGCAAATAGTACGCACTACTTCAATATTCTGTTTTTCATTATGGCCACCGATATTGTAGGTTTCCCCTACTCTACCTTCAGTTACCACCTTATATAAAGCACGGGCATGGTCTTCAACATACAACCAGTCACGAATTTGATTACCCTTACCATACACTGGCAATGGTTTACCAGCCAATGCATTTAAAATCATCAGTGGAATAAGTTTTTCCGGAAAATGGTAAGGACCATAGTTATTGGAACAATTGGTCACAATCACCGGCAAGCCATAGGTACGATGCCAGGCACGTACCAGGTGGTCTGAACTGGCTTTGCTGGCAGAATAAGGACTGCTGGGTGCATACGGCGTCGTTTCAGTAAAAAGATCATCAATTCTGTGCAAATCGCCATAAACCTCATCGGTAGAAATATGATGAAAGCGAAATGCAGACTTACGTTCTGCCGGTAAATCTTTCCAGTAAGTGCGGGCGGCCTCCAGCAAAGTATAGGTGCCAACAATATTAGTTTCAATAAACGCTGCAGGGCCATCAATAGAGCGGTCAACATGACTTTCTGCTGCCAGATGCATAATAGCATCTGGCTTATAATGCGCTAAAACACGCTCCAACTCAGCTCGATTACAAATATCAACCAGTTCAAAAATATAACGCTTGCTCTGCGAAATAGCCGCAAGTGATTTGAGATTGCCAGCGTAGGTTAACTTATCGATATTTACAACACGATCATCAGTATCTGTAATAATATGCCTTACTACAGCAGAACCGATAAAGCCTGCACCACCAGTTACAATGATTGTTCTACTCATAATATCTCTTTCTGAGCTAGCTCAATGCTGCCATTTTCTTAAAATCTTCATTATTAGTAATAAGATAATCATATATAAC